>NZ_JBFAHR010000010.1:0-291760 GCF_040654275.1 Nocardia sp. NPDC050717
GCGCGCGGGGGCGGCGCGGGGCCGGCCCGCGGGCGGCACGCCCACGTCGGTCAGCGCCGGGGCCTGCCGAGCAGAATAGCCTCCAGCAGCTGGATCACGGTGTCCTGCGGGCAGATCCGGTCGTCGAAGGCGCGACCGAGATCGACTACGAGGCTGAACGCGGCGTGCACCAGGATCCTGGCCTCGCCCAGCGAGAGTTCCGGGCGCGCGGCCACGACCAGCTTCGCCCACTCGGTGATGATCAGCTGCTGCAGATGCCGCAGGGTCACCTGGTCGGCGTGATCGACGTGGCCGAATTCCGCGTAGTACACGAAGGTCAGCGCGCGTTCGTCGAACGAGCCGGCCACGTACAGCCGGATCAGGGTGCCCAGCGCCGCGGCGGGACCGTCGGCCGCGGCGATCGCGGGGGCGATGGCGCCCGAGACCCGGTCGGCCGCGCGACGGAACGCGGCCACCAGCAGGTCGCTCTTGCTGCGGTAGTAGCGGTACACCGCCGAGGCGGCGGAGAGGTCGGCGGCGGTGGCGATGTCCTCCACGCTGACGTTCGGATAGCCGCGCTCGTGGAACAGCTCCACCGCCCTGCGCAGCAACAGGTCGTGCTTGAACGGCTGGTAGTCCGCCTTGGCGGGCGCGCTCGGCGCCGCGGTGTCCGGGCGGACCAGGTCGGCGTCGATCAGCGCCCAGCTCGTCGCGGCGAGCAGCGGGGCGAGCGCTTTCGCGGGCACATTGGCGTGGTGATCGCCGATGCTGCTGATCACCGCGAAGATCGACACCGCGCGAATGGCCAGATCGCGCCGGTCCAGTTCGGGGCGGACCGCGCCGATGAGGGCGCGCAGCGCGGCGATGGCCGCGGTGAACTGCGCGGTGAGCTCGTCGAAATCGGCGGGCTCGAGATAGCGGCGCTCCCAGCGCACGAGGGCGACGGTGGGCCGGTTGGCGATCGTCAGGCCGATGATCGCGTCGAGGACGTGCTCGACGCGCTGCCTGGCGGTCCAGTCGTCGGCCTCGGCGGGCAGCTCGGTCGCGCTCAGCGCCAGGCCGGACAGGCGCAGCAGTTCTTTGCGGAACAGCGCGTACTTGCTGGGGAAGTGACGGTAGAGCGCGGTGGAGCTGATGTCGAGCCGCTTGGCGATGTCGTCCATGGACACGCCGTGATAGCCGTGCGCGCCGAACGCGGCCGCCGCCTCGGCCGCGATCTGGGCACGCCGGTTCTTCGGCCTGCGCCGGATCGGGCGTTCCGGCGCGGCCGCGGGTGCTTCGTCTGCCTGCTTGCTCGTCGTCTCGCCCTTTGTTCCTCGGGTGCCGCACAGTCGGCGATGATCTTGCCGCCATGCTATCGCCTGACCGGGTGGGCGCCGCGCACCGGATTCGGTCACCGCGCCCCGTGCGCTCAGTGGGGCAGCGGCCGGCCGAGGGTGACGATCTGGAGCAGCCCGATCACCAGTTCGGGCGGGCAGATCCCGTCGTCGCCGAAGGTGCGGCCGAGGTCGACGACGAGACTGAACGCCGCGTGCACGAGGATCTTGGCCTCGCCGAGCGACAGCTCGGGCCTGGCCTCGGTCACCAGGGCGGCCCACTCGGTCACGATGAGCTGCTGACGGTGGCGCAGGGTGACCTGGTCTGCCTGGTCGACGTGGCTGAACTCGGCGTAGTAGACGAAGGTCAGCGCGCGTTCGTCGAAGGACCCGGTGACATAGAGATCGATCAGTGTCGCCAGCGCCTCGGCGGGCGTGGCCGCGGCGCTCACCGCGGGCAGGATCGCGCCCGAGACCCGGTCGGCCGCGCGCCGGAACGCCGCGGCCAGCAGGTCGCTCTTGCTGCGGTAGTAGCGATACACCGCCGAGGCCGCCGACAGGTCGGCCGCGGTGGCGATGTCCTCCATGCTGACGTTCGGATAGCCGCGCTCGTGGAACAGCTCGACCGCTCTGCGCAGCAGCAGCTCGTGTTTGAACGGCTGCGCCCGGCCCGCGGCCCTGCGCATGAGCTCCGGCGCGCGGCCGCAGGCCGGGTCGGCGTCGATCATCGCCCACGCCGTCGCCTTCAGCAGCGGGGCGAGGGTTTTCGCCGACATCGTCGTGTGGTGGTCGCCGATGCTGCTGATCACCGCGAACAGCGACACGGCCCGGACCACGCGGTCGTAGCCGTCGAGTTCGGGGCGTACCTCGCGCAGGAGCGCGCGGAGCGCGGCGATCGCGGCGGTGAACTGCCCGGTGAACTCGGCGAAGTCGTCGGGCTCGAGATAGCGGCGCTCCCAGCGGGCCAGCGCGGCGGTGGGCCGGTTGCCGATGGTCAGCACGACGATCGCGTCGAGCACGTGATCCAGGCGGTCGCGCGGGGACCAGGTCGTCGCCTCCGCGGGCAGCTCGACCGCGCGCAGCGCGAGTCCGGACAGGCGCAGCAGTTCCTCCCGGAACAGCGCGTACTTGCTCGGGAAGTGGCGGTAGAGCGCGGTCGAGCTGATGTCGAGCCTGCGGGCGATGTCGTCCATGCTCACGCCGTGATAGCCGTGCGCGCCGAAGGCCGCCGCCGCCTCGGCCGCGATCTGGGCCCGCCGGTTCTTCGGCCTGCGCCGGACCTGGCGGGGGCGCGCGGCCGAGGTCGAGGAGGGTTCGGTCACTGGGCGGGTACCGCCGGTAGGGGGGAGTTCACCTTCTCGACCAGCCAGCGGCCGTCGTCGTTGCGCAGGCTGAGCACCATCGACAGCTGGCCGGGCTTGGCCTTGTGCTCGGTGCCGAGGCTCGAGATGCTCGTCCCGATCACCACGATGGCCTCGGCGGCGTTCTCGTCGCCGGTGCGTAGCGCGCACTGGGTGTCGGTGGATTTCGACACCACCTCGCCCTGGGTGAGGGCGTCGCGCAGCTCGGCGCTGGTGGATTCGAACTGCTTCTTCCAGTCGCCGGTGGCGCCGTCGAGCACGGCCCGGAAATAGGTGTCGAGGCTCTTGCTGTCGTAGTCGGCCAGCACCGGGCCGTACCGGCAGGCCGCCTCCCTGGCCTGCTGCTGGGCCGCGAGCAGGTCCTCGCTGTCCTTGTTCTCGAAGAACAGGTACACCGAGGTGGCCACCGAGGCGCCGAGCACGATCGCCGCCGCGCCGCGCAGGCCGAGCGTCTTGCGATCGAGGGCGGACCAGCGGCTTGCGCGCGTGGCGGGCGTCGTGGCCGGGTCGTCCGATTCCGCGGTGGCGGTGGGTGTTTCGTCCTTGCTCATGGTTGGTCGATGCTCCTTATCGAGGTGCGGGCACGGCGGGCTGGGACAGTTCGTCGCCGGTGACTCCGGGCGGCGGGCCCGCGCCGTTGTCGGGTCCGGCGGGCCGTGGCGCGTTGGCCGAGCCGCGCACCTGGAGCGCGGGATTGTCGGTGACGCAGTAGTTGTAGAGCCGCACCCTGGTGTCGGTGGTGGGCGTGGTCGGCACGATCGGGACCGTGTCGTAGTCGCAGGTCGGTCGCGGCCACGGGTCGACGAGGGTGAAGAACGCGTTGTCGTGGGCCGGGACGCCGACCGCCTCGGTGAAGCGGCTCAGCGTGGGGAACAGCAGCTCGATCGCGGGCTGGCGCAGCTTGGCCGCCCGGGTGATGGCGACGAAGTTCGTCACCAGGTCGGTGATCGGATCGTGGGTGCGGGAGAGGAATCCGCCCAGGGTGCTCAGCTGACCCGGTCCCCGCTCGAGCAGCTGGCGCAGTTCGGCGTCGGCGGCGGTGAACTGCTGGAACAGGGCGCTGCCCGCGCTGGTGATGGTGCCGAGGTCCGGCTGGGCGTGCGAGGTCGTCTCGGCGATGACCTCGAGATTGCGCAGCAGATGCTCGGTCTCCGGGAGCAGATCGGTGAGCCCCGCCATCGCCCGCGACAGCCCGGAGATCATGTTGCGCAAGCTGTCCGGCCCACCGGCCAGTGCTTTGTCGAGCTCGTCGACGATGACGTTGAGCCGCTCGGGGTTCATACCGCCCACGAGCCCCGCCATGTTGCCCAGCACCGACTGCACCTGCACGGGCACGGCGGTGTCGGCCCTGGCGACGACGGCGCCGTCGGTGAGGTAGGGGCCGGTGTCGGTCGCGGGCCGGAAATCCAGGTACTGCTCACCGGCCGCCGACAGCCGCGCGACCGAGACGGTGCCGCCGCGCGGAATCCGCGTGCCCTCCTCGATCTCGGCCACGGCCGCGATGCCGGTGCCGTCGACGCGGACCTGCGCGACCCGGCCCACCCGCACACCGCGGAAGGTCACGTCGCTCCCGGTGGTGAGCCCGCCGGAGGTGGCCAGCTCGACGGTGACGGCGAACCGCTCGCTGGTCGGGTCGATCCGCAGGACCGCGCCGCCGAGATACAGACTGCCGAGCACCATGACCACGACCAGGCCGGCATTGGCGACCGCGACGCGACGGCGAACCAGCCACTGCCACAACGGTGAATTCATCGGGGGCCCTCCTGCGGCGGCAGCTGTGGGGTGCTGTTGAGGCGTCCGGTCACCTTGGCGATGACATCGGTGATGCTGCCGACGAACGCGGGAATGTCGGTGCCGTCGGGCCAGCGGCTACCGGCCGGATCGGTGATCGCGCCGATGTCGAGATAGGACAGGATCGCGCCGACCGAGAGGTTCGGCCCGCGCATGCTGTCCATCACCGAGGGGTAGATCTGGTGGAAGCCGTCGAGGGCGCCGGTCAGGTCGTCGCCCATCGCCACGAACCCGTTCATCAGGTTCTGGATGCTCTGGAACAGGCTCACGAACTGCGGTCCGTTCGTCTGGCTGAAATCGCCGAGCGCGTCCATGGTGACCGCGACCTTGTTGATCAGATCGACCATCGCCTGGTTGTTCTCGGCGAACAGGCCGATCAGCTGCGGGAAGCTGTCGGCCGCCGCGCCGAGTTCGGCCTTGCGCCTGGCCAGTTCGCCGGTGAGCACCGACAGGCCGTGCAGGGTCGCGTCCAGATCGCCGGTGCGCGCGTTGAGCGCGGCGATGACCGAGGTCATCTCGCCGATCAGGTGCTGCAGCTGCGGCGCCTTGCCTGCGAAGATGGAGTTCAGTTCGGAGGTGACGCGGGCGGCCTGATTGAGCCCGCCCCCGTTGATCAGCATCGAGACCGACATCATCAGCTGTTCCACCGAGGCCGCCGAGGCGGTGCGCTCGGGGCCGATCCGCGCGCCCTCGCGCAGCGGTGGTCCCGCCTCCGCGGCGCTGGGCAGGGTCATCGCCACGAAGATGTCGCCCAGCGGGGTCGCCTGCCGCAGCTCGACGGTGGTGCCCTCGGGCAGCTGGATGTCCTCGCGGATCAGCATCTCGACATCGGCGAGGAACGAGGTGGTCGAAATGCCGGTCACCACACCGATATCGGTGCCGCCGATCTTGACGTGCGCCCGGTCGGGCAGGTTGAGTGCGTCGCGGAAGGTGGCGTGCAGGGTGTAGCCGGGCCCGCCGATGCCGGGTTCTGGCATCGGCAGCTCCGCCACGGTCATCGAGCAGCCGGTGGCGGACGCGGCGACCGCGGCCGCGCAGAACGCCGCGGCCAGCGTGGTGCGAAGGGTCATTTCGTGAGTCCCAACAGCGCGGCGGTGAGCCCGAAATCCGGGCCCATGTCGGAGATCTTGCCGGTGCGGCAGCCGTCCAGACGCATCTGCACGCGCTCACAGAAGGTGGCGAGCACCTCGCTGTCGAGCACGATCTTGTCGAGCAGGCCGTGCAGGCGCAGCGCCTGGTGCTCGCGGCTGATCGCGTTGTCGAAGTTCTGGAACATCAGCGGCCCGACATCGATGATCTCGGTGAGATTGCGGGCGTTGGCGCGCATCTGCGCGGCGATCGCGACGAACTTGGTGAGCGCGCCGGCGAGCTGATCCTGATTCTGGCCGACGACCGTGGAGGTGTTGGTGATGAAGTCGTCGAGCTGGGTCAGCACGGCCTGCAGGCCGGGAGACTGCTGGCCGAACAGCGCGATCAGTTCGGTGATGCGGCCGCTGAAATCCCGGACCGTCTGGTCGTTCTCGGCGATGATCTGGGTGATCTCGCGCAGGCGCACGATCGTGTTGGCGATCTGGTCCTTGTTGGCGAAGGTCACCTCGAAGGCCGCCGAGAGCTCGTCCAGCGTTTCGCGCAGCCGGTCACCGTTGCCGTCGAGCAGGGGGAACAACACCCGGCTCGCCATCGGGCCCTGCTGGCTGTCGCCTTTGAGCGCCTCGCCGAGCTGGTCGAAATTGGCCAGGATGCGGTCGAGTTCGACCGGCGTCCTGGTTCGTGCCAGCGGAAGATGCGCGCCGTCGGCGAGCTGGGGGCCCGATCCGGTGTAGGCGGGGGCCAGTTCGACGTGGCGGTTGGTGATCAGCTGCGGCGAGATCAGCGCGGCCATCGCGTCGGCGGGGATGCGCACGTCGCGATCGACCGACATCACCACCTCCACGTAGCTGCCGCGTGGTGTCACCGAGTCGACGACGCCGACCGGCACGCCGAGCACCGCGACCTCGTTTCCCGGGTACAGCCCGGCCACGTTCTCGAAGTCGGCGCTGATGCGCTTCTGCCTGCTCAGCACGCGCTCGCCCGCGCCGGTGACGCTGTCGGGCAGCAGCGCGCAACTCGCCGCGAGCAGCGCGGCCAGGCAGAGCGCGGCCACTTTGCTCGCGCGAACGGTTCCCGTGCTCATCAGTTGCACCCCTGTACGGCCTGCGCGAAGCACAGCCAGTTGTCCGGCAGGATCCACGGCGCCCAGATCTCGCCGTAGGGACCGTTGCCCAGCAGATTGTTGAACTGGCGCAAGGTGACCGGGGCGATCTCGTAGATCCGGTCCAGGTTCTCCTTGTTCTCGGTCAACCCGTCCGCCATGGTGTTCAGGTTCGCGATGAGCGGCCCGAGCTCGCCGTTGTTCTCGATGCCCATGTCCTGCAGCAGCTTCGACATCGCGGCGACGTTGTCGAGCAGCTGGGTGAGCAGTGTCTGGCGCTGCTGCACGGCCGCGCCGATCGCCTCGCCCCTGGTCAGCAGCACGAGCACGCTGTTGCGGTTGTCGGCGACGAGCTGGGAGACCTGATCCATGCTCTTCAACAACGTGTCGACCTCGTCGCGCCTGCTGTTGATCACCTGCGCCAGCGCGCCGATGCTGTCGAGGGCCTGCACCGCCATGGCCGGGGAGTCCCCGAGCTGGGCGCTGAACACGTCGAGCGCGGTGCGCAGCTTGTTCGGATCGATCCGTTCGATGCGCTCGAACGAGGAGGTGTACTCCGGATCCTGGATGACCTTGCTCAGGTTGTACGGGACCGAGGTCCGGTCGAGCCCGATCCGTTTGCCGGGCAGGCCCTTTCCGTCGCCCGGTTTCAGATCGACGTGCAGCCTGCCGAGGATGGTCGACATCTTGATCGCCGCGCTCGCGTCGGCGCCGAGCCGGATGTCGTGGCGGATCCGCAGCGCCACGTCGACCCGGTCGTCGACCAGCTTCACCGACTGCACCTCACCGACCTCGATGCCGGAGATGTCTACGGTCGCGCCCTGCTGCAAGCCCGCCGCCTGGGCGAACTCGGCGTGAATGGTGATGTCGCCCAGCCGGATCTGCGTGAGCACACTGGACGCGCCGAGCAGGACCAGCACCGAGGCTCCGGCCAGCAGGCCGAGGCGCAGATGCCGGTTGCGCAGCAGGAATTCTGGAACGCGTGGTCTGATCATCGACACACTCCCGATTGCGAGTTGCCGCCGACCTGTGAGAACAGGCCCTCCGGCAGGAGAACGCCCCACAGGGAAACATCGAGGCGACAGATGTAGGCATTGCCGTAGGTGCCGTACTGGGTGAAACGCGCGACACCGTTGAGGAAGTCGGGGAACTCGAGCGCCATGCGATCCAGCGCGGCGCCGTTGTAGAGCAGCATCATGACGCCGGTGGTGGCGTTGCGCTGCGCGTCGGCCATGCCCGGCTTCACCTGGCCGATGAGCGAGACCAGCGAGTCCGTCGCGCCCGAGACCCGCTCGACCGAGCTCTTCAGCGATTCGCCCTCGGCGTAGAGCCCGTCCATCAGGCTGCGGGTCTGGGTGATCAGCGTCTCCAGCTCGCCGCTGCGGTTGGCCAGGCCCGCGAGCACCGAGCTGAGGTTGCTCAGCACGTCACCGAGGATCTGATCGCGTTCGCCGAAGGTGTTGGCCAGCTGCGCGGCCTGGGTGATCAGTGCCGACAGCGACACCTCGTTGCCCTGCAACGCCTGGATGAGCGTCTCCGACAGGGAATTGATCTGGTCGGGCTGCAGCACGCTGAACAGCGGTTCGAAGCCCGACAGCAGCGAGGACACGTCGAAGGACGGCTCGGTCCGGTCCATCGGGATCTGCGAACCCGGCGGCATCGTCGTGCCCGCGCCCTCGCCCGCGGCCAGCGCCAGGTAGCGCTGGCCGATCAGATTCTGGTACCGCACCAGGGCTTTGGTGGTGTCGGTCAGCTGCTGGCGGGCCTCGATCTGGAAGTCGACCCGCGCGGCGTAGTCGTCGGTGAAGTCGATCTTGTCGATCCGGCCGACCCGCACCCCAGCCATCCGCACGTCGTCACCGACGCGCAGGCCGAGGACATCGGAGAACACCGCCGAGTAGCTCGAGGTGGTGCCGGGCACGCTGCGCTGCAGCGTCGACCAGATGGTGTAGGTGAGCACCGTCGCCAGCACGACGAAGAAGCTGAACCCGATGAGCGCTTTGCCGTATTTCACTGCTGGACACCGCCTTCGGCATCGGGGACGACGGGCAGGCCGCCCAGGATCGCGCCGAGCAGCAGCAGCTGACTGAACGTCGGCCTGCCGCCGACCAGCGCCGACACCGCGGCGACACCGGTCAGCCGCGGCGCCGCCGCGGGCGTGGCCGCGGGGGCGGGATCGAGCGCCGCGGCGGGCGCGGTGATCCCGGGGATGGCGGGCAGCCCCGGAATCGCGGGCAGGCCGGGCACGGTCGGCAGCGTGATGTTCGGCAGGGTGGGTAGTCCGGGCAGCGGTGCCGTCGGGGCCACCGGGGCGGGCCCGGCGGATTCGAGCCACTGCGGCAGCATCGAGGCCGGGTACTCCTGGGGCGGTGCCACCTCCGGCACCGTCGGTCCACCGCAGCGCGGTCCGGTCATCTCGCCGTAGCGCGGGCAGTCCTGCGCGGTGTACTGCTGGAACGGTGTGAAGGTCACATCCATCCGCCAGGTCATCTGCTTGCGCGGGCCGAAGGTGAAGGTCTGCTGCAGCTTTCGCAGCGACGCGTTGAGATTGGCCGCCGTCGACTGCAGCGCGCCCGGGTCCTTGGCGACGCCGCCGATCAGCCCGTCCAGTCCGGCGACGAGCTCCTTTCCCGAATCGGGATTCGCGGCGAAGAGCGCGTTCACCGAGTCGACTGTCGCGTTGCCCTGTACGAGCAGTTCGACGAGCTGGGCGCGGTGCTCGTTGAGCGTGCGCGCCGAGGTGACCGAATCGGCCAGCACCCCGACCAGTTCGGGCGCCGATTGGCTCAGCGCGGTCGCGGCCCGGCCGAGATTGCCCAGCAGGCCGCCGATCTCGGGAATCTGGTGCACGGTGGTGAGCCAGGTGTCGAGGCGCTCGATGGTCGAGCCGGGCACGCGCGCGCCCGGCTCCAGCGCGGCCGAGAGCGTGGCGAGCACCCGTCCGAGCTTCTCGGGCTGGATGGTGGACAGCACCTCGCGCAGGGTGTTGAGCGTGGACTGCAGCTGCACCGTCGCCTCGCTGGTGTCCTCGGCGATGGTGGCGCCCGCGCGCAGCGTCGAGGCGGCCGCGCCGTTGTCGACCAGCTGGATGGAGGAGACGCCGAAGATGTTGTCCGGCACGACCCGGGCGGTCACCGTGTCCGGGATGGTCTCGGCCAGACCGGGTTTCAGCTCGAGGGTGGCGCGCTGGCGCTCACCCTTGGCCACCATCTGCACCGAGCCGACCGCGCCGACCACCATGCCGCGGAACTTCACGTCGGCGCGCTGGGGTAGCCCGTCGCCGGTGCTGGTGAGGTCGGCGCCCACCACCACGGTGTCTTCGAACTCGCCGTTGTAGCGCAGCGCGAGCAGATACAGCGCGACCGCGAAGGCGGTGATCACCGCCAGTCCCGCGAGCGTGAGCTGCAGGGGTTTGGGGCCGCGGCCGCTGAGATCGAGAATCATCCGATCGACCTATCCCGAGATCCGGAATCCGGGGTCGATGCCCCAGATAGCAAGGGTGAGAAAGAGATTGGTGAAGACCATCACGACGATGACCATCTTGATGGCCCGCCCGGCGGCCACGCCGACCCCTTCGGGTCCACCGGTGGCCACGAAGCCGTAGTAGCACTGGATGAAGGCGGCGATCAGGACGAACACCACCACCTTCCCCAGGGAGAAGAACACGTCCCCGCCGAGCAGGAACTGGAAGAAGTAGTGGTCGTAGGTGCCCGCGGTGGTGCCGCCGAGGACAAGCACCGAGAGCTTGGTCGCCACGTAGGCGACCGCCAGGCCCAGCGTGTAGAGCGGGATGATGGTGATGGTGGCCGCGAGCATCCTGGTGGTCACCAGGTACGGCAGCGGCCGGATGGCGATGGATTCCAGCGCGTCGATCTCCTCGGAGATCCGCATCGAGCCGAGCTGGGCGGTGAACCGGCACCCGGACTGGATCGCGAAGGCGAGGGTGCCGAGGATCGGCGCGATCTCCCTGGTGGTGGCGAAGCCGGAGATGGCGCCGGTGAGCGGTCCCATCGTCAGCAGGTTCAGCGCCGTATAGGACTCGACGCCCACGGTGATGCCGCCGAAGGCGCACAGCACGACGACCACGCCGACCGTGCCGCCACCGACGATCAGCGAGCCGTTGCCCCAGCCGACGTCGGCGACCAGCCGGGCGACTTCCTTGCGGTAGTGGCGCAGCGTGAACGGGATCGCGAGCAGGGTCTGGAAGAACACGATCGCCTGGTGCCCGAGGCGCTGATTGGCCCGCACCGGGACCTTGGCCGCGGCGCCGACCACGCGGACCGGGCGCAGGGTCGGCGGGGTGTACTCGGCCGCCATCTCAGACCACCTTCGAGGGGAAGAAGCTGTTGTAGAGCTGGGTGACGATGATGTTGGTGGCGAACAGCATCAGCGCCGAGCTGACCACCGCCGAGTTCACCGCGTTCGCCACCCCACCCGGTCCGCCCTTGGTGTGCAGACCGATGTCGCAGGCGATGATCGCGGTGAGTGCGCCGAAGATCGCCGCCTTGAACAGCGCCACCAGCAGATCGTTGGCGACCGCGAACGAGGCGAAGGAGCTGATGAACGAACCGGGCGTGCCGTGCTGGGCGTAGACGTTGAACATGTACGCGGTGGCGAAGCCGACGAAGACGATGAACCCGCACAGCAGCATGCTGACCAGCACCGCCGCCGCCAGCCGCGGTGCGACCAGCCTGCGCACCGGGTCGACGCCCATCACCTTCATCGCGTCGATCTCCTCGCGGATGGTGCGCGAGCCGAGGTCGGCGCAGATGGCCGAGCCGACCGCGCCGGCGATCATCAGCGAGGTGACCAGCGGCGCGCCCTGGCGGATGATGCCGAGCCCGGCCACCGCGCCGATGAAGGTGGTCGCGCCCACCTGGTTGACCAGCGCGCCGACCTGGATCGACACCACCACCGCGACCGGGATGGCCACGAACACCGTCGGCAGGGCCGAGACGTTGGCCATGAACGCGCACTGTTTGACGAACTCGTGGAACGGGAATCGTCGGTGCGCGATCGACAGGACCAGCTGCACGATCGCGGTCCGGCCGAGCAGGACCTGTCGGCCCAGCGTCTCGATCGACTGCTGGGGGTGTCGTCGCCAGAGCCCGGTGGCGCTGTCGATGATCCGTCCGACCTCGGACGGTTCGGTGGCCGGTTGCGGCGTCACGCTGCACCGATCCTTTCTTGCTTCGGGAGGGCGCTCGGTGGCTAGAGCGTGCTCAGCCAGTGATGGAGCAGGGCGACGAGACCGGCGACGGCCGCGAGACCGAGGACCAGGGCGCAGAGGACGGCGAGCCACAGGCCGAATCGGAGTACCGGATTGACCTGCGTGCGTCCGCCGAGGATCTTGACGATGATCACCACGAGATCGATGACCCAGACCAGTGCCATCATCAGGTCATCGTCACGTTCGCGAAGAGGAGCACGGGCCAGCAGACGATGGACCCGAGGAACGAGACCACCAGGTCCACCCCGTGCAGATCGCCGAGATGGCTTGTGTGGGTGAGGGTCCAGACGCCGCCGACGAGGGCGTAGGGGATGCCGATGATGATGAGCGTGCCGAGAAATTCCGACACCTTCATCTCGTAGCTGAGAAACCTGTCCAGCCGTCGCAACATGGCGGTACCGGTGTTCCTTCCTGCGGGGACCGTCCGGGCGAGCGGTGGGTGTCCGACGTCGTCGACGGTCGCATGATGTTTCCGAGCATTCTTGGGGAAGGGTGCTTGACGCCCCGGGATCCTCCCCGTGATCTCGGGACAGCTCAGTGCTCGTCTGCGGGAACCCCCGTCGTGCACGTCGGCTAAGTTACTACATATTCTCGCCGATGTGACGAGAATTACCGGTAACATATTTTAGGCGGCCCCGATTGTCCACAGCGTGCGGCCGGAGTGGCCCGGTCCTTGTCGCCTGCGAGAATGATCGGTAACTTATGGTCGGAGTCGCCGAGGTCCGGTGACCGTGTAGGAGGAACTCGATGTCCGCAGTCATCGTCGATGTGGTTCGCACGCCCTCGGGCCGGGGCAAGGCAGGCGGCGGATTGTCGTCGGTGCACCCGGCGACCCTCCTGGCCGGGGTGCTCGGCGCCCTGGTCGAGCGCACCGGCATCGATCCGGCGCTGGTCGACGACGTGATCGGCGGCTGCGTCACCCAGAGCGGCGAGCAGGCCAACAACATCTCCCGCACCGCGGTGCTGGCGGCGGGCTTCCCGGAGTCGGTCCCGGCGACCACGGTCGACCGGCAGTGCGGATCGAGCCAGCAGGCCGTGCATTTCGCGGCGCAGGGCGTGCTCGCCGGCGCCTACGACATCGCGATCGCGTGCGGTGTCGAGTCGATGAGCCGGGCCCCGATGTTCTCCAACACCCAGGGCAAGGACTCGCTGCGCGCGCCGCTCGCCGCGCGGTACCCCGACGGCCTGATCGGGCAGGGGATCGCCGCGGAGATCCTGGCCGCGCGCTGGAAGCTCGACCGCGCGACCCTCGACGAGTTCGCCGCGCGCTCGCACCGCCTCGCCGCCGCCACCGCGGCGGCGGGTGGGTTCGACGCCGAGCTGGTGGCGGCCGGTGACCTCACCGCCGACGAGACCATCCGCTCGGGCACCACGGTGGACGGGCTGGCCGGCCTGCGTCCGGCGTTCACCGATCCCGCCATGCTGGAACGCTTTCCGGAGATCGGCTGGTCGGTGACCGCGGGCAATTCCTCCCCGCTGACCGACGGCGCCTCGGCCGCGCTGATCATGAGTGAGGCGGCGGCGAAGAAGCTGGGGCTCACCCCGCGCGCCCGCTTCCACTCCTTCGCGGTCATGGGCGACGACCCGACGCTCATGCTGACCGCGGTCGTGCCCGCCACCCGCAAGGCGCTCGAGCGTGTGTCGCTGACCGTCGACGACATCGACGCCTTCGAGGTGAACGAGGCGTTCGCGCCGGTACCCCTGGTCTGGCAGCACGAGCTCGGCGCCGATCCGGAGCGGGTGAATCCGCGCGGTGGCGCGATCGCGCTCGGGCATCCGCTGGGCGCCTCGGGCACCCGGCTGCTCGCCACGATGGTCAACCACCTCGAACAGACCGGTGGCCGCTACGGGCTGCAGACGATGTGCGAGGCCGGTGGTCTGGCCAACGCGACCATCATCGAACGACTCTGAGCTGGTTCCGGTGGAAGTCCCTGCGCGGCACGGGCTTCCACCGATCGCACTCAGTGCCTCGCCTGGGGAACCGAGCGCAGCCGCGGCACCGTGGTGACGCCGAGCCGGGTGATCGCGGCGACCGTGCGCAACGCCGCCGCGTCCGCCGGGCGGGGTGTCAGGCCGTAGAGCTCGACGGCGCGGGGGTGCTGCATGGCCCGTACCGCGGCGCTCGGCAGCTGCCGGACGATCCACGCGTCCGGCCGGAGGACCTGGGGGCGGAGTGTGGCCGCGGCCGGGGTCATCCGGAGCGTGGCCGCGCAGGTGCCGGCGAAGTACTCGGTGAATTCCGGCCAGCCGGCGGGCAGGTCGCGGTCGCTGATCCCGTAGCTGCGGTACCACCGGCAGCACTGGGTGTAGAGCTCGGCTCTGGTCTCGGCGGTGAGGGCGGGCCCGAACATGTCGGCCGCCGTCATCAGGGCGTCGACGTAGGTGGCGTGCTGGAACAGGAACGTGTCGGGGCGCAGCGCGTGGTAGCGGCTCCCGCGGTCGTCGGTGCCCTTGACGTGCTCGTGCGCGAAGCGGATCGCGGCGGCGGTGTCGTGCGCGGCGCAGGCCAGGTGGATCATCTGCAGCACCGCCCGCTTCTTGTGTTCCCACAGCCGGGTCGTCGTGTGCTCGGCGAGGGCGGGCGCGATCGCGGGGTGTAGGACCTGGAGTCCGACCGCGCGCGGCAGGGTCAGCAGGAACCGGCGGTCACCGAGGTGCCTGCGCAGCAACGCGCCCGCGGCGGGTCGCTGGAGCGCGGCGCGGGGGAGCGTCACCGCCGATCGTCTTCCACGCGGCCATCGATGAACAGCCTGCCCTCGGCGTCGACATGGCCGAGGTCGCCACTGGAGTGCATGCCGTCGACGACCTCGGGGCCGGTGCCGTCGGTGTGCCCGACCACGGAGAGTCCGCTGGACACGAACACGGTGCCGACGACACCGGGCGTGGTGATCCGGCGCCGATTCCGGTCGTACACGGCGACCCGGCACCCGACCGGTGGGTGACCGACGGTGCCCGGCGCCGCGCGCAGGTCCTCCGGTGTCGCGACCGCGGCCACGGCGACCTCGGTCGAGGCGTACAGGTTGTAGAGCACGTCGCCGAACAGCCGCGCGGTCCGGCTGCTCAGGTCCGGCGCGAGGGCCGCGCCCGCGGAGAGGATCACCGCCGGTGTCGCCGTGGGGAATTCGGCCCGGACCGCCGGACCCAGGTCGACGATCTGCCGCAGCATGCCCGGCGTCAGGACCACCGCGTCGGCGCGATGGTCGGCGATCGCGGCCAGGGTTCGGCGGGCATCGAACCGGCCGGGCAGTACCACCACGGTGTTGCCGAGTGCCCAGCCCAGGATCAGCTGGGACAGGCCGCTGCCGTGGAACAGGGGCGCGGCGAGCACGATCGTTCCCCCGGTCGGCAGCGGGACGCGGTCCAGGAACTGCGCCGCTTGCAGCGGCGAAACCCGGCCGCGCTGTACGCCTTTCGGCGTTCCGGTGGTGCCGCTGGTGAGGACGACGATGCCGCCGGGGTCCTCGGGGGCGGGCAGTGGCAGCGCCGAGCGCCACGCCGCGATGCCGTGGATCGTCGGCAGGCCGCGCCGGTTGGTCTCGGCCGCCCTGGTGAGGATGATCGGCGCCGCGCGCGGGTGCTCGTCGAACCGGTCGACGAACTCCGCGTCGACCAGCAGCAGGTCGATCCGTTCGCGGTCGAGCACCGTGCGCAGCCGCGCGCCTGCCAGGTCGGTGCCGAGCAGCACGATGCGCGCGCCGAGCTTGCCCGCGGCCAGCAGCGCGAGCACGAAGCCACGGTGGTCGCGGCACAGCGCGCCGAGCACCGTGTCGGTCGTGACGCCCTGCGCGGCGAGCCCGTGGGCCAGCCGGTTGGACGCGTGGTCGAGTTGCTCGAAGGTGATCGGCCCGCGGTCGTCGATCAGCGCCGCGGCGGCGAGGGTGCCGCGGGTCGCGTGCGCGAGTGTGGTGACGACCGGGCCGAGCGTGGTGGCATCGCGGGCCGTGCGGACCAGTTCCAGCGGCTGCCGGAGCTCGATCGCGCCGCGCCGGAGCAGGACGGCGACGGCGCCGAGCGCGTCGGCGACGGCGCGGACGACGGCGGTCGGCGCGGAGGGGGCGGTCGGCACGGGTACCTCCGGGAGAGGGGTGATCGGAAGAGGGCGGAGCGAGACGTCGACACCCCGGCATCGAGCATACTCAGACATGGAATCAACGGTAACTTAGTTCGGCGAATATGCAGGTGCTTCGGCATGTACGAGTGAGTGCGGAACGGCGAATAGATGAATGATAAGTAACTTATCGACCGCGCGACCGTTGTGTGCAGGAAGAAGCAATGAGAGACTCTGTGTGTGAATCTCTCAACAACGGTGTTTCGAGGTAGGTCATCGGCGCGGGCGGCGAGCCTGCCGGTCGTGGACGCGGATCTGGCGCGCAGGCGCCGCTATCTGAGCGGGTTCGGCGCCGCGCTCGGCGGTCCGGCCAATGTCATCATGCAACTGAGCCTGCCCCCGGTGGGGCGCGGCGTGGTGGAGAGCGTCGTCGAGTCCGGCAGCTTCACCGCCCATCCGCTCAAGCGCGGCCGGACCACTCTCACCTATCTCGCCGTGGCCATGGTCGGCACGGACGAGGATCGCGCCGCCTATCGCGCCGCCGTCGGCACCGCGCACCGCCAGGTCAGGTCGGGTCCCGACAGTCCGGTGCGCTACAACGCCTTCGATCCGCGGTTGCAGCTGTGGGTGGCCGCGTGCCTGTATCGCGGCACGCTCGACGCGTTGACCTGGCTCAACGGTGGACTCGACGAAACCTTTGTCGACGAGTTGTACCGCGACGCCGCGCGATTCGGGACGACGCTGCAGGTGCCCGCCGAACTCTGGCCCGCCGACCGCGCCGCGTTCGCCCGGTACTGGGACTCGATGCTCGGCGAGCTGTCCTTCGACGACGAGGTGCGGGCCTACCTGCTCGAGCAGGTCGTCGGCCTCGGCCCGTATCGCAGGCACACCCGGCTGCTGTTCGGCCGCGCGAACCGGTTCTTCACCACCGGTTTCCTGCCGCAGTGGTTCCGAGACGAACTCGGTCTGGCCTGGAGCCCGCGCAGGCAGCGCGTGTTCGAGTTGTCGCTGCGCGCGGCGGGCCGGTTCCTCGCGGTCATGCCCGAGTCGGTGCGGATGCAGCCCTTCGACCTCTATCTCGCCGACATGCGCAGGCGCCGGGCGAAGGGGCTGAATCTCATCTAGTCGCCGCCCCGTCGCCGGTTGCCCATCGAGTCGTGAATGATCGCCAACTTATCTCCACCGTCTTTGGTTGAAACCCTGTGTAGGTAACGAGAATGAGCGGTAACATAGTGCGCTAGAGGGCCGCTCCCGGTGTCGATTCGCAGTGGTGGGGATCCGGGCGGACACCTCGGGGAAAGGATGGCGATGACCACGGCAACGAAGCCCGGCGAACCCGACTACGGGAATCCGGACAGTGCGGGATACGTCGAGGAGGGGCCCGCGCCACAGTGGCGATCCGCGCGCAGCCCGTCCGGCGACGCGGAGCGGGGCGAGCAGGTCCTGACCCTCGAGCGGGTGCGGATCCACATTCCCGACATCTACCGCTCGCCTCGCAAGCGGCCCGCCCACCTGGCCGACGCGCTGGACTTCTGGATGTTCGCCGGCGCGGCGGCGAACGTGGCCATGCAGTTCGCGCACCAGGGCGTCGCGGCGGGCGTGATGGAGAGTCAGGTCGAATCCGGTGCGCTGATGGTGCATCCGTGGAAACGGTTGCGCACCACCGCCGCCTACCTCGCGACCGCGATTCTCGGCACCGACGAGGACAAGAAGGCCATGCGGGAGGCCGTCAACGTCGCGCATCGGCAGGTGCGCTCGCGGCCGGACTCGAAGGTGAAGTACAACGCCTTCGACCGGCACCTGCAGATGTATGTGGCCGCGGCCATCTACATCGGCTTCGAGGACACGCACCAGATGCTGCACGGCAAGATGTCGGCCGAGGAACTCGAGGTGTTCTACCAGGGCGCCGACACCTTCGGCACCACCCTGCAGGTGCATCCGGACATGTGGCCCGCGACCAGGGCCGACTTCGACGCGTACTGGCTCGAGGCCTGCAAGGGCGTGGTGTGCGACGACGAATTCCGTGCCTACATCGACGATCTGCTGCATCTGCGGATGATCAACTGGCCGATGCGGGTCGTCGCGGGCGGGCTGCTGCAGTTCCTGACCGCGGGCTTCCTGCCGCCACACTTCCGCGAGCAGATGGGCGTGGAGTGGAGCGCGTCGGATCAACGGCGCTTCGAGCACCTGTTCCTGTTCGTCGGTTTCGTGAACCGTTTCATCCCGAAGTTCATCCGCTTCGCGGGGACGCACGCGATGATGCGCGATGTGCGCAGGCGGATCCGAAAGCAGAAGGCGCTCATCTGAACCCGCGCACTCGCCGTGGCGGGGACGGCGAGTGCGCGAGCCGAGCGCTCAGGGGAGCGCGGCGAGTGCGTCCACCTCGAACAGCATGCCGGGCAGGGCGAGCGCCGCGACCCCGAGCAGGGTCTGTGCGGGTGGGCGCTCGCCCCAGATCTCGGCGATCTTGGCGCCGAGGATCGCCAGCTTGTCCCCGTCGTGGTCGACGATGAACGTGCGCAACTGCGCGACGTCGGCCCAGCTCGCGCCCGCCGAGCGCAGCGCGATGCCCAGATTTTCGAAGGCCCGGTCCACCTGGCCGGCGAAATCCGGTGCGGTGGTGTGCCCTTCGCGGTCCGAGTCGTACTGGCCGGCGATGAGCACCAGCTCACCGGTCACCCGGGCGACGTGGCTGTAGCCGAACCCGGTCGGGTCGTGCAGGCCGGACGGGTTGCTGATCACCACGGACATACGGAAACTCCTGTCGTCGACTGTGTCGTGCACACAGACGACGACGGTGCGGTGCCGAGTGTGACACCGCACCGTCGGTGACTCAGCCGGTGACGGTCGTGCGCTCCGGGACCGGCTCGGCCGCCGCGGCCACGGGGCGGGGGAGCGTCCAGGTCGCGAGGACCGACAGGATCGCCACCGCGAAGCAGGCCAGCGTGTACCAGAGGTTGCCGATCGGATCGCCGTTGGCGGTGCGGCCGTCGACGGCGTCGAAGAAGTCGGGCAGCGACGCGATCCAGAGCGCCGCGAACACGACCAGATACACCACGGTGTAGATCTGGACGAAACGATCGACGTACCCCGGGGCGGATCCGGACCCGGCGCGCAGTCGCCGCCATTGCCGCGTCATCGCCACCACGGCCACCACCGACATCGTCAGCAGTTCGAGCGCGTAGACGACGCCGCGGACGGTGTCGCCCGCCAGGCCGATCACCGTCGCCGGGAGCGGGAGCAGGAACGTGCCGACCGAGGCGAGCAGGCCGATGACCACGGTGCGCCAGGTCAATTCGACGCCGCTGAAATGCCTGCCGTCGTCGACGTGCCTGCCCACGAAGTACTGCACGCAGAAGGCCAGCGACATCGGCCACAGCGCCGCGAACACGACCACGCTGCCCATCGGCACCGAATCGAACATGGGCTGGTTGATCGGATTCTCGACGGTCCACTCCCACCAGCGCAGCTGCGGGCCGAGGTGATCGAAGATCTCGTAGAAGGCGTGGTGGACGAAGCCGACACAGGCGGCGCCGATCAGGACGCCGTACTGCCGGAAGACGCCGAGCATCCGGACCAGTCCGAAGGCCATCGTCGCCATCAGCGGGTAGATCGCGACGATGTAGAGCGGTAACCGTCCCCAGAGGAAGTCGACGGTGAACACGTTGTGCGCGAACATCGTGTCGACGTGGTCCTCGATCCCGAACGCCGCGGGGAAGTACAGCGGGGGTTCGATGACGAACAGATAGGCCGTCGCGCCGAACCACAGCACCAGGTTGGTGGGGTCGCCGTGGCGGCGCAGGCGGACGATCGCGAACCACAGGGCCAGCACGGCCCCGACGATGATGGTCAGCTCCAGGACCGGCAGCGTCCAGTTCTCCAGGGCGAACGGACTGCGGAACTCGACGAGGCCGCCGGCCTCCGCGCAGGAGAAGCCGAGTTGGGTGGCGAGGTCGGCGAAGGTGGGTGAGCAGTGCTCGGCCATGATCGAGCTCCTAGGAATTCACGGAATCGGCGGTGTACCACCGGGTCACGTCGTAGCCCTCGTCGTAGCGGCGGAACCACTCGTCGGCCAGCGCGGGCAGATTCTCGTGCGCGGGATTGTGCCGCGGCATCTGGCTGCGGATGATGCCGACCAGGGCGACGAGCTGTTCGCCCAGGCCCAGATCGTCGAACGCGCGCGGCATGGTGCCGTTGTCGGCGGGGCGCAGACCCGGCAGCCAGCGGCGCAGCGTCTGGCCGCGGCGGTAGTTGGCGAACATCGACAGCGCGTCGACCTGCCGATCCGCCAGTGGCACATGCTCGTTGAAGCCCTCGCAGGCCACCCGGATCACCTGCAGCACGTGCCGGAAGATCGAGGGCGCCACGCGCATCCGGTACATCTCGCTGTCGACCACGGAGTTGAAGATGATCAGCGCGGAGCTGCGATGTTCGACCTCCTCGACGAAGTGCCAGATGAACAGCGAGGCCACCCGGTCGTCGCCGGGGGCGAACAGGCTCTTGTCGTTGTCGAGCATGAGCTTGAACACCGGGGTGAAGGTGGCCTCGAGGTCGGCGGTGTAGGCGAGGCGGTACTTGACCGGGGTGCTCGCGGTGAGCTTGTCGAATTCGGCGATCACCGCGTCGAGGGTCTGCTGCAGGCCGGGGTAGCGGCGGATCAGCGCCTTGACGTGCTGGCGGTGCGCGGTCGAATGCTGGCCCTCCTGACGCATGAACGCGTCGGCCTCCTCGGCCACCTCGGGATCGGTGATCTGCGGCTTCGCCTGGGTGATCAGCTGCACGATCATCTTCTCGAAGCCGATCGCCAGGAACGAGACGGCATTGGCCATCGAGGAGAACGCCGGGTTCTGCGGGTTCCACAGAAACGGCACGTCGTAGTCGGAGAAGGCGAAGTCCATCTTGCGGACGTGAAGGTCGGTCACGGTGGGATACCTCGTTGTTCGGGCGTGCGCCTGCCGCTCGGGTCGGATGCGGCAATCATACAAAGAAGGCTTCGTGTGTATGGTCACTTTCGCCGAATCGGCCGTGACCAGGGGTTTGTGCTAGCGTCCACCCGGTGGCGCGCAGACGTGGATGGGGTGGCAGTCCGCCGAAGGACGATGCGGAGGCCTCGTGCCGGATCATCGCGGCGGCGGTGGAACTCATCGGGCGGACCGGGGCGGAGATCAGCATCGCCGACGTCGCCGAATCGCTCGGGGTGATCCGCCAGACCGTGTACCGGTATTTCCCCAGCGCGGACGCGCTGATGACGGCGGCCGCGATCGCCTCGGTCGACGGCTTCCTCGACCGGCTGACCGCGCACGTGCGCGGACTCGACGACCCCGCCGCCGCGATGATCGAAGCCGTCGTCTACACCCTGACCGAGGTCCGCCGGACCCCGCACCTGGGCATCCTGCTGTCGAGTTCGTACTCGAACCTGCACACCGACAGCCTCACCTCCGACGAGGCGCAGGCCTTCGGCATGACGATGATCCGCCGCTTCGACGTCGACTGGGCGGCACACGGTTACGACGACTTCGCGCTGAGCGATCTCGTGGAGTACGCGCTGCGGACCATGCAGTCGTTCTTCCTGTCGCCGGGGCATCCGCCGCGCACCGACGACGAGCTGCGGCGCTACCTGTGGCGGTGGATGGGGACCGCGATCAGCGCGCAGGCGGAGTCCGCGCCGGGCCGATGAGATCGGTCAGCGCCGCCTCGACGTCGGGAGCGGCGAGGGCATGGCGGACGCTGCGCAGGACGAGCAGGCGCGGGCGCGGGCAATCCGGTGGCGCGGAATCGAGGTCGGTGGGCACGACGCGGGTCGCCGCGCCCAGCCGGTCGCGCACGCGGATCATCAGGTCGTAGCGGCTGATCGGCTCGGGGCCGGCGAGATGGACGACGCCGGTCTCGTCGAGGAGTTCGACGAGCAGCGGTGCGAGCGCGGGCAGGTAGAGCGGGGTGCCGATGATGTCGGTGCGGGCCTCGAGCACCGGTGCGGTGAAGCGGGCCAGGAACTTGTCCGAGGTGGGGCTGCGGCCGTACACCAGGGGCAACCGGACCACCAGGTGCCCGTCGCGCTGCAGGACCCGTTGCTCGGCGGAGGCCTTGGTGCAGCCGTAGACGTTGATCGGGCTGCGCAGCGCGGTCTCGTCGTAGGACTCGCGGGTGCCGTCGAAGACGTTGTCGGTCGACAGGTACACCAGCTTGGCCCCCGCGTCGTCGACCGCGTCGAGCAGCGCGGGCATCGGGGCGACGTTGGCGGCGTACGCGGCGTCGGGATCCCGTTGGGCGGCAGCCAGATCCACGAGTCCGGCCGTGTGGACGACGACGTCGAACCCGCCGCCGACGAGCGCGCGGACGGCCTCGGCGTCGGCCAGATCGAGCGGGACGAGTCCCTGCCCGCGCCTGCTCGTGCCGACGACCTCGTGGTCGCGGGCGAGCTGGACGGTCAGCGCGCTGCCGACGAACCCCGAGGCGCCGAGAACCAGAATCCGCACGGGCGTCAGTCTTTTCGCCCGGTCAGTGCCAGCGACGCGCCGAGCCCGATCATGACGAGCCCGCCCGTCCCGCCGACCGCGGCGAGGCGGCGCGGCGAGCGGCCGAACCAGTCCCTGGCCGCCCCCGCCGCCAACGCCCACACCGAGTCGAGCAGCACGCCGAACACGGGGATGCAGACGCCGAGCAGCATCATCTGCAGGGCGATCGATCCCCGCGCGGGATCCACGAACTGCGGCAGCAGCGCCGCCAGGAAGACGATGGTCTTGGGATTGGCGACGCCGACGACGAAGCCGTCGCGCAGCGCCACCCACGCGCCGGGACGCGCCGATTCCCCGGCGGGGGAGAGCGCGGTGGCGATGTCGTGCCGGTGCCGGAACGCCTGCACGCCCAGCCACACCAGGTAGGCGGCGCCGATCAGCTTGAGGGCGGTGAAGATCGTGGCCGAGGCCAGCACGACAGCGCCGAGCCCGACCGCGACCGCCACGACCTGCAGATAGACCCCGACCGCGTTGCCGATCACCGTCAGCAGCGCGACGCGCCGCCCCACCGTGATCGCCCGGCCGATGGTGAACAGCACACTGGGACCGGGGATCACGACGAGGACGAACGCCAGACCGGCGAAGGCGAGCAAACTCTGGGTGGACACCACCCGAGCAAGCCTAACCGCCTCAGCGCGCCTGCCAGATCGGCTTGCGCTTCTCGGCGAAGGCGAGTGTGCCCTCGCGGACGTCCTCGGTGCGGGCCACGGTCATGATCTCGCGGTTGGTGAGATCCCAGGCGGCGTCGTCGTCGATCCTGCCGTCGACGAGTCCGAGCGCCACGCGCTTGCTCGCCTGCACGGCCAGCGGCGCGTTGGCCGCGATCCGGTCCGCCAGCGCGAGCGCGGCGTCGAGCACCTGCTCGGCCGGGACGACCCGGTTCACCAGACCGAGCTCGAGCGCCCGTGCCGCGGTGATCGGCTCGCCGGTCAGGATCATCTCCATGGCGACCTTGCGCGGCAGCTGCTCCGGCAGCCGGAAGGCGCCACCCGCGGCCGCGAACAGGCCGCGCGCCACCTCGGGCAGGCCGAAGGTGGCGGTCTCGGCCGCGACCGCGAGATCGCTGGCGAGGACGAGTTCGGTGCCGCCGCCGAGCGCGAAGCCGTTCACCGCGGCGATCGTCGGCTTGCTGACGGGATGGCGCACGTAGCCTGCCAGGCCCCACTCCTCGTGGCCGGGAGCGAGAATGTTCTGACCGCGGCCGATGGCCTTCAGGTCGGCGCCCGCGCAGAACGCGCGCTCGCCGGCGCCGGTGAGCACCACGGCCCGGATCGTCGCGTCGGCCTCGGCCCGCTCGAGCGCTTCGCCCACCCCGGTACTCACCTCGGCGTCGACCGCGTTCATGGCCTGCGGCCGGTTGATGACGACGACCAGCACATGTTCGCGTTGTTCGACGAGGACTGCGCTCACGATTGACTCCTTGTTTCCATGCCCGCCCGCCGCGTCGCGTGACAGGTCTGATCGAGATGTATCACGTCTGCCCGGCCCCGTCGTAGGCTGCGCAGTACTCGTGGGAAACAAATTTCTCGATCGGTGTCGATCGGTGGCCGCGCCGTTCGACCTAGGCATGAACGAACACCACCTACCCGAGGAGTCAGACCATGAAGTACATGCTGATCATGCGTTCCACCGACGAGGCCGCCGCCCAGTGGGAGAACGTCGATTTCGACCAGATGCTCGAGACGATGGGCCGCTTCAACGACGAGCTGATCAACGCCGGTGTGCTCGTCGCCGCGGAGGGCCTCGACGACGCGGCGGAGTCCGTGATCGTGGACTACAGCTCCGATCCGCCGACCGTCACCGACGGCCCGTACGGCGAGACGAAGGAGCTCTTCGGCGGCTACTACATCCTGAACGTGGCCTCCAAGGAGGAAGCGATCGAATGGGCCAAGCGCGCCCCGATGGGCGGGTCCGGCTCCAAGATCGAGATCCGGCGGGTGCCGTCGATCGACGAGTTCCCGCAGGACAACGAGTGGATCAAGCGGGAGAAGGCCTGGCGCGAGTCCACCGGTCAGCTCTGACGCGGGCGATGCCGTATTCCGGCCGGGAGGCCGTGGCTGCCGTCTGGCGGATCGAGTCGGCGCGGATCGTCGGCGCGCTCGCGCGCTACACCGGCGATTTCGCGCTCGCGGAGGATCTCGCGCAGGAGGCACTGGCCGAGGCGCTGGTGACCTGGCCGCGCGACGGCGTGCCACGGCAACCGGCCGGCTGGCTGCTCACCTGCGGACGGCGGCGCGCGATCGATGCCTTCCGGCGCCGCGCCGCCCTCGATGAGCGCTACGCCACCCTCGCCGGGACACTCGGTGAGGGTGGCGTACTGACCGGGGGTGCGGCCGCCGACCCGGTCGGTGCCGGCGGCGACGTGCTGTGGGATCCCGATCAGATCGACGACGACGTGCTCGCGCTGATCTTCATCTCCTGCCACCCGGTGCTGTCGAAGGAGGCGCGGCTAGCGCTGACGCTGCGCGTGGTCGGCGGTCTGACCAGCGACGAGATCGCCAAGGCGTGCCTGGTCCCCACCGCGACGGTGCAGGCCCGGATCACCAGGGCCAAGAAGACCCTCGGCGCCGCGGGCGTGGCCTTCGCGGTGCCGCCCGCCGCCGAGCGCCGGGCCCGGCTGGGATCGGTGCTCGGCGTCATCTATCTGATCTTCACCGAGGGCTCGACGGCCAGCACGGGCGAGGACCTCATCCGCTTCGACCTGGCCGGGGAGGCGCAACGCCTGGCCCGCGTACTCGCGCGGCTGATGCCGGGTGAACCGGAGGTCTTCGGGTTGCTCGCGCTGCTGGAGCTGACCGCGGCCAGGTTTCCCGCCCGGATCGGTGCCGACGGCGAACCGGTCCTGCTCGAACAGCAGGACCGGCGTCGCTGGGATCGCTCGGCCATCCAGCGCGGCCGGGCGGCGCTGGCCAAGGCGGCCCAGGTCGGACGGGGTCTGGGCGCCTACGGGCTGCAGGCGGCGATCGCGGAATGCCATGCCGTCGCGCCGTCGGTCGCGGAGACCGACTGGGCGCGGGTGGTGCTGCTCTACGAG
Organism: Nocardia sp. NPDC050717; assembly: GCF_040654275.1. Classification (NCBI taxonomy): domain Bacteria; kingdom Bacillati; phylum Actinomycetota; class Actinomycetes; order Mycobacteriales; family Nocardiaceae; genus Nocardia; species Nocardia sp. NPDC050717. The sequence goes on from NZ_JBFAHR010000010.1 coordinate 25,466, forward strand.
GCGCTGGGCCGTCTCGCGCCGTCGCCGGTGGTGGAGCTGAACCGCGCGGTGGCGGTATCGATGGCCAGCGGGCCCGCGGCCGCGTTGCCGATCGTGGACGAACTGGCCGCGGCCGGCGCGCTGGCGGGCTCGCACCTGCTGCCGAGCGTGCGCGGCGAACTGCTCACCCGGCTGGGCCGCACCGCGGCGGCGCGCGAGGCGCTGACCGAGGCCGTGCGGTTGTGCGGCAACGCGCCGGAACAGGCGGTGCTCGACCGGAAATTGCGCGCCCTCGACCCGTCGGCCCGCTAGATTGCCTCGAATTCGACAGGGTATTTCCCCAGCACAACAGATGGATTCGGGTCGTCGTCGCACGCTCGTAAGGTTTTCTCGGCGAACTACCCGGGTAGCCCGAAGAGGCGACGACGAGAGGTATGTGGATGTCACAGGAATCGAAATCGGTGCTGCATCGGGCCATCGGTGCATCGGCGATCGGCAATGCGGTCGAGTGGTTCGACTACGGCGTCTACGCCTACTTGGCGACCTACATCGCCGCGTCGTTGTTCCCCGGCGACGGTGCGGGCTCGAGCGTGCTCTACACCCTGCTCGGCTTCGCAGTCTCCTTCTTGATCCGCCCGATCGGCGGCATGATCTGGGGCCCGCTGGGCGACCGGATCGGCCGCAAGCGCGTGCTCGCCACCACCATCGTGCTGATGGCGGCGTCCACGCTGTGTGTCGGCCTGATCCCCAGCTACGAGGTCATCGGGATCGCCGCGCCGATCCTGCTCTACCTGCTGCGCATGGTGCAGGGGTTGTCCGCGGGTGGTGAGTACGGCGGCGCCGCGACCTTCATGGCCGAATACGCGCCGGACCGCAAGCGCGGCTTCTACGGCAGTTTCCTCGAGGTCGGCACGCTCGCGGGATTCACCCTCGGTAATCTCGTCGCGCTGCTGCTGGTGAACGTGCTCGACGATCCGGCGATGCAGTCGTGGGGCTGGCGCATTCCGTTCCTGATCGCCGCGCCGCTGGGCCTGATCGGTATGTATCTGCGGAGCCGGGTGGAGGACACCCCGGTCTTCCGCGAGGTCGACGAGAAGGACGAGACCGAGGAAGCGGTCGGCGTCTATCGCGATCTGGCGACCAGGTACCTGCGCCCGGTGCTCACCCTGTTCGGGCTGGTGATCGCGCTGAACGTGGTGAACTACTCGCTGCTGAGCTACACCCCGACCTACCTCGGTTCCACCCTCGGCATGGAGGAGTCCGATGCGCTGCTGGTGCCGCTGATCGGCCAGATCGCGATGCTGGTGACGCTGCCGTTCCTCGGCGCGCTCTCCGACCGGGTGGGCAGGCGCCCGATGTGGCTGTTCTCCTGCGCGGCGCTGATGATCATGGTGATCCCGGTGTACAAGCTGATCGGCACCTCGCTGACCGGCGCCATCGTCGGCTTCGCCATCCTGGGTCTGCTCTACGCGCCGCAGTTGGCGACCATCTCGGCCACCTTCCCCGCCATGTTCCCCACCATCGTGCGCTTCGCCGGCGTGGCGATCGGCTACAACGTGGCCACCTCGATCTTCGGTGGTACCGCGCCGGTGATCAACCAGGCGCTCATCGACGCCACCGGCGATCACCTGTTCCCGGCCTACTACATGTTCGGCGCCTGCGCGATCGGCCTGGTCGCGGCGTACTTCCTGATCGAGACCAAGGGCATGTCGCTGCGCGGGACCCAGGTGCCCGGCACCCCGGAAGCCCTGGAGGAGCAGCGCGAACTGGGCGAGCTGGACGACTCCGTCGCGGCCCGCTGACCTCGCCCGCCGGTCGCGGCGCGCGCGACCGGCGGGCCGGGTCACCGTGCGGCGGCCGCCCGGAAGACGGCCAGCGCTTCCTCGCCCAGGTGCGGCCCGCTGACCTCCACCGGCACATTCGACGAGGCCACCAGCTCCGCGCAGGTGAGCGTGAAACTCGGCCCGCCGGGCAGGATCTGCCCGAACTCGGCGGCCGCCGCGGCGAACACGATCCGCCCGACCTGCGCCCACACCATCGCGGCCGAACACATCGGGCACGGCTCGCCGCTGGCGTAGACGGTGGCGCCACGCAGATCCTCGGCCCTGCCCGCCGCGGTGGCGACGGTGATCGCGACCAGCTCGGCGTGCGTGGTGACGTCGCCGGTGCTGCTCACCGCGTTCGCGCCCTCGGCGACGACGGTGCCGTCGCGGTCCACGGCGACGGCACCGAAGGGGCGGTCGCCGCGCTCGGCGGCGAGGGCGGCCAGGTCGATGGCGCGGCGCAGGTGGGCGCGGTCGATGTCGGTGAGTTCGGTCATGCGCTGAGGTCCACTTCCGTTCCGATGCCGTTGGCGCGAGCCTTGTCGATGAGCAGCCGGGCGGCGGCCAGATCCTGCAGGCCGATACCGACCGAGTTGAACAGGGTGATGTCCGTGTCGCCGGTGCGGCCGGGTGCCCGGCCCGCGATCACCTCGCCCAGTTCTGTGCGCACCGCCGTCTCGGTGATCGCGCCCTCGGCGAGCGCGAGCAACGTGTCACCGGACTTGGTGAGCGTTGTCGCGACCGAGTCTACGACCACCCGCGCCCGGCGCATGGCCGCCCCGTCGACCTCCCGGTGATCGGCGCGTGGCGGTGCGCCGACCGCGTTGACGTGCAGCCCGGCGCCGAACCAGGCGCCGTGCACGACCGGCTCGCGCGCGGGGGTCAGCGTGCACAGGATGTCGGCCGCGCGGGTCACCGCCTCCGGGGTGGGCAGTGCCCGCACGTCGAGGCCGAGATCGGCGACGGCGGCGCGGAACCGGTCGACGGTCGCGGTGGTGCGCGACCAGACCAGCACGGTCTCCAGGTCGCGGACCCGGGCGATCGCGTGCGTGTGCTCGACGGCCAGGCCGCCCGCGCCGATCAGTCCGAGCGTCGAACTGTCCTGGCGGGACAGGTGTTTCGTGGCGACCGCGCTTGCGGCGGCGGTGCGGACGGCGGTGACCAGCCTGCCGTCGATGAGTGCCTCGCACGCGCCGTCGGCGGCGGAGGTCACCACGATCACCGACCGCTGGACGGGCAGCCCGCGCTCCCGGTTGGCGGGCAGGTCGGCCAGCAGTTTCACCGCGGCGGCGCCCGCGGCTTCGGCGGCGGCCACCATCGGCACGAAGGCGGCGTCGCCGAGGGTCACGGCCGGGGGCGCGGGCACCAGCGCGGTGCCGAGCGCGAGGTCGGCGTGGGCCCGCTCGACCGCGGCGAGTACCTCCGCGCGGTCGAGCACGGCGGTCACATCGGAATGCGACAGGATCAGAGTCACGGGGGCAGCTCCTCGAAAGTGGGTGCGGGTCAGGAGGTCCGGGCGAACGCGACGGTCAGGTCGCGCGGCGAGCGGCTGTTGCCGACCAGGCCGCTGACGGCGACGATCGCGATCAGGTAGGGCAGCATCACCAGCACCGCGAACGGCACGTCGACCCCGAGGGCGGGCAGCGCGAACTGCAGTGCCTGGGCGATGCCGAAGAACACCGACGCCCAGATCACCCCGAGCGCGCGCCAGCGGCCCGCGATCACCGCGACCACGGCGAGGTAGCCGATGCCGCCGGTCATGTTGTCGCTGAACGAGTGCACCTCCGACAGCGCCAGCTGCGCACCGCCGAGACCGGCGGCGCACGCGGCCAGCAGCACGCAGCCCGCCCGGACCACGCGGACCGGCAAGCCGGTGCGGTCGGCGGCGACGGCGTCCTCACCGATCGCGTCGACGACCAGACCGAGCTTGGTCCGTCGGGCGAACACCACCGCCAGGACGGCCACGACGGCGAGGCACATGTAGCCGAGGGCGGTCTGCCCGAACAGGGCCGAGCCGATGACCGGGATGCGGTGCAGCAGCGGGATACGCAGGGGATCGAAGCCGGGCACACTGTGCCCCTTACCGTCGGCGAGCAGCAGCCGCGCGCCGTAGGTGGTGGCGCCGAGTGCCAGCGCGTTGCTCGCGATGCCGACCACGATCTGGTCGGCCCGCAGCCTGATGCTCCAGATCGCTTGCAGGACACCGAAGATCAGCGCCGCGGCCACGGCGGCGAGTGCGCCGAGGACCGGGGATCCGGTGCCGACGGCGCCGAGCACGCCGGCGAACGCGCCGGTCAGCATCATCGCCTCGAGGCTCAGATTGAGCACGCCCGCGCGTTCGCTGACCAGCTCGCCACTGGCGGCGACGAGAATGGGCAGGGTGAAACCGATTCCGCTGGTGGCGATGTCGGTGACCGTGTCGAGGCTCATCGGGGCGCTCCCGCCAGATCGGTGGTGTCGGTGCTGTCGACCGGGGTGCTCGGCGCGGGATCGGCCGGTGCGGATCCGCGCGCGCTCCTGGTCCACAGAGCGGCGCCGGCGATGAACACGATCATCAGCGACTCGACGACCGAGATCGTCGAGGCGGGGACGTCGACCGCCAGTTGCAGGTTGATCCCGCCGGAGACCAGGAAGCCGAGCAGCAGCGAGACGGCCACCACCGCGGCCAGCGAGCCGCGCGCCAGCAGCCCGACCACCAGGCCGGAGAAGCCGTACCCGGAGGAGAAGCCCTCCGCGAGCACGAACGGCGCGGTGGCCACCAGCAATCCGCCGGCCAGACCGGCGAACGCGCCTGCGCCGGAGAGACTGAGGAATCGCAGCCGCCGCACCGGCACGCCGAGTCGCGCGGCCGCGTCGGGATTGAGCCCGACCGCGCGCAGCCGGGTGCCGAGCGCGGTGTGGCGCACCAGGATCGCGGTGCCCAAGGCCGCCACGAGGGCGATCCACAGGGCAATGGTGGCCGGGGACCGTTCGATCCCCAGAAGCGGGAGATGGGCGGCCGCGGTGAGCGGTTCGGACTGCGGCAGGGTCTCCGAGGAGGTCACCGGCTGGCGCAGCAACGCCGGCTCGTGCACCACGAGCAGGACCATCGCCAGCCCGACGAAGTTGAGCAGCAGGGTGGTGATGATCTCGCTGGTCCCGCGCCGGACCCGCAGATAGGCGGCGATCGCGGCCCACAGCCACCCCGCCGCGGCCGCGCCGAGCAGGACGGCGGGCAGGGTGAGCGCGGCGGGCGCGCCGGTCAGCGTGGTGCCGATGCCCGTGGCGGCGATACCGCCCGCGCAGATCTGGCCCTCGCCACCGACATTCACCAGCCCGGCCCGGTGCGCGATGGTGAAACCGACCGCGACCAGCATGAGCGTGGCCGCGACATTGAGCGAGGCGCCGATGGCGTAGTCGCTGCCGAACATCCCCTCCCACAGGGCCGTCATCGTCGCGCCCGGCGCGGCGCCCGCCGCGGCGGCGAGCAGCAGGCCGATCACGCCCGCCGCGACCATTGCCGCGGCGGCGACCACGACCGGCTGGTGCGTCCAGCGCCGCAGGTCGATCCGGCGCGCGACGGTCCCGGCCGACGGCGGCCGGGGGAGCGGGTTATGCGTCGAGGCGGTCATACCGACACTCCCATCATCAATTCGCTGATCTGTTGTGCCGCTGTGGGATCGGCGGTCTCGACCGGTCCGGTCAGCGCCCCGCGATAGGCGACGAACACCCGATCGCACAGGGCGAGCAGCTCGGGGACCTCGCTCGACACCACCAGCACGCCGCAGCCGTCGGCGGCCGCGCCGCGCAGCTGGGTGAGGACGAAATCGACCGCGCCGATGTCCAATCCACGTGTCGGCTGCCCGGCGACCAGGCAGCGCAGCCGCGCGGCCGACAGCTCGCGGGCCAGCACCACCTTCTGCTGGTTGCCGCCCGAGAGCGAGCCCATCCGCAACCACGGCCCGGCGGCGCGGACGTCGAAGCGGGCCAGCAGGGCCGCGGCGGCGCGACCCATCGCGCGCTTGTCGAGCAGTCCGAAGCGGCGGAAACGGTCCAGCCGGCCGAGGAAGAGATTCTCGGCCAGTGTCATGTCGGCCACCATCGCGTCGCGATGCCGGTCCTCCGGCACGACGCCGAGGCCGAGCCTGGTCCGGGTCGCCGGTGTCGCGGTGGTGATGTCGACGCCGTCGAGGTGGACGGCGCCACCGCGCACCGGGGTGCTGCCCGCGAGGACGGCGAGCAGTTCGCTCTGCCCGTTGCCCTCGACGCCCGCGATGCCGACGATCTCACCGGGGCGCACGATCAGGTGCGCGTCGTCGAGCGCGGTGCTCCCGTCGTCGCGACGCACGGTGACGGCCTCGACGGTGAGAACCGGTGCGGGCGAGGCGGTGTCGTCCGCCGGTTCGGCGCGTTCGGGCCGCGGACCGGACTCCGGCTCGGGGGCGGGTTCGAGCCCGATGGTCGCGGCGACCGTCGGATCCAGCTCGGCGGCCGTGCGCCCGACCATGGCGGTGAGCAGCTGCGCGATGCCGGTGTTCGACATCCGTCCGCCGCCGGCGACGGTGCCGCGCCGCAGCACCGTCGCGGCATCGGCGACCCGGGCGACCTCGCCGAGCTTGTGCGTCACCAGCACCACGGCCTTGCCGTCAGCCGCGACGGCGCGGCAGGTGTCGATGAGCGCGTCGATCTCGGCGGGATCGAGCACACCGGTGGGCTCGTCGAGCAGGATCAGGGACGGGTCGGGCAGCAGCGCCTTGACGATCTCGACCTTCTGCCGCGCGCCCACCGGCATCGTGGCGACCCGCTGATCGAGATCGACCCGCAGGCGGTACCGCGCGGCGATCTCGTCGAGCCGGTCGGTCAGCTCGCGCCTGCGCAGCCGGGCGCCCCGCTGGGTGAGCAGCAGATTCTCGGCGACCGTCATGGTGGTGACCAGGCTGAAATGCTGATGCACCATCGCCACCCCGGCGGCCATCGCGGCGGCGGGGGAGTCGGGCCGGAACTCGGTGCCGCCCAGCGTCATCCGGCCGGTATCGGGTCGGCAGCCGCCGAACACCAGGTTGCACAGCGTCGACTTGCCGGCCCCGTTCTCGCCGAGCACACAGTGCACGGTGCCGGATTCGACGGTGACGTCCACATCGTGCAGGGCCCGCACGTCACCGAAACTCTTGCCAAGCCCCTGCAGGGCCAACGCGGGTGTGCTCATGCCGGTCAGTACGGCTTCACCGCGCCGGTGGCCAGCGCCGACTTCGCCTTGGTGAGCGCGTCGGCCACCGCGGCGTCCTTGCTGCACAGCACGAAATCGGTGCCGTTGTTGGGCGAGGTGAGCCCGAACCGAACGTTCTCGGCTTTCCACGAGTTGTCCAGCGCCGCCTTCACCGCGTACTCCAGCTCCGCGCCGATGTCGGTGTGCACGTAACCCAGGTACACGGGGTTCGAGCAGTCGCCGGGAATCGGTCCGCCGACCATGGTCGCGCCGGACTGGGCCGCGGCCTGTTCCATGCCCGACTTGCCCAGGTTCACGATCTGGCCGAGCGCCCCGGCGCCCGCGCCGTAGTCGGCCAGCGCGGCCTGCTTGGCCTTGGCCGGATCGTTGAAATCGCCCACGTACTGCGGGGTCAGGACCTTCACGTCGGCCTTGGCGAAGCGGGCGCCGTTGCCGAAGGCGGTGGCGGCGTTGACGATCGCGGGCAGCTCGACACCGCCGACGAAGGCCACCGTGCCGGTCTTCGCGCCCGCCGCCGAGACCGCGCCGCTGAGGAACTCGGCCTCGGCCTGCTGCGGATCGTAGTAGGCGAGATTGGCCATCGGCTTCGCGTCGGCGGGGCCACCGATCTCGACGAACTTCACGTCGGGGAACTGCGGGGCGACCTTGCGGACATCGGCGTCGGTCTGCCCGCCGAGGGAGATCACCAGATCGTTGGTCGAGGCGAAGCGCACCAGCGCCTGCTGGTAGTCGCTGGCGGCGACCTGCTCGACCTTGCTCAATTCCACCTTGTCGCCGAGCTCCTCGGCGATGCGCTGGTAGCCGAGGTACCCCGACTGCATGAAACCGGTGTCGGAGAGCGAGCCGGGGAAGAAGACGCCGACCTTCAGCTTGCCGCCCACGGTGGCCGAGTCAGAAGAGCCGCAGGCCGACAGCAGGGCGGCGGCGGCCAGCGCGGCCGAGCCGAAGGCGATCGCGCGCCGAGTGGACTTGTGCACGGGGTACTCCTTGATCTGACGAACCGCACGCTTAGCGGTATACCGTTAAGTGTCAGCCTGCGGCTCGCAGATGACGGGCGGATTACCGAAACGTAAGAAACGGTCGCTCGCCTGAGTCGCCGCTACGGTGGGAGACGGACAGGAGCGGAAGGACGGTGTGGTGGCGGAGGAACCGGCGAAGAAATCGCTGCGGGACAGGGCCTACGAGGAGCTGCGCGATCGGATCGTGGACCTGCGGCTGAGCCCCGGTCAGCGTCTGGTCGAACGCGACCTCGCCACCGAACTCGAGATCTCCCGCATCCCGCTCCGTGAGGCGCTGCAGCTGCTCGAGCGGGAGGGGCTGGTCGTGATCGTGCCGCGGCAGGGCGCGATCGTCGCGCCGTTCACCGTCACCGACGTGCGCGATCTGTTCGACGTCCGCGAGAGCCTCGAGGTGCTGGCCGCCCGCCTCGCCGCCGAACGCGCCGAACCCGCCGACCTGGCCGCACTGCGCGAACAACTCGACGCCGCGCGCGCCGCCACCGCCGCGGGCGACCAGGCCGCGATCGCCGCCGCCAACGCCGGCTTCCACGCGCGCATCGTCGAGGTCTCGGGCAACCCCCTGCTGCAATCGTTGTTGCGCCCCTTGGAGTCTCGCGTGCGCTGGTTGTTCCACCTGACCAAGGAGCGCGATCCGGGCACCCAGTGCGCCGAGCACGAGGACCTCTACGCCGCGATCGCCGCGGGCGACGCCGAGGCCGCCGCCGAGATCGCCTACCGGCACGTGGCCTCGGGCCGCGAACCCAGCCTGGCGCTCTCCGCGCAGTGGTCCATGCCCGAGATCGACCCCGTCACCGCCACCCGCACCCGGCAGCGCACGCCGCAACGGGAGAAGTCGGCTTGACGTCCGAGTCACCACGCTGACGGTCGGCTCATGCCCCTTCGCGTGGATGGCCGGGGGAGGACCTTCTCGGGCTCACAGACGGCAGACAGGCACGGATAGGCTGGCGGTGTGTCCGGGACACGAGGATCACGGAGACACATCGCACGATGGGACGGATCGTTGGTCGAGAAACACTCGAGCAGGACGAGTCGCCCGCATCGGATGTGCGCGTGAGCGGGGCGGATCAGATGCACAGCCGAGCACGGCTCGGCGGATTGCTCGCCGTCCCCGTGTTGCTTGCCGCCGCGATCGTGGTGTGGTTCATCGCCGTGCCCGGAGGTGGTTTGGCTGACCGCTTCTACCGGTTCGACGGCATCCCTCTGGCCGCGGCGCCGATGCTGTGGACGGCTGCCGTCGTGCTCTGCTTCGTGTGCGCCCCAACGCTGAGCCGGTACCGCAAGTGGGTGTGGCGGATGTTCGTCGCTGTCGTGACGGCGACGTCGAGGACACCGCGGTGAGCCCCGACGGCCGGCATGAAGTGGTCGTGGTGCCCTACTACGCCTTCGACTCCGGCTGCCGCGTCTGGCTTCGGGAGCGCGGTGGGCTGTTCAGCAGGCAGGCGCTGGTGTGGATCGAGTCCGAAGGACCTTGCCCGGCACGGATATCTTTCGTAGGTGACAGCACGATCAGCATCACTCCACCGCACGATGCGAAGGTTCTGACGACGATCTTCGACCCCGACCGAACTTCCGTGCCCGCCGTGTTGCGCTCGTAGGGAAGCTCCGGTGGCCTCCGGTTGGTCGTCAAGCGGTCTCGGCGTCGCCGGTGCTGCGGTCCGCGGTTCCCGCCGCGGCGAGCAGGGCGGTGCGGGCGGCGCGGAGGGTGGGGTGGGTCGCGGTGCCGTTGCGGTAGGCGAGGTGGGTGTGGCGACGGGTGGTCAGCGGGGACAGTGCGATGCCCGGCGGCGGGGAGTGCAGGGCGAGGGCGGGCACGATGGCCGTGCCCGCGCCCGCCGCGACCAGGGCGAGGACCGTGTCGAAGTCGTCGGCGTGGTGGCGGATGTGGGGTGTGAATCCCGTTGCCTGGCAGGCGCGCACGGTCACGGTGTGGCAGAGGGTGCCTGGTGTGCCCGCGATCCAGGGGGATTCGCGGTGGGCACGCAGGGGATCGTCGGCCGGGGCGGGGTGCCGGGTGGCGAGGTGGACGGTCTCGGTGTACAGCGGTTCGGTGTGGATGGCCGGGTCGGGGGTGGCGGGGACGAGGTCGTAGTCGTGGGTGAGGGCGATGTCGAGGGTGCCCGCGCGCAGGGCGTCGGGCACGTTCGCGGGATCGATCTCGGTGACGGTGAGCTCCAGGCGCGGATGCTCGGTGCTCAAGCCGACCAGGGCGGGGGAGAGCAGCTTGCGCGCCGCGGTGGGGAACGCGCCGATGCGCAGGGTGCCGACGAGTTCGTCGCCGACCTTGGCCAATTCGGCGTCGGCGCGTTCGAGCGCGGCGAGGATGGTCTCGGTGTGCTCGACGAGCACCTGCGCGGCGGGGGTGAGCGTCACGCGTCTGCCGGTGCGTACGAGCAGCGACACCCCTGCCTCGCGTTCGAGTGCCGTGAGCTGCTGGGAGACGGCCGAGGGCGTGTAGCGCAGTGCGTCGGCGACCGCGGCGATGGTGCCTCGGTGGGCGAGTTCGCGCAGCAGGCGGAGCTTGCGGACATCCAGCATCAGTTCAGCTTACGTTCCTCGTCAAGAATGTGAACTGGACCTGATGTATCGTCCGGCTCGACGATGGACCCATGACTTCCCTCCACGGACTCTTCGTCCCGATGATCACGCCGTTCACCGCCGACGGTGCCCTCGCGCCCGCCGCGCTGGACGCGCACGCGCGCCGGGTCCTCGACGCGGGCGCGACCGGACTGGTCGCCCTGGGCACCACCGCCGAACCCTCCGCGCTCACCGCCGACGAGCGCGTCGAGGTCCTCGATCGCTGCGCGGCCGTGTGCGCCGAGCGTGACGCGCCACTGATCGTCTGCGCGGGCGGCAATGCCACCGCCGAATCCGTGCGTGCTGTCGGCGCGCTGCGGCATCCGGTGGCGGCGGTGCTCGCCGTGGTGCCGTACTACGTCCGGCCGAGCGAGGCGGGCGTGGTCGCGCATTTCACCGCCATGGCGGCGGCCAGTCCCGCGCCGCTGCTCGTCTACGACGTGCCCTATCGCACCGCGCGACCGCTCAGCGGGGACACGCTCGTGCGGCTCGCGGGGATCCCGAACATCGCAGGGTTCAAGCATTCGGTCGGTGGCGTCGACGCGGCGAGCATCGAAGTGCTCGCGCGGGCCGGAGACACGACGACGGTGCTGTGCGGCGACGACCGTTTCGCCTCGGCCCTGCTGGCTCTCGGCGCACGGGGCGGGATCCTGGCGGCGGCGAATGTCGCGCCCGCCGCGTACGCCGCGCTGATCGCGGCGTGGCTCGCCGACGACGCCGCTCTGGGGCGCGCGCTCGGTCATCGCCTCGACGCGCTCGGCGCCGCTCTGTTCGCCGAACCCAACCCCACGGTCGTCAAGGCGGTCCTGGCCGAGCAGGGGCTCATTCCCAGCGCGGCGGTGCGCCTGCCGCTGCTGCCCGCCGCCCCGGAATCGACTGCGGCGGCGCTGCGCGCGGCGGCGAGCGCGACCGTCGCCCCGGTCTGACCCGGGCGCCGTCGACGAACAGAAAATTTCACTGGTCATCGCGGCGGAAAGGTGCCACTGTTAACCGGTGACGAAACCTCCGGATATCGGCGTCGCCGATCCCGCTCCCGACAAGCTAGACGCCGCCGTTCTCAAGGTGGCCGGCGTGGTCGTCCTCGGTGCCGTGATGTCGATTCTCGACATCACCGTGGTCACCGTCGCGATTCCGACCTTCATGACCGACTTCCAGGCCTCCGTCGAGGTCGTCGCCTGGACGATGACCGGCTACACCCTGGCCCTGGCCTCGGTCATCCCGATGACCGGCTGGGCCGCCGACCGCTTCGGCACCAAACGCCTGTATCTGGCGGCGCTGACCTTCTTCATCATCGGGTCGGTGCTGTGTTCGATGGCGTGGAGCATCGAATCACTGGTGGCGTTCCGCGTCATCCAGGGCATCGGCGGCGGCATGCTCATGCCACTGGGCATGACGATCATGACCCACGCCGCGGGCCCGCAGCGGATCGGCCGGGTGATGGCCGTGCTCGGCGTGCCCATGCTGCTCGGCCCCATCTGCGGCCCGATCCTCGGGGGCTGGCTGATCGACTCGTTCAGCTGGCACTGGATCTTCCTGATCAACCTGCCGCTGGGCCTGATCGCGCTGGTGCTCGCCGTCGTCGTCTTCGAACCCGACAAGCCCAAGCCGTCGGAATCGTTCGACTTCGTCGGCATGCTGCTGGCCTCGCCCGGCCTGGCGCTGTTCCTGTTCGGTGTCTCCTCCATCCCGGAGAAGGGCACCGTGCTCGCCGGGCGCGTGCTGATCCCGGCGATCATCGGCGCGGTGCTGCTGGTGGCCTTCGTCTTCCACGCGCTGCGCACCGAGCACCCGCTGATCGATCTGCGCCTGTTCCGCAACACCTCGCTGCGCTACTCGGTGCTCACCATGTCGCTGTTCGCCACGGCGTTCTTCGGCGCCGGCTTCCTGCTGCCGAATTACCTGCAGCAGGTCCGCGGGGAAACCGCGTTCGACTCCGGGCTGCTGATGGCGCCCCAGGGCATCGGCGCCATGCTGACGATGCCGATCGCCGGCTTCCTTGTCGACAAGATCGGACCGGGCAAGATCGTCATGGTCGGCATCACCCTGATCACGCTCGGCCTGGCCGGGTTCACCCAGCTGGGCGCCGACACCTCGTACCTGGTGATCGGCGGGGCGCTGTTCGTGATGGGTCTCGGCATGGGCTGCACCATGATGCCGGTGATGACCGCCGCCATCCAGACGCTCACGCACGCGCAGGTCGCGCGCGGGTCGACGTTGATGAACATCATCAACCAGACCGCCGCCTCGATCGGCACGGCGACGATGTCGGTGGTGCTGGCCGCCCAGCTCAACGATCATCCCGAGGCGAAGATGGCGATCGGCGCCACCGTGAAACCGGAACTCGCCGCGCAGATCCCGCCCTCGATCATCGAGCAGGGACTGGAACTGGCCGCCGACGCGTTCAGCACCACCTACTGGGTGACCGTCGTGCTCGCGCTGCTGACGCTGGTCCCGGCGTTCTTCCTGCCGCGCACCAAGCCGCAGGCACCGGTCGACGCCGAGGCCGTCGCGCTGGTCTGACCCCCTCCACCGGAAAGCCCGGGCCGAACACCGTGTTCGGCCCGGGCTTTCGCGTGTGCGCTCAGGCGTAGAGCTTGACGAAGTTCTCCAGGGACCGTTCGATGTCGCCACGCAGCGCCTTCGCCACCGCCGAGCCGATCGGCCCGAACAGCGGCGCGCCACCGAGGTCGATGTCGACGCTCACCTTGGAGCCGCTGCCCGCGGGCTCGACGAGCAGGCCGAGCCCGAACTTGGTGCCGCCGATCCCGGCGCCGGTCAGCGCGAGCCGCCGCGGCGGCTCGGCGGTGCGCACGGTCCAGGTGACCTTGTTGCGAAAACCCTTCACGCGCGCGATGCCGACGAGCACGGTGCCCGGGGTCAGGTCCGCGGGCAGCTCGCCGCGCCACGCCTCGTGAATGGTCAGCCAGTCACCGAGTGCGGGCAGGTCGGCCGCGTGCGCCCACGCCTGGTCCGGCGGGACGGGGACATCGACGGAGAGCTTCAGTTTCGCCACGACCGGATGGTATCCGGTACCCGTGGTTCCGTGTCGGCCGGTCCGGACCCGGCGCGTCAGAATAGTGCATGGTCCAACCCATCCGGGTCGGAATTATGATGGCGGACAGGATGATCCACGACGAGGTCCGCGCGGTGCTGCTACTGTGTGCGAGTCGCAGGCAGCGGGGCATGTGAATCGGATATTCGCGCCCGCCTCGCGGTCGCGCGCGCATGCCTCCCCGGGCCGACCGGTGAGGGACCCACCGACCCAGCCGTGTGTGGTCGACGACGACGAAAGATCTGATGAACTCAGGAATCGCGGTGCTGTTACTCGTCATCGGAGCGCCGCTGTTGTTGCTCGCGCTGGCCGTGACGATCCTGGCCATGCGCAACGAACGCCAGCAACGGCGCCGCGCCGACGCGGCCATCCGCGAGCGCCTCGCGTGCGAGAACGCCCTGATCCAGCTGGCGCACACCACCCTGCCCGCGATCACCGAGGCGGTGCGCCGCCACGACGTTCCCGCCGTCGCGGTGGATGTGCCCGTGGAGCTGCGCGACTCGCGCTACGCCGAAACGCTGCAGCACATCGCCACCGGCCACGCGGAGGACCTGCGCACGGTCACCGAGGAGACCAGGGTCATGGTCGAGCGGTACGGCGAGCAGCGCCGCCTCGCCGAGGTGCAGGCCGCCGACGAGGCGGCCAGGGCCGAGGTGGCGGCGACCTCGCGCGCCGCGACCAGTGCCGCGGTGCGCTCGTTCGGCACCTCGGTGGTCAGCCTCGGCACCGACCTCGGCCAGGTGGTGAGCGCGGCCCTGCGCGAACACCGCGACGACGCGATCTACGAGACGCTGACCCGCATCGACCACACCGTGCAGCAGATGATCCGCCAGGCGCAGTCCTATGTGATCGTCTCCGGCGGCCTGCCGGGCCGGCGCTGGCCGCAGCAGTCGCTCACCGATGTGGCGGGCGGCGCGACCGGACGTGTCCGGGAATTCCTGCGGGTGCGGTCCGGGCAATCGGAGCGCGTGGTCATCAGCCGCGCGGTCGAACCGCTCGTGCACACCCTGGCCACGCTGCTCGACAACGCCCTGCGGTACTCGCCGCCGTCCTCCTTCGTCGAGGTCGGGTTCCAGGAGGGCCACCACGGCGTCACCGTCATCATCGACGACGCGGGCATGCGGATGAGTCCGGAACAGCTCGAGGACGCCCGGCAGGTGCTCAGCGGCGAACGCGCGGTCGACATCCACGATCTGGGCCCGGCGCCCAAGGTCGGGTTCCCCGGCATCGCGGCGCTGGCACGCCGGTACGGATTCTCCGTGCACGTCGACGGGCCCAACATCTTCGGTGGCATGCGCGCGATGGTCTACGTGCCCTCGGCCCTGCTCGTCAGCGGCGCCGCGCCACGGCTGCCGGAGCCCGAACTCACCGCGCCCGCCCATGTTCCGGTGCCCGTCCCGGTACCGGCCGAGAACGAGACACCGGGAGCGGAGATCCACGAGATCACCAGTGGGGGATTACCCAAGCGCCGCCGCAGGCCGGTCGCGCCGGATCGGTCGGGGGTGCCCGGCGAATCGGGGCAGCCGCGGCCGGAACTCGCCGCTGCCTGGCACAGCGGTTCCCGTAGCGGCCGCGCCGCGGCCGAGCGAACGACGGAAGGAACAGCCGATGAGCACACCGGTGGCCGATAGCACGAACCGATTGGCGTGGCTGCTCGAGGATCTGCAGATCCCCGGCGTCCGTTTCGCGGTGCTGCTGTCCGACGACGGACTGCGGATCGCGCACTCCCGCGGTGTCGCCAAGGACGACGCCGAAAGGTTCGCGGCGGCGGCCTCGGGGCTCCGCTCGCTCGGCAAGGCGCTCGGCGAGTTCTGCGGCGGCCCGTCGAACGCGGTGCGCCAGAACATGACCGAGTACGACGAGGGCATGATCATGATCACCGCGGCGGGCGCGGGCGCGCTGCTCGGCGTGGCGACCACGGTCGATGTCGACGTCGCGCTGGTCGCGCACCGGATGAACGAACTGGCCTCCCGGGTCGGCCACGAGATCGGCAGCGCGCCCCGCAACGGTGGCCGGTAATGAGCCGGGGCAGGCGGGATCCCGACCTGGTCAGGTCGTATGTGCGCACCGGCGGCCGGGTACGGGCCGCGCATGAACTGGATCTGGTGACCCTGGTCCGCGCCGTCGCCGACGCGCGCCCCGATCATCGCCCCGACGAGCGCCGGGTCCTCGCGCTCACCAGCCGGCGTGGCGCGCTGTCGATCGCCGAGCTGTCGGCGTATCTGGACCTGCCCGCGTCGGTCGTCAAGATCATCGTGTCCGACCTGCTCGACAGCGGACATCTGCACTGCCCCACCCCGGCTCAGGTGAAGCCGGAACTCGCGTTGATCAAGGAGGTGCTGCATGGTCTCCGTGCCATCGCGGGCTGAGGTCGATTACGTCCCCGAGACCGTGACCAGGTCGGTGAAGATCCTGGTCGCGGGCAACTTCGGCGTGGGCAAGACGACGTTCGTCTGCGGGGTGTCGGAGATCCGGCCGCTGCGCACCGAGGAGACCATCACCGAGGCCAGCATCGGCGTCGACGACATGGCCGGGCTCGGCACCAAGGTGCAGACCACCGTCGCGCTCGACTTCGGCCGGATCACCCTGAATCCGCAACTGGCCCTGTACCTGTTCGGCACACCCGGCCAGGAACGGTTCGCCCCGCTGTGGGAGGAGCTGGCCCGCGGCGCGCTCGGCGCGCTGGTGCTCGTCGACACCCGGCGCATCGAGAAGGCCGACGACGTGCTCGCCGCGCTGGAACTGCGCGGGGTGCCGTACGCGGTGGCGGTCAACGAGTTCGAGGGCTTCCGGCGCTACCCGCTCGAGGAGGTCCGCGAGGCGCTGGACCTGGCGCCGGAGACCCCCGTGGTCGCGGTCGACGCCCGGCGCCGCGATCACGGCCTGCGCGCGCTGATCACGCTGGCGGAGTACCTGTTCCAGCGGCAGGAAGCCGCGGCGGTGTCATGACGCTCGACCTCGCGGTCGGCGAGCGGGTGCCCATGTACGCGCCCGAGTTCGCCGCCGACCCGCAGGCGGCCTACCGCGCGATGCGGCAGCGTTTCGGCGCCCTGGTGCCGGTGGAGTTGTCGCCCGGGATCAGGGCCACGCTGGTGATCGGCTATCACACGGCGGTCCGGATCCTCAACGACCCGGAGCACTTCCCGGCCGATCCGCGCATGTGGCAGCGCAACATTCCGCAGGACTGCCCGGTGCTGCCGATGCTGCAGTTCCGCCCGGCCGCGTTGCGCACCACCGGCGCCGAGCACACCAGGTACCGGCAGGCCAATGTCGCCGCGATCGCCGGGGTCGATCTCTACGCGATGCACAGCACGGTGGAACGGTTCGCGATCCCACTGATCAACGGCTTCTGCGCGACCGGGTCGGCGGATCTGCTGAGCCAGTACGCGTTTCCGCTGGTGTTCCAGGCGCTCAACGCCATGCTCGGCTGCACGCCGCAGATCGGGCAGCGCGTGGCCACCGGCATGGCACAGATCTTCGAGGGCAACGACGCCGAGGCGGGCAACGAACTGCTCGCCACCGCGCTCGCGGACCTGGTGACGCTGCGTCAGCGCGAGCCGGGCGACGATGTCGCCACGCGCCTGCTGACGCATCCCGCCGCGCTCACCGACGAGGAACTGGTGCATCAGCTGCTGGTGCTCTACGGCGCCGGCATCGAGCCCATGCTCAATCTCGTGGTCAACACGCTGCGGCTGATGCTCACCGACCGGCGCTTCGCCGGCGATGTGCTCGGCGGCAGCATGTCGACCCGCGACGCCCTCGACGAGGTGCTCTTCACCGATCCGCCGTTGGCCAACTTCTGCATGACCTACCCGCGCCAGCCCACCCTGGTGGACGACACCTGGCTGCCCGCGCACGAGCCGGTGGTGATCAGCATGTCGGCGTGCAACAACGATCCGGCGATCGCCGGACGCGATGTCGTCGACAACCGGGCGCACCTGGCGTGGAGCGCGGGTCCGCACGGCTGCCCCGCCAAATCGGTGGCGTACCTGATCGTCCAGGACGCGATCGACCAGTTGCTCGACGCCCTCCCGGAGATGCGGCTCGCGGTGGCCGCCGAGGACCTGGTGTGGCGTCCCGGCCCCTTCCACCGGTCGCTGGCCGCGCTGCCGGTGGAGTTCCCGAAGACGCCGCCGCTGCCGATGCCCTGATCGCCGTCAGGCGGTACGCAGGGCGGGTCCGACGAACCGTTCGACGAGCCGCCGCTCGGCCGCGGCATCGGGCAGCGGCCAGGTGAGCAGCGACAGCACCACCCGCACGATCCAGCCCGCGGCCGCGTCGTCGGGGGCGATGTGGGTGAGCGCGGTCGCGATGCGGCCGAGTTCCGGTGCGCCGGCCAGCAGGTCGTCGGTGCCGGGGGAGCGATGCCGGACGAGCCACTGGCGCAGGACCGGGTCGGCCCGGATCGCGGTGACGGCGGCCAGGATCGCCTCGACGGGTCGCCGTCGAGGCGGAACCCGTTCGACGGCCGCCTCGACGCGGGCGGCCACGGTTTCGGCCGCCCTGACCATCACCGCGCGCACCAGTCGCGGCTTGCCGCCGACGTGGCGGTAGAGCGTCGCTCGGGAGCACCCCGCTGCGGCGGCGATGTCGTCGACGGTGACCTTGTCGATGCCGTGTTCGAGGAACAGCGCGAGGGCGGCCCGTTCGATGCGGTCGATCGCGACGGTGCCGCGATCACCGTCGGTGAGCCAATCGGACGGCATCGCTCCTCCTTCTCGTGCTGAGACAGTTCGCGAAATATGTCTAGCGCACTTCGGCCTGGCCGCAGGCCCTTTTCCGCTCAGCCGGGTGGTCGTGCGCGCGGGCATCGCAGTCTCGAGCTGAGACAGCTGTTGCCGGGACGGCTCGCGCCGGGGACCGTGAGCGCCGACGAATCGACCAGGAAAGGCGGCGGCCATGACCACCGAACTCGCGGCGACGGACCTCTTCGACCCAGCGGTGCTCGATGACCCCTACCCGCTCTATCGCGCCCTGCGGGAGCACGCTCCGGTCCACCGGGTCCCGGGCACCGACTTCTTCCTCGTGTCCTCGTGGGCCGCGGTCGCCGAGGCCACCGCCCGCCCGGCCGACTTCTCCTCGCACCTGACCGGCGTGCTCGTCGCACGACCCGGCGCGGCGCCGACGACCTTCGACCTCGACGCCACCGGCCAGGCCGTGCACGTGCTCGCGACCGCCGATGCCGAGGTGCACGCGGTGCATCGCGGCATCGTCGGCCCCGCGCTGGCCAAGCGGGTGCGGGGCATGGGACCCACGGTCTCCGCGCTCGCCGAACAGCTGTGGGCCGAAGAACTCGACGGCGACCGGATCGACTGGGCGACCGGGATGGCGGATCGGCTGCCGCTGGCGCTGATCGCCGAACTCGTCGGCCTGCCCGGCGCCGATGTGCCGCGGCTGCTCGGGTGGGCCTACGACTCCACGGAGATGCTCGGCGGCATCGTGCCCGACGGCCGGATGACCGCGCTGGTCACCTCGGCCGCCGAACTCGCCCACTACGCCCACGGTGCCGTCGTCGCGGCGAAAGGCCGGGTCGCCGCGACGGATTCGCCCGCGGCGCTGATCGATGTGCTCGCGGCGGCACTGGCGGCCGGTCGGATCGACGAGCAGCAGGCGGTGCTCATCCTGGTGCAGTTGATCGGCGCGGGCGGTGAGTCGACCGCGGGACTGATCGCGGCGGCGGCCCGGTTGCTCGCCGAGGACCCGCAGCTGCAAGCGCGCGTGCGCGCCCGGCCGGACCTGCTGCCCGCGTTCCTGGAGGAGACGCTGCGGCTGGAGTCGCCCTTCCGCGGCCACCACCGGCACGTGGTGGCCGACACCGAGCTGTGCGGAATCGACCTGCCCGCGGGCAGCCACCTGCTGTTGCTCTGGGGCGCCGCCAACCGCGACCCCGCGCGGTTCGCCGAGCCGGAGCAGGTCGACCTGGCGCGCCCCCGTGGCCGGGCGCACGCGGCCTTCGGCGCGGGCGCGCACTTCTGCATCGGCTCGGCGCTGGCCAGGCTGGAAGCCACCGCCGCCCTCGGCCTGCTGCTCGAACGCAGCACCGAGTTCACCCTGATCGAGGATGCCCCGCCCCGCTGGGTCCCGAGCCTGTTCGTCCGCCGCCACGCCGCGCTGCCGCTGCGGATCACCCGCTGAGCCACCCAGACCCCGGTGGCCGAGCGGCCACGCCGCGGGGTGATGTCGTGGCGTGTGCCGGATCAATTCCGCCGGCGCCGCGCAACATTCGCAGGCCGTAGATCGGCGGGTGCGGGCGTGCTGAATCGTCGCGTCCCGCCTCGCTCCACGGAATTCCCGCCATCTTCTGGCAACCGGCCGCGCGGCCGTGAACTGGTGGATTAGCCGAACGATTGCCTGTAGATCGAACCGGTCGGGTTGAAACACGCATGCTTCGCAACTTCGCAGACGGGCTGAGAATTGCTGCTTCGTACTCGCCGGTAGTCGAATTCGGTGCTGGAGAACTCCTTGACGAGGGCATCGGGCCGCCCTACCGTTCCCCATCACAGTTCGATATCGAAGTGTTCTGCAGCGTCATCCGAAATCGTTTTCCCGGACGGTATGTCGGCCCCTGCCGTCCATCCGTGTGCATTTCAAGGAGTACTGAGAGTGCGAAATCGAATTCTGTCCGTCGCCGGTGCCGTGGCCTTGGCGCCCCTGGCGAGTCTGCTCGCTCCCGCGGCGGATGCCGGGGCGCACGGCTGGGTCACCGGACCGGCGAGCAGGCAGGAACAATGCGCCAAGGGGCTCGTCCCGTGCGGTGCGGTGAAATACGAACCGCAGAGTGTCGAGGGGCCGAAAGGCCTCACCAATTGCAGCGCGAACAAATATCCCGAGCTCGACGACGACAGCCTCGGCTGGGTGCCGCAGAAGGTGTCCGGCCGCACGACCTTCACCTGGAAGAACACCGCCAATCACCGCACCCTCAATTGGGAGTATTTCCTCGGCGACACCCGAATCGCGGTGATCGACGGCGGGAACGAACAGCCCGCGATGGAAGTCACGCACACCATTGATCTGTCGAATTATTCGGGGCGCCAGAAACTGCGCGCGGTCTGGAACATCGGCGACACCGCGGCGGCCTTCTACAGCTGTGTCGACCTGGAGATCGGCGGCTCCGGTGGCGGCACGACCACGCCGACACCGACCACCACGAAACCGACGACCACGAAACCCACGACCACCCCGCCGGCGACGACCACCAAGCCCCCGGCCACCACCACCCCGGCGCCGACGACCACCCATCACCATCCGACGACGACCACCGCCCCCGCGGGAACGGCCTGGCGGCAGGGCGCGACCTACGCCGTCGGCGACAAGGTCACCTACCAGGGGCGGACCTATACCTGCAGGCAGGCGCACACCGTCCACGATCCGAACTGGACCCCGCCGAACACGCCGGCCCTCTGGTCCGCGGCGTAGCGATTCGTTCGTGTGTTCTCCCGACATCGGTCCCGCGATGGGGTGAGGATGGGGGTCGACTCGCCGGCCTCGCGTTCGGCCGGCCCCCGCAGCACAAGGACGTGAGATATGAGTGACCGGAAATTCGCCTTCGCCATCGCGGCCACCGGGACAGCGTTGCTGGCCATGACCGCCGGTTCGCCCTCGGCCGGTGCGGCGGTCTCGCAGCTGACCGTCGACCCCGGCCTCAGCGTCGGCAGCGCAACCAATTACGGCACCGGGTGCACCCATCACCTGGTGGCCCGGCTCAGTGTCGGCATCGAGCCCGTCTCGTTCTACGACAACGGCGCCCTGCTGGCGGTGGTCACCCCGACCGACGGCATCGCCGACCTGACCTGGGTGCCCAGCAGTACCGGCCCGCACACGCTGGCGGCGCTGCAGGGCGGGGTGGGGCGCGGCGCCGACGTGCACGTGGGCCGCGGCTACCGGTTCGGGGAGTCCTGCGTGGTCACCGGCGGCTGAGACGATCACGACGGAGGCCCGGTCCGGCGCGGACCGGGCCACCGTCGCGTCGCGCTACTTCTTCGCCGCGACCTTCTTGTCCTCGCCCTTCTTCTTGGCCTGCTTCTTCACCGATTTCGGCGCCGCGCCGTCGGTCTCGGCCTTGCCGCCGCTCGGCGCCACCGCGGTGACGACCAGGTCGTCGTCGGCGGTGTCGACCCGGACCGTCGCTCCCGCCTCCAGCCCGCCGTCGAGCAGCAGCCGCGAGACCCGGTTGTCGAGTTCACGCTGCACCGTGCGCCGCAGCGGCCTGGCGCCGAACTCGGGCTGGAAGCCGCGCTCGCCGAGCCAGTCCACCGCCGCGTCGCTGATGTCGAGCTCGATGTCCTGGGCGGCCAGCAACCGTCGGGTCTTGTCCAGGATCAGGTTCACGATCCGTTCCAGCTGCGTCTTGTCGAGGCGGTGGAACACGATCTGCTCGTCGATCCGGTTGAGGAACTCCGGCCGGAAGTGCTGGCGCAGGCGCTCTTCCAGCTGCGGCACGACCGAATCCAGGTCACCCTCGGGCGCGGCCAGGATCAGATCCGAGCCGATGTTGGAGGTCATGATGACGATCGTGTTCTTGAAATCGACGGTGCGGCCCTTGGAATCGGTGACCCGGCCGTCGTCGAGCAGCTGCAGCAGCACGTTGAACACATCCGGGTGCGCCTTCTCCACCTCGTCGAACAGGATCACCGAGTACGGCTGCCTGCGCACCTTGTCGGTGAGCTGGGCGGCGTCGTCGTAGCCGACATAGCCGGGCGGGGCGCCGACGAGCCGGGAGACCGTGTGCTTCTCCTGGAACTCGCTCATGTCGAACCGGATCAGCCGGTCCTCGTCGCCGAACACCGCCTCCGCCAGCGCTTTCGCGAGTTCGGTCTTGCCGACACCGGTCGGGCCGAGGAACAGGAACGAGCCGATCGGCCGGTTCGGGTCCTTGAGTCCGGCCCGCGCGCGGCGCACCGCCTCGGCCACCGCGACGATCGCCTCGTCCTGCCCGATGACGCGTTTGTGCAGCACGTCCTCGAGCGCGAGCAGACGCTGCTTCTCCTCGGCGGTGAGGTCGGCGACCGGGATGCCGGTCTGGCGCGAGATGACCTCGGCGATGGCGAGCACGTCGACTTCGGGTTCGGCGGCCAGTTCACCGGACTCCGCGAGCTCCTCCTCCTTGGCCGCGATCTCGGCCTTGAGGGCGGTGGCCTTCTCGTAGTCCTCGTTGTCGACGGCGGCGTCCTTCTCCCGGTACAGCCGCGCGATCTCCTCGTCCCTGGCCTTGGCCTCAGGGTCGGGGGTGCCCGAGCGCAGCCGCACCCGCGCGCCCGCCTGATCGATGAGGTCGATCGCCTTGTCCGGCATGAACCGGTCGGTGATGTAGCGGTCCGACAGCTGGGCCGCGGCCACCAGCGATTCGTCGGTGTAGCGCACCTGGTGGTGCTCCTCGTAGACGTCGGCGAGGCCGCGCAGGATCTCGATCGTGTCCTCGACCGAGGGCTCCGACACCAGCACCGGCTGGAAGCGGCGCTCGAGCGCGGCGTCCTTCTCGATGTGCTTGCGGTACTCGTCGATCGTGGTCGCGCCGACGACGTGCAGATCGCCGCGCGCCAGCGCGGGCTTGAGCAGATTGCCCGCGTCCATCGAGCCCTCGCCGCCGCCCCCGGCGCCGACGATGGTGTGCAGCTCGTCGATGAACACGATCTGCTCGTCCTTGTGGGCGCGCACTTCGTCGAGGATCTTGGTCAGCCGCTCCTCGAACTCGCCGCGATATTTGCTGCCCGCCACCAGCGTGCCGATGTCGAGCGCGATGACCCGCCGATCGGCGAGCGTGGCGGGCACGTCGTCGTTGACGATGCGCTGCGCGAGCCCCTCGACGATGGCGGTCTTGCCGACACCGGGATCACCGATGAGCACCGGATTGTTCTTGCGGCGCCGCGAGAGGATCTCGATGGTCTGCTCGATCTCCTCGGCCCGGCCGACGACTGGGTCGACCAGACCTTCACGGGCCTCGGCCGTGAGATCGCGCCCGTACTCGTCCAGCGTCGGCGTGTCCGACTTGCGTTGCCGCTTGGCCGGCGCGCCGCCCGGGGTCGCCGGGCCCGCGGAATTGCCGCTCTGCGTGGCCGCGATCCCCGCCATCAGTGCCTGCGCGGCGACGCTGTCGGGGACCGACGCGATGCCGAGCAGCACGTGTTCGGGACCGATGTAGCTGCTGCCCGCCTGGGCGGCCTGGCGCTGCGCCGCGCGCAACGCCGTCTTCGTGGCGGGGCTCAGTGTGATGTCGGACAGATCGTCCTCGCTGGGCGCGCCGGTGTCGAGGTGGTCCTGCATCTGTTCGGCAACCTGGTCGGGATCGAGGCTGAGCTCGGCCACGATGCTGCGGCCCGGCTCGGCTTCGGTGGCCGCGTAGAGCAGATGCTCCGGGGTGATCTCGGGATTTCCCCACTCCTGGGCGGCCTCGCGCGCCGTGGCGATGAGCGCTTTGGCGTTGTCGGTCATGAGTCTGCCCAGGTCGATGCGTTGCACGGGGGGTTTCGCCGACATCCCCGGGCCGAAGAATCGCTGGAAGATGTCGTCGAAGGAATTCATCGAACTACCCGGCCAGCTCGCTGTCATGTCCCACCTCTTCGCTCGTCGTGCCGCTGCGCGGCGACTTCCTGCAGATCAGGTTGGTACTGCTGGCAATACTTCGGCATCCCACGGCGGGGTGCAAGGAGTTGGACAGTTTCACATCGGCAACATCGCGAGGTATGGCGCACGAACCAAATTCCGGTCGAACCCGTCCCAAACCACCGGTTTTGTCCGATTCTTGGTCGTGGAGCGGCACGGAAAGGTAGCGTGACGAGCCCGACCGAGCTGGTCGAACAGGTCGACGGGAAGAGCACGGAGTTTGGTCACCGACGTCATCGATGTCACCGCGGATTTCACCATCGCGCGGCAAGCCCTGTGGAATGTGCTGCTGGATCCGCAGAGCTATCCACGGATGTTCACCGGTATCGGCAGTTGCGAGCAGGTGGAGGGACCCGACGGGTCGGTCCTGTGGCAGGTGCGGGTCGGGTCGGCCGCCGCCGGGATCGAGTGCCACGATCTGATCCTGGAGATCGGGCGCTGGTACGAGAGTTTCGAACTGCGTTGTTCGGCGCTGGGTAGTTTCGTGGCGGTCCGGCTGCGCGGTGACGAGCGGCGCACCCGCCTCGACATCACCCTGTTCGCCGCCGCCACCGTGCACCCCGCCCTCGCCGAGTGCGGCAACTCCGCGGTCACCGACTGGGTCAAGGCCGGTCTGCGCCGCACCGCCGACGTCATCGCGGGCACCCGGTCCTCGGTGGTGATCAACGCCGAGCGCTCACCGCTGCGCCGCAACGCCGGGGTGGTGCGCAGCATCGCCGCGACCGGCCTGGTGCGCGCCGAACCGCGCTCGATGGTGCGCCAGCTGCGCTCGCTGACGAAATGGGGATTCAACCTGGCCGGGGGATACGCCGCGGGCGCCGCGCACGCCCCGGACCGGCTCGCGCTGATCGATCCGCACGGCACCCGCACCTTCGCCGAGATCGACGCCGACTCCACCGCGCTGGCCGCGGCGATGTACGCGCAGGGCCTGCGCGCGGGCGATGCCATCGGCCTGCTGGCGCGCAACCACGCGGGCATGGTCGAAACCATGGTCGCGGCGGGCAAACTCGGGGTCGACGTGGCCCTGCTCAACGCCGGACTGTCCGGGCGGCGCATCGAGGAGATCGTGCAGCGCCACCGGCTCAGCGCGGTCTATGTCGACGGGCGGCTGGAGACCCTGATCCGCTACCTGCACAGCGCGGTGCCCCGCATCACCACCGACGCCGAGCCGCCCGATCCCGAGCGCACCACCATCGCGGACATGATCGCCTGCGCGGGCGCCGATTTCCCCGTTCCCGCGCATCCAGGCCGGTTGATCGTGCTGACCTCCGGCACGAGCGGGTCGCCGAAGGGCGCGCGCCGTCCGCACGCCAAGGGCTTCGGCACCATCGCCGCGCTGCTGTCGCGGATCCCGATGCGGGTGGAGGAGGTGATGCTCATCCCGGCGCCGCTGTTCCACACCTGGGGGCTGGCGGGGCTGCAGTTGAGCACCGCGCTGCGCGCCACCGTCGTGCTCAGCGACGGTTTCGACGCGCTCGATTGTCTGCGCGCCGTCGCCACGCACCGGATCACCACCCTGATCGTGGTGCCCACCATGGTCGAGCGCCTGCTCGATGTGCCCGAGGCGGTGCGCGCGGGCATCGACCTGTCCAGTCTGCGCCAGGTGATCAGCTGTGGCGCGCCGCTGGCAGGCGCCACCGTGCTGCGCTTCCTCGACTCCTTCGGCGACGTGCTCTACAACGTGTACGGCTCCACCGAGGTGTCCTGGGCCAGCGTCGCCACACCCGCCGACCTGCGCGTCTCACCGACCACCGCGGGCCGTCCGCCGCTGGGGACCAGGGTGGCCGTGCTCGGCCCCGACCTGCGCCCGGTGCCGGTCGGCGTCACCGGGCACATCTTCGTCGCCAATCACATGCTCTTCGACGGCTACGTCAACGCGGCGCCGCCGGAGGAGGCCGACGGCATGCTCGACACGGGCGATCTCGGCTATCTGGACGCGGCGGGCAGGCTGTTCGTGGCGGGCCGCGACGACGAGATGATCATCTCCGGCGGCGAGAACGTCTTCCCGCGACCGGTGGAGGAGGCCCTGGCTCATCTGCCGCAGATCTCCGAGGTGGCCGTCGTCGGCGTCCCCGATCGCGAATTCGGGCAGCGGCTGGCCGCCTTCGTGGTGAAACGCGAAGGGGCGGGCCTGGATTCGGACATGGTGCGCACCTACATCCGCAACCGGCTCAGCCGCTTCTCCGTCCCGCGCGATGTCACCTTCCTCAGCGCGCTGCCGCGCGGCGAGACCGGCAAGATCCTCAAACGCGTACTGGTGCCCTCGGAGTCAGCGCTGAGCGAGTAGCAGCCGCAGGGCCCGCTCGATCGCCGCCGTCGCCGCCTCGCCGGAGTGACCGCGCCGATCCTGCAGGTGGTGGCGCGCCGGCCAGGCCAGGGCGGCGTCGACCAGGTCGAGCAGTTCGTCGTCGCCGGCCAGTTCGGGGGCGAACAGCGCGGCCAGGGTCGCGCGGATGCGGTCGTCGGTGCGGCGCATCCGCGCGTCGATGGCGGCGACGGTGCGGGACTCCTGCAGACCGGGCAGCCGCGGCGTGCGCTGCAGGTCGAAGATCGCCCGGCTCTGGCGCGCCGCGAGTGTGATCCGCTCGGCCAGCGGCAGCCCGGGATCCGGCTCGACCAGACACGCCTCGACCATCTCGGACTGCCGCTCGACGGCGGCGATCAGCAGGGCCTCGCGGTCCGGGAAGTGCACGAAGACACTGCGTTCGGAGGCACCGGCCCGCGTGGCGATCGTGCGGGCGGTGGGCGCGAAGTCACCGTCGGCGATCGCGGCCAGCAGCCCGTCGATGATGGCTTCCCTGGTCTTCTCCGGATCGCGGCGCCGACGCGGCGGACGCGCCTGCTGCTCGTCTGCCGCCTCGATCCCGTGCCCTGCGCTCATCGCCCCATCACAGCACAGTCGCGCGGGGACCGGCCTACTCGCTGGGCTGGGGCGCCGTCCGGTTCATCACCGAATGGGTGCGCGAGTAACCGAAGTAGACGATCAGGCCCACCACCAGCCAGGCCAGGAACCGTAGCCAGGTCTGCCACGGCAGCGAGTAGATGAGGTAGGCGGAGAAGCCGATGCCGATCAGTGGGATCACCGGCATCAGCGGCAGGCGGAACGAGCGCGGCGCGTCGGGCCTGGTGCGGCGCAGCACGATCACCGCGACACAGACCACGATGAACGCCATCAGGATGCCGATGTTGGTGAGCTCGGCGACGGTGTTGATGGGCAGCACACCGGCCAGGATCGCCGCGCCGATGCCCACGATCCAGGTGACCCTGGTCGGCACCTTGCGGGTCGGATGGGTCTTGGCGAACCACGCGGGCAGCAGCCCGTCGCGGCTCATCGCGAACCAGACACGGGTGACGCCGAGCATGAACGTCAGCACCACCGTGATGATGCCGACGATCGCGCCGATCGCGATGATGTTGGCGACGCCCGGCATCCCGACCGCCTCGAACGCGGTGGAGAAGCCGCTGGTCGGACTGATCTCGGTGTATTTCTGCATGCCGGTGAGCACCAGCGTGGCCAGCACGTACAGCACCATCGCGATCGCGAGCGAGTAGATGATCGCTTTGGGCAGATGCTTGCGCCCGTCGACGGATTCCTCGGCCGCGGTGGACATCGCGTCGTAGCCGAAGACCGCGAAGAACACCGTCGCCGCGCCCGTCCACACCGCTCCGGCGCCGAACGGGAAGTACGGGTCGTAGTTGGCGCTGTCGATGTGGAAGACCCCGAGCGCCACGATGAGCACCACCAGCGCGACCTTGATGCCGACCGCGACCGTCTCGAACCGGCCGACGCTGCCGATGCCACGCGAGAGGATCCACGCCGTGCCCAGGCAGAACAGCACGGCGAACAGGTCGACCACCCGCCCGTCGCCGGTGTCGGGCGCGCCGAGCATCCACTCCGGCAGCGTCAGGCCGACCTGATCGAGCAGGAAGCCGAAGTACCCGGACACACCGATCGCGACCACCGCGGCCACCGCGATGTACTCGAGCAGCAGGTCCCAGCCGATGAACCAGCCCGCCAGCTCGCCGAGCGAGACGTAGCCGTAGGTGTAGGCCGAGCCCGCTTTCGGGACCATGCCCGCGAATTCGGCGTAGCACAGCGCCGCCGCAGCGCTGGCGACACCGGCGATGAGGAACGACAGCAGCACCGCGGGACCGGTCACCGAATGGGCGACCGACCCGGCGAGGGTGAAGATGCCCGCGCCGATGATGCCACCGACGCCGATGGCGGTGAGCTGCCACAGGCCGAGCGATTTGGCGAGCCGCTCATCGCTCGGAATCTCGTCCTCCACCTCGACGAGCGGTTTGCGGCGCAGCATCTGGGCGCGCAACTCTGCGAATGACATTCGCGTTCCTTCCGTCGGCACGCACCGCCGCTGCGCGATGCACGCACCTGAGTACACCGCCATCACACGACCGCGGGCACCGAGAGTGAATATTGTTCAGCGCCCACCGGCGAGTGCGCGCAGGAAGAACCCGAGGTTGGCGGGCCGTTCGGCCAGCCTGCGCATGAAATACCCGTACCACTGATCACCGTAGGGGACATACACGCGGACATGGTTTCCCGCGTCGGCGAGTCGCTGCTGTTCGTCGGCCCGGATGCCGTAGAGCATCTGGTACTCGTACTCCTCGGTCTTGCGCTGCGCCGACACCACGGCCACGCCCGCCGCCGCGATCACCGCCGGATCGTGCGAGGCGATCATCGGATACCCGGACCCGGCGGTCAGGATCGCCAGGCAGCGCAGATACGAGGCGTCGACCTCCGCGCGGTCACGGAAGGCGACCGCGGCGGGCTCGTCGTAGGCGCCCTTGCACAACCGGATTCGCGATCCCGGGCCTGCCAGCGCGCGGCAGTCGTCCTCGGTGCGGCGCAGGTAGGCCTGGAGCACGGTGCCCAGCCACGGATAGTCGGCCCGCAGGTCCCGCACGATCGCGAGGGTCGAGTCGGTGGTGGTGTGGTCCTCGGCGTCGACGGTGACCCAGATGCCCGCGGCCTCGGCGGCGGCGCAGATCCGGCGGGCGTGCTCGCGGGCGACCGCGTGCCCCTCGCGCGGGAGCGCCTGCCCGAGGGCGGACAGTTTCACCGAAACCTCCAGCGGCCGTACGGCGCCGGGGGCCACCTCGGCGTGGGGGAGGCCGCCCAGCGCGGCGATCAGGTCGAGGTACTGCGCGACGGTCGCCTCGGCCGCGGCGAGGTCGGTGGTGTCCTCGCCGAGGTAGTCGATGCTCACGAAACGTCCGGAGCGCAGCAGGGTCTCGGCCGCGCGCACCGCGTCGGCGGTGCTGGTCCCCGCGACGAACCGCGCCACCACCGACCGGCTGACGGGCAGGCCGGTGATCGCGCGCTCGAGCCGCGGCGAGCGGGCGGCGGCGAGCAAGGGCGAACGCAGCAGGGCAGCCATCACCGGACCTCCGTCTCGGGCGCCTGATGGGGATAGCGATGATCGGTCGGCGGGGTGAAGGTCTCCTTGATGGTCCGGGCGGAGGTCCAGCGCAGCAGGTTCAGTGCCGAGCCTGCCTTGTCGTTGGTGCCCGAGGCGCGGGCACCGCCGAAGGGCTGCTGACCGACGACCGCGCCGGAGGGTTTGTCGTTGATGTAGAAGTTGCCCGCCGCGAAGGTGAGCCGCTCGATCGCCGCGGTGATCGCGGTCCGGTCCTCGGCGATGATCGAGCCGGTGAGGCCGTAGGCGCTGCCCCGGTCGACCAGGTCCATGGCGTCGTCGAAGCCGGTGGGGTTGCTGTCGTCGTAGACGTGGACCGCGAGGATCGGGCCGAAGTACTCGGTGCGGAAGACCTCGTCGGCGGGATCGTCGCCGACGACGATGGTCGGTTCGACGAACCAGCCGACGCTGTCGTCGCCGTGCCCGCCGGCGACCACGGTCAGCCCCGGGGTGGCCTTGGCCCGTTCCAGCGCGGCGGTGTTGCGCTCGAAGGCGCGCCGATCGATCAGCGCCCCACCGAAGTGGGTGAAATCGGTGACGTCGCCGTAGCGCAACTCGGCGGTCTTGCCGATCAGGTCCTCCGACATCCGCGCCCACACCGAGCGCGGGATGAACGCCCGCGAGGCCGCCGAGCACTTCTGGCCCTGGTAGTCGAACGCGCCGCGCAGCAGCGCGGTGGTGAGCACCGCCGGGTCGGCCGAGGGATGCGCGAGCACGAAATCCTTGCCACCGGTCTCGCCGACCAGCCGGGGGTAGCCGCGGTAGGTGTCCAGGCGCCGCGCGACCTCGCGCCACAGGTGCTGGAAGGTGGCGGTGGAGCCGGTGAAATGCACACCGGCCAAGCGCGGATCGCCCAGCACCACGTCGGAGATCTCCGGGCCTGGTCCGTGCACGAGGTTGATCACCCCGGGCGGCAAGCCGGCGGCCTCGAGCAGCCGCATCGTCAGATACGCCGCGACGGCCTGGGTCCTGGCCGGTTTCCACACCACCGTGTTGCCCATCAGCGCGGGCGCGGTGGGCAGGTTGCCCGCGATCGCGGTGAAGTTGAACGGGGTCACCGCGTAGACGAAGCCCTCGAGCGACCGGTACTGCGTCCGGTTCCACACCCCGGGCGCGGAGAGCGGCTGCTCGGCCAGGATCTGGCGGGCGAAGGCGACGTTGAACCGCCAGAAATCGACCAGCTCGCACGGTGCGTCGATCTCGGCCTGGTAGGCGGTCTTGGACTGCCCGAGCATGGTCGCCGCGGCCAGTGTCGCCCGCCACGGTCCGGCGAGCAGGTCGGCGGCGCGCAGGAAGATCGCCGCGCGGTCGTCGAAGGACATGGCCCGCCAGGCCGGCGCGGCGGCGGTGGCCGCCTCGACCGCGGCCGCGGCCTCGGCGGTGCTCGCGTCGTGCAGGGTGCCGAGGACGGCGGCGTGGCGGTGCGGTTGCACCACGTCGAAGCCGGGACCGTCGCCGCGCAGGTGGCGGCCGCCGATCACGTGGTGGATCTCGGTCGGTGCCGCCGACAGGTCGGCGAGGGCGGTGCGCAGTGCGGCGCGCTCGGGGGTTCCCGGCGCGAAGGTGCCGACCGGTTCGTTGACCGGCGGCGGGGTGGTCGCGATGGCGTCCATGACGGCGGCTCCTGCGTCTGAGGGGGCGGGATGTGACGTAGTCAACACCGATGCGCGGCGGTCATAATCATCTGATCGGACGAAGAACCAACGGATTGCTTGTCCGATCGGATGAAGGAGGTTCGGGACATGCCGGAGGCGGTCACCACGCTCGGCGAACTGCTCGCCGCGCTCGATCACACCGTCGCGACCCTGGTCGCCGCACCGGCGGGGGAGACGATCACGGTGCGATCGGTCGCGCTGGCCGAACCCGCCGATCTCCCCGAACAGCTGGAGACCTCCGCTCGGCTGCCGCACGTGTACCTGCTCGTCGGTGTCGACGCCGTGGCCACCGCGGCCTGGCTCCGGGCGGTCGCCGCCAGGGAACCCGGGCACCGCCCTCGCGTGCTGATGACCAAGAGCGCCAACGACTCTCCCGAGCTCCGCGCCGCGGCGGCCGCCGCGGGCATCGCGCTGGTCCACGTGCACCGGCAGGCACGCTGGGACCAGGTGTTCGGGCTGGTGCGGCGGATGCTGAGCCGGGTCGCCGGTGCGCGCGCCGGCGACGACGAACCCGACCTGCTCGCGCCCGACACCGACCTGTTCGGGCTGGCCCAGGTCGTCGCCAGGGAAACCGGCGGCATGGTCTCCATCGAAGATCCGCAGTCACACGTGCTGGCCTACTCGGCTTCCGACGCCTCCGCCGACCAGTTGCGCATCCGCTCCATCCTGGGGCGCGAGGGCCCCGCCGACTATCTGCGGATCCTGCGCGACTGGGGCGTGTTCGACCGGGTCCGCGGTGGCGACGAGGTCGTCGACGTGCCCGAACATCCCGAACTCGACATCCGCCGCAGGCTCGTCGTCGGCATCCGGCGGGGGACACCGGCCCGGATGCTCGGCACCATCTGGCTGCAGCAGGGCGACCGGCCGTTGCGGCCCGACGCCGCCGAGGTCCTGCGCGGCGCCTCAGCGGTGGCCGCGCGGATCATCGCCCGCGGCCTGGACGCGCCGTCGACGGAGGCGCTGCTGGTGCGCCGGCTGTTCGGCGCGCACGGCGAGGGTGTCGACGTGCCGTCGGTGGCCGCCGCGCTGCACCTGCCCAGCGCGGGGCCCGCGGCCGTGATCGGCATCGCCGCGCTCGGCCCGGTCGCCGACCTGGCGGCGTCGAGCGGACTGATCCGCCTGCACGCCAGCGCTTTTCGCGAGGACTCGGTGACCGAGGCGATCGGGGACCGGGTCTATGTCCTGTTGCCCGCCTACCACTCCCAGCGCGCCGTCGGTTCGTGGGTGCGGCGCCTGGTGGCCCAGTTGGAGCAGACGCGCGGTCTGGTCGTGCGCGCCGCCGTCGCCGCCCCGGTGGCGGGACTGACCGCGGTCGCCGGGGCCCGCGCCGAGGTCGATCGCGTCCTGGACAGCCCGGCCACCGGCGGCGACCGCGTCAGCACCCTGGCCGAGGCGCGCACAGCCGTGCTGCTCGCCGAGATCGTCGGGCTGATCCGCGATCGCCCGGACCTGCACGATCCCCGCCTCGCCGCCCTCGATGCCTACGACCGGGAGCACGCGGCCGCACTGCGTACCTCGGTGCGCGCCTATCTGCGGGCGCACGGCGAGGTGAGCGCGGCCGCGACGGCCTTGCGCGTGCATCCGAACACGCTGCGCTACCGGCTGCGCCGCGCCGAAGCCGTGCTCGGGCTCGACCTGGCCGACCCCGACGACCGGCTGCTGCTCGAGATCCAGTTGGCCGTTGTGCCGATTGCCCGGACATAACCACGCTATTGCAGTTATTCTGCAATAGCGGCGCGGGTCGCACCGCCGGCGACGGCGGCACAGGATCGTCTGAATGAGGTTGGGCAGTGGTGGATGGTGCGCACGGGGACCGGTTCGCGGTGTCGCGACGAGGACTGCTCGGTGTCGGGGCGGGTGCCGCGGCCGCGGTCGCCGTCGGCCTGACCGCCACCGGCTGCGCCGACGAGGCGGCGGGCATCGCGCCCTCGGCGACGCAGACCGACCCGACCGAGGCCGTCGTCGAGGCCCAGCGCGCGCTTGCCGACACGTTGCCCTTCGGCGACACCGCCGACTTCGCCGACGCCGATCGCGGCTGGATCGCCTCCCTGGAACCGGGCACCGTCACCGACGCGTCGGGAAAGGTGGTGTGGGACACCGAGTCCTACGACTTTCTTGCCGGGTCGTGTCCGCAGTCGGTGAATCCGAGCCTGTGGCGGCAGGCCCAGCTCGCGGTGAAGCAGGGACTCTACGAGATCGCGCCCGGCTTCTATCAGATCCGCGGTCTCGACCTGTCGAACATGACGCTGATCGAGGGCCGGACGGGCGTGATCGTCATCGACCCGCTGATCTCGGCGGAAACCGCGGCGGCCGGACTCGCCCTGTACCGCAAGCATCGCGGCGACCGGCCGGTGACGGGCCTGATCTACTCGCATTCCCACGTCGACCACTTCGGCGGCAGCTACGGCGTGATCACCCCGCAGGACGTGGCCGCCGGGCGCTGCCCGGTGATCGCGCCGTCCGGGTTCCTCGAGCACGCCGTCGCGGAGAACGTCTACACCGGCACGGCGATGGCCCGCCGCTCCGCCTACATGTACGGCGCCGCCCTGCCCCGCGGTCCCAAGGGGCAGGTCAGCGCCGGACTCGGGCAGACCACCTCGACCGGAACGGTCAGCCTCGTCCCGCCGACCCTGCACATCACCCGCACCGATCAGGAGGAGATCGTCGACGGGGTGCGCATGGTCTTCCAGCTCACCCCCGGCACCGAGGCACCCTCGGAGATGAACTTCTACTTCCCCGACCGCCGCATCCTGTGCATGGCCGAGAACGCCACCCACACCATGCACAACATCGTCACCCTGCGCGGCGCGCTCGTCCGCGATCCGCACGTGTGGGCGAAATACCTCACCGAGTCGATCAATCGCTACGGCCGCGCCTCGGATCTGGTGTTCTCCTCCCATCACTGGCCGATCTGGGGCACCGAACGGATCGTCGAGTTCCTCGGGCTCCAGCGCGACATGTACGCCTACCTGCACGACCAGACCCTGCGGCTGCTGAACCAGGGCTACGTCGGCGCGGAGATCGCCGAGATGATCACCATGCCGCCCGCCCTCACGCGGTCGTGGTCGACCCGCGGCTACTACGGGTCGGTCAGTCACAACGTCAAAGCCGTCTACCAGCGGTACATGGGCTGGTTCGACGGGAATCCGGCGCACCTGTGGGAGCACCCGCCGGTCGAGAACGCCCGCCGCCACGTCGCCGCGATGGGTGGCGCCGCGGCCGCGCTGCAGCAGGCGCAGCGGGCCTACGACGCCGCCGACTACCGGTGGGTCGTGCAGCTGGTGAACTACGTGATCTTCGACGACCCGGCCAACGAGACGGCGAAAGCCTTGCAGGCCAGCGCTTTCGAGCAGCTGGCCTACGGCGCGGAGAACGCCACCTGGCGCAATTTCTACCTCAGCGGCGCGCACGAGCTGCGCCACGGCTCGTTCGGGACGCCGACCACGGCGAACTCCGCGGCCCTGGCGGCGGCGCTGAGCGTGGAGCAGGTGTTCGACGCGATGGCGCTGCGCCTGGACGGGCCCAAGGCCTGGGACGTCCGGATGAGCACGGACTGGCGGATCAGCGACGAACGCGACCGGGTGCACCGCGTGGAACTGCGCAACGGCGTGCTCGTGCACCACGACCGGTTCCCCGGCGACCAGCTGCCCGCGCCCGACGCGACGCTCACCCTCACCCGCGCGGTGCTGATCCGGGCCCTGATGGGCCGCGGCGACCTGAAGAAGGAGGTGGCCGACGGCGCCATCGTCATCGAGGGCGACGCCACCGCGCTCGCGAAGCTGCCCGCCCTGATCGACAAGCCGAACCCGGACTTCGCCATCGTCACGCCGTAGGCGTCCCACGCGCCGGAGTCCCGCCCCGGCGCGCGCCGCCACGCGGATCAGGACCCGGTCGGCACCTCGCCCACGGCCTTGGCCGGATCGATGATGCCGAAGACCTCGCCCTGCGGCGCCTGCAGAATGCCCATGCGGCCGAACGGGCTGTCGTCGGGGCCCATGATCACCGACGCGCCGAGGTCGGTGGCCTTGGCCAGCGCGCCGTCGGTGTCGTCGACCTGGATCCAGGTGAGCCAGTAGGTCGGCGTGCTCAGGGCCGAGGCGTCCATCATGCCGCCGACCTCCTCGCCGCCCCCCGGCAGCTTGAAGGTGGAGTAGGTGAAGCTCTCGCCGTCGCCGATCTCGGTGTAGGTCCAGCCGAACACGGCGTGGTAGAAGTCGTGCGCCTGCTCGTAGCCGCCGGTGTGCAGCTCGTTCCAGCAGTAGGCGCCCGGCTGGTTGAAGATCCCGGCGCCGGTGTGCGCCTTGGCTTCCCACACACCGAACACCCCGCCGGTCGGGTCGGCGCCGATGAACATGCGCCCGACATCGAGCACGTCGAACGGTGGCATGAACACCTGGCCGCCCGCCTTGCTCACCTTCTCCGCGATCTCGTCGGCGCGCTCGGCGGCGAAATAGGTGGTCCAGGTCGACGGCATCATCCGCATGTTGTCGGGTTTGGGGCCGATGCCCGCCGCCGGCCGGCCCTCGAGGGTCGCCATCAGGTACCCGCCCGCGTCGGCGGGGCCGTCCTCGACGGTCCAGCCGAACAGGGCGCTGTAGAAATCGCGGGCGGCTGCGGTGTCGTCGACCTGACAGTCGATCCAGCAGGGCGTGCCCTGCGGCCAGGCTTCGTCACGTGTCGGCATGTCGAACGTCCTCCTCGGCGATGGAATGGAAACCGGCCGGAACCGCTCCGGCATGCGCTCAGTCAACCACCAGCCACCGACACCGCGCGTGCGTTCGCGCGCGACCGGCAGGCCGCTGAACTGGAACAACGCGTAGTCACTGCGACAGTCCGAGCGGGCCGAGGCTGCCCGCCCGTGGTCGTGAGCACTGCTACAGTTTCGGCGCTGTTCCTGCGGTGCTAGGTCAACTGTGCAGAAGACGAACCGGTCGGGGAGCGACACAATGGCGGGTAGAGGTTCGGAACGCGGGTTCGTCCGGATGGCGGTGACGATGCTCGCGCTGATAGTCGTGCTCGGGTGCGGCGGCGGTCCGGCGGCCGGACAACCGCCGGAGACGCCCGCGGCGCGCTGGACCGCGCAGCACGACACACCAGGCGCCTACCCGGAGGTCCGGGTGGAACGCGGTGTCGAGATCGCCATGAGCGACGGCGTCGTTCTCAAGGCCGACATCTACCGGCCCGCCGACGCCGCCGGCGTGATCGAGACGCGGCCGCTGCCGACGATCGTCAGCCTCACGCCCTACTCGAAACTGATGACGGGCCTGATCGAGTCGGCCGCGGCCGTCCCCGGTCTGCAGGCCACCGCCGTCGACATCGTGCGCAGGCTCAATCTGTCGACCACGCCGATCAGCGGGTTCGGCGATCTGATGCAGGCCCTCGACGGCGGCATGATCCAGACCATGCTCGGTGTCGACCGCAAGCTCATCGCCGGTGGTTACACCGTCGTCGTGGCCGATGTGCGCGGAACCGGTCTGTCGCAGGGCAAATGGGACACCCTGGGCGCCAGGGAACAGCTCGACACCCGCGAGGTGATCGAGTGGGCCGCGCGCCAGCCGTGGTCGAACGGGCGGATCGGGATGAGCGGGGGCTCCTACTCGGGCATCAACCAGCTGCGCGCCGCGGAGAACGCCCCGGCCCCGCTGCAGGCGATCTTCCCGGTGGAGCCGGGCAGCGATCTGATGCGGGACGTGGTCGCGCCCGGCGGCGGTGTCGGGACCACCTTCCTGCCGCTGTGGCTGAACTCGGTGAACCAGCTCAAGCTCGTCCCCGACGTCGCCTCGATGGCCGACGGCAGTTTCGACTGGACCTGGTTCCACGACCGGCTCGCCGATCCGACCACCAATTTCGATCTGCTCGCCCAGTCGCTGCTCACCCCGTCCCTGGACGAGATGCCCTCGGCGCTCGACGGCGCCCTCGACGACACCTCCGCCTTCCGCGAGGCGATCATGGGCCACCCCGACCGGGTGAACGTGCCCACCTTCGTCTACGGCGGCTGGCACGACATCTTCGCCAACAGCGCCACCAAACTGTACGAGCAGATCCCGCTGCCCGCCGGTCGCAAACAGCTCGTCGTCGGCGACACCTATCACGCGAATCCCGGTGCGGGAACCGGTGTTCCGGGCGCCCCGCCGCGCCTGGACGTGCTGCAGCGCGCCTGGTTCGACAAGTGGCTCAAGGACATCGACAGCGGCATCGAGGCGTTCGGGCCGGTGACCGTGAAGCAGCAGGGCGGCAGCTGGGTGACCCTGCCCGAGTTCCCGATGCCCGGGGTGACGCACCGGCGGGTCTACCTCTCGGCGTCCCCGAGCGGCAGCACCGAGGACAGCCGCCACGACGGATCGCTGAGCGCCACCGGCCCCACCGCGGTCGACAACCTCACCGTCGCACCGGGTCTGAGCACGATCTGCTCGCGGGACGCGGCGCAGGGCTCGGCGGGCATGACCGCGGCGCTCGACATCTGCGCCAAGGACTCCCGGATCGCCGAGCGCAACGCGCTCACCTTCACCAGCGCGCCGATCACCGAGCAGACGGTGATCTCCGGCCCGATCAACGTGCGGCTCAACACCGTGCACGACGCGGCCGACGGCTTCTGGAACGTCACCGTCAACGATGTCGCCCCGGACGGCACCTCGACGGTGCTCACCACCGGCCAGCTGACCTCGTCGATGCGTGCCATCGACGAGCGGCGCAGCGCCCGCTCGGTCAACGGCGACCTCACCGCCCCGTTCAACCCGCTCACCGTCGACCGCCTGCTCCCGGTGGAACCGGGCGCGCCGACCGACCTGGACGTGGCGGTGATCCCGACCCAGGCGGTGCTGGCGCCGGGGCATCGGCTGCGGATCGACGTCTACGCGGGCAACGCGCCCAAGGCGCTGCCGTTCCGGCCGATGCTCAACGCGACCGAGCTGGCGCCCCAGCACGTGCGGCTGGACCCGGCCGCGCCGAGCTTCGTGAACCTGCCGACGGACCGGCCGATTCCCTGATCGGCGCGATGCGCGGTCGCGGGCGCCGTACGGTGGGGTGAGCCGTTCGCCTGGAGGAGGTCGCCGTGGTTCAACCCGTCATCGTGGTGATGGGCGTGTCCGGGTGTGGGAAGACGACGGTCGGCGCGCTCACCGCGCAGCGGCTGGAGGTGCCCTACGCCGAGGGCGACGACTTCCATCCGGTCGAGAACATCGAGAAGATGGCGGCGGGGATCCCGCTCACCGACGAGGACCGGTGGCCCTGGCTCGACACCGTCGCGACGTGGCTCGGCGAGCACCAGGACTCCGGTGGGGTCGCGTCGTGCTCGGCCCTGCGCCGTGCCTACCGCGACCGCCTCCGCGCCGGCGCCCCGGACACGTACTTCGTGCACCTGGCCGCGACCAGGGAAGAACTGCTGCGCCGCATGACCGGCAGGCTCGGCCACTTCATGCCCACGATCCTGCTCGACTCCCAGCTCGCCACCCTCGAACCGCTGGAACCGGACGAGCCGGGCGTGAGCCTCAACGCCCTGGCGCCGCCGAACATCCTGGTGACCGAGGCGATCGAGGCCTGGCGCGCCGATCACCGCTGAAGCAGCGGGTGCAGCTGTTCGACCGGCGCCAGCAGCAGGCCACCGCCGACGACCAGCGCGGCCAGGCACAGCACGGTGAAGAACAGCACCCACAGCAGTGCGGGCAGATGAGTGAGCCGCGCGAGCTGATCGGCGTCGGAATCGGTGCGGCCCGGCTGACGGCGCCTGCTGCGCTGCAGCTCGATCACCGGCCGCACCGCCGCAGCCAGCAGGAACCAGGCGGCCAGATACGCGAACGCGGCCTGCAGCTGATCGGTGCCGAACCACGAGACCCCGAACACCAGCGCGCCGAGCACGGCGACGGTGAGCAGGCCGTAGACATTGCGGACCTTGACCAGGACCGCGGCCAGCATGAGCAGCGTCGCCCAGAGCATGAGCGTCACCCGGCCCGTGCCGAGCAGGGCCGCGTAGCCGAGGCCGAGCGCCGCGGGCGCGGGGTAGCCGGCCGCGGCGGTGAGGATCATGCCGAGTCCGGTGGGCTTGCCGCTGGACACGGTCAGCCCGGAGGTGTCGGTGTGCAGCGTGATCGCGTGCAGCCTGCGCCCGGTGAGCAGGGCGACCAGCGCGTGCCCGCCCTCGTGGACCACGGTCACCGCCGCCCTGGTGAGCCGCCACAGCGGGCGGTACCCGACCAGGATCACCGCCGCCGCGGCGGTGACGAGCACCAGCCACCAGGCGGGCGCGGGCTGGGTGGCGAGGAGACGGTCGAGCAACGAGCTGGCGGATCCGGTGTTCACCGCCGCACTTTAGCTGTCCACGGCGTCGGGCGTGCGCTCGCGCGAAACCTGCGAGGGCAGCGGATGATCGGGTTCGAGGGCGGGCAGGCCGTCGATGCTGGCGGAGTTGTCGCCCGCGATCCGGCGGGCGAAGTCGGCGTCGGTGCGGCGGGCGTGCGCCTCGTCCAGGATGGCGCGTTCCTCGACGAACTCGAGGGCGGGCACCGACCAGCCGCAGGAGTCGGCGATCCGGTCCACCGAAATCGACACCACCGCGCGGATTCCGGGATGCTCGGTACCGAAACGGTCACGCAGCGCGGCGAATTCGGCCGAGTCGGGACGCACCACCCGGCCGGTGCCGAACAGGCGCACGATGCGGGCGGGCCGGGTGAACGAGCAGAACATCACGGTGATGCGGCCGTTGTCGCGCAGGTGCGCGATCGTCTCCACGCCGCTGCCGAACAGGTCGAGGTAGGCAACGGTGTGGTCGTCGAGCACGGCGAAGGTGTCGCGATATCCCTTGGGGGAGACGTTGACATGGCCGCCCACCGACGGCGCGGTGCCGACGAAGAACATCGGCTGCTCGGCGAGGAAGGCCCGCAGCTTGTCGTCGATCCGGTCGAACACCCTGCCCATCACGCACTCCCCACTCCCGCCGGGCGGCGGGTTTTCCCGTGTCCCATCGTATCGGCGCGCTGTCGCGCGCCCGAGCCGCCTCAGCCGTTGATCGCCTTGCGGGTCAGTTCGAGTGAGCGGATGCGGGCGTCGAGGTCGTAGACGAGCGTGTTGAGCATCAGTTCGTCGGGGGCGATGTCGGCGAGCAACCGCGTGGCCTGCGCGCGCACCGTCTCGGGCGAGCCCTGCAACTGCCCGGCCTTGCGCTGCGCGGCGAAGCGGCGCTCGGCCTCGCTGCCGGGGAAGGCCGCTGCCTGCTCGGGAGTGGCCAGCGCCTGGGGCCTGCCCGAGCGTAACTGGGCGAAGGCGAGATCCCGGGGCGCGGCCAGCCGGTCGGCGGCCTCGTCGGTGTCGGCGCAGATCGCCGACGCCGCGACGATCGTGTACGGCTCGCTCAGCGTCTCGGAGGGCCGGAAGTTGTCCCGGTAGAGCGCCAGCGCGGCCGCGGTGTTGTCCGGGGCGATGTGGTGCGCGAAGGCGAAGGGCAGTCCGAGGACCGCCGCGACCTGCGCGCTGTAGCCACTGGAGCCCAGCAGCCACACCTGCGGTTCGGCGTCGCGGCCGGGGCTGGCGACGATTCCGTGCGGGTCCGACCCGCGGAAGAAGCCGAGGAGAGCGGTGAGCTCGCGGGGGAACTCCTCGCCGCCGAGCCCGTCGGCGTTGCGGCGCAGCGCTCGCGCGGTCACCGGATCGGTGCCGGGCGCACGGCCGATGCCGAGGTCGATGCGGCCGGGATGCAGTGATTCGAGGGTGCCGAACTGTTCGGCGACCACCAGCGGCGGATGGTTCGGCAGCATCACCCCACCCGAGCCGACCCGGATCCGGGAGGTGGCGGCGGCCAGGTGGGCCAGCACCACGGCGGGCGCGGCACTGGCGATGCCGGGCATGTTGTGGTGTTCGGCGACCCAGAAGCGGCGAAAGCCCAGTTCCTCGGCGTGCTGGGCCAGGCGGGTCGTGGCGTGCAGCGCCTCGCCCGCGGTCGCGTCCGCCTGGACCGGCGCGAGATCCAGAACCGACAGCGTGACCGTGCTCATGAGCCTCCTCGACAGTGGACATCCCCACAGCAGGCCAACCCGCGCCGAGCTGCCGGTATTTCCGGGTGGCGGTGGTGGTGACCGGGGCCACGGTAGCCAGGCGGTAGCGTGCAGCACTGATCGATGCGTAGGAAGGACACCATCCATGTCAGCTGACGGCCCCGGCCTCACCACCGAAGCCGTCTCGGCGCCCACCCCGGCGGCCGACTCGGAGGGGTACGCGCGCGGGCTGAGCCCGCGCACCATCCAGATGATCGCCATCGGTGGCGCGATCGGCACCGGCCTGTTCTACGGCGCAGGCGCGGCGATCGAGCAGGCGGGACCGTCGCTGATCCTGGCGTACCTGGCCGCCGGTCTGGCGATCTTCGTGATCATGCGCGCGCTGGGCGAGCTGCTCACCTATCGGCCGGTGTCGGGCAGTTTCGCGGAGTACGCGCACGA
Organism: Nocardia sp. NPDC050717; assembly: GCF_040654275.1. Taxonomy (NCBI): domain Bacteria; kingdom Bacillati; phylum Actinomycetota; class Actinomycetes; order Mycobacteriales; family Nocardiaceae; genus Nocardia; species Nocardia sp. NPDC050717. The sequence goes on from NZ_JBFAHR010000010.1 coordinate 67,235, forward strand.
ATTCCTCGGCCGTTTCGCCGGATTCGCGACCGGCTGGTCGTATTGGGCGGTGTGGGTGTCCACCTGCATGGCCGAGATCACCGTCGCGGGCAAATACGTGAAGTACTGGTTCGACATCCCGGAGTGGGTGACCGCGCTGGTGGTCCTGGCCGTGCTGTTCGCGGCCAACCTGATCTCGGTGCGGATCTTCGGTGAGGGCGAGTTCTGGTTCTCGGCGATCAAGGTGACCGCGATCCTGGCGATGATCATGATCGGCATCGGCGTGCTGGTGTTCGGCTTCGGGCACGCCGCCGATCCGACGGTGACCAACCTGTGGGCCGACGGCGGGGTGTTCCCGCACGGCTTCGGCCAGACGCTGCTGGTCTTGCAGATCGTCGTGTTCGCCTATGTCGGTGTGGAACTGGTCGGCGTGACGGCGGGCGAGGCGCGTGACCCGAAGACGACGCTGCGCAAGGCGATCAACACCCTGCCGTTCCGGATCGGCCTGTTCTACGTCGGCGCGCTGGTGGTGATCATGTCGGTGGCGAGCTGGCGCAGCTTCCACGCGGGCCGCAGCCCCTTCGTGGAGGTGTTCGAGCAGATCGGTATCCCGGCGGCCGCGGGCATCATCAACTTCGTGCTGCTCACCGCCGCGTTGTCCTCGTGCAACTCCGGCATCTACTCCACCGGGCGGATGCTGCGCAGCCTCGCCCTGCGCGACGAGGCGCCCGCGAAGTTCGCGGCGCTGAGCAAGCAGTCGGTGCCGTTCACCGGCATCTGCGCGTCGGCGGGGGCCATGGTGATCGGTGTCGTGGTCAACGTGCTCTCGCCGGACAAGGCCTTCGCCTACATCACCTCGGTGAGCACGGTCGGCATCATCGTGGTGTGGAGCGTGATCCTGGTGTGCCACATCAAGTACCGGGCCAAGGTCAGGGCGGGTGAGCTGCCCGCCAGCGACTACCGGCTGCCCGGCGCGCCCGTGACCACCTGGGCGGCACTGGGTTTCCTCGGCCTGGTCGTGGTGCTGTTGCTGTGGACCGAGGGCGGCCGGACCGCGCTCGTCGTCGGCGCGGTGTGGGCGGCGCTGGTCTGCGCCGGCTACTACGCCTTCGGCCGCCGCGGGGTGTCGCACACCGCCTGACCGGGCGCCCCCGTTTGCTGGAAAGCCGCTGGCAGAGAAGCGTTTTCTGTCATACCCCACCGGTATTGTCGAAGGGTCACACAACGAGCCCGGCGGCGAGTGTGGCCGGGCGGTGCGAGAACGGGGGCACGGGGATGAGTGACGACGACCGTGGCGAGCTGCAGCCACCGAGCAGGCATGGCACCACCTGGCGCGAATCGGAATACCGGGTACTGGCCGACGACCTGCGCGCCGGGGCCGACCTGGCGCGCACCGCGCGCACGGTGGGGCGCACCGAATCCGCGGTGCGCGCCGCCCTCCGCAACTTCGTGCCACCGGAGGAACGGGTGCCGACCGCCGAGCGCGAACACTGGATCCGGCGTCGTCTGGTCGCCGAACCGGAATGGGACTGGTGGGCGGTGGTGGTCGAGCACCATCGGCGCTCCCGCAGCGGATTGTGGTTCACCCGGCACGAGCACTGCGCCCGGATCGGCTGGCGGCGCCGCACGCCGATGACGGCGCTCGCCCAGGAACTGGGCACCTCCGAGCTGTCGGCCGCCGAGCTGCTGCGCGCGCTCGGCCTGGTCGAGAGCATCGAGGAGGCGGCCGAGCGGCTCGGCGCCACCCCGGGACTCGCCCTGGCGAAGCGGGTGGCGGCCCGCCGCGACGACGCGGTGGGCGCCCGCTGGATCCTGGTCGTCGACGGCGCGGCGGGCACCACGCGATCGCGCAACGCGCCGATCCGCCGCCAGGTCTCGCTGCACGAGACCAGGGCCGCCGCCGAGAGCGAACGCGACCGGGTACTGGCCTGGCACGCCCGCGTCGGCGCGGACGCGCCCCCGGCGTCCGTGTGGTGGACCATCGCCGAACGCGGCCTCGGCGCGACCACCGGGCCCACCCGCTGCGGTGTCTTCGACCCCGCGGAGCTACCGGGCGGTCCGGTGCGCGCGGAGGCGCTGACGGTGGGCGACGTGATCCGCGTCGCGGTCCCCGACGGCGGTTTTCTGCAGGATCGGATCACCGCGATCACGCAGGCGGGCGCGGGGGCGCCGATCGTCGTCGATCTCGCGCCGGTCGCCAACTCCCGGGTGCGCCGGGTCGTGGAGTTCGCGCCGGGCGAGGCGGTCGACGTGGTGCGGGGTGTGGCCGAACGCGCGAGCTGACCGCCGCCGAACCTCGAGGTGACCGATCGGCGATCACCTCGAGGTCGCGGGCGGGTCAGGTCCGCCGCGAGCCCGTGACCCACACGGGCCCGGTGAGCAACCAGATCACGGTGATCACCCCGAGCGTGCCGAACACGCCCGTGAGCTGTTCGCGCTGCTCGGCGTCGGCCACGGTGTAGCTCAGCACGAGGGTGAGCGCGCCCGCGATGCCTGCCGCGCCCAGCCAGCGCAGGAAGTCGGCCCACTCCTTGCGGGTGCGTTCCGGCCCGTACTTCGGGACGCGGACCGGTGCCGGACCGCCCGCGAACCGGTAGGCGAAGCGTTCGTCGAGCCACTGGATCATCCGGTGCCCGAACATCACCGTGCAGCCCAGGTAGATCCCGGCCAGCCGGTGCGCGAAACTCACCTCGCCGCCCCGGTGCAGGTCGATGGCCACCGCGACCACCAGGACCACGTCCAGCACCGGGACCAGCGCGAGGGCCACCATGCCCGCCCGCCGCAGCCGCGCGACATAGCGCAGCAGCAACCCGCCCACCACCAGCACCCAGAAACCGACCTCGCACGCGGCGATCGTCAGCAGTACGGGGTTGTTCAGTTCCTCCATTCCTCCACTGTGCGTGGCACACCGCGGTGCGGTCGTCCCGCTGGGGGACCCCACGCCGTCCGTCCTTCGGGGGACCCGGCGGGCGCGGCGGGTGTGCTGGAATGAGGTATGCCGCTGCCGTCCCGCCTGTCCCCGAGCAGGCTCGCGGTCGTCGTCGACAGCTCGACCGCGGCCGCGGTCGGCGTCTTCCTGGTGGGCCTGCTGCTGTGGGCCGCGGGCGGCTGGGCGATCGTCGCCGACCGCGACGTCTATCCGGCGGCGCTGAAGCTCGCGCTTCTGTGCGCGGCGTTCGCGATCCAGATCAGCGCGCAGTTTCGGCCGGGGCTCGCCTTCGTCCTGATGATCGCGCTGCTGGCGCTCGATTTCGGGTTCAGCCCGTCGTTGCCGCTGTGGATCGCGCTGACCGATGTGATCTTCCTGGCCGTCAGCATCGGCTCGGACCGGTTGGGCACGCTGGTCAGCTGGTTCGCGCTGCTGGTGCCGGTGCTCGGCGCGCTGGGGGCGCTGACGCTCGTCGGCGTGCGCGCGGGCCTGTACGTGGGCCTGATCGGGATCGCGCTCACCTGGTCACCGCTCGGCTACGCTCGCGCGGTCCGCGCCTCCCACCGCGCCGTCGACGTCGAACGCCGCGCGGCCAGGGCCGATCTCGCCGCCCGCGACGCCGAGCGTTCGGCCGCCCTCGGCGAGGAACGGCGCAGACTGGCCAGGGACCTGCACGACACGGTCGCCGGGCACCTGTCCGCCGTCGCGATCCTCGCGGAGGTGGCGCAGAAGGACCCGGGCAATCTCGCGGTGCTGGCCTCGATCCGCTCGGGCAGCCTGGCCGCCCTCGACGAGATGCGCGCGACGATCGACCTGCTCACCTCACCCGACGACACCGCCGTCACGGCCCGGTTGTCCTCGCTCGACGGGCTGATCGACGCGGCGCACGCGGCGGGCGGCGCGGTGACACTGCGCCGCGACGCCGACCTGCCGCTGCCGACCGCGGTCGAGGCCGTCATCACCCGTATCCTCGGCGAGACCATCGCCAACGCCACCAAGCATGCGCCGGGCGCGCCCCTGGACATCGATGTCCGCCGAGACGGCGACCGGGTGGTGGTCACGGCGACGAATCCGATCACCTCGGGCATCCCGGAAGGAGAGGGAAACGGAGTGCGCAACATGATGTTTCGCGCCGAATCGGTGGACGGCACCCTCACCGCTGGCCGCGCGGACGGCCGCTGGCGGGTGGCGGCCAGGATTCCGCTGGGGGAGCGATGACGGTGACCGTCGTGGTGGCCGACGACCACGCCACGATCCGGGCAGGCATCACCATGCTGCTCGAGTCCTCCGGCCAGGTCAGCGTGATCGGGGAGGCGGCCGACGGGCTCGCGGCGGTGCGGCAGGCCCGCGCGCTGCAGCCCGACGTGGTCCTGATGGACGTCCGCATGCCCCGGGTCGACGGTCTCGAGGCCACCGCGGCCGTGATCGCCGAGACGACCGCGAAGGTGCTGGTGCTCACCACCTTCGCCATCGATGACTACGTCCTGGGCGCGCTGGCGGCGGGTGCCAGCGGTTTCCTGCTGAAGTCCGTCGGCGGGGACGATCTGGTCCGCGCGGTGCTCGCGGTGGCCGAGGGCGACGCGGTGCTCGACCCGAAGGTGACGCGCGCGGTGATCGCCGCCCTCCCCGGCCCCGCCACCACGGAATCCCCCGATCTGTCCGCGCTCACCGAACGCGAGCGCGAGGTGCTCGCCGGCGTGGGCGCCGGGCTGTCCAACCACCAGATCGGGACCCGCCTGCGTATCGGCGAAGCGACGGTCAAAACCCATGTCTCCCGGGTACTGACCAAACTGGGCGTGCAATCCCGGGTACAGGCCGCGGTGCTCGCGACCCGAGCCGGCCTCACCCCACCCTGACCCCCACCGCGCGGATCACCTCGGTGTGCAGCGGGTAGTCGAACTCGCCGGTGGCGGTCTCCGGCCGCCCGCGCAGGTAGTCACCGATCCGGCCGAGCAGCGCGGCCCGCTGGTCGGCGGGAATCACCACGGTGTGCGAGTGCGTCCCGATGGTCTCGACCAGCGAATCCGCGGTGCGTCGTTGCGCATGCGCGAAGACGGCCTTCTCGAAGGGAACGAACAGCGGGTGGCCGGGCAGTGGCTCGTCCGCGGGCGGCGCCGGCATCGATGCCGGCGAGCGCGCCACCCGCTGCAAGCCCGCCACCCACTCGACTGTGCCGTCCTCGATGTTCCAGAAGGCCGCGAACACCCCACCGGGTCGCAGCACTCGCGCGATCTCGGGAAACGCCCGCGCCTGCTCGAACCAGTGGAACGCCTGTCCCGCGACCACGGCGTCGACCGAATCATCCGGCAGCGGAATCTCTTCCGCCGTGCCGGCCAGCATCGTCACCGCGGGGTGTCGGCGGACGAATTCGGCGCGCATCGACGCATCGGGTTCCACGGCCACCGGCTCGGCGCCGACCGCGAGCAGTCCGTCGGTCAGCTTGCCGGTGCCCGCCCCGAGATCGAGCACGGCGGGAGCCTCGATCGCCCCGACCGGTTCGAGTGCCCATCGGATGGCCGCGGCCGCGTAGTCCGGCCGGTGCTCGGCGTAGATCGCCGCCTGTGTACCGAACGACCTGGCCCGTCGCGCCCAGCGATCTCGCGCCGCCGCATCCCCGTCACCCCGCATCCCCCGACGATACCGGCTCGCGGCGGGCCGCCCGGCCGCTGCCTGCGGTGCGCGCGGTCCGGGATCGTCACGCTTGCGCCGCGCTGAGAGCAGTTGGCGGGCAGGTGTTTCCGTGTCAGCCGGCGGTGCGGGACGGGAGGGCCGATACACGGCCACCCGGCATCGTCGCCGCCGCCACGAACAGCAGGACGGCCATGGCCAGCAGGGTGACGAACACCAGGTGGACGGCGTTGGCCAGTTCGGTCGGGTCGGGCCGGTCGACGGCGTCGACCCGGGAGTTGACGATCGCGCCGAATACCGCCACGCCGACCGCGCTGCCGAGGGAGCGGGCGAACATCGTCGCCGAGGTGACCACGCCGCGCTCGGCCCAGGCCGCGCTCGTCTGGGCGGCGATCAGGGTCGGGTTGGCGAGCAGACCCATGCCGGCGCCGATCACGAAACAGGTGCCGGCGATCTGCCACGGGCTCGATTCCGCGCCGATCGGCACCAGGGCGGCGCACCCGAGCAGCGCGATCGCGCCGCCGATCAGCGCGGTGCCGCGGAAACCGATCCGCAGATACAGTGTGCCCGCCTGTGAGGCGGTGATCGGCCAGCCGATCGTGAGCGCGCCGACGGTGAGCCCGGCGATCGTGGCGCTGGTACCGAGCACCCCCTGCGCGAACGTCGGCACATAGGAGGTGAGGCCGAGCACGACCGCGCCGATCAGCAGCGACACGGCGCTGGCCGCCACCACCACCCGCCGGGTGAAGATCCACAGCGGCAGAATCGGATTCGCCGCCCCGCGCTCGACGAATCCGAACGCCACCAGCACGAGCGCACTGCCCGTGAAGAGCCCGATGCTCACCGGTGATCCCCACGCCCAGCTCTGCCCGCCCTCGAGCAGCGCGAGAATCACCGCGCCGGCGCCCAGGGTGAGCAGCGCTGCCCCGAGATAGTCGACCTGCTGTCGCGGACCCCGGGGCGCGGTCTCGACGAACTTGCGCGACAACATGAACCCGGCGAGACCCGCCAGCGGCAGATTGACGAGGAAGATCCAGCGCCAGCTCGCGAAATCCGCGAACGCCCCGCCGAGCAACGGTCCAAGCACGGCCGAGCCCGCCCACACCCCGGCGAGGTAGCCCTGCACCTTCGCCCGCTCCGGCAGGGTGTAGATGTCGCTCGCGATCACCATCGTCATCGGCTGCACCGCACCGGCGCCGATGCCCTGGAGCGCCCGGAACACGATGAGCGCCACCATGTTCGTCGCCAGCCCGCACAGCAGCGAGCCGAGCGCGAACACCGCGATCCCGAACAGGATCACCGGTTTGCGGCCGACGGTGTCGGCCACCTTCCCGTAGATCGGCACGGTCACGGCCTGGGTGAGCAGATAGACCGAGAACAACCACGGGAACAGCGCGAACCCACCGAGATCGGCGGTGATGGTGAGGACACCGGTCGCGATGATCGTGGAGTCCAGCGCCACCAGACTCGTCGCCATCATCAGCGATCCGAGGATCGCCCCGCGCTCGGAGCGCAGTCCGACGGTCGAGCGCGCGGTATCGATCGCCATCCCACTCCTTCCCTTACCTCAGCTAATGATTGCGACGCTAACGGTCGGTGACCGGCGTCGGGGGCGGAACGGGGGAGGTGTGACGGGATCGGGGCCCGCTCACTCCGCGGCGGCGAAGGTCGCGGCGATCTCGGCCGCGGTCACCTTCGCCAGTTCGACGAAGAACGGCACCCGCTCGTCGATCATCAGCGTCACCGGTCCGCGCAGGCCGAGGGCGAAGCGGCAGTGCCCCCGCGGATCGAGGATGGGCAGGCCGATGGTGCGGAAGCCGGGATCCAGTTCGCGGTCGTTGAACGCGTAGCCGCGTGCGCGCGTGGCGACGAGTTCGGCCCGCAGTTCCTCGGCGCTCGACACCGATCGTTCGGTGCCCTCTTCGTAAGGGAGCGAGCGCAATTCGTCGTCGCTCACCTCGGACCAGGCGAGCAGCGCCTTGCCCAGCGCACTGGCGTGCAGCGGCAGCCGCACGCCCTGCAGTTCGTGGCCGTCGGTCTCGCGCCAGCGGCTGGTGCCGAGCAAGACGGCGTGGATGCCGTGCCGGGTCGCCACCGAGCCGGTGGCGCCGGTGGTCGCCGCGAGCTGCTCGAGCGCGGGCTCGGCGAGATAGATCTTGTGCTGGCGATAGGCGATCTGGCCGTATTCGGCGAGGGCGCCGCCCATTCGGTAGCGGCTCGACGCGGCGTCCTTCTCCAGGAACCCCGCCTGGACGAGCGCGCCGAGCAGGCGATGGGTGGTGCTCACGGCGAGTCCCTGCGCCCGCGCGACCTCCGAGACGCCCCGCTCCTCACCGCCGCGGAAGCAGTCGAGGACCGACAGGGCTCGCGTCACGGTCTGCACGCTGGTGGTCTCCACGAACCCGACGGTAACACAGCGGTTCGCCCCGACCTCGTCGGTCATTCCGCTATTCGGAAAGCGTGGGCGTTGTAGCCCCGGAAACACGCCATAAAGCGCAGGGTCGACGCCTGTCAAGCTTTCCAATCTGCGGAATGACATCCCTCGTTCGGTGCCATCACCGCTTCTACGCTGCCAAGGCATCACCCGCTGATCCCCGAACAGGAGCCCCGATGTCCCGCAGGCTGCCGGCCTTCACGCGAATCGCGCTCGCGATCGCCCCCGTCGTCGCCCTCGTCGCGGCGTGTGGCTCCGGTTCCACACCCGAGAACACCGCCGAGGCGTCCTTCGTGCTCGAGATCGCCGATCCGGGCAACTCCGGTCCGCTCGCCGTCGGCAAGCGCGACGGCACCTTCGACGCCGCACTGGCGCCACTGGGGGCCAAGGTCCGATGGGTCACCACCACACCGGGTTTCAGCTCCATGCTGAAGCTGTTCAACACCGGCGAACTCGACGTCTCCGGCGCCGCGTTCAGCCCGGTGGTCGGCGCACTGTCCAAGGACGTCGGCGTGAAGATCGTCGCCGTGGCCGACCCGGCCGGGCAGGACCAGAGCGGCATCATCGTGAGTCCGGAGTCCGGGATCACCTCGGTGGCCGGGCTCGTCGGCAAACGGATCGCGGTGAACCCCGCGGGCAAGGGCGAGTACATCACCCTGAAAGCACTGGCGCAGGCCGGAATTCCCGCCGACAAGGTGACCAGGGTCCCGCTGCAGCAGAAGGACGCGGCCTCGGCCTTCGCCACCGGCAAGGTCGACGCGTGGGCGTCGTTCCTGGTGCCCTACCAGGAGGCCAAGGCCGCGGGCGGCCGCGAGATCGCCACGGAGAAGTCGATCGGCTCCAACGACAACACCGTCGTCGTGTTCCGCACCGAGGTGCTCGAACAGCGCCCCGATGTCGCCGCGAAGTACCTGGAGGTGCTGCGGGGACTGACAGCGCGGCAGAAGGCCGCGCCCGCCGACTTCGAGAACGTCTTCGAGAAGACCGGCCCGCGCGCGCTCACCGGTGATCGGCTCGCCGACGCGGTGCGCGTGGGCTCCGAGGTGACCGTGCCGCGCCTGCCGGTCGACGCCGATGCCGCCGATCTGGCCGATGTCGTGAACACCTTCGCCGACAACGGCGTCATCAGCCGCCGGATCACCGCCGCCGACATCTTCTACGACCTGCGCGCCGCGCTCAGCCCGGAGCAGCTGGCCGCGCTGAAGGACAACTGACATGACCACGCTCGAACTCGCGGCGCCGCGGGCCAGGGTGCCGGGGCGACGGCCGCGATGGCTCTCCCTCGGCCTGCGGGCCGCCCTGCCCGCTGCGCTCGTGCTGGCCTGGTGGGTGGGCTCGGCGACCGGCGCCCTCTCCCCGCGCGTGCTCGCCGGTCCCGCCGCGGTGTGGTCGGCCCTGCTGGAACTGGCCGAGAGCGGTCAGCTGCTCGATTTCGCGCTGGCCTCGTTCGGCCGGGCCGCGGCGGGCGTCGCCCTCGGCGTCGGCGTCGGCCTGGTGTTCGGCCTGCTGTCGGGCCTGTCGAGCCTGGGCGAGGAACTGGTCGACTCGACGATGCAGATCGTGCGGGCCGTGCCCTTCCTCGCGCTGGTGCCGCTGTTCATCTCCTGGTTCGGCATCGACGAGCTCTACAAGGTGCTGCTGATCGCCGTGGCGACCACCGCGCCCATGTACGCCTACACCTACCTCGGTGTCCGCAACGTCGACCGCAAGATGGTCGAGGCCGCCCGCGGTTTCGGTCTCACCGGCACCCGGCTCGTCGTCGAGGTGATCGTGCCCGCCGCGCTGCCCGGCATCCTGATGGCGCTGCGCGTGTGCCTCTCGATCAGCATCACCGGGCTCATCGCGGCCGAGCAGGTGGGCACCCAGCAGGGCGTCGGCTATCTGGTGACGCTGGCCCAGGAATACAACCGCACCGACTACATGGTGCTGTGCGTGGTGCTCTACGCGCTGCTCGGTCTGGTGTTCGACGCACTCGTACGGCTCGCGGAACGCTACGCGATGCCCTGGCGCGCACAGGTGGCGATCCGATGACGACGACGACAGCCGCCCCCATCGATCCGGCCGCCGGCCACCGGGAGCCGGTCGCGGTCTCGATCACGGGACTGCGCAAGGCCTTCGGGACCAAGACCGTCCTCGACGGCGTCGACCTGACCATCCGGCGCGGTGAGTTCGTGGTGCTGCTCGGTCCGAGCGGTACCGGGAAGACCACCCTGTTGCGACTGCTCACCGGCCTCGAGACACCCGACGCCGGTGAGGTGCTGGTGCCGCCCCGGCGCACCACCGTCTATCAGGAGCCCCGGCTCATTCCGTCCAAGCGGGTGCTGGCCAATGTGCTCGTGGGACTGCGCCGCACCAGGACTCAGCGCGAGGCCGGGCTGCGCGCCCTGCGCGAGGTACACCTCGACGGCAAGGCCGGGCAGTGGCCCGCCACCCTGTCCGGCGGCGAGGCCCAGCGCGCCGCCCTGGCCAGGGCACTGGTGCGGGAACCCGAGCTGCTGCTGCTCGACGAGCCGTTCGCCGCGCTGGACGCGCTGACGCGGCTGCGGATGCAGGACCTGGTGGGCGATCTCGTCGCCCGGCACCGGCCCGCGGTGCTGATGGTCACCCACGACGTCGACGAGGCGATCCGGCTCGCCGATCGGGTGATCATCCTCGACCACGGCCGCTTCGCCGTCGACGACGTGATCGACCTGCCGCACCCGCGCGACCACGCCGCGGCCGAAACCCTCGGCTACCGCACGCGATTCCTCGCCCATCTCGGCGTCGGACCAGAACCAAGGAGCACGTCATGACCGAAACCCTGTGGTACACCCGCTGCCCGGTGCCGACCGCGAGCGGCCTCGCGCACAGTCTCGGCTGGCTCGGCGCGACCGCGGCGGAGGCGGGCCTGGAGTTCGGCGTCCTGCAGGACGCGGGCCCCGAACTGGCGGGCCACCACTTCCTGCACGACCTGCCCGGCCTGATCCGCGAGGGCGGCAATGTGCCCGCGCTGGCCGCACGGGCCCAGGGCTCGCCGACCCGGCTGGTCGGTCTCACCTGGATCGACGAGGCACAGGCCATCCTGGTCGGCCCGGACTCGCCCGTCACCGATGCCGCCGGTCTGGCCGGGCTGCGGGTGGGCGTTCCGGGGTGGGCCCAGGATCAGGCGCGCAGCTTTCCGCGGGCGATGGCCCTGCACGGCTTCGCCAACGCCTTGCGCCCGGCGGGGCTGACGCTGGCCGACGTACGGATCGTCGAGCTCGATGTCGAGCGGGATCCCCAGGTGCGCACCGAGATCCAGTCCTCGCGCCGGTCGACCACGTGGGGTGTCGAGGAGTTGCTCGCGGGCGAGGTCGACGCCGTCTATGTCAAGGGCGCCCGCGCGGCGGAGGTGGCGACAGCGAACGGGCTGCGCGTCGCGGTCGACCTGGACGCCTCGGCGACCCGGCGCCTGCGGGTCAACAACGGCACCCCGCGCCCGATCACGGTGCACGCGGACCTGCTCGAGTCCCGGCCCGAGGTCGTGATCGGGTTCCTCGCCCAGAGCCTGCGCGCCGCCGACTGGGCGGCAGGCGACCTCGACGGGGTCCGCGCGGTCCTGCAGCGTGAAACGCTGTCCGGTCCCGAGGGGGTCGCCGCGGCCTACGGCACCGAGTTCCACCGCGGCCTGCACCCCTCGCTCGCCGACGACCGGGTGGAACTGCTCGGCGTGCAGAAGCAGTTCCTCTACACCCACGGCTTCCTGGCCGCCGACTTCGACCTCGAATCCTGGGTCGCCCCCGAGCCGTTGGCGCGGGCGCGCGAACTCGTCGCCGCCGAGCGGGTGCCCGCATGAGCGAGTTCGTCTGGAAACTGCCGAGCCGCGGCGACGGTCGCCGCGCCCGGCCCGCGCTGCGCGGCCGCGGCGGTTTCGGTCCACCGCCACCGCACACGGTGGCCACCGACGTGCGTCCCGGCCGCTTCGGTCCCTTCGACGACCTGGCTCAGATCGTCGACGCCGCGGAACTCACCGGCTTCGACGGCGTCCTCGCCCCCTACGACCCCCTCGGCGAGGAATCCTGGATCGTCGCGGGCGCCGCCCTGCGGGCCACCCGCTATTCGCACGTCACCGTCGAATTCCAGCCCGCCTTCGGCACTCCGGTGTACGCGGCGAAGATGTCGGCCACCCTGCAACGACATTCGCGGGCACGGTTGCGGTGGCAGCTCGCGGTGGAGACGGAGGCGGCGGAGGCCCGAGCCCGCGGCGACCGGGTCGAGGGTGACGAACGCTACCGGCGCGCCGCGGAATTCCTCACCGTCGCCCGGGGCGTGTGGAACGAGACCGAGGTCGGCGCGGCAGGCTTCGCGGGCACCGGGTTCGAGTACACGGGCCGGTACTACGACGTCGTCGACGGCGGTTTCCGCGGCATCCTGTCCGGACTGCCGTTCCCGACCGTCCAGCTGAGTGGCACCTCGGCCGCGGCCCTCGCGCTGTCGGCCGCACACGGCGACGTCCACGTGTTCGGCGAAGAACGCGACGGAATCGCCGGTGCCGTCGCGGAACTGGGTGAGCGGGCCGCCGCCGCGGGCCGCACGGTGGGGGTCGCGCTGGAACTGCCGATCATCGCCAGGGAGACCGAGGACGAGGCCTGGGCCAGGGTGCACCGGCAGTGGGCGGAGACGGGCAGGCCCGGCTCGGCGGCCGAGCACGCGCTCGGTGACGGGCGCTGGGCCGGCTTCGACGCGCTCGGCTACGACCGGCCCATCGGCCTGGTCGGCAGCTACGAACAGGTCGCCCGGCAGCTCTCGGTCTACGAGCTCGCGGGTGTGCGGACCTTCGTGCTCGCCGGGCATCCGAACATCGAGGAGATCCACCGCGCGGGCGAGCATCTGCTGTTCCGCGTCGACCCCGCGGGCCGCACCCGCGCGCAGGAGGCCACCGCATGAGCATCGATGTCTACTGGCGCATCGGCATGGAGGGTGATCACGCCTCCCTGCGCACGCCGCGCCGCTACAACCGGGGCAATGCGGGCGGTTACGGGCCGGGCAACATCGCCCCGGCCGTTCGCGGTGGGGAACTGGACGAATACAGCTACCTCGACCACATGGCCGCGGTCGCCAAGGCCTCGGAATCGGCGGGCTTCCTCGGTGGGCTGCTGCCCTCGTTCCCGGTGACCGACGACCCGTGGGCGGTGTCCGCCGCGCTGGCCGCCGAGACCACCACCTACCGCTTCATGGTCGCCTTCCAGCCCGGCTTCCTGCACCCGGTGCAGGCGGCCAGGATGTCGGCCGGTCTGCAACGGGCCACCGGCGGCAGGCTCGTCTACAACATCATCAGCGGCGGCGGTGGTCCCGCCCAGTTGTGGTGGGGCGACAAGGTTTCCCACGACGATCGCTACGCGCGCACCAGTGAATTCCTCGACGTGCTGCGCGGCGTGTGGGACGGCGAGCCGTTCGACCACGACGGCCGCTTCTTCCACACCGAGGGCGCCGCGCTGCCGCCGGGCCTGGCCGGTCAGCCGTTCCCCGAGGTCTACTTCTCGGGGTCCTCCGGCGCCGCCGTGGCCGCCGCGGGCCGCCATGCCGACTACTACCTGTCCTGGCTCGAGCCCTTCGCCGACCTGCGCGCCAAGTTCGACCGCGTCCGCGTCGACGCCGACAAGCTCGGGCGCACACCGAAGTTCGCCGTCCGCATCGACATCGTCGCCCGGCACACCGAGGAAGCGGCCTGGGCTGAGGTCGAGAAGGGCTGGGCCTTCGTCGACCGCGCGGCGGCCGATCGCGCCGCGCAGGGCGACTCCGTCGGTGCCGCGCGCATCGCGGGCTGGGTACCCGAAACCATCACCGGCTACCGCGATCTCGAGGTCCAGCCCAATGTCTGGTGCGGCTTCAGCCTCATCCGCGGCGGCCCCGCCTTCGGCCTCGTCGGCAGCTACGAGCAGGTGGCCCAACGGCTCGACGAACTGATCGAGCTGGGCGTCGACGCGTTCATCCTCGCGGGCAATCCGCACCTGGAGGAGGCGTATCGCGTCGGCGAGGAAGTCCTGCCCCTGCTCGGCCGCTCCCGGCTCACCACCCCGTCCACCGAGACCGTCCTCGCGACGGCCCGATAACGCAGGAGACCCACCGATGACCACCACCGAAACCCGCGTGCCGGAAGCCGTCACGGCCTTCGTCGACGCGGTGACCCGCGATGCCGAGACCGCGTTCCGTGTCTTCCGTGACACCGGCACCGTCACCGGCAACGGCACCGTCAACTTCGTCGAGCGGGTGCCGGGCGAGGAGATCGCCGTGGCCCTCAACGCGCCGGGGCCGTGGGCCGCCGACCAGCGCGTCGCGCCCGTCGTCGCCACCTTCGACGGAGATGTGCTGTCCGGCACCGGATCCGCCGGTTTCGTCACCGGCTACGCGAAGGTCTTCCGCGCGCATCCGGAGATCACCTCCGTCGTGCACATCCACACCCCGTGGCTGGGTGGCTGGGCGCAGACGCACCGCACCCTGCCGATCCGCTACGCCGCCTCCCAGCGGCTCACCCTGTCCCGCGAGATCCCGCCGCACATCGACCGCACGATCGGCGCGGGCGAGTTCATTCTCGACCGGCTCGAACACGACCCGCACCTGGTCGCGATCTTCGAGGCCAACGGCGGCGCCAACGTGATCGGGCGCGCGGGGCTGCTGGAACTGGCGAAGTTCGTGGTCCTGCTCGAGGAGGGCGCGCAGTACCAGGCCATCGCCGAAAGCCTGGGCGGCTCGGTCGAATTCGATCCGTCCAACCTCGCGGTGCAGTGGAGCCGCAGCGGTCTGGCCGACGAGGCCCGCCGGCTCGGCCTGATCGGAGACGCGCGATGAGCCTGCGGGTCGGCTACTTCCCCCACAACAACTCGCTGTTCGTCCTGCGGCACCGCGGCGTGCTCGAACAGCTGCTGCCCGACGTCGAATGGGTGGACCTGCGCGCGCTGCCGCAGGCCGCCCGCGTGGATCCGAAAAGCGGTCTGCCCGGCGAACATTCGGACTGGCTGTTCACCGAGGGCGGCTACGACGTCATCGGCACCGGCTTCACCCCGCCGCTGACCGCGCTGGCGAATCAGCGCGACATCGTCTACCTCGGCATCTCGGGCCCGCGGGTGGAGAACGGGCGACTCGTCGCGACCGCGAACAGCGGCATCACCTCCGCGGCGGACCTGAAGGGCAAGCGGGTCGGCATCGCGCACGGCTCGTGGCAGACCACGCTGTTGCTGTTCGCCCTCGACCGGGTCGGCCTGACCTGGGCCGACATCGAGCCGGTCGACGTCGACGTGCGCGGCGGCGGGACGGCCCTGCTGGCCGGTGAGCTCGACGCCTGGGTCGGCACCTACCCCGGCCTGGGCGAGGTGGAAGCCGCCACCGCGCTCACGACCCTGGTCGACACCGCCTCGGTGTTCAGCCATCCGTCGCTGTGGTTCACCCGCCGCGACCTGGCCGAGAGCGATCGCGGTGCCGTCGAAGCGGTGCTGACGGCACTGCGCGCGTCGGATGCCTGGATCACCGCGCATCCGCGTTCCGCCGCGCAGTACTTCGTCGACGACGCGCGCTCGCGCGGCGTGCCCGCCGACCTGGACGCCTGGGAGGCCGCGCTGCGCGGACGCCCGTTCGGCGTGCACCCGGTGAGCGCGGACTTCCTCGACGAGCAGCAGCGCGCCGCCGACCTGCTGGTCGCCAACGGCCTGCTGCCCCGCGCGATCGACGTGCGTTCGGCGGTCCTGCCGTGGATCGGCGAGTTCCTCGCGGAACCGGCGGGCACCCCGGCCTGAGCCGTACGCGACGATGCCCCGGTACCGCGTCGGTACCGGGGCATCGTGCTGCGGGGGTGGATCAGCGTGCGGGTTGGGGGTCGTTTCGGTCCGGACTGATACGGCGAGACTCGAACCAATAGGTCAGGGAAACGGTGGCGTAGGACGCCACGACCACGGCTGCGGTCACCAGCAGAATCGCGACGATCAACGGAATCAGCAAAGCCATGCTGTCCTCCTCGCGGTACGGTAGATGAGCGATGAAGGTGGTGGTCAGCGCCTCGTCGCGCCGTTGGTGGGCATGCCCCGCGCTATCGATGGTAGGGCCACGGCGCGAGGGGAGCACGGCGCGACGGCTGTGACGGCGGTCATGGTTTCGCCGGAGTGTCGTCCGCGTCATCGAAGCGGCCTGAGGTTGAATGTTCAATAGATCTGGGGTTCTACCGCGTCACGAGTTCTCGACATCGGCTTCACCATGATGAACATCCGACGAAGGAGCAACGATCGTGAGCATGATCCTGGCTGTGCTGGACAGTGCCGTTCTCGCCCAGGTCGGCAACCCCACGCCGGAGGCCCCGCCGATGGCGGACAAGATCCTGCAGTTGGGCCGGTACTTCACCTGGATGATCCTGCTGTCCGGCGTCACCGCCATCACCTATGGCGGCGGCCGCTTCGCCTGGGAGAAGTGGAGCGGCGGCGGACTGCAGTCGCCGAAGATGATCGCCAGCGCCATGGCGGGCGGTGCCGTGGCGACCAGTGCGGGCACGATCATGAACGCCGTGATCGGGGCCTGACCCGCGGTCCCGTGGCGCCCGTCCCGGACTAGGGTCGAAGTGTGCGTATCTTCCTCGCCGGCGCCACGGGCGTCATCGGAACACGGTTGGTGCCCTTGCTGGTCGAGGCCGGGCACGAGGTGGCGGGCCTGACCCGCTCCGCGAACAAGTCGGCCGCCCTGCGGGCCGCGGGTGTGCGACCGGTCGTGCTCGACGTCTACGACACGGCCGGGCTCACCGCGGCGGTCGTCGACTTCGCGCCGGAGCTGGTGATGCACCAGCTCACCGACCTGCCCGACGACGTGGCCATGCTCGCCACCTCCGCCGAGGCGAACGCGCGCATCCGCAGCGAGGGCACCGCGAATCTGCTCGCCGCCGCGGCGGCCGCGGGCGCGACACGCTTTCTCGCGCAGAGCATCGCGTGGGAGCCGCCCGCGGGCCGCGGCGCCGTGATCGCGGCACACGAGTCCGCGGTGCTCGAGGCGGGCGGCGTGGTGCTGCGCTACGGCCAGTTCTACGGTCCCGGCACCTATTACGAGACCACGCCGCCGGAACATCCACGCATCCATGTCGATTCGGCCGCGGCGCGCACGGTGGACCTGCTCGAGGCGCCCTCGGGGACCGTGGTCGTCGTCGAACCCGTGGAATAGCCGAGACCGCGGGGCAGGCCGCCATTCGATAGTCGGCACCTATCATGGCGGGATGGAGCTGCGTCATGTCCGGTATCTGCTCGCCGTCGCCGACCACGGCAATTTCACGCGCGCGGCCGAGGCGCTGCACATCTCGCAGCCGACGCTGTCGCAGCAGATCAAGCAGCTCGAACGGCTGCTCGGGGTCCAGTTGCTCGACCGGTCGGGGCGCACCGTCCGGCTCACCGACGCCGGCGCGGCGTACGCGCGGCACGCCCGCGACGCGCTGCGCGACCTCGAGGCGGGCGAGCGAGCCGTACACGACGTCCAGGACCTGAGCCGGGGACATCTGCGGGTGGCGACCACCCCGACGATCACCGCCTATCTCATCGGTCCGTTGATGCACGAGTTCCATCGCGCGTTTCCGGAGGTCACGGTCGCGGTCACCGAGGCCACCCAGGATCGGATCGAGGAGGACCTGCTGGCCGACGCGCTCGACCTCGGCATCGCGTTCAGTGGCGGCCACGCGGCCGGGATCGGCGCCGACGCGCTGTTCACCGAGAACCTGAGCCTGGTGGTGGGGTCGGCGCACCCGCTGGCGAGCCGGCCGGGCCCGGTTCCGATCCAGGAGCTGGCCGTCCAGCCGCTGGCGCTGCTGAGCCGGGACTTCGCCACCCGCAACCACATCGACGACCATCTCGTCGCGTCCGGCGTCGCGCCGCGGACGGCGATCGAGGCGAACACGATCACCGCGCTCGTCGCGTTCACCCGTCGCGGCACACTCGCCACCGTCCTGCCCGACGCGATCGCCCACGCGCACCCCGACCTGCGGCCGGTCGCCCTCGATCCGGGGTTGCCGAGCCGGACCGTGGAGCTGCTGCGGCGCGACACGGCCTACCACTCCGCGGCGGCCCGGGCCTTCACCGCGATCGTCCGGCGCGAAGCGGGGCATTTCCAGCTATAGACACCAGCAATGAAAATGGTTGAAACTGGATATTTGACGCTATAACTCCTGGCGGGCAGGGTGGAAATCGGGCACACACACCGAGTCCGACCACCACCGAGGGGAGCGTTCCATGTCCGATCTGGCCCAGGGCGTCACGCGGTTCCAGCACGACGTGTTTCCCGGCAAGGCGGCGTTGTTCGCCGATCTGGCGACCACCCACTCGCCCCACACCCTGTTCATCGGCTGCTCCGACGCCAGGGTCGTCCCGGAGCTGATCACGAGCAGCGAGCCGGGGGAATTGTTCGTGATCCGTACCGCGGGCAATCTCGTGCCCGCCTACAGCCCCGGCGGTGACGGCGTCGCGGCCAGCATCGAATACGCGGTCGCGGTGCTCGGCGTCACCCGGATCGTGGTCTGTGGTCACTCCGGCTGCGGCGCGATGACCGCGGTGGCCGAACACCACGACCTCACCGCGATGCCCACGATCGCGCAGTGGCTGCGGCACACCGATGCCGCCGCCGCGCTGGTCGGCGCCGCGACCGACCGGGTGCCACGGCTGGTCCGCGCCAATGTCGCCGCGCAGCTGTCGAATCTGGCCACCCATCCCGCCGTGGCCCGCGGCCTCGCCGCCGGGACCCTGCACGCCGAGGGCTGGGTGTTCGACATCGCCTCGGGCGAGGTCGACCTCGTCGGGCACAGCGGTTCCGAGACCGCGGCCTGATCCACTCCGAAGAAAGGAAACGCACATGGTGCACGCACAGTTCGATCCCTCCGCCCGTCAGGCCCTGGCGGTCGCCGCCGTGGCGGCGAAGACCGCCAAGGACCTGACCTGGCAGGAGATCGCCGACGCGGCCGGCCTCTCGGTCGCCTTCGTCACCGCCGCGGTCCTCGGCCAGCACGCGCTGCCCGAGCGGTCCGCCGTGGCCGTCGCCGACCTGCTCGGCCTCGACGCCGACGCCGCGGCTCTGCTGCAGACGATTCCCACCCGCGGCTCGATTCCCGGTGGCGTCCCGACCGATCCGACCATCTACCGCTTCCACGAGATGCTGCAGGTCTACGGCACGACGCTCAAGGCGCTGGTCCACGAGCAGTTCGGCGACGGCATCATCAGCGCCATCAACTTCCGGCTCGACGTCCGCAAGGTCGCCGACCCCGAGGGCGGCGAACGCGCCGTGATCACCCTCGACGGAAAGTACCTGCCCACCAAGCCGTTCTGAGGAGTGACATGGACTTCGCACAGCACACCATCGAGCTCGCCCGCCGCAATGTCGCCGAGGGCGGTCGCCCGTTCGCGACCGTCATCGTCAAGGACGGCGAGATCCTGGCCGAGAGCCCGAATCTGGTCGCGCAGACCAGCGATCCCACCGCGCACGCGGAGATCCTCGCCATCCGCGCGGCGTGCACAACACTGGGCACCGAGCATCTGATCGGCGCCACGATCTACATCCTCGCGCTGCCGTGCCCCATGTGCCTGGGGGCGCTGTACTACTGTTCGCCCGACGAGGTCGTGTTCCTCACCACCAGGGACGCCTACGAACCGCACTACGTCGACGACCGGAAGTACTTCGAGCTCAACACCTTCTACGACGAGATCGCCACGCCGTGGGAGGAACGCCGCCTGCCGATGCGGCACGCACCGCGCGCGGACGCGGTCGAGGTATACCGGTTCTGGCGGGAACGCAACGGCGGCGAACGCCGGGTCGCCGGCGCGCCGACCGGCGCTAACTGAGCAGCCAGCCCGGCACGGGATCGAGCCGGGGGAACAGCGCCGAGGCCTGGGCCACCAGCTGCGTGGGACGTGTGGTGTCCGTGGTGGCCTTGCCGCTGGTGAGGACGGCGCCCGAGAGGCCGCGCGCGGGATCGGCCCAGCCGTACTGGGTGGTCAATCCGCTGCGGCCGAAATGGAACTCGGTGTGGCGCCCGAACTTCGAGCGCCTGCCGCCGAGCTCGAATCCCGCCCGGCTCACCCGCCCCGCCGCGCCCGGCATCCGATCGGCGGGGCGGATCGCCGCGCGCAGGCTGTCCGGCCGCAGGATGCGCACGCCGTCGAGTTCGCCACCGCGCGTGAGGATCTCGTAGAACCGGGACAGCTCCGCCGCGGTGGTGACGAGATTCCCGGACGGCAGTTCCGCGGTGAGGAAGGCGTCGTTGTCGGCCTTGGACGCGTTGTCCATCCGGCCGCCCAGCGCCTTGCGTGCCAGCAAGCCCGCCAGCCGGGAGGGCGGCGGGCCGGTCTTGACGCTGGGCACCACCTTGTCGACGTCGGCGGGGTCGACGCCGAAGTTCGTCCACCGGAACCCGAGCGGTTCGAGGACCTGTTCGGCCACGTGCTCGCGCATCCGTTTGCCGGTGGCCCGCTGGACGAGCAGCCGCTGGATCAGTCCGCTGGTCAAGGCGTGGTAGACGCGGAAGCGGCCCGGCGGCCAGCTCGGGACCAGCTCGGCCAGCACGGTGACGGCGAGTTCCTCGTCCATGACCGCGGCCGTGCCGGAGTGCGGCGCGGTGATGAAGGGGATGCCCGCCGAATGCGACAGCACGTCACCGAGGGTGATCCGGTCCTTGCCGTGTGCCGCGAACTCCGGAATGTAGCGGCAGACAGGATCGTCCAGGGCTAAGGCGCCCTGTTCGGCGAGCATGGTCATCACCGTGGCGGCGACGCCCTTGGCGGTGGAGAACCCGCAGAACGGGGTCTGCGGTGTCACGAGCACCTTGTCCGCGTCGGCCGGGTCGGTCGGCGCGTTGCCCCATCCGTGCCCGATCGCCCGGTTCAGCACGACCTTCCCGTGGCGCCGCAGGCACACCTGGATCGCCGGGGTGGTTCCCATCGTGTACCAGTCCCGCACCGAGGCCCACAGCGCCTCGGCCGCGGGCGAGGACGAGTCGTCCTCCTCGCCGCGGGTCGTCACCGCGTCGAGGTCGTCGGACACCGGGACCAGCCTGCCAGGAGAAGCACCCATCCAGCCACCCTACCGAGGCCGGGGGCGGCCTCTCGGGTCCCGATCAGGGGAACTGGCCACGCAGGACGCAGAACTCGTTGCCCTCGGGGTCGGCGAGCACGACCCACGTCTGTTCGCCCTGGCCGATGTCGGCGCGGCGGGCGCCGAGCCCGAGCAGCCGCTCGACCTCGGCGTCCTGGTCGACGTCGGTGGGATTGACGTCGATGTGGAGCCGGTTCTTGACGGTCTTGCCTTCGGGCACCCGGATGAAGGACAGGGTCGGCGGCACCGGGCCGGGTCGCTTCTTGCCCTCGGGGACGAGCGGTGAGCCGATGGAGACGTACTCGTCGCCGTCGACGTCCTGCACCTCGTAACCCAGGACCGCGCACCAGAACCGGGCCAGGCCCCGTGGGTCGGCGCAGTCGATCGCGAGCTCGGTGAACTTGCTGGTCATCTCGAGAGTCCCCGTCCTGTCGTGGTGCACCTCGCATCGAGGCTAGCCGTGGGGCGCCGCCCTGTCCGCCGGATTTTCGTGGCGGCGCCCCGCGGTCAGCCGTCGACCTCGACCAGGGTGGGGGAGCGGTCCGCGGCGGCCACCCCACGGCGGGCGTAGGCCCGCACGTCGGCATCGGGATCGGTGACCGCCGAGGCGAGCGCGTCGACCGCGGCCGCATCGCCCGGCCAGGTCGACAGCGCCAGCACCGCAGCCTTGCGCACGTCGAGGTGGCGATCGGCCAGCGCCTCCGTCAGCGGCGTGACCGCGTCGTCGGCCGCCGCCCCGGCCAGGCCGCGCGCCGCGCCGACCCGGACCTGCCAGGCCGGGTCGCGCAGCGCCGCGACCAGCAGCGGGAGGTCGGTCTCGGCCGCGCCGAGCGTCGCGTAGGCCGCGGCCGCGGCGGCCCGGACCAGCGGATCGGGATCGGTGGCGAGCACACGGACGACCTCGGTGCCGCCTGCGCCGATCGCGGACAGCCCGTGCGCGACGGCGACGCGCACCTCGCGATTGACATCGCCCGCGAGCGTGGCCACGGCCGCGGCGTCGTCGAGCGACACCAGCGCCCGCACCGCCTCGATCCGCACCCGATGATCGGAATCGGCCAGTGCCGCACGATATTCCGTCGCGGTGCCGGCCCGCAGCGCCCGCAGCAGGTCCACCACGGTCGCCCGGACCAGCGGATCGGGGGATCGTAGCTCCCCGGCCAGCCCGCCCGCGCCGGGCAGCACCTCGATCAGCTCGCGCAGACTCTCGGCGGCGGCCCGGCGCACCGAGGCCGCCTGGTCGGCGAGTGCCAGGACCAGCTCGTCGGCGAATCCGTCGGGGGTGTTCTCGGTGAGCACCGACAGCGCCGCCACCCGCACCACGGGGTCGGGATCGCGCAGATAGCTCGCCAGGTCCTCGACGGTGGGCGAATCCAGCGACAGCAGCGTCACCACGCGCGGCGATCCCGGCGAGGCGGGCGCGGGTTCGGCGCGCACCGTGGCCGCACGCTGGGGCGCGCGGGTGGCCACGAGTTCCGGCTGCGCGATCACCTCGACGATCGGCTCGGCCGAGGGGACGTCGTCGAGGCCGGGCACCGGCACCAGATACGGTGCGACCGAACGCTTCACGAACTCCATCGACCCGTCCGCGGTCTTGCGCAGGTTGAGGTGGAAGTTCCACGCGGCGTCGTCGCGGTCGGGCAGGTCGGCCCGATCGTGGTAGAGGCCCCACCGGGATTCGGTGCGCGTCAGCGAACTGCGCGCCGCCATCTCCGCGCAGTCGCGGATGAACGACACCTCCGCCGCCCGCATCAGCTCGTGCGGCGTGTGCGCCCCGATCCCCGCGACCTCCTCCCGCATCCGCTCGAAGGTCTCGACCGCGATCGAGAGCTTGGCGGCGGTCTTGGGCGGTGCCACATAGTCGTTCACGAACCGGCGCAGCTTGTACTCCACCTGGGGCTGCGGCGGACCCTCCGGCTGACGCAGCGGCCGGTAGATCAGCTCGTGCGCCTCGGCGAGCTGATCGGCGGGGAGCGCCTCGGGTGCCTCGACCTCGGTCAGGGTGGACGCGGCGTGCGCGCCGGCGAGGTCGCCGTAGACGAACGCGCCGATCATGTAGTTGTGCGGCACGCACGCCAGGTCGCCCGCGGCGTACAGGCCGGGGACGGTGGTCCGCGCGTTGTCGTCGACCCACACTCCGGACGCGGAATGTCCACCGCACAAACCGATCTCGGAGATGTGCATCTCGATGTCGTGGGTGCGGTAGTCGTGGCCGCGGTTGGCGTGGAAGGTGCCGCGGGTCGGGCGCTCGGTGGTGTGCAGGATCGATTCGAGGGTCGACAGCGTCTCGTCCGGCAGGTGCGAGACCTTGAGATAGATGGGGCCGCGGGCGGATTCGATCTCCTGCTTCACCTCGGCCATCATCTGCCCCGACCAGTAGTCGGAATCGACGAAGCGTTCGCCCTCGGCGTTGACCTGGTACCCGCCGAACGGGTTGGCGACGTAGGCGCAGGCGGGGCCGTTGTAGTCCTTGATGAGCGGATTGATCTGGAAGCACTCGATTCCGGAGAGCTCAGCGCCGGCGTGGTAGGCCATGGCGTACCCGTCACCCGCATTCGTCGGGTTCTCGTAGGTGCCGTACAGATAGCCCGAGGCGGGCAAACCCAGGCGGCCACACGGCCCGGTCGCCAGGATCACCGCCTTCGCGCCCACCGCCACGAACTCACCCGTGCGGGTGTTCAGCGCCGCGGCGCCGACGGCGCGACCGGCCTCGGTGAGCACCCGCACCGGCATGAGCCGGTTCTCGATGCGGATCCGCTCCCGCATCTTCCGCTGTCGCAGCACGCGATACAGCGCCTTCTTGACGTCCTTGCCCTCGGGCATGGGCAGCACGTACGAGCCGGAGCGGTGGACCCGGCGCACCGCGTACTCGCCGTACTCGTCCTTCTCGAATTTCACGCCGTAGCGCTCCAGCCGCTGCACCATGGCGAAACCCCGTGTCGCCGTCTGGTACACGGTCCGCTGATCCACGATGCCGTCGTTGGCGCGGGTGATCTCGGCGACGTAGTCGGCCGGTTCGGCCTTGCCGGGGATGACGGCGTTGTTGACTCCGTCCATCCCCATCGCGAGCGCGCCGGAGTGGCGCACGTGCGCCTTCTCCAGCAGCAGCACGTTCGCGCCGGACTCGGCGGCGGTGAGCGCGGCCATGGTGCCCGCGGTGCCGCCGCCGATCACCAGCACGTCGCAGTCGAGGCGCACCGGATCGGACAGGTCGGGGATGTTCACAGTGCCTCCAGGATTCGGGCCCGGGTGGCGCTCCGGTCGACCGGTTCGCGCGGCTCGGGCACCTCGACGAGGGTGCGCAGCGTGCCGTCGCCGAGTACGGCGATCCGGTCGCCGAGCAGCAGCGCCTCGTCGAGGTCGTGGGTGACGAAAACGATCGTGGTGGGATGCGCGCGCCAGGTGTCGACGAGCAGGCGCTGCATCTCCGCGCGGGTCTGGCTGTCGAGCGCCCCGAACGGTTCGTCCATGAGCACCGCGCGGGGCGACCCGGCCAGGCTGCGGGCCAGCTGCACGCGTTGCCGCATGCCGCCGGAGAGATCGCGCGGCAGATAGTCGGCGTAGCCGGTGAGCCCGACCTCGTCGAGCCAGCGCCGGGCCCGCTCCGCGCGGTCGGCGCGGGCGACACCGCGAAGGCGCAGGGCCAGTTCGACATTGGCGCGCGCGGTCCGCCACGGCAGCAGCGCGTCGTCCTGGAAGACCAGCGCCCGATCCGCGGACGGCGCGGTGACCGGGTCGCCGTCGGCGCGGATCACGCCGCCGCTGGGCAGGCGCAGACCGGCGATGGCGCGCAGCAGGGTCGACTTGCCGCAGCCGGACTTGCCGACCAGGACCAGGATCTCGCCCGGCGCGATCTCGAGGTCGAGGTCACGCACGACGGTCT
Source organism: Nocardia sp. NPDC050717 (assembly GCF_040654275.1). Taxonomy (NCBI): domain Bacteria; kingdom Bacillati; phylum Actinomycetota; class Actinomycetes; order Mycobacteriales; family Nocardiaceae; genus Nocardia; species Nocardia sp. NPDC050717. The sequence goes on from NZ_JBFAHR010000010.1 coordinate 92,138, forward strand.
TGGCGCCGTAGCCGACGCGGACGGAGTCCAGGCTGAGCCGCATGCCCACCGAGACGGCGGACGTGGTGGTGGTGGTCATGACGCGACCTCTCTCGGCAGCCAGCGGGTCACCCGGCGGCCTGCCAGTTCGACGATGCCGGAGGTGAGGAAGCCGAGCACGCCGATGGTGATCATCCCGACGAACACGGCCGGATAGTCGACGATGGTGTAGGACTGCCAGGTGCGGTAGCCGATGCCGAGCCTGCCGGAGATCATCTCCGCCGAGATCAGGCAGATCCAGGCCACGCCCATGCCCACCGACAGACCGCTGAACACACCGGGCAGGATGCCGGGCAGCACCACCCTGGTCAGGACCTCCCGGCGCGAGGCGCCCAGGGTGCGGATGGCGTCCTCCCAGATGGTCGGCAGCGCCCTGGTGGCGTGCCGGGTGCTCACCAGCACGGGGAACAGCGAGGCGGTGAACGTGATGAACACGATGCCGGATTCGTCGCTGGGGAAGAGCAGGATCGCCACGGGCACCAGCGCGATCGCCGGGATCGGGCGGACCAGCTCGGCCAGCGGGCCGAACACGTCGGCCAGCACGCGCGAGCGGCCCAGCCCGATGCCGGCCAGCACGCCCACCGCGGCGGCCAGCCCGAAGCCGGTGACGATGCGGATCAGCGATTGCGCCACGTCGACGTAGTACTGACCGGTGCCGAGGTGCTCGCCGAACTCGGCGATGATCTCGGTGACCGTCGGCAGCGTGTCGAAGCGCAGCACCGCCCGCACGTCGTTGGCAGTGAGCAGTTGCCACAGGGCGATGGCCAGCGCCACCGACGTGACGCGGAGGATCCTGGACCGCCAGGGAGCACGGTCGGCCTTCGCGACGACCTCGGCGGGTGGCGTTGTCGCGGCGGCGCCGGCGCCGGAACCGGTGTCGGTGGACGACGGTCCGGTCCGGTCGACCGGACCGTCGGCGCGGACCGGCGCGGGCGCCTCGGAGAGCCCGCTCATCCGCGGACTTCCGCGACGGCCTGCGCGTAGGTGACCGGCGCTGCGGCGGGATGGGCGGCCCGGTAGCGGTCGGCGGCGGCCTGCGTGGTGAACGGCAGGTACCGGGCGTCCTCGCGCAGCCAGATCGCCTTGTCGGCGAACCAGCGGGTGCCCAGCTCGGCGTCGGGCAGATAGACGGCCCTGATCTTCTTGCCCTGCGCCTGCGCGGCCTGCACGCCGCGCAGCAGGCAGGCGGGATTCGCGGCGGGCTGTGGCCGGTCGGCGCCCTCGATCCAGATCTCGCCCGCCAGAGCCGGATCCTGAACCGGCACAGCGCAGATCGGGTCGGTGCCGGTCACCTTGCTCGGGTTGACCAGCGAGGCGAGCTCGGTGTCGTACCCGCCGCGGCCCGTCTCGGTGAAGGCCTGCCGCAGCGGACCGTCCTGGACGAACGCGTCGATGTCGAGGTCGGCGAAGTCGCCGATCGACTTCAGATACGTGACATCGTCTTTGAACGCCGCGATCAGTTCCGGCTTGAGCGTGGTGTCGAAACTGGTGCCGCCAGGCCCGTTGTAGAGGTAGACGACCTCGGCGGGCAGCCCCGAGCCCTTCGCGACGAGATCGGCCGCCTCGAACGGCTTCTCGTTGAGGAAGGCGGTCGCGTCCAGCTGGGCCGCCAGAAACGCCTGCAGCACCTCGGGATGTTCGGCCGCGTAGGCGCGGCGCGCGACGACACCGTGGAAGGTCGGCACGTTCAGCTCGGCGCCGTCGTAGAGGAGCTTGGCCTTGTCCTGCTGCACCAGCAGGCCCGGCCACGCCACGAACTGCGACAGCGCGCTCACCTGATGCGATTCCAGGGCGGTGGCGCCCACCTGCGGCTGCTGGTTGAGCACCTCCACGCCCTTGGCCGGATCGATCCCGGCGCGGGTCAGCGCCTGCACGAGGGTGCCGTGGCCCGCCGAGCCGACACTCGCCGAGATCTTCTGCCCGGCCAGCTCGGTGAGCGAGCGCGCGGGCGAATCCTTCGGCACCACCACCATGTTCAGCGCGCCCTTGGGGTTGTAGCCGGTGATCGACACCAGCTCGGTGCGCGCGCGGTCGTTGGCCTGGGTGCGGGAGCCGTTGATGAGCAACGGGTAGTCGCCCATCGAGCCGATATCGATCTTCTCGGCCACCATCTGGGCGGTGATGGGGGCGCCGGTGTCGTAGTCCTGCCACTCCACCTGGTACTTCGCGCCGCCGGCGTCGGTGATGCGCTGGAGCCGCTGCTCCAGATATCCCTGCGCGCGCAGCAGTGTGCCCGCGGTGACGGTGTTGATGGTCTTGGACTGGTAGCCGATGACGACCTTGACGGTGCCCGCGGGCGCGGCATCGGTGGTGTCGAGCGAGCAGCCCGCCGCGGCGAGCGCGACGGCGAGCAGGACGGGGGCGAGACGGGTGAACTTCATGCGTGGATTCCCGGGATCAACGGAGCAGATAGGGCATGTTGACGGTGACGGCGCCGGTAGGACAGCGGGCCGCGCAGGGCCCGCAGTACCAGCACTCGTCGACGTGCATGTAGGCCTTGCCCGAATCCTCATGGATGGCAAGGGAATCGAGGGGACACATGTCGACGCACAGGGTGCAGCCGGTGATGCACAGCGATTCGTCGATCGTCACCGGGACGTCGGCGCGCTGGGGGACCAGAGCCATCTAGAGGACCTTCCATTCGGGGGCGCCGCGGGTGAGGCTGCCGCGCATCGTGATGCGGTCACCGCGCATGCGGATGTACTCGAGGTCGACGGGCCTGCCGTCGTCGAGGTGGGTCAGGCGCTCGAGCATCAGCAGGGGAGCGCCGGGCGGGGTGTCGAGGGTGGTGGCGGTGTGCGGGTCGGCCGCGACCGCCTCCAGGGCGAGGTCGGCCGCGCCGAGCGACTGCCCGGTGACCTGCTCGAGCAGGACGAACACGTCGGTCGTCGCGAGATCGTGCGCCAGCACCGCGGCGCCGACGTCGGGGGCCAGATAGGTGAGATCCAGGCTCAGCGGCAGCTCGGCGAGGAACCGCAGCCGCTCGATGTAGACGACCCGTTCCCCGGGCGCCAGACCGAGCCTGCGCGCCACCGCGGGGGGAGCGGTGATGTGGGTGGCGGCGCGGACCTCGTTGCGGACGGTGCCGTGCTCGGTGAGCGTCTCCTGCAGGCCGCGCAGCGTGTCCAGACCGTGGTCGAACTTGCGGGCGGCGACGCGGGTGCCGACCTTGGGCGCGCGGTCGATGAGCCCCTCGTCGCGCAGCAGGGCCAGCGCTTCGCGCACGGTGTTGCGTGAGGTGTCGTGTTCGGCGGCCAGTTCCTGCTCGCCGGGCAACGTGCCCTGGACGGCGCCCGCCAGGATCTGGTGGCGCAGGATGTCGGCCACCCGGCGCGCCCGATCGGCGCGGTGGCCACGGAGCTGGGTGGGTTCCGCGGTGGCGGTTGTCTCGCTGACCTGCATGAACAGCGACGATAGCGGCCGTTTCGGTGGCCGGATTCCGGCCGCGAACACCCCGGAATTCAGGGGATGTTTCTGCGCCGGGTGGGGGGTGGCCGGGACCTGCGGTGATCGCGCGCCGAGCCGCTATTGCGCCACCCCGGCGTGGCCGGGCGACATTGCGATCACGCCGATCGCAATGTCGCCGGGGCTCAGGGCTGGCCGGGCTTGAGGAGGATGAACAGGCCGTTGGCCTCGGCGCAGAGCCGCTCGCCGTCGTGCATCGTGGCGCGCAGATACACCTTGCGGCCGTCGACGCGCTCGACCCAGGCCCGGACGGTCAGCTCGCGGTTGAGCGGAGTGATCGAGCGGTAGTCGACGGTGAGCGAGGCGGTCCGGGTGACGGCCTTGGTGTGCACCGCGGCGGTCATGCCGAGGATGTCGTCGAAGGCGAGCCCGATCTGGCCACCGTGCGCGGCACTGTTGCCGCCCAGGTGGAAGGTGCGGAACGTCAGCTTGGCGGTCACACCGTCGATGTCGGCGCTGTCGACGGTGTACGGCGGCAGCGTGATGTTGCCGCGCGAGGGCAGGTCGGTGCGCGTCCAGCTGGGGGCCGACCACTCGTCCACGACCGCCTCGTCCAGGCGCGCGTTGAGCTGCTCGAGGGTGGCGATCACGTCCTTGGCCAGTTCGTCGGACGGGTTGATCAGGCGGGCCTTGTCCATCAGGGTTCGCACCTGCTCGATCAGCTCCCCGTAGTGCGGGCCACCGATCGTCTTGTCCTGCATCGCGGCCCTGCGCTGCTGGATCAACTCGGTGACCGGCCGGAATCCGCCTTCGTGGTGTTCTGCGTCCGGCAGCGACGCGCCGAGGTGTGTATCGTCCATATGCAACACGTTATCGCTGCCGAGCTGGATGTTCGCGCCGGGTGTCCCAGTGCACGGCCCTCAGCCGCCGGTGAACCGCTCGGCGCCGAGCGGCGGGACAGCGTGCGACCGCGGCGATTCCGCGTTGTCGTTGGTGGGGCCGGTCCGGATCCGGCACACTGGCCCGATGGGTGATCGACGTGACGAAGCGCCGGAGGTCGTGGTCCACCTCGGTGACGGTTCCGGCGCGCCACGGGCCGTGGATCCGGCCGACCCGGGGATCGCCGCGACCGATCCGGCGCCCGAGCACCCGTTTCTGCTGTTGACCCGCGCCGACACCGAGCGCATCCAGGCCCGCTATCTCGACGACGGCATTTACGAGCTCGAGCACACCGGTGCCGCCGAGCACCGCCGGCTGTTCACCGACGACGCGCTGCTGGTCCGCGACATCGTCTGGTCCTGGATCCAGCGTGACGACTGGTGGTGCGACACCGTCGCCTGGACCACGGTCGACCCCGCGATCGCCGAACTCGACGCCCTGCGCGCCGAACTGTCCGACATGCTCGACGGCATGTCGGTCATGGACTCCGTCACCGACGAACTCGACCGCGCGCTGGCCCGCGCCGACGAACTCCTCGGTGCCGACCTCGACCTCGGCGACGACCTGGGCTGACCGCTCGGCGGTGCCCTAGTCGCTCGGGCCCTCGCACCAGTCGTCGAAGGCGTCGAATTCCGGTTCCCACGCGGGCGGGACGGAATCCTCGATGGCGTCCTCGACGGGGTCCCAGGTGGCGTTGCACCAGGACGGGGCGGGCGGCCACGACTCGATGTAGCGGACCAGCGGAGACTTGGGCGGCTCCGGCTCGGGGTCCTGGGCTGCCGCGACACCCGTCCCCGTGAGCGCGAGGGCCGCGGCGGCACCCGCGGTGGCGACGATCCGGTGAACGATCCTCATGACATCCTCCTGTCCGCGCCGACATGCGATGTGCCCGCGATCCTACGCCGGGCGTCAACGGGCCCTGGCGCTCCAGCGGCCGTCGTAGCGCACATCGATCGGGTGGTCGAAGGCGACGGAGATGTGGCCTGTGGTGATCACCTCGGCCGCCGGACCAGCGGCGACGGTGCGGCCACCGGCGATCAGCAGGGCGTGGGTGGTGCTGCTAGGCAGCTCCTCGAGATGGTGGGTGACCAGGACCGACGCGACGTCGGGGTGGGTGCGGTCGAGGGTGTCGATCGTGGTGAGCAGTTGCTCGCGGGCGGCCAGGTCGAGCCCGGTGGCCGGCTCGTCCAGCAGGAGCACCCGCGGATCGCTCACCAGCGCGCGGGCGATGAGCGCCCGGCCCCGCTCGCCCTGGGACAGGGTCGGCCAGATCTCGCCGGCCTTGCCGCCGAGGCCGAGGGTGTCGATGGTGGCCTCGGCGCGGGCGAGGTCGTCGGCGGTGGGGGACCAGCGCAGCGGGGTGTCGATGGTGCCGGTGATCCCGGTGAGGACGACCTCGCGCACGGTGAGCGGCGAGCGCAGCGGGTGGCGGGGATTCACGTGGCCGATCGAGCGGCGCAGCCGCGCCAGCTCCACCCGCCCGAACTGTTCGCCGAGCACCCGCACCGTGCCCGTGGTCGGGAAGGTGACCGCGCCACAGAAACCGAGCAGCGTGCTCTTGCCCGCGCCGTTGGGGCCGAGCAGCGCCCAGTGCTCACCGGCCCGGACGGTCAGTGAGATGCCGTCGATGATCTTCTTGCCCTCGCGCCGGAAGCTCACCTCGCCGAGTTCGATCACCGGGTCGCCGCTCATGCGAAGGCCTCCTTCAGGGTGGACAGGTGGGTGCGGCTGAAATCCGCTGCCGCCGTGGGGTTCCGGTCGGCGATGGCCTGGGCCAGGTGTTCGTGCGCGGCGTGGTCGGCGGCCTCGGAGGGGACCGGGCGCAGGGCGAGCATGTCGATCATGGCCAGCCGCAGCCGCGGCAGGAAGCTGTCGAAGAGCTGGGTCAGCACCGCGTTGTGCGCGGCGAGGACGACCGCGCGGTGGAAGGCCATGTCGGCATCGACATGCTCGGCCACGGTCTGGCCCTCGGTGAGACGGCCGGCGAGGGTGCGCCGGATCGCGCGCAGGTCGGCGGGGGTGCGGCGCTGGGCCGCCAGGGCCGCGGCCTCGGCCTCGATCGCGATGCGCGCCTCGATCACCGCGACGACGGTCGCCCCGCGCAGCACCACGTCCCAGTCGTCGGTGACATCGAGCGCGGTCACGAACACCCCCGCGCCCTGTCTGCTGTCGAGCACACCCTTGCCCGCCAGTTCGCGGATCGCCTCGCGCAGCGTCGACCGGCCGACGCCCAGCTGCGCGGCGAGCAGCGTCTCGCCCGGCAGCCGATGGCCCAGCGGCCACTCACCGGCGCGGATCCGGGTGAGCAGGAGCTCGGCCGCCTGGGCGGCCAAGGGTTGACGGCGTACCTGCGCGACCACCGGGTCACCTCTCTACTTGTCTGAGGAGTTGTGGTAGAAGTGTACCCATCATGACGCACACCGCGCTGCTCCTCGGCCGCCACGGCGGGGCCTGACCGACCGGCCGCCCCGCCGTGGGGCTCTGTCGTGGCCGGTCGCCGTTGCCGTGTGGCCGACCGTGGCCAGGAAGCAGAGACCGTCATGAACACCTTCCCCACCCTCAGCACCCCCGCGGGCGCCGTTCCCGCCGCCGCGCCCGCCTGGAACCGGCAGCGCCACTCGGCGATGCCGTCGCACCGTTACCGCGACATCCACCGACGCGTGGCGGTGCCCGCCGGAGAGCGTGAGTGGCCGAACGCGCGGATCACCGCCGCCCCGCTGTGGGTGCCCGTCGACCTGCGCGACGGCAACCAGGCACTGGCCGAACCGATGGACCCCGCGCGCAAACGGCGGTTCTTCGAACTGCTGGTCGCCATGGGCTACAAGGAGATCGAGGTGGGCTATCCGTCCGCCTCGCAGACCGATTTCGACTTCGTCCGGCTGCTGGCGCGCGAGCCCATCGCGCCGCCGGACGTCACCGTCGTCGTGTTCACCCCCGCCCGCCGCGACCTCATCGAGCGGACCGTGGAATCGGTGCGCGGCATCGCGAACGAGGTCGTGATCCACCTCTACACCGCGACGGCGCCGGTCTGGCGCGAGGTGGTCCTCGGCAAGGACCGCGCGCGGCTGCGGGCCCTGATCGTCGACAGCGCGCGCGATGTCCTCGCCGCGGCCGCGGACCTGCCGAATGTGCGCTTCCAGTTCTCGCCGGAGGTCTTCAACCTCACCGAACCCGACTTCGCGCTCGAGATCTGTGACGCTGTCACGACGGTGTGGCAGGCCTGCCTACAACGTCCCGTGACGCTGAATCTGCCCGCGACGGTGGAGGTCGCGACGCCGAACGTCTACGCCGACCAGATCGAGTACATGCACCGCAACCTGGCCCGCCGCGACGGGGTGATCCTGTCGGTGCACCCGCACAACGACCGGGGGACCGGCATCGCCTGCGCCGAACTGGCGGTGCTGGCCGGTGCGCAGCGGGTGGAGGGCTGTGTGTTCGGCAACGGCGAACGCACGGGCAATGTCGACATCGCCACGCTGGCCCTGAATCTGCACGCGCAGGGCGTCGACCCGATGATCGACTTCTCCGACATCGACGAGATCCGCCGCACGGTCGAACACTGCACCCGGCTCCCCGTGCACGAAAGGCACCCCTACGTGGGCGATCTCGTGCACACCGCCTTCTCGGGCACCCATCAGGATGCGATCCGCAAAGGCATGGCACGCCATCGCGCCCTGGCCGCCGAGACCGGGCGGTCCGAGCGCGAACTGGAGTGGCAGGTGCCGTATCTGCCGATCGATCCGGCCGATCTCGGACGCTCCTACGATGCCGTGATCCGGGTGAACTCGCAGTCGGGCAAGGGCGGGATCGCGTATCTGCTGCAGACGGAATACGGGCTGGATCTGCCGCGCCGTCTGCAGATCGACCTGGCGCGCCGTGTGCAGCGGCACACCGACGACACCGGCGCCGAGATCACCGCGAAGGAACTGTTCACGCTGTTCGAGCAGGCCTACACCGTCGCGGAACCGCGGATCCTGTTGACGCGGTGGCAGATCGGTGAGGAGGTCACCGAGATCGTGCTCACGATCGACGGGCGCGCCCTGTGGTCCGCGCATCACGCCGTCGGTCCGGTCGACGCGCTGGTCACCGCGCTGGCCGAGGCCGGTCATCCGGTCGATGTCCTGGGTCTGACCCAGCATTCGGTCGAGCAGGGATCGGGCAGCGCGGCGGTGAGCTATCTGGAATACCGGGTGGGCGGCCGCACGGGCTGGGCGTTCGGCCGTAGCGGCTCGATCCTGGCGGCCTCGCTCGACGCGGTCATGAACGCGGTGAACGCCGTCGAGTAGCGGCCCGCGGTGGGGGCGGTGCCACGGCATCGCCCCCACCGCGTCAGCACCAGCCGGTGAGGACCATCAGGCCCAGGCTCGTGGCGCCGAGGATCAGCCCGAGCGCGCCACCGAGGAGCAGTGGGCGCGGGCCCGCGGTGCGGAGCCGTTCGACGCTCAGCGACATGCCGATCGCGGCGAGCACGGTGGCGATGAGCCAGCCGCTGAGCGTGGCGAGCGGTGTGGTGAGCGCGCTCGGCACCAGGCCGAGCCCGGCGACGATCGATGCCGCCACGAACAGCACGACGAACAGCGGAAAGGCTTGCCACAGTGAACCGGTCGGGTCGCCTGGCTCTGTGAGTCGGCGTCGCCCCACGTGCAGTCCAAGGCACAGCGGGATGATCGCCAGGCTGCGGACCATCTTCACGATCACCGCGAACTGCGCCGCGCCCGCGCCGTAGACGACGCCCGCCGCCAGCACCGAGGAGGTGTCGTTGATCGCGGTCCCCGCCCACAGCCCGAACGCCTCCTGCGACATGCCCAGTGCCCGCCCGAGCGGCGGATACACCAGGACCGCCGCCACATTGAAGACGAAGATGGTGCCCAGCGCGTAGGCCACCCGCTGCTTGTCCGGCCGCAGCACCGCGGTGGCCGCCGCGATCGCCGACGCGCCACAGATCGTCGTCCCGACGGCCACCAGCGTCGCCGACTCCCGGTCGACCGCCAGCATCCGGCCGACGACGAAGGCCGCCACCGCGCCGACGATCAGCGTCCCGACCAGCACCACCCCGGTCTCGCGGCCCACGCCCAGGACCGAGCCCAGCGGCAGACCGAGGCCGAGCAGCACGATCGCCAGCCCGAGCAGTCGCTGCCGGGCCACATCCAGACCTGGGGCGAAACGCTCCTCCACGGCCCGGTCGCGGCGCAGCACCGCGCCCGCCACGGCCCCGAGGCCCAGCGCCAGCACCGGCGTGCCGACCATCGGCAGGGCCGTGCCGAGCGGCGTGGCGACGGTGGCGACGAGGGCGGCGAGGGTCAATCCGGGGGCGAGGGTCTGTACGCGATGCACCACTCCACCCTCGCGGGATCGAGGATGCCGAGGTAGGCGCCGTTTTCCGAGGTTCCCATAAATGAGGCTTATGGGTGTCGCTGGATCCCCGGGAGCAGCCACGTCCACTGCCGCATCGATGGAGCTGTGGTTTGCTGGAGATGTGCGGAAACGAACCCGGCTGACCATCGCCGCCGGTATCGGTTCGATGCTGTGGGGTGAGTGGGCGAACTGGCGGGCCTCGCGCCGGGGCGTGGGGCCGGAGGCAGGCGGGTCCGAGGCCGTCGTCGTCCTCGGCTACCGGAATCCCGGCCCGACGGCCAATGCGATGAACCGCTGGCGGGTGCGGGCCGGACTGCGCTCCATCGACCCCGCCGCGCCGCGGACCCGCCTCGTCCTGAGCGGCGGAGCCGTCGCCGGACCGATCCCCGAAGCCACGCTCATGGCCGACTACGCGACGCGCGAGCGCGGGTATCGCGGCGAACTCGTCCGTGAGGACGCCAGCCGATCCACCTGGGAGAACATCGCTTTCGCGATCCCGTTCCTGAAGGACGTGGACCGGATCAAGATCGTCTCGCTGCCCACCCACGCCGCCACCGCCCGCGCCTACCTCGCCGAACAGGCCCCGGAACTCGCCGCGCGGCTCGTGCCGGGACGCGAGTACCGCTTCGGGGAGTGGCTGCCGCTGAAACCGGTCATCGCGCTCTACGGCGTGGCCAAGGCCCTGCGGGGGCGGGTGCGGGATCGCGGCGCCGAGGGTGCCTGACGGCGGGTCCGTTCCCCGGTCGCCGATAATCGGCCCATGACGCTGCCGCCCGGTGCCCCCGACCTCGAGGTCCTCGACCTGCTGGTGTCGGTGGCCGAGCTGGGCAGTCTCGGCGCCGCGGCCCGCCGCCACGGCATCAGCCAGCCCGCGGCGAGCATGCGGATCAGCGCGCTCGAACGCCGGACTCGGGTCAAGCTGCTCGACCGGGGACCGACCGGGTCCGCGCTCACCGATGCCGGGCGGGCGGTGGTCGAGCACGCGCGGACGGTGCTGGCGGCCGTGCGGGATCTCGTCGACGAGGTCGACCACCTGCGTGCCGCGCAGGCCCCGCGCCTGCGCATCGCGGCCTCGAAAACCATTGCCGACCACCGGATCCCGCACTGGCTCGCGGCGCTGCGCACCGACCACCCCGAGGTGCTCGTCTCGCTCGAGGTGGAGAACTCGACCCAGGTGGCCGCCCTGGTGCGCGACGGCGTCGCCGATCTCGGCTTCGTCGAAGGCCCGCATCCGCCCGCGGCGCTCGGCAGCCGGGTACTCGGCACCGACGACCTGGTGGTCGTCGTGGCGCCCGGCCACCCGTGGACCCGCCGGACCACACCGGTCACCCTGGCCGAACTCGCCGGCACCGCCCTGCTGTGGCGGGAACCGGGTTCGGGTACCCGCGAGACCGTGTGGGATCTGCTCAGTACGGCGGCGACCCCGGCGGGCCCCGCCGCCGAACTCGGCTCGGCCGCGGCGATCGTCGCCGCGGCGCGCACCGGCATGGCGCCCGCGGTCCTGAGCGGGCTCATCGCCGCGCCCGACCTCGCCACCGGCGCCCTCGTCGCCGTGCGCACGGCCGACGCCGACCGTCTGACCCGCAAGTTCCGCGCCATCTGGCGCCGCGCCACGCCGCCGTCGGGCGCCGCCGAACTCCTCGTCGACCGTGCGGCCCGCCTCGAGATCGCCCGCTCGGCGGCGGCCGGACCCGCCGCGGCGAAAGACGCCGCGCCGGGCGGGGAATCGCCCCGATAGCGCGCGGCGGCGCGCGGTTCGGGCAGGCCCGTCCCCGCCGGGGAACCGGGCGGTCCGGCGAAATGGTGCGTCGGCGGGGTGAACGGCTCTAGTCTGTATCCGCTACACACTGTGGAGGTTGGATCACATGACGGTCGAGATCGTGACCGAGCCGGCGCCGGAGGATCTGTGGACCGGATCGGGCCGCGCGACCGGGGCGCCGCCGACGTCGATGATCGAGCGGATGACGCTGATCCTGGACGCCTTCGACGCGACCACCCCCACCCTCACCCTGCTCGGCCTCGCCGAACGCACCGGCCTGCCGCGCTCCACGGTGCACCGCATTCTCGACCAGATGATCCGGCTGCGCTGGCTCGCCCACACCCCCGGCGGCTACCGGCTCGGCCTGCGCGTGCTCGAACTGGGCGGGCTCGCCGCCGAACACAACGAACTACGGGAGGTGGTCGGTCCGCTGCTGCACGACCTCAGCCAGCGCACCGGCCTGATCGGGCACCTCGCCGTGCTCGACGGCCGCGAGGTGCTGATCCTGGATCGCGCGGGCAGCCGCGGCCACGCCGCCGTGCCCACCCGGGTCGGCGGCAGGCTTCCCGCTCACTGCACCGCCGTCGGCAAGGCTCTGCTGGCCACCCTGGAGCCGGGGATCGCCGACGCCTCCCTGCGCGGCAACACCGCCCCGCGCACGGCGCGCACGATCGTCGACCGGGCCGAACTGCACCGCGAACTGGCCCGCATCCGCAATCGGCAGGGCGTGGCCGTCGACACCGAGGAGTCGCTCCCCGGAGTCGGCTGCGTGGCGGTGCCGATCCGCGGCCGCGGCGCCGCGTTGGCCGCGATCTCGCTGTCGGGCAGCCTGCACGGCGACCGCAGCGCCCTCGACACCGCGCGACTGGCGAGGGCGCTGGCCGAGGTCGCCAAGGAGGCGGCACGCGCCCTGGTGCCCCGGCACGGCCGCCCGCACTAGCCTCGGCTCAGCCCGCCGGCCGCGCCGCCATCGCCCGTCCGGCCGCACGCCCGGAGAAGATGCAGCCGCCGAGGAAGGTGCCCTCGAGCGCGTTGTAGCCGTGCACGCCACCGCCACCGAAACCGGCGACCTCACCCGCGGCGAAGAGCCCGGGGAACACCGAGCCGTCCGGCCGCAGCACCCGCGACTCCAGGTCGGTCTGCAGACCGCCGAGGGTCTTGCGGGTGAGGATGTTCAGGCGCACCGCGATGAGCGGACCGTGCGCCGGGTCGAGGATGCGGTGCGGTTTGACGACGCGCCCGGCCTTGTCACCGAAGTACTTGCGCGCGTTGGTGATCGCGCTGAGCTGGGCGTCCTTGCCGAACGGATTGGCGACCTCGCGGTCACGAGCCACGATCTGGCGTTCGAGCGTGGCCGCGACGAGCTGGGGACCGCGCGCGATCGCGTTCATCCCGTCCACCAGTTCGGTGAGCGAGTCGGCGACCACGAAGTCCACGCCGTGCCGCTTGAACGCCTCCACCGGTCCCGGGGCTCCCTTGGCGACGCGGCTGCGCAGGGTGAGCTTGAGGTCCTTGCCGGTGATGTCGGGATTCTGCTCCGACCCCGACAGCGCGAACTCCTTCTCGATGATCGTCTGATTCAGCACGAACCACGAGTAGTCGTGCCCGGTCGAGAGGATCTGCCGCATGGTCGCGTTGGTGTCGAAACCCGGGAAACACGGTGCGGGCATGCGGTTTCCGTTCGCGTCGAACCACAGCGAGGACGGCCCGGGGATGATCCGGATGGCGTGATCGGGCCAGACCGGGTCCCAGTTGTGGATGCCCTCGGTGTAGTGCCACATCCGGTCGCGGTTCACCAGCGCGGCGCCTGCCTGCTCCGAGATGCCGAGCATGCGCCCGTCCACATAGGCGGGAACGCCCGAGATCATCGTCTCCGGGCACGGGCCGAGCCGTTCGGTGGGCCAGTTGCGGCGGATCAGCTCGTGCGCGTGCCCGATCCCGCCCGAGCTCACCAGCACGGCGGGGGCGTGGAAGGCGAACTCGCCCACCACCTCCCGGCTCGAGGCCACGCCGCGCTCGGTCTCGCTCGGGGCCAGCACGCTGCCGCTGATCCCGGTGACGGCGCCGTCGGTGACGACGAGCTCGTCCACCCGGTGCCGGAACGCGAAGCGGACCAGGCCGCGCGCCTCGCCGGCGAGCACGGGTTCGAGGAAGACGCGCAGGACTTCCGGGCCGGTGCCCCAGGTGAGATGGAACCGAGGAACGGAGTTCCCGTGCCCACCGGCGAGCCCGCCGCCGCGTTCGGCCCAGCCGACCAGGGGAGTGACCCGTAAACCCAAGGCGTGCAGGTAATCCCGCTTCTCGTCGGTGGCGAACCGGACGTAGGCCTCGGCCCAGCGGCGCGCCATCCGGTCCTCGTCGTCGCGGTCGAATCCCGCCGAACCCAGCCAGTCCTGCAGGGCGAGCTCGTAGGAATCCTTGATGCCGAGCCTGCGCTGCTCGGGGCTGTCGACGAAGAACAGGCCGCCGAGCGACCAGAACGCCTGCCCGCCGAGATTGGCGCGATTCTCCTGGTCGACGACCAGGACCTTGCGTCCGGCGAGGACGAGTTCGTGGGTGGCGACCAGGCCCGCGAGCCCGGCGCCGACGACGATCGCGTCGGGGGTGAAATCTTCGATGCTCTCTGGGACTGTGCTCGACATACCCGGGAACGTAGCATTGGTGCGTCGGGGCCGGGGGTAAGTCTTGGAAACGCCCTGACCAGCCAGGTTTCCGGCAGAGAGGTCTTCCATGCCCATTCGTACGCGCACCGGTGCGGCCGTGCTCGTTCTCGCGGTCCTCGCCGGTCTCGGCGCCACGTCCTGCTCGCGCACGGAGCGGTGGTGTGAGCGCGATCAGGGCGACGTCCTGGTCGAGAACTCGTATTGCGAGCGCGGCGTCCCCGGCTACGAGTGGGAGCCCGACCACGACAAGCCGAAGAAAAAGAAGAAGCCCAAGAAGCGCTGACCCGGGCGGCCTTGCGCCGCAGGTGATCCGAGACCCGGCCGTGGCACAACAGATGCCGAGTCCACGCCGTGTCGATGCGAGTCCGCGGGTATCCCCTCAGTGAGCGCCGAAAACCCTTGTGGTGGACGGTAATCGCTCGCGATTTCTCACAACGGCGTGAGTGGGTGGGTGCCATGAACTCTCGAAAGGTCATGTCCGGTATCGCACGGCGGGCAGCACGGATGCTGTCGGTGGTGCTCCTGGCCGCGGGGATCGGGACAGCGATGTCCCAGGGGTCGATCGCGCTGGCGCACAGTTGCGCCACGATCGACGTCGTGATCGCCCGTGGCACACAGGAACCCGGTTATCTGGGGGCCGCTGTCGGCGATCCGCTCTACGCGGTGCTGAGCAGGCAGCTACCGGTCGACACCACCGCCCACCGGGTCGAGTACCCGGCCGACCTGCTGGTGCCCAGCTCGGTGAGCGACGGTACGCGGGCGATGACCGCGCACGTCCTGGCCCAGGCCGCGGCCTGCCCGGAGCAGCGATTCGTGCTCGTGGGCTACTCCCAGGGGGCGGTGGTCACCCACGGGGTGCTCGGCTCCGCCGCGGCCACCGCCCTGCCCGGGCTCTGGGTGCTGCCGCCGGAGCTGTCCCCGCGCATCGTGGCGGTGCTGCTGTTCGGTGACCCGCTGCGCCTGGTCGGCGGCACGATGGCGCCCCTGTACGCGGATCGCACCGAGAACTATTGCACCGCAGGTGATCCTGTCTGCGCGGGCGGGGTGTTCCCGACCGCGCACGGCGCCTACGACTGGGCGTTCGCCGCGGCCGCTGGGCAGGTGGGCGCGCGGCTGTGAGGGTGGACCTGCCCGCCGCTCAGGCGGCGGGCAGGACGCCGGACAGGACCGTGCTGATCTGCGCTACCGCGCGGTCGACGCTGCCGGTCGGCTGGAACAGATGGCTCAGCGTGAGCCGGACCATGATCTCCACGACCGAGGTGAGCTCGTCGTCGGACAGCGCCGCGAGCCGGTAGCGCTCGCGCACCGTGCCGGTGAGCGCGGCGACCGCGCGGCCGAGCACCGGTTCGGGCTCGCTCAGCAGTGCGGGCAGTAGCGCCGTGTCGGCCTCGGCGCGGGCCGCGAGCACCGCCTTGATCAGGGTGTTGTCGCCCGCGTTGCGCAGGGTGTAGTCGGCGGCGGCGGTCATGCCCGCGAGGGGATCGGCCGGGTGTTCGGTCAGCGTGTCGGCGATGCCGGCCAGATAGATGCCCAGCTCGCGCTCGATGAGCGCGTCGGCGAGTGCCTGCTTGGTCCCGATCTCCTTGTAGAGCACGGGACGGCTGATCCCGACCTCCTTGGCCACGCGCGACATGTTGACCGCGCCCCAGCCCTCGGTGACGACCATGACCCGGGCAGCGTCGAGCATGCGGTCGCGCAACAGCTGCCGCATCTCGGCGTGGAAGTTCGGCGATTCGGTCACGGACGCCATCGTACATGTCTGCCCATTTCGAATCGATCATTGACAAATCCATAGTGACTGTCTTCACTAGAACACATTGCTTGAATGTGTAAACGGGCGCGGCAACCACGGTGTCGATGTCCCAGCGGCAGGAGAACAACGATGACGACATCTCGGATCGACCACGACGGGTCGGCGGCGGTGCTGCACTGGCGCGACCCCAAGCGCTATCTGTGGCTGTTCGGCCTGATCGCGCCCAGCGCCGCGCTGCTGGCCTGCGCGTTCGTGTGGACGTTCAACCAGCTGGGCTGGGGCGCGGTCGCGCCGGTCTGGTGGTGGCTCGGCCCGATCCTGCTCTACGTGCTGCTGCCGATCCTGGACCGCTTCTTCGGCCCCGACGGCAAGAACCCGCCGGAGGAGGTGATGGAGGCGCTGGAGAACGACCGGTACTACCGCTACTGCACCTATGCCTACATCCCGCTGCAGCTGATCAGCCTGGTGCTGGCCTGTTACCTGTGGACGGCGGACGACCTGTCCTGGCTCGGCATCGACGGCGGCCTCGGTCTGGTCTCGAAGATCGGCCTGGCGTTCACCCTCGGCGCCATGGGCGGCATCGGCATCAACACCGCGCACGAGCTCGGGCACAAGAAGGACGAACTGGAGCGGTGGCTGTCGAAGATCACCCTCGCCCAGACCGGCTACGGCCACTTCTACATCGAGCACAACCGTGGCCACCACGTGCGTGTCTCGACTCCCGAGGACCCGGCCAGCGCCCGCTTCGGTGAATCGTTCTGGACGTTCCTACCGCGCAGCGTGTGGGGGAGCCTGACCTCGGCATGGGAACTCGAACGCACGCGCCTCGAGCGACTCGGCAAGGGGCCCTTCACGATCCACAACGACGTGCTCAACGCGTGGCTGATGACCGTGGTGCTGTGGGGCGCGCTGGTCGCGGTGTTCGGTCCGGCGGTCCTGCCCTTTCTGCTGATCCAGGCGGTGTACGGCTTCTCGCTGCTCGAGACCGTGAACTATCTCGAGCACTACGGTCTGCTGCGGCGCAAGACCGCCTCGGGCCGCTACGAGCGGTGCACCCCGGAGCACAGCTGGAATTCCGACCACCTCGTCACCAACATCTTCCTCTACCACCTGCAGCGCCACAGCGACCACCACGCCAACCCGACCCGGCGCTATCAGACCCTGCGCCACATGGACGGCGCGCCCGAACTGCCCAGTGGGTACGCCAGCCTGATCGGCCTGGCCTACCTGACCCCGCTGTGGCGCAAGGTGATGGACCCGCGCGTGCTCGCGCACTACGACGGCGACATCACCCGCGTGAACATCCAGCCCGCCAAGCGGGACAAGGTCCTGGCGAAGTACGGAGCGCGCTGATGACCGTCTACCTCTGCCCCGTCTGCGACTACCGCTACGACGAGCGTCTCGGCGCGCCGCGGGAGGGATTCCCCGCGGGCACCGCGTGGTCGGCGATCCCCGAGGACTGGTGCTGTCCCGACTGCGGTGTCAGGGAGAAGCCCGATTTCACAGCGACCGAGGAGGTTTCGCGATGAACGACTATCGGCTGTTCCGCTGCGTGCAGTGCGGCTTCGAATACGACGAGGCGCTGGGCTGGCCCGAGGACGGCATCGCACCGGGCACCCGGTGGGACGACATCCCCGAGGACTGGTCGTGCCCCGATTGCGGCGCCGCCAAAGCCGATTTCGACATGCACGAGGTGAGTCGCGGATGAGCGGGCGGATCGTCGTCGTCGGCGCCGGTGTCGCCGGCGCCACCGCCGCGCAGACGCTGCGGCGGGAGGGCTTCGCGGGCGAGATCGTGCTCGTCGGCGCCGAACCCGACCTGCCCTACCGCAGGCCCGCGGTCTCCAAGGACCTGCTCGCCGGGACCGGCACGATCGAGCGCGCGGCGCTCAAACCGGCGACGTTCTGGGCGGAGAACCGGATCGATCTACGCCCCGGCGTCACCGTCGAGGCCGTCGACACCGACCGCGCCACCGTGCGTTTGGCCACCGGTGAGACGCTCGGCTATGACAGCCTGCTCCTGGCGACCGGCGCGCGGGCCCGAACGCTGGACACCGCGTCGAAGCGGGTGCACACGCTGCGCGGCCGCGCCGACATCGAGGCGCTGCGCGCGGCCATCGGCGCCGGCGGCTCCCTGCTGATCATCGGCGGCGGGTTGATCGGGTGCGAGGTCGCGGCGACCGCGCGGGGTCTCGGCGCGCGGGTGACCCTGCTCGACGCGGCCTCCGCGCTGATGGACCGGGTGCTGCCCGCCCCGGTCTCGGAGCTGATGCGGCGCCGTCACCACGAGCACGGCGTGCGGATCGAGAACGACGTCGTCACCACGGATCTCATCGACACCGGTGACACGGTTACAGCCGTCGCCGCCGACGGCCGCACCTGGTCGGCCGCCGCCGCGCTGGTCGCCATCGGCTCCGTCCCCGACACCGCGCTGGCCGAAGCCGCCGGGATCACGGTGAACGACGGCATCGTCGTCGACCACCACCACCGGACCTCCGCGCACAATGTCTTCGCGGCGGGCGACGCGACCACGGTCTACCACCCGTTGCGCGGCGCCTATGAGCGTCCGCAGCACTGGAATTCGGCGATGAGCGCCGGTGCCGCGGCGGCGATGTCCATCCTGGGTCTGCCCGCCGCCGCCGTCGAGGTCCCGTGGGGCTGGACCGATCAGCACGGCAGGTCGTTGCAGTTCGCCGGCTGGCTCCACCCGCACGACGAGCTGATCGTCGACGGCGACCTCGACAGTGGCGAGTTCCTGGTCACCGCCCTGCACCAGGGCATCCCCGTCGGCGCCGTGGCGATGGCGCGGCCGCGCGAGCTGCGCGCGGCCCGCGCGCTCATCGACGCGGGCCGCCCCTACCGGACGCCTGCGGTGCCCGCGCCCTGAGCTGCGATCATGCGCGAGAGGTCATAGGTCGTTCCGGAAACCGGCGTTGATCAGGGCACTTCGCGAGGGCGATGGTGAATGCGCTGTATTCGTCACGCCTTTGGGAGAGACCTTGACCCTCGTATTTCTGGCCGCGGCGCTCGCCGTGGGCGGCCTGCTCGCGGTGCAGGCTTCGGTGAATCTGCAACTGGGGAAGGCGGTCGGCACCCCGTATGGCGCTGCCACGGTCCAGCTGGTGGTGTCGACCGTGGCGCTGGCCCTCGTCGCCGCGGTGGCGGGCGGCTGGGGCGCGCTCGCCGGGATCGGTGGCGTCGACGCGTGGAAGCTGGTGGGCGGCATCGCCTCTCCGATCTACATCACCAGCGCGATCGTGTTGTTCCCCCGGCTCGGCGCGCTGGCTTCGGTGGGATTGTTCGTCACCGGGCAGATGTTCGCCTCACTCGTTCTCGACGTCGGCGGGCTGCTCGAGGTGCGGCCGCGCGCCCTCGGGCCGGGCATGGTGCTCGGCGCGGTGGCGGTGCTGGCGGGCATCGTGGTGGTGATCCGCAGCCAGCTCGGTGGCGACCGGGCACCGGGTTCGCTCGCCGCGCGGTTCGGCTGGATCGCGCTGGGGCTCGTCGCCGGCGCGGTCCTGCCCGTCCAGGGCGCGGCCAATGCCGCGCTGCGCCGTGATCTCGGCGACCCGTTCGTCACCGGATTGTGGTCGTTCCTCGTCGCCACCGTCACCATCGCGGTGGTCCTGGTGGTGCTGGTGAGCACGGCCAGGACGCCGCGACCGCGCCTGGCGCCGCTGCGGACGGTGCCGTGGTGGGGGTGGCTGGGTGGTCTCGCGGCGGCGACCTATGTCACAGTGACGTTCACGGTGATCCCCGAGATCGGCGCCGCCACCACGATCGCCCTGACCGTCACCGGGCAGCAGGTGCTCTCGGCCGCCATCGACCATCGCGGCTGGTTCCAGCTGCCCGCGAAACCGGTCACTGTCGGGCGCATGACCGGCCTGGCCGCCTTGATCGTCGGGTGTGCTCTGGTGCAGCTGGCCTGACCCGGACGACACCGGGCCGATCGCGGCCGGAAACTGACCGCGATCGGCCCTAGCGTGGGCGGCATGCGAACACGAGAGAAGAGGATTGTCGTCACGACCCCGCGCGGTCATGTGGGCTCGCGCGTGGTCCAGTTGCTGATCCAGGCGGGCGTGCGGCCCACGGTGTTGATGCGCGACCCCGCTCGCCTCGATCCCGCCCTCCGGGCTCGCGTCGACGTGGTGCGGGCCGACCAGGGAGACGCCGAGGCGGTGGTCGCGGCCACCCGCGGCGCGGACCGGCTGTTCTGGGTCGACCCGCCCGCCCTCGTCGACGGTGACCCGGTCGCCGGCTACACGCGGATGGGGGAGTCGGCGGCCAGGGCGATCACCGCGAACGGCATCGAGGCCACGGTGTTCCTCAGCAGCATCGGCGCCGAGAAGCGCGGCGGCGCGGGCGAGATCGACGGCCTGGCCCGCACCGAGGAACTCCTCGACGCGACCGGCGCGGCCGTGCTCCACCTGCGGTGCGCGTACTTCTTCACCAACCTGCTCACCCAGGTCGACGAGATCAGGGCGGGCACCCTGTCGACACCGTGGCCGCTCGAGCACGTGATGCCCTGGGTCGATCCCCGCGACATCGGTGAGGTGGCCGCGGCCCGCCTGCTCTCGGACGCGTGGTCGGGCCGGGTGGTGCAGGCCGTGCACGGGCCCGAAGACCTGACCTTCGCGCAGGTCGCGAAGATCCTGGGCGCCGAACTCGGCCGCGACGTGACACCGCTTCCGATCAGCGACGAGCAGTTCCGTGGCGTGCTGCGCGAGGCCGGGCTCGGCGCGGGACAGATCGACGGCATCGCGGGCATGTCGGCGGGGTTGAGCTCGGGATTCGTCGCCGAGCAGCCACGCTCGATCGACACCACCACGCCGACGACCCTGGCCGCCTGGGCGCGGACCCACCTGCGCTGAGCACGAGGGCCGGTCACCACGGTGACCGGCCCTCGGCGCCGCTGTCCTACCAGTGCACGCCGGGCAGCATCCGGCTCACGCGTGCCGCCGGGCTCGGCATCACCATCAGCGGGGTGAGCACGGGGGCCAGCACGGTCAACGCGTTGCGGCTCGGCGCGTCCGGCTCGGCGGGCTCGCCGACGACCGGCACGGCGGCCGGCTTGCCCTGCGCCGCGGTGGATTCGCCGAAGAGGCGGAATCCGGTGTGCAGGATCGACCGCTTGAGCGAGGGCAGGAACATCTCGACCGCCTGGGCGAACGTGCCGACCGGCGTATCGATCCGATCGGGTCGCTCCAGCAGCGCGCGGACCACGATGTCGGCGGCCCGATCGGGGTCGGGCAGCGGCAGCGCGCGGTACAGATCGGTCGGCGCGATCATCGGCGTGCGCACCAGCGGCATCCGGATGGAGGTGAAACTCACTCCGGCACCACGGTTCTCGACCGCCGCGATCTCGCTGAAGTTGTCCAGCGCCGACTTGCTCGCCGCGTACGCCGCGAACCGCGGCACCTTGGTCTGCACCGCGATCGAGGAGATGTTCACGATGTGCCCGAACCGGCGCTCCCGCATCGAGGGCAGCAGGGCCAGGATCAGGCGCACCGCGCCGAAGTAGTTGACCGCCATGGTGCGCTCGAAATCGTGCATGCGGTCCACCGAGTTGACGACCGACCGGCGGATCGACCGGCCCGCGTTGTTCACCAGGTAGTCCACGTGGCCGTGCCCGCGCAGCAACTGGGCGACGAGCTCGTCGACCGCGGCCGCGTCGGTGATGTCGCACGGGTACGCGTAGGCGGTGCCACCCTCGGCGCGCACGGATTCCGCTGCGGCCGTGAGGTCGTCGGCGCCACGCGCCACCATGAGCACCGTCGCGCCGCGCTTTGCCACCGCGTGCGCGGTGGCCAGCCCGATCCCCGAGGAGGCGCCGGTGATGAGCACGACCCGGCCCGCCAGGCGGTCGGCGTCGGCGGCCGGCCGGCGACGATGCGGATCCAGGTTGGCCCGCCAGTAGTCCCACAGCTTCGCGGCGTAGGTGTCGAAAGCGGGCACCTCGAGCCCGGGCAGCTGGGCGCGGGTGGAATCGGCGACGAATTCCGCGGTGAACCCGACGTGCGGTGCCACTTCGGCCGGGATCCCGGCCTGCTCGAACAGGAAGTCGCGCACGGCGTGCGCGCCGGGGACGTGGCCGAGCCCGCTCAGCGCGCGGGCACTGCCCGGCACCGTGCCGATCCCGGCAGGCCCGCCCGCGGCACTCGCGAGCGCCCGGTAGATCTCGCCGAACGGCTGCGGCTTCGGATTGACCAGGTGGAAGGTGCGCCCGTCGAGGCCCTCGCGGCGGACCAGCCGCACCATGGCCTCGGCGACGTAGTCGACCGGGACCACGTTGGTCGCGCCGAGATCGGGCAGCGGCAAGGGCAGTTCGGCGGGCAGCGCCGCCAGCGCCCCGATCGCCTGGAAGAAGTAGTACGGGCCGTCGATCTTGTCCATCTCGCCGGTGCGCGAATCGCCGACCACGATGGCCGGGCGATACACCCGCCAGCGCACATCGGCCGCTTCGCGGACGAGCTTCTCGGCGCCGAACTTGGTGCGGTGATACGGCGAGGTCAGGTTCTGTCCGAGGTCGAAGTCCTCCTCGAAGAACTTGCCGCGGTGGTCACCGGCGACGGCGACCGAGGACACGTGGTGCAGCACGGCGTCGAGCTTGCGCGCCAGCTCGAGCACCGAGCGGGTGCCCGCGACATTGGCCGCGTGCGCGGTGTCCTCGTCGGCGGTCATGTCGTAGACCGCGCCCAGATGCAGGATGTGATCGGCGCGCGGCGGCTCGTCACCGAGTCCGAGCCCCTCGGCGGTCAGGTCTCCGACCAGGGCGAACACGCGATCGCCGTCGGGGTGCTGCGCGGTGAGCGCGGTGAACTTGGCCAGCGACTCGGCGCGCACCAGCACGTGCACGATCGCGGTGGGGTCGGCCGCGAGCAGCCCTCGCACCACGCGCCTACCCAGAAAACCCGTACCGCCTGTCACGATGTAGGAAACCATCGCCCCTCCTGAAGAATTCGTCGAAACACGGTGTCGTGCAACAGTGATCCGGCATGCGGCGGTGGATGCGGGCATCAGCGAAACCGGGCACAGCGTCGTCCCGGCTGCGCTAACCGTACTCGTCAGTAACCTAGCTGGGCAAGCGCGTGGCGCCCGATGGTCGTGTGGGAATGGTCACCTGTCGTCGCAGGTCAAAGGGTATGTGTGACAGTTACTTTCAGTAACCGAGAGTTTCGGACAACTTGTCGCTACCGCCCCGCGTGGGGTGCCGAGCGTGCCCGGCACCCCACGTCCGGCTCAGCGCAGATCGCGTCGGCGGAAGGCGATGAGCCCCACGGCGATCCCGGCCGCGGCCACCACGAGCAACCAGGCGACCGGCACGATGTCGAACGCCCCGCCGGGCAGCTTGGGCGGGTGCACGAACGGCACCAGATCCATCAGCCATTGCGGGAACGTGCCCAGCGAGCCGAGCAGCATGATGACCACCGTCGCGCTGAGCACCGCCCAGGCGAGCGTCGCGTACTTGGGCACCACGCCGAACAGCAACAGCGCGATCGCGGTGATCACCCAGACCGCGGGCAGCTGCACCGCCACCGCGCCGAGCGAATCACCGATCTTGCCCACAACGTCGCCGTCGGTCGCGCCCCACACGATGCCGATGCCCAGACCCGAAACCAGCAGGGCCACAGCGGGTCCGGCGATCGCGAACAGCAGGTGGCTCGCCACGAACCCGGTCCGCCCGACCGCGGCGGCCAGCACGGTCTCGGCGCGCCCGGTGTTCTCCTCCTCGTGCAGCCGCAGCACCGACGACACCGAGTAGGCGGCCGCCGCGGCGGCGAGCATGGTGATGCCGTAGGCGATGAACGATTTCTCCAGGTCGGTCGAACCGCCCATGGAGGTGACCACGTCCTGCAGCGTGCCGCTGTCGTCGAGCATGCCGCCGATGCTGTTCACGGCGCCGCCGATCAGCAGCCCGTACAGTCCGAAGCCGATCGTCCAGCCCAGCATCGACCCGCGCTGCAGCCGCCACGCCAAGCCGACCGGGCCGGCTAGCGCGCCGCCCGCCGTCGCCGGACCGGGGCGTTCGGCCAGCAGTCCGGCACCGAGATCGCGGGTGCGCAACAGCTGGTAGGCCAGCACCGTCGCGCCCGCGCCGACGACGGCCAGCGGAACGAGCACCCACCAGCGTTCGCCCGCGTACGGCCGGATCTGCAGGCACCAGCCCAGCGGCGAGAACCACGACAGCACACCGTTTCCCGCGTCGCCCACCGCGCGCACGGCGAACGCGGCGCCGAGCGTGCCGAGCGCGACACCGCGCGCGATCCGCGCGCCGTTGCTCAGCTGCGCGGCCACCGCCGCGACGGCCGCCCACACGATGCCGGAGGCCGCCAGCGCCAGGCCCCAGGCCAGGGAACCCGCCGTCGGCAGGTCGGCGGCCAGCAGCGAAGCGGCACAGGCGATTCCGGCGACCACGGAGGCGCCGAAGGTGAGCAGCAGCGCGCCGGTGAGGCCGGCGAACCGCCCGATGCTGGTCGCGCCGACCAGCTCCGCGCGCCCGGTCTCCTCCTCGACCCTGGTGTGCCGGATCACCGTGAGCACTGTGGCGATGGCGATCATCGAGTACATCGCCCCGGCCTTCCAGGTACCGATGGAGCCGAGCGAGGAGTTGAAGACCGGACCGTACATGGCGAGCAGGGCGGGACTCGCCGCCGTCGTGGCCGCGAAGCTGTCCAGCTGCTGCTGGGTGGCGTAGAGGTCCTTGATCGAGACGATCTGCAGGGCGGGCATCAGCCCGATCAGCAGCGACCACAGCGGCGCGATGATCCGGTCGCGGCGCAGGAACAGGCGCAGCATCTGGCCCGTGCCCGCGAATTCGCTCGCGGTCCGCGACGTGTGCAGGAAGCCGGGTGCGGCGGCGAGAGTGGTCATGCCCGCACCGCCGCTTCGGTCGCCGCCGCCCCGTCGGCCTCGACGTGGTAGTGGCGCAGGAACAGGTCCTCGAGCGTCGGCGGCGCGCTGGTGAGGCTGCGCACCCCCGCGTCACCGAGTACCCGGATGAGCGCGCCGAGATGCTCGGCGTCGACCTGGCAGCGCAGGGTCGACCCGTCCCGCTCGACATCGTCGACACCGGGCAGTGTGCCGACATCGCCTGGGTCGCCGATCAATTCGGCGGTGATGGCAGTGCGGCTCAGGTGCCGCAGCTGATCGAGCGAACCGGATTCGACCGTGCGCCCGGCCCGGATGATCGTCACCCGGTCGCACAGGTGCTCGACCTCGGACAGGATGTGGCTCGACAGCAGCACCGTCGCCCCGCGGGCGGCGGCCTCGCGGACGCACTCCTGGAAGATCTGTTCCATCAACGGATCCAGGCCCGAGGTCGGCTCGTCGAGGACGAGCAGGTCGGCGTTCGCCGAGAAGGCCGACACCAGCGCGACCTTCTGCCGGTTGCCCTTGGAGTAGGTGCGGGCCTTCTTGGTGGGATCGAGCTCGAAACGCTCGATCAGTTCCGCGCGCCGGTTCTCGTCGAGGCCGCCGCGCATCCTGGCGAGCAGGTCGATCGTCTCACCGCCCGAGAGCGAGGGCCACAGCGTGACATCACCGGGGACATAGGCGATCCGGTGGTGCAGGGCGACCGCGTCGGTCCACGGGTCGCGGCCGAACAGGGACGCTTCGCCGCCGGAGGCCCGCAGGACGCCGAGCAGGACGCGGATCGTGGTGGATTTGCCCGCGCCGTTGGGGCCGAGGAAGCCGTGGATCTCGCCGGGGCCGACCCGCAGGTCGAGGCCGTCGAGCGCGGTGAAGCGGCCGAAGTTCTTGCGCAGGTCACGAACATCGATGACCCGATCGGTGGTGTGGGAGGGCATCGTCTACTCCTCGCTGAGGCTGTCGAGCAGAGTCGAATCGGTCAGCATGCCCTGGGTGTAGAGCTCGAGCGCCGGAAAGGTGATCTCTTCGGAGAGTTCCCGAATCGCCTTGCGGTAGTCGAGCTTTCCCTCGCGCTGACTTCGCATCTGCAGATAGAGGTTCATGGCTCCGACATGGCAGAGCACGATGT
Source organism: Nocardia sp. NPDC050717 (assembly GCF_040654275.1). Taxonomy (NCBI): domain Bacteria; kingdom Bacillati; phylum Actinomycetota; class Actinomycetes; order Mycobacteriales; family Nocardiaceae; genus Nocardia; species Nocardia sp. NPDC050717. The sequence continues at coordinate 118,047 of NZ_JBFAHR010000010.1, forward strand.
ATCTGGCCCGGGCCGCGGGGTCGCGACTCGGTTTGAGCTGGCCTTCCTCGACCGCGGTCTGCATGTATTGCTCGGCGTCGGCGATCATGTGCTCGAGCAGCGATTCCGCCAGCGTGCCGCCGGCTTGGAAACTGCGCAGCATGTAGGCCACGAGCGGGGCGTACATCTCGATCTCGGCCATCGCGTTGAGCATCCCGGTGGGACCGGACGAACGGATGACGCGCAGCTTCTCGTCGCGGATGATCTCGAGCACGCGGTCGTCACAGGCGGCGCGCAGGCCGTCCTTGGAACCGAAATGGTGGTTCACCAGGCCGGGTGAGACGCCGGCCGCCGCGGCGATCGCCCGGACGCCGACCCCGAAACCTTGGTCGCCGAACAGGTCGATCGCGGTGTCGCGAATGCGGGCCGCGGTCGTCAGATCAGGGGAGGGTCCTTGCGGTACGGGCTGTTGGCTGAACACATGTTCAATATACTAAACGAGTGTTCAATCGTCGAGCAAGGGGTCGGCGCGAGTTTTGTGACGCGAGTTTCGTCGGCGCCGTTCCCGGCCCGGTCGGCGCTAGGGTCGGAGGTATGGCTACCGGCACATCGACGACGGCAGAACATCTCCGCGCAGCGCTGGACGGACCGTGGCGCGCGCTCCGCGACCAGGCGCGAGCTCAGCTCGCCGACGAACGCTTCAGCGGCGACCCGGAACTCGACATCCACGCGGCCAGGGCGCGCGTGCTCGAACAGATGAAGATCATCGCGACCCTCGGCTACCCGGAACGCGGCTTCCGGTCCGAACACGGCGGCACCGGCGATCCGGGAGGCGCGGTCACCAGTCTGGAGATGCTGGCCTACGCCGACCTGTCGCTGTGGGTGAAATCCGGTGTGCAGTGGGGACTGTTCGGCGGCGCGGTGGAGAACCTCGGCACCGAACGGCACCGCGAATACATCAAGCGGGTGATCTCCCTCGACCTGCTCGGCTGCTTCGCGATGACCGAATCCGGGCACGGCTCCGATGTCGCGAACCTCGAGACCACGGCCACCTACGATCCGGCGACCCAGGAATTCGTGGTGCACACCCCGACTCCGTCGGCGCGCAAGGACTACATCGGCGGTGCCGCCGTCCACGCGCGGATGGCGGCGGTGTTCGCCCAGCTCATCACCGGCGGCGAGAACCAGGGCGTGCACTGTCTGCTGGTGCCGATCCGTGACGAGCTCGGCGCCGACCTGCCCGGCGTGACCACCTATGACGACGGCCTCAAGGGCGGTCTGCCCGGAGTCGACAACGGCCGCATCGTCTTCGATCACGTCCGGGTGCCGCGGGAGAACCTGCTCAACCGGTACGCCGACGTGGCACCGGACGGCACCTACAGCTCCGACATCGAGAACCCCAGCCGCCGCTTCTTCACCACTCTCGGCACGCTGGTCCGCGGCCGGGTCAGCGTGGGCGGCGCCGCCGCGGCCGGTGCGCGCGTCGCGCTGAGCATCGCGGTCAGGTACGCGCTGGCGCGGCGCCAGTTCGCCGATCCCGACACCGGCGCCGAGACGCTGCTGATGGACTACCGCAGCCATCAGCGCAGGCTGCTGCCGCTGGTCGCGAAGTCGTTCGCGCTGGCCTTCGCGCAGAACGACCTGGTGCGCCGGATGGACCTGATCCAGTCCGGGCGCGAAACCGACCCGGCCGCCCAGCGCGCCCTGGAGAAGCGCGCGGCCGGCCTCAAGGTCGCCCAGACCCGCCACGCCACCCGGGCCATCCAGGAGTGCAGGGAGGCGTGCGGTGGCGCGGGCTATCTCACCGAGAACCGCCTGGTGACGCTCAAGGCCGACACCGATGTGTTCACCACCTTCGAAGGCGACAACGTCGTCCTGACCCAGCTGGTCGCCAAGGAACTGCTCACCGCCTACTCCGACGAGGTCCGCGATCTCGACGCGCTGGGCTGGGTGCGCTTCGCCGCCACGATGGCCGGTGACGTGGTGCGCAAGCAGACCGGTGTGCGCCAGCTGATCCAGACCCTGCGCGACCGCTCCGACGAGTCCGTCGACGAGGGTGACCTGTCCAAGCGCTCGGTCCAGCTGCAGCTGTTCGCCGATCGCGAGGACTACCTGTTGCGGACCGCCGCGCACCGGCTGCGGGCCAGGGCCGCCGACACCGGGCCCTTCGAGGCGTTCAACAACGCCCAGGACCACATCCTGGCCGCCGGCTCCGCGCACATCGACCGGCTGGTGCTCGAGGAATTCGTCGACGGGATCGCCGAGATCGAGGACCCCGCGGCGAAGGAACTCGCCGAAACCGTCTGCGATCTCTATGTGTACGCGACGCTGGAGGAGAACCTGGCCTGGTACATCATGCACCGGTTCATGTCGGTGGAACGGGGCAAGTCGGTGCGGCGCGGCGTGAACGAACTCGTCGACCGGCTGCGCCCGGACGCGCTGACCCTGGTGGAGGCGATGGGCGTGCCCGAGACCATGCTGCGCGCCGAAATGCTGCACGACGCCAGCGTTTTCGACCGCGCCTAGTCGACGGGCCTGGCACGCGGCCTGCGCGCGAGCAGGCACAGCCCCATCGCCATGGCCGCGGCGGCCGCCGCCCCACCGACGACATCGGTGGGGTGGTGGTAGCCGAGTTCGGCCATGCCCGGGGTGATCACGAGTATCGCGAGCACGGTGAGCACCGCGACCACGATTCGCGTGGTCGTGCTCGTCACCAGGCACGCGAACGTCGTCGCGACGGCCACCAGATGGACGGTGTGCCCGCTCGGATAGGCGAGGTAGTCCTCGATCCGCCTGTCCCACAACGGTTTCAGCAGCCAGGTGTTGATCGCGAGGATCACCTCGGGCACCACCAGCATGGTCACCGCGCGGCGCCGGTCCCGCCGCGCGGCGAACCACGCGCAACCGCACAGCAACAGGAGCAGCACCACCGGGCCGTCGCTCGGCGCGACGAGCACCTCGGCGACGCCGGGGGAGAGGGCGGACGCGGCGGGCTCGGCGATCGCGGTGTCGAACGCATTCGGCCCGCCGTCGTCGGGGAAGGTCAGGGGGAGCGCGGCCGTGACCGCGGCGCCGACGCCGATCGCCGTCGCGCGGGCCACGGTGACCGCACGCGCGGAACTCTCGTCGAACACGCCCCGACGGTAGCGGAACCGCTCAGGCCGGGCCGTAGGTGAGTACCGCGGTCACCACGAACCACAGCACCCACACGATCGCCACGATCATCCCGATGGCGAGGGTGATCCGCAGGAACGCGCGGCCGAAGTCGAGATCGCCGCCGACGCGCGGGTAGAGCTTCCACGGGCTGTACCAGGGCGCGACCAGCCCGCGCGACTGCAGCTGCCGCTCGAGCTCGGCCTGTTCCTCGGCGTACTGCTCGGCCTGGGCCTGGGTGGGGCCGCCGTGCCAGAGGGTGACATCGATCGGCCCGAGGAAACCCTCGTTGAGCAGATCCTGCGGGGCGGGCAGATACGGCAGGATGCCGAGGCCACGGAACGCGATGGCGATGTCGTTGGCGGTCCAGCGATTGTGTTCCTTCTCGGCCAGCACCTCGAAATACTGTTCGAGCCGGTGCGGGTCGTCGGTGACGATCACGTCGAAGCTGGGGTCGCTCCAGCCCTGGTGCACATCGATCTGTGCCCCCGGCTGCGGCACGATGACGCCGAGGCCGTGCACCGCGCGCTGTCCGAGCCCGCGCGCGGCCAGATAGTCCTGCAGCGCGAAGGTGTGTTCGCGTGACCGTTCCAGCGGGGTCGACTTCTCCCCGCCCGCGAACTGCGCCGGCTCGCCGGAGACCATCCACGGGCCGTTGAGCGGGATCTCCAGCACGCCGTCCTGCGCGACGGTGAAGGTCTCCGCCTCGATCACCACGCAGCTGGTCGGCGTCCACACCACCGCGTCGAAATGGTGCAGGCGGTCGTCGTGGAACAGACTGCAGTTGATGGTGGCGACGCCGTGCGGGCTGGCCGGATCCTTCCAGGTGCGCAGCCAGTCGATCAGTGCGAGCTCGGCATCGGTGCCTGCCGCATTCTGCACGCGCACGAGCATGGGGACCGCCCTTCTGGGTCGTTGGCGCCGCGGGCCGAGAACCGTTGGCGTACATCGTAGCTCGGTGACGTGCCGAAGCCGGGCAGGACGGGGGTGGTGTTCAGCTCGGCTCGGCCTCCAGCCTGCCCGCGTCCACCGCGGCGACCAGCTCGGCGTGATCGGCCTCGGTCCGGTCGGCGTAGCGCACCGCGAAGGCCGCGATCGCCTCGTCGAACTCCTCGCCGTCGTCGTCGAGGTAGCCGGCCAGGGTGCGCGGGTCGAGCGACCGCGCGTGCGCCCGCGCCAGCAGCGCGCCCGCGAGCCTGCCGTAGTCGTCCAGATCGTCGGCCGACAGCCCAGCCGGGTCGATACTGCCCTTGAGATTGCGGAACTGGCGCACGATCACCGGGATCTGCCGGTCCAGGTGCAGCGTCGACCAGCCGAGCAGGATGTCGGTCTCGGATTGCACGCTGCGGGCGCCGACCACGATCCGCTCGCCCTCGTGCCGGGGCGCGGCAGGCGGGAGGAAGGGGGCCAGCGAGGACGGATTCGCCTGCTTGACCTGCAGCACCAGCGACTCGCCGTCGTTGCCGTGCAGCAGCGCGACATAGCTGTGCAGGCCCACACTGCCGGTACCGACGATGCGGAACGCCACGTCCGAGACCGCGAACCGGGCCAGCAGATTGCGCCGCGACTCGCGGATGGTGCCCGCGTACCGCTCCAACCCGTCGATCACCGCCTCGGCGACCCGCTCGTCGACGGCGGTCAGGATCGGCGGATCGCTGACGAAGCGATGCTTGCTGATGTCGGTCTCGTGGTCGTCGAGCTGTTCGGTCCACTTCGCGACGACCTTGGCGCTGGTGTTCTTGCGCGCCTTCTTGGCGGCCTTCTTGAAGTCGTCGAGCAGGTCCTCGGCCTTGGCCTCGGTGAGGATCGACTCGTCGTGCATCGCGGTCCACGACTGCAGGAACGGCATCTCGGCGAGGTCGGCGGCGGTACGGCGGTAGGACTTGGCGGCGTCGCGGGCGGCGCGCACGCAGTCGTCGGCGTCGGCGCCGCTCTCCCGGCCCGCCAGCACGAGGCTGGCCGCGAGGCGCTCGAGGTCCCATTCCCATGGTCCGAGGATCGTCTCGTCGAAATCGTTGATGTCCATGACGATCTCGCCGCGCTGGGTGCCGTAGAGGCCGAAGTTCGCGGCGTGGGCGTCACCACAGATCTGGGCGGGCAGGCCGCTGTCCGGGCCCGCGGCGAGGTCGGCGGCCATCAGCCCGGCGGCGCCGCGGAAGAAGGTGAACGGCGAGGCGGCCATGCGGCCGATCCGCAGCGGGATCAGCCGGTCGATCCGGCCCGCGTTGCTCGCCTCGACGAACTCGAGCACCGTCGGCCTGCGCGGGCTCTCGGCGGCCCGGTCGCGCGTGCGCACCGGCACCCTGGCACGGGCCGCGCGCCCGCGTTCGCGTGCGTCCTCGGCGGAGACGTAGGAGCGCAGATCTATACCACTGTCGGACACAACCGCCCAGGTTAGCGGTAGGCCGGGGGAATCGGCAGCGCGACCGCCCGCGTGGGCACACGGTGGCCGGATTTTCGGCGTGTGCGGATGGCGCGGGTAGGGGTCGGTGCGGTATGCAGGGGCGTGGCAACCGAATCGGGAACGCCGGAGACCAACGACACCACACCGGGTGGCGTGTTCAGCGACCGCATCCTGACCGTGCCCAACGTGCTGAGCCTGCTCCGGCTGATCGGCATCCCCGTTTTCCTCTGGTTGATGCTGGTCGAGCGGGCCGACGGCTGGGCCTTCGCCTTGCTGATCGCCAGCGGCTTCACCGACTTCCTCGACGGGAAACTCGCCCGGCTGCTCGACCAGTCCTCGCGCCTGGGGGCGCTGCTGGATCCCCTCGTCGACCGGCTATACCTCGTGACGACACTCGTGGCGTTCGTCGCACGTGGGCTCATCCCGTGGTGGATCGCGGTGATCCTGATCGGCCGCGATCTCGTGCTCACCCTCACGCTGTCGGTGTACAAGCGGCGCGAGCTGCCCGCACCGGAGGTGATCTACCTCGGCAAAGCCGCCACCTTCGCGCTCATGTCCGCGCTGCCCTGGCTGCTCACCGGGGAGATGGACTGGGCGGGGGCGGGTTTCGGCTGGGCCTTCGGCTGGGCACTGCTGATCTGGGGCACCGCGCTGTACGTCTGGACCGGGGTGCTCTACGCGGGGCTGGCGGTCGCCGTCGCGCGATCCATACCGCCTGTGCCGCACCGGGGGAGCTAGTCGATACTGTTGCGTGCAACGTTCACGACGAAAGGACGTCCTGTGACCCGGACCCCTGAGGATCTGCGCTACACCGAGGAGCACGAATGGGTGCGGCGGACCGGCCCCACGGCGGTTCGTGTCGGCATCACCGACTACGCCCAGTCACAACTGGGTGACGTCGTGTTCGTCCAACTGCCCGACGTCGACAAAGAGGTCACGGCGGGTGAGAGCATCGCCGAGGTCGAGTCGACCAAGAGCGTGTCCGACATCTACGCCCCGCTGGGCGGCAAAGTCGTTGCGGTGAACGAGGATCTGGTGTCCGCGCCGGAGACGCTCAACTCCGATCCCTACGACGCGGGCTGGCTGTTCGAGCTCGCCTTCGACGACGCGGCGGCCCTGGATTCCGCCCTCGCCGAACTGCTGGATGCGGCGGGTTATCAAGGAGTTACCGAGGGCTGAGCAAGCCTTCACAGTTCTCCCTGCACGGGTACGCCCCGGCAGGGTACGGTCAAAGCCAAGCGGATACGTCGGGGAATCGACGCCGGGATCTTTTCCTGGCGATGGGATCGCGCCGGTCGTGTCGCCGGAATACAGCACCTGCTTGCATGGATAATCAGGTTCGAGGAGGAGAGAAACGGTGAGCGAGAACAGGGACCCGGGTTACGGGGAGACCGCGGCCGAGACGACGTCGGTCTTCCGCGCGGACTTCCTCAACGAGGTCGACGCGTCGCGCTCCGGAGAGCCGACCGGCGAACAGCCGGTTCAGGGCGTCGAGGGCCTGCCGGTCGGCGCGGCCCTCCTGGTGGTCAAGCGCGGCCCGAACGCGGGCTCGCGTTTTCTGCTGGATCAGCCGACCACCTCGGCCGGCCGCCACCCTGACAGTGACATCTTCCTCGATGACGTCACCGTCAGCCGTCGGCACGCGGAGTTCCGTCAGGACGACGACTCGTTCCAGGTCGTCGATGTGGGCAGCCTCAACGGCACCTACGTCAACCGGGAGCCGGTGGACTCCTCGGAGCTGCAGAACGGCGACGAGGTCCAGATCGGCAAGTTCCGGCTGGTCTTCCTGACCGGTCCGCGTGCGCAGGCGAACGAATCGGCGTCGGGCGCGGGGTCGCGATGACCCCTACGGTGCTGGAGTCCGCGAAGGGCGCAGTGCTGTGACTGGGGCGGCGCAGTGGGCGCGCGGAGGAATGTCGATCGGCTCCGTGCTCGACCTGTTGCGACCAGATTTTCCTGACATCACCATCTCCAAGATCCGGTTCCTCGAATCCGAGGGCCTGATCCGGCCGGAACGCACGCCGTCGGGGTACCGCCGCTTCTCGGTGGCCGACTACGAACGGCTGCGTTTCGTGCTGACCGCGCAACGCGATCAGTATCTGCCGCTGAAGGTGATCAAGGAGCAGTTGGAAGCGATCGACAGTGGTGCGGCGACGCTGGGCGTGCGTGAGGCGCGCGCCCGCGCGCATTCGCGCCACGGCAGCGCGGAGGCCGGGTCGTCGGTACCCGGCTCCGCGCGCGCCGGCAACGGCGACGCGGCGGCCGAACCGGCGCCGCCGCGCCGGCTCGGAGTGGTGCCCGGCGAGATCACGCCCGAGGAACTCCGGGTCGAGGTCGCGGTGCGGCTCACACGCGCCGATCTCCTCGAGAAGGCGGGCATCGACGACCGGTTCCTCGACGACCTCCTGCGCGCTGGCCTCATCGTGCCCGGCGCGGGCGGCTTCTTCGAATCCGACGCGGTGACGCTGGCCAACGCGGCCAAATCGATGGCCGAATTCGGGCTGGAGGCCCGGCATCTGCGCGCGTTCAAGCTGGCCGCCGACCGCGAGGCGGCACTCGTCGCCCAGATCGCCGCGCCGATCGCCAAGAGCCGGGACGCCGACGCGCGGGCCAGGGCCGAGGAGACCGTCCGCGAGCTGGCGGCGCTGTCGCTGAACCTGCACGCGGCACTGGTGAAGGCCGCCGTGCGCGCCGCGCTCGGCAACTGACACACCCGGGCGCCGGATCCGGTATCACCGGAGCAACACGCGGATTTCGGCTCGATCGTCCCCGTTGCGCGGCCGGGAATTCGCCTAGACTCGTGGGTACGGCGAGCGGGGCAAGCGGTCGTGCCCGTCGGCGGCGAGTATTGGGAGGACAGGATGAGCGAGGTGCAGGCGTGAGTGAGATGCGCGTCATCGGCATCCGTGTCGAGCAACCACAGAACCAGCCCGTGCTGTTGCTGCGGGAGGCGGCGGGCGAGCGGTACCTGCCGATCTGGATCGGGCAGGCCGAGGCCACCGCGATCGTGCTCGAGCAGGAGGGTGTCACCCCGATCCGTCCGCTCACCCACGATCTGATCAAGATCCTGATCACCGAGCTGGGTCACACCCTCAAGGAAGTGCGGATCGTGGATCTGCAGGAGGGCACCTTCTACGCCGATCTCGTCTTCGACGGTGATCTGCGGGTCTCGGCCAGGCCGTCGGACTCGGTGGCCATCGCGCTGCGGGTCGGCTGCCCGATCTTCGCCGAGGAACCGGTGCTCGCCGAGGCCGGGCTCGTGATGCCCGACGAGCGCGAGGACGAGGTGGAGAAGTTCAAGGAATTCCTGGAGTCGGTCTCGCCCGACGACTTCAAGGCCACCGACAGCTGAGTCACTTGATGATCTTCTAGACCTGAAGTAGAGGTCGAGGGAATCGCCGCGTGCGGTGCTTGGTTCGACAACCCTGCGCGTCCGACAATGGCAGGAGTAATCTCGAAAGTCGGGCAACATCCGTCGTGACTCCGGTACTTCGAGAACGTCGGCAGAGCAAGGAGTGGTCAGTGGAAGAGCAATCGCAGGATGTGGTGCAGCCTGGCTTGTTCCCGGACGACTCGGTTCCGGACGATCTGGTGGGCTACCGTGTGCCGAGCGCGTGTCAGGTCGCCGGCATCACCTACCGTCAACTCGACTACTGGGCCCGGACCGGGCTGGTCGTACCGTCCATCCGGGGTGCCGCCGGGTCGGGGAGCCAGCGGCTGTACTCGTTCAAGGACATCCTCGTCCTCAAGATCGTGAAGCGGCTGCTGGACGCGGGCATCTCTTTACAGAACATCCGGATCGCGGTCGATCATCTGCGCAGCCGGGGTGTCCCGGACCTGGCCGGGATCACCCTGTTCTCCGACGGCACCTCGGTCTACGAGTGCACCTCGCCCGAGGAAGTCGTCGATTTACTGCAGGGTGGGCAGGGCGTCTTCGGAATCGCGGTCAGCGGCGCCATGCGGGAACTGACCGGAGCGATCGCCGACTTCCCGGCCGAGCGGGCCACGGCGATCACCGACCGCCCGGAGGACGAACTGTCCTACCGGCGCAAGGCGCGGGAGAACCGCAAGACCGGCTAGCGCCGACGTGACGAGCGCTACACCCCCGGCGCGCCCCTGGTGGCGCGGCCGGGGGTTTGCTGCATTTAGACTCGATGGTGCGTCGCCGCCGTGCGGGAGAGTCCTGGGTTCAGCCGAGTCCGGGCGCCGAAGGAGCAGCACCTCCCCGTCAATCTCTCAGGCAACAGGGACCGCACGGTGATTCGACGCCTCTGGAAAGCGGTGGCATCCGGCTGCCCGCCCACGGGGAAAGGGGCACGGCCGCCTGCGGTCGGGTCACCGAATCTCTCAGGCGCCACGACAGAGGGGGAGGGCTGGTACCCGTCGACCGCGCGGTCGACCCGCCCGACCTTGGAGCAGCCGTGACCCGTTCGTTCGCCGACCGCCACATCGGACCCGATTCCGGCGAGCTCGCCCGGATCCTCGAGACCGTCGGCGTCGACTCCCTCGACGCGCTGGCGACCACCGCGCTGCCCGCCACGATCCTCGACGAGTCCGGTCTCGGCGCGCTGCCCGCGCCCGGCACCGAGCACGAGGTGCTCGCCGAACTGGCCGCGCTGGCGCACGCCAACACCGTCGCCACCTCGATGATCGGCCTCGGCTACTACGACACCCTCACCCCGCCGGTGCTGGTGCGCAACCTGCTCGAGAACCCGGCCTGGTACACCGCCTACACGCCGTATCAGCCCGAGATCAGCCAGGGCAGGCTCGAGGCGCTGCTGAACTTCCAGACCATGGTGTCCGACCTGACCGGCATGGACGTCGCCAACGCCTCCATGCTCGACGAGGCCACGGCCGCCGCCGAGGCGATGACGCTGCTGCGGCGCGCGGGCAAGTCGAAGTCGAACCGGCTGGTCCTCGACACCGACCTGTTCCCGCAGACCAAGACCGTCATCGGCACCAGGGCCGAGCCGCTGGGCATCGAGCTCGTCGAGGCCGATCTGTCCGCCGGTGTGCTGCCCGAGGGCGAGTTCTTCGGCGTCATCGTGCAGACTCCCGGCGCGTCCGGCCGGATCGTCGACCACACCGCGCTGTTCACCGCGGCCCACGAGCGCGGGGCGCTGGTGGCCGCGGGCGCCGACCTGCTGGCGCTGACCTTGATCACCCCGCCCGGTGAGCAGGGTGCCGACGTGTGTTTCGGTACCACCCAGCGGTTCGGTGTGCCGATGGGCTTCGGCGGTCCGCACGCCGGATACCTCGCGGTGCGGACCGCGTTCGCCCGTCAGCTGCCGGGCCGCCTGGTCGGCGTCTCGGTCGACGCCGACGGCGCGCCCGCCTACCGCCTCGCGCTGCAGACCCGCGAACAGCACATCCGCCGCGAGAAGGCGACCTCCAACATCTGCACCGCACAGGTGCTGCTGGCCATCGTCGCCGCCATGTATGCCAGCTACCACGGCGCGAACGGGCTGCGCGCCATCGCGCGCCGGGTGCACGGGCACGCGGCGGCGGTCGCGGCCGGGCTCGGCGCCGCGCTCGTCCACGACACCTTCTTCGACACGGTCCTCGCCCACGTGCCCGGCACCGCGGAAGCCGTTGTCGCGAAGGCGAAGTCGCAGGGCATCAACCTGCGCCTGGTCGACGCCGACCATGTCGCCATCGCCTGCGACGAGGCGACCACCGACACCCACGTCGCCGCGGTGATCGAATCCTTCGGCACCGCGCAGGCGCCCGGGTCCGGTGCGGGCAACCAGCCCGCCACCATCGAGACGCGCACCTCGGACTACCTCACGCATCCGGCCTTCACCCGCCATCACACCGAGACGGCCATGCTGCGCTACCTGCGTTCGCTCTCGGACAAGGACATCGCGCTGGACCGCAGCATGATCCCGCTCGGCTCGTGCACCATGAAGCTCAACGCGACCGCCGAGATGGAGGCCATCACCTGGCCCGGGTTCGCCCGGCTGCACCCGTTCGCGCCCACCGAGGACGTGCCGGGCATCCTGCAGCTGATCGGCGATCTCGAGCAGTGGCTCGCCGAGATCACCGGGTACGACGCGGTGAGCCTGCAGCCCAACGCGGGCAGCCAGGGGGAGTACGCGGGTCTGCTCGCGATCCGCCGCTACCACCTCGACCGCGGCGACGATCATCGCGACACCTGCCTGATCCCGTCGAGCGCGCACGGCACCAACGCGGCCTCGGCGGCCATGGTCGGCATGCGGGTCGAGGTCGTGAAGTGCCGCGAGAACGGCGACGTCGACCTCGACGACCTGCGCGCCAAGATCGCCGACCACGCCGAGCGGCTGGCCTGCATCATGATCACCTACCCGTCCACGCACGGTGTGTACGAGCACGAGGTCGCCGAGCTGTGTGCCCTGGTGCACGACGCGGGCGGGCAGGTGTACGTCGACGGCGCCAACCTGAACGCGCTGGTCGGGCTCGCCCGGCCGGGCCGCTTCGGCGGCGATGTGAGCCACCTGAATCTGCACAAGACCTTCTGCATCCCGCACGGCGGCGGTGGCCCCGGTGTCGGTCCGGTGGCGGTGCGGTCGCATCTCGAGCGGTACCTGCCCGGTGACCCGCGCGAGGCCGGCTCGCACGCGGTCTCGGCCGCCCCCTACGGCTCGGCCTCGATCCTGCCGATCACCTGGGCGTACATCCGGATGATGGGCGCCGAGGGCCTGCGGTCGGCCACGCTGACCGCCATCGCCTCGGCCAACTACATCGCCCGTCGCCTCGACGCCTTCTTCCCGGTGCTCTACACCGGCGAGAACGGCATGGTCGCGCACGAGTGCATCCTCGACCTGCGCGAGATCACCAAGCGCACCGGCGTCACCGTCGACGACGTGGCCAAGCGCCTCGCCGACTACGGCTTCCACGCCCCCACCATGAGTTTCCCCGTGGCTGGCACGCTGATGGTGGAGCCCACCGAGAGCGAGAACCTGGAAGAACTCGACGAGTTCATCGCCGCGATGATCGCGATCCGCGGCGAGATCGACCAGGTCGCGGCCGGTGTGTGGCCGGTGACCGACAATCCGCTGCGCGGCGCCCCGCACACCGCGGCCAGCCTGGTCGGCGACTGGGACCACCCCTACAGCCGGGAAGTTGCGGTGTTCCCGCGCGGCGTCGCCCACACCCGCCCGAAGGTCTGGCCCCCGGTGCGCCGCATCGACGGCGCCTTCGGCGACCGCAACCTGGTCTGTTCCTGCCCGCCTCTGGACGCCTACGAGAACTGACCCTCCGCGCCTGGGCCCCGCCGACGACCGTCGGCGGGGCCCACGCGTATCCGGCCGGTTAGTCGCCGAGCGGAATCGTCGCCACAGCGGCCGCGGTGTCGGCTGCTCGGCGGGCGTCGGCGTCGGTGACCGGTTCGTGGGTGATGAACAGTCGGTGGAACACCGGAGCCACCGCTGTTCGGATGATCTCGACGGCGTCGACGCCGGGGGCGAGTTCGCCCCGGGCGACGGCGCGTTCGACGAGTACGGCCGCGTCCCGATGCCTGGCTTCGTAGAACGCGCGGAGCGCCGCCGCGGCCTGCGGGTCGTGCATGCCGGCGATGATGAACGCGGTGGCCAGGGGAGCGGTGTCGGGGTCGTCGAAACTGTCGCGCAGCAGAGTGGTGAGGCCGCGCAGGTCGCCGAGGAAGCTGCCGGTGTCCGGGATCGGCCACGGTTGACCCAGTGCCCGCTCGAGCGCGTCGGCGACCAGTCCTTCCGGTCCCCGCCAGCGCCGGTAGACGGTGGTCTTGTGGACCCCTGCCCGCTGGGCGACGGCATCGATCGTCAGGCCGAGGTATCCGTGCTCGGCGAGCTCGGCCACGGTCGCGTCGAGCACGGCCTCGCGCACCCGTGCGCTGCGGCCGCCGGGACGGCGTTGCGGTTCCAAAAACAACTCCTGTTGCGTTAGTGGCGAATCGTTGCTAGCTTAAAGCTACACGAGTTGCGATTGGAGTACTGCTTGGCCACTCAGATGACCCTGCGCGGAGTATCGAAGTCCTATACGGACCGGCCCGTGCTGGACGGTGCGACCGCCACGATCCGGCCCGGTGAGCGGATCGGGATCGTCGGCGAGAACGGGTCGGGCAAATCGACCCTGCTGCGACTGCTGGCGGGCGTCGACCGCCCCGACGCCGGAACGGTCACCGTCTGCGCCGACGGTGGTGTCGGCCATCTCGCCCAGACACTGTCCGGTGTCACCGTCGCCGACGCGATCGACCACGCCCTGGCGGAGCTGCGCGAGCTGGAACGCGGCCTGCACGCCGCCGCCGAGGCCCAGGACATGGACCGCTACGGCGACCTGCTCACCCGGTTCGAGGCACGCGAGGGCTACACCGCCGAGGCCAGGGTGGAGGCCGCCATGCACGGTCTCGGCCTGGCCGGCATCGCGCGGGATCGCTTGCTGGACAGTCTTTCCGGTGGCGAACGTGCCCGGTTGGGCTTGGCGTGTCTGCTGGCGGCGTCCCCGGAGGTGCTGCTGCTGGACGAACCGACGAACCACCTCGACGAGCAGGCGCTGACCTGGCTGGAGGAGCGCCTACGCACCCATCACGGCACCGTGGTCGTGGTCTCGCACGACCGGATCTTCCTGGACCGGGTGGTCACCGCCGTGCTCGAGGTCGCCGACGGCGGGCTGACCCGCTTCGGCGGCGGCTACAGCGGTTTCCTCGCGGAGAAGGCCGCCGCCCGGGTGCGCTGGGAACAGGCCTACGAGCAGTGGTGCGCGGAGATCGCGCGACTGGAGGAGTTCGCGACCGGCACCGCCCAGCAGGTGGCGCACGGACACGCGATGAGCGACAACAACAAAATGGCCTACGACCGCAACGCGGGCCGGGTGCAGAGTTCGGTCGCCTCGCGGGTGCGCCAGACCACCGAGCGGCTGCGCCGGTTGCGGGCCGATCCGGTACCCCGTCCGCCCGAACCCCTGTGTTTCCGTGGGTGTTTCGCCGCCACGGGGGCACGGCCGGAATTCCGGATCGGTCCGGTGACGCTCGGTGCGCACGACAGGCTGCTCATCCACGGCCCCAACGGCGCGGGCAAGTCGACCCTGCTCGACGCCCTCCACGCGGACGCGCCAGGGCGGGTGGGCTACCTGCGCCAGGAGGAGCGTTTCGATCCGGAGCGCACGGTCACCGAGACCTACGGTCTGGGTCGCGCGGCCCTGCTCGCGACCGGACTGTTCGCGGCCGAGCTGCTCGACCGGCCGGTGGGCACCCTCTCGGAGGGGCAACGGCGGCGCCTTGCACTGGCGAAAGTGCTGGCGGGCGAACACGATCTGCTGCTGCTCGACGAACCGACCAACCATCTGTCGCTGACGCTCGTCGACGAGGTGGAGCGGGCGCTGCACGACTACCGGGGCGCGGTGGTCGTGGTCTCGCACGATCGCGCGCTGCGCCGCCGGTTCCGCGGAATACAGAAGGGAATTCAGGACTTTGGCTGAGATCGCAAGGGTTGTCGAAGTGCCCGGCGCGCCGTACGGCGTGACCGTCGGCCCGGACGGCGCGCTCTGGTTCACCCTCGTCGCGCAGGGCATGATCGGCCGCTACGCCGACGACGACGTGAGCACCTTCCCGCTGCCCCAGTCGGACGGGCAGCCCACGGTGATCGTCGCCGGGCCGGGGGAAGCATTGTGGTTCACCGAGTACCAGGGCGACAGACTCGGCCGCATCACCGCCGACGGCACGGTGACAAGCGTGGCCGCGCGTGGCCCCTACGGTGCGTGCACCGGTCCCGACGGCGCGCTCTGGTTCACCGAACTGGCCGCAGGGCGGGTGTGCCGGCTGGCCGCCGACGGATCGGTGACCGGCGTCGCGGTCGACGGGATGCCGTCGATGATCACCGCGGGATCCGATGGCGCCCTGTGGTTCACGGTGAACCAGGGCAACGCCGTCGGCCGCGTCGACCTCGACTTGTCCCTGACCGTGTACCCGCTGCCGACGCCGGCCGCCGCGCCCGTCGGCATCACCGCGGGCCCGGACGGCGCGCTGTGGTTCACCGAGATCGGCGCGGGTGCCCTCGGCCGCGTCAGCACCGACGGCACCGTCACCGAGTTCGCCCTGCCCGACCGGAATGCCCGCCCGCATGCCATTGTCAGCGGCCCGGACGGCGCCCTCTGGTTCACCGAATGGGGCAGCGGCGCCCTCGGCCGCATCACCGTCGACGGAACGATCGACCACCTGCCGCTCCCCGGCGCCGAACCGCACGGCCTCGCCGTCGACGCGGCGGGCCACCTCTGGATCGCGATGGAATCCGGTGCGCTCGTGCAGGTCTCACCCTGACGGGTCCTGCTGACGCTGTCGTCGGAGCAGCTCGCGCAGGCCCGGTGCGGTCGCCACCCGTGGCCGGGTCGAGGGAGCCCGGTGACAACCTCGAGCAGCCGCGGTGGACAGGCGTCGCTGATCACCTTATCGGTGTCGGTGACCGGCGAACCCGGCCGGCCTGCGTGATGAACTGTGTTGCCGTGCGGCTGTTCCGGGTCAGGGCGTCGTGAGCGCCTTGACGACCGCGGTGCCGAAGCCGAGGTCGTTGCTGGTGGGCAGGCGGGTGTAGGTGCCGCCGGTCTGGGCGGCGACGGTCTGCAGGGTCTGGGTGCCCTGACCGCCGATGACGATGACGTCGACACGGACCGGAGCCTTCGCCGAGGTCGCGGCGGTGATCTGCTCGATCAGCGCGGGCCCGGTGAGGGTGGAGTCGTCGTCGGGCCCGTCGGTGATCACCAGGATCGAATTGGTGCGGCCGGGGGAGTAGGCCGCGACCGCCGCCCGGTAGGCGGCGAGCAGGCTCGGATAGGCCTGGTCGGAGCTGTTCGAGGACGCCTTCACGCTGGTGACGGCCGAGCCGACGGCATTGCGCTGAGCGTCGGTGAGCAGCGCGGTGGGTACCTGCGTCTTGTACGGGGTGGTGCCGTCGAGGTTCTTGCCGAACGTCCACAGCCCGAGACCGAAGTCCGGCGGCATCACCGTCAGGGTCGAGGCGACCGCGGCGCCGGCGTTCGCGAGCCGGGTGGTGGACCCCTCCGCGGAGCCCATCGACGACGACACATCCAGCAGCACCGTGGCATTCACGCCGAGCACGGGATTCGCGAGCGTCGACCGCACCTTCTCCAGCGCGGCCTTGTCCGGGTTCGCGGGCGCCGCGCCGATGGCGGGGCCGAAGCCCTCCGCGGCCAGCGCGCCCGCCTGCTCGGGGGCGCGCAGGAAGTCGATGAACCGCGACGCGATCAGGTTCTGCGTCTTGTCCACCCACGGACCCGACAGCAGCGCGGCCGGATAGTCGGCCAGCGGTGCCGTGCCGACCGGCCGGAAGGCGGTGAGCCCACCGGTGCGCAGCTGCTGCTCGGTCGCGGCGACCGCGTGCACCTCGTCGGCACGCGGGTCGGCGCTGACCGCCGCCATCGCCGAGGCGAGGTCGGCGGGTTCCTGAGCGCCCGCCGCGAGCCCGGAGATCGCCGCGACGACCTGTCCGGAACCGGCGGCCTCGGCGGTGAGCGGGTCGGTGCCCGACACCGCGCCACCGACAGCGGCGGCGGCGGCCGTGGTGGCGTCACCGGCGGGCAACGCCATCCGCAGCCCACCCCAGCCGGACAGCCCGACCTCGTCGAGCGAACCCTGTTGCAGCCGAGGCAGATCCGCCCACGCGACCTGATGCTGTTCGAGGGCCTGCCGCAGCGCGTCGGGCACCGCGAGCACGATCGGGCTGGTCGCGACGGAGGCGGGCGTCCCCTCGATCAGTCCGGGCACCCTGATCTGATCGATCGAACGGCTGGAATCGGCGACCCACAGCCCCGGCTTCGCGCCGAGCGCCGGATCCCAGGCGGCGATGTCGGCCAAACCCGCGGCGACTGCCGTCGACGGGTGTACGGCCACCCGCACCTGCGCGCAGTGATCGCGCACCCGCGGCTTGCTCGCGTTGAACCGATCCGCCGCGGCGCGCACCGGGCCCGCGATCGCCGGATCGACGGTGACGTCCAGCGCCGCCGGACCCTCGACGCATTCCGCCGCCGCGGCGTCGTCGCTGCTGGCGGCCCGATCGCTGAGCTGGAACCAGGCGAACACGGCCACGAGCACCAGCACGAGTACTGCCGCCGCGATCACCGGTCCCTTGCTGATTCCCCGAGATCTGGCCGCGCTGCGATGAGTACCCACGCGGCAAGTTTAAGGACATCGATCGATGCCGTCGCACGGCGCATGCCGGTGCCTATCGCCCTGGTCACACGACGGGGCCGGGTGTCACGACGGACACCCGGCCCCACCGCTCATTCGCGGATCACCCGGCCGCGGTCGTACTCACGACCGCCCCAGACACCGGACTGACCGGTGCGCGCCGCGTACTCGGTGCACCCCGCGAGCAACGGGCACCCGGCGCAGATCCGGCGGGCGTAGTCGAAGTCCTGCGACGGGTACGGAAACCACGCCTCGTGGTTCGGGTCGCCCCGGCACGCGGCCCGGTGCCACCGGCCCGAATCGGACAGGGTGAGCAGTTCGGTCAGTGCGAGTTCGGTGGTGGTCACGGTGCGTACTCCTTCCAGATCCGGCGCTGGGTGCGAGCCAGCGGGTCGGGAGCCTTGGGCTCCCACAGCAGCCGCATCCCCGCCTCTTCGGGGGTGCGGTCGGCCTTGCTCGTGTTGCACGGCCCGCAGCAGGCGATCAGGTTGCCCCAGGTGTTCGGTCCGCCCCTGCTGCGCGGGCGGATGTGGTCGACGGTCTGGGCCCAGCTGTCGCAGTAGCCGCAGCGGTGCCGGTCGCGGCGCAGGACCGCGGCCAGCGTCGCGCGGCTGTCCTCGCCCACCGGGGCGAGGTGGCCGAGGTAGACGTAGCGCAGCAACCGGATCGTCTCCGGCAGCGCGATTTCGAGCCGCTGGGAGCGGATCGGGAACCGCGGCGCGCGGTCGATCACGGATTCGGCGGCGCCGCTGAGCAGCAGGGTCACCGCCCGGTCGGCGGTGATCTCGTCGAGCGCCTCGTAGCTGGCGTTGAGCACCAGCACGCGGCTGTGTATCCAGGATTCGGCGGTGGGCACCACCGGGTCGACGGCATGACGAAGCAACATCGGGATCACCATGTTTCACAGAAAGAATTGAGCAGAGAAAGGGAAAAAGAATGCCGGCGTCAGCGCCGCGCGATCAGGAGACGACCGCTCTCGGCATGGCGCCGCTGCTTGGTCGCCGTATCGGCGACCGGTGCTGCGAACCCTGACTCATGCTGTCGCACAGGGTATTCCACGATCGTCTCCTCCTCTCCGTACTGCTCCGGCGGCCTCGCCCGGTGCGATCGGCCGCGTGGGAATCATGGTGACATACGGCGCCGGAATTGTCGGGTGATTTATTTCCGGTCGGCGGCTACGAGTTCGGCGCAGCGTTCCCCGACGAGCATCACGGTGATATTCGGATTCACCGTCGTGTGCGCCGGGAACACCGAGGCGTCGGCCACCCGCAATCCCGCGACGCCCTTGACCCGCAGCTGCGGGTCGAGCGGGCTCATCGGGTCGTCGGCCGGACCCATCCGGACCGTGCCCACCGGGTGGTAGACGGTGTTGTGGGTGCGCCGGATGTAATCGGCCAGTTCGGCGTCGGAGTTCACCGACGGACCCGGATACAGCTCCCTGGCCACCCAGTCCGCCAGCGGCGCCGCGGCCGCGATCTCGCGGGCCTTGCGCAGCCCGGCGATCATCACCCGCAGGTCGTGGCCCTCGGGGTCGGTGAAGTAGCGGGGATCGACCCGGGGCTTGTCGCGGAAGTCGCGCGAGCGCAGCCGGACCGTGCCCCGTGATCGGGCGTGGGTGACGTTCGGGGTGAGGCAGAAGGTGTTCTCGGCGGTCGGGTAGCCCTGCCGCAGCGTGTGCATGTCGAATGGCACGCTCCCGTAGTGCATCATCAGGTCGGGCCGGTCGAGGCCGTCGACCGTGGTGGTGAAGATGCCTGCCTCCCACCACTGCGTCGAGGTGCGCACCATCGGCCGGGTCGTCTCGAACCCGATCACGCCCTCCGGATGGTCCTGCAGATGCGCGCCGACACCGGGGGAGTCGACCAGCACCTCGATGCCGTGTTCGCGCAGGTGATCCGCGGGACCGATGCCCGAGAGCATGAGCAGCTTGGGTCCGTCGACGGCGCCCGCGGACAGGATCACCTCGCGCCCCGCGCCGATCCTGGTGGTGCGGCCGAACGCGTTGTCGGTCAGGTCGACCCCGACGGCGCGGCCGTCCGCCACGACGATCTTCTTCACCCACGCGCCGGTCCGGACGGTGAGGTTGGGCCGGTCCAGGATCGGGTGCAGATAACTCACCGAGGACGAGGCCCTGGTGCCGTCGGCCTGCCGGTTGATCTGGAAGAAGTTGGCGCCGTTGACGACTGTGCGTCCGGAGTTGAACTCGGCGCGCGGAATGCCGACGGCCTCGCACGCGTCGAGCACGGCGACACCGCACGGATCCGCCGGCGGCACCGTCATGATCTGCACCGGTCCGCCGCGACCGTGGTGCTCGCCCGGCGCGTCGTTGGTCTCGATCGCGGTGTACAGGCGATACACCGAATCCGCGCCCCACCCCGTGCAGCCGTGCTCGTGCTCCCAGGCGTCGAGGTCCTCGCGCGGCGCCCAGAAGGCGATGCAGCTGTTGTGCGACGAGCAGCCGCCGAGCACCTTGGCGCGGGCGTGGCGCATGAAGGAGTTGCCGTTCTCCTGCGGCTCGATCGGGTAGTCCCAGTCGTAGCCGGATTCGAGCAGCTCCATCCAGCGATCGAGACGCAGGATCGCCGGATCGCCGACATCGGAGGGTCCGGCCTCGAGCAGGCAGACCGTCACCGCGGGGTCCTGCGAGAGGCGCGCCGCGACGGCGGCGCCCGCGGAACCGCCACCGATGATCACGTAGTCGAACTCCGTCACTGCTGCTCCCCTCGATCGGCGAACCAGCCGGTGACGCCCGGCCGGAGGTTCTCGTAGACGTGCTTGGCCTCGCGGTACTCGTGCAGCCCGGACGGGCCGAGCTCCCTGCCCACCCCCGAATGCCCGAACCCACCCCATTCGGCCTGCGGCAGATACGGCCCGAAGTCGTTGACCCACACCGTGCCGTGCCGCAGCCGTGCCGCGATGCGCCGGGCGCGCGCCGCGTCGGCCGACCACACGGCACCGGCCAGGCCGTACTCGGTGTCGTTGCCGATGGCGACCGCCTCGTCCTCGGTGGTGAAGGTCTCGACCGTGACGGTCGGGCCGAACGCCTCGTCGTGCACGCACGCCATGGCGCGGGTGGCCCCGTCGATGACGGTCGGCAGGTAGAACCAGCCGTTGTCGAGGGACCCCGAGCCCTGGTCGCCGGTGGCGAACGCGCCGCCGGTGCGGATCACGGCGCCCTGGGCGCGGGCCTGCTCGACGTAGGCGTGCACCTTGTCGCGGTGGGCCGCGGAGATCAGCGGTCCCGTCTCGGTGCCCTCGGCGAACGGCAGGCCGAGGCGGATCTGTTCGGCGCGCCGCACGAGCTCGTCGACGAAGCGATCGTGCGCGGAGGCCTCGATCACCAGCCGAGCGCCCGCCGAGCACACCTGGCCGGAATGCAGGAACGCGGCGTTGAGCGCGTTGTCGACGCAGGCGGCGAGCCGCTCGTCGGTGTCGCAGGCGTCGGCGAACACGACGTTCGGATTCTTGCCGCCCAGCTCGAGCGCCACCTTCTTCACGGTGGCCGCGGCCTCGCGGGCGATCACCTTGCCGGTGGCCAGGCCGCCGGTGAACGAGACCAGGTCGACATCCGGATGCGACGACAGCGGCGCCCCTGCCGTCGCGCCCGCCCCGAGCACGAGATTGGCCACCCCCGGCGGCACACCGAGGTCGTCGAGGACGGTCATCAGCAGGATCGCCGTGTGCGGGGTGAGCTCGGCGGGCTTGAGGACGAAGGTGTTGCCCGCCGCGAGCGCGGGCGCGATCTTCCAGGCCGCCTGCAGCAGCGGATAGTTCCACGGGGTGATCAACCCGCAGACCCCGACCGGCTCGTAGACGATCCGGGAGTCGACATCGGGCGACCCGGCATCGACCACCCGGCCCGCGTCCTCGGCGGCGAGCTTGCCGAAATAGCGGAAGCAGTTCGCGATGTCGGACATGTCGATGTCGGATTCGTAGGGGCGTTTGCCGGTGTCGAGGGTCTCGGCCCGGACGAAGTCGGCGCGCCGATCGTCGATGGCGTCGGCGACGCGCAGCAGCAGGTCACCGCGTTCGGCGGCCGAGGTCCGGCGCCACGAGCCCTCGTCGAAGGCCCGCCGCGCCGCGGCGATGGCGGCGACGGTGTCCTCGGCGTCGGCTTCGTCGACCACGCCGACGAGGGAACCGTCCGCCGGACAACGGATGTCGCGGGTCCGGCCGGAGGCCGCGCGCCGCCAGGCGCCGTCGATGTAGAGGGTCTCACTCATGGGCTGGTCCCTTCACAGTTCGCGGTCGGCGGTGTCGGCATCGCCGGCTTCGGGCTCGTGGTGATCGGTGGCGGTGCGGCGCAGGTGCAGGTAGCCCAGATGCCGCTCGTACTGGTCGAGGATGTCGCCGATCGTCTGCTCGCGGGTGTACCCGTTGAGCGAATACCCCTGCGAGCCCTCCGACAGGTACACCTCACAGCGGAAGTAGCGGTCACCGGAGCGTTGCGCGAGCACCGCGTAGGTCGGCGCGGGCGCCGAGACCGGGCACACCATGTATTCGAAGCGCGGTTCGTTCGCCTGGTCGACGACCAGGCGCGGGGAGGGCAGGCCTTCGTGCTGCTCGGATTCGTCCACGGTGGCCGTGACGCCCATGCGGTCGAACTCCGCCGCGACCTCGCGCATCGCGGGCACGACGGTGTTGGTGACGAACTTCCTCGTCGCCGTGGGCCCGGGGTAGTGGACGGTGGCGATGAGCCTGCGCCGCCAGCTGCTGTAGTCGTTGGGCCCGCGCCCCGCCGCGATCGCCTTGGGCAGGGAGGTGCGGTAGCTGTCGATCTTGTAGGACTCGTTGCGCACCGCGCGCAGCATCGCGATGCCGATCAGCGCCAGGACGAAGGAGAACGGCAGGCCCATGATGATCGTGGCGTTCTGCAGCGTGGTGATCGAGCCCCCGGCGCCGGCGAACAGCATCGACAGCGTCAACAGGCCGATGGCGGCCGACCAGAAGATGCGGGTGCTGCGCGCGCAGTCGGCCATGGGGTCGGGCAGTTTCGAGGTGAAGTTGCCCATCACCAGCGAGCCGGAATCCGCGCTGGTCACGTAGAACAGCAGACCGGTGACGGTGGCGATGCCGAGCAGGAAGGTGGCGCCGGGATACTTCTCGAGCAGCGAGTAGAAGCCCAGTTCGGCCCTGGCCGCGGTCTGCTCGGCGAAGGAGCGGTCTTCCCTGGCGACCTCGAGCGCGCTGTTGCCGAACACCGAGATCCACATCAGTGTGAAACTGAACGGCACGACGAGGACGCCGAAGACGAACTGGCGCAGCGTGCGTCCGCGCGAGATGCGGGCCAGGAACAGGCCGACGAACGGCGCCCACGCCACCCACCACGCCCAGAAGAACAGCGTCCAGCTGTCCAGCCAGGTCGAGGGCGCGTTCGGCGATTCCGGATTGCGTTCCCAGGCGAAGGTGTCGAGGGTCCGGTCCAGGAAGGTCGACAGGTAGTCGCCCGCGTTCTGGGTGAGCCCGTTGAGCAGGAAATCGGTGCGCCCGGCGACCAGGATGTAGATCAGCAGCGCGATCGCCATGATCACGTTCAGCTCGGACAACCGGCGGATGCCCTTGTCGACGCCGGTGGTGGCCGAGATGGTCGTGATGGCGACCGACAGCGCGATGAGCCCGATCTGAGCGGCCTTGCCCTGCGAGATGCCGAACAGCTGGTTCAAGCCGTAGTTGAGCTGGACGATGCCGATGCCCAGCGAGGTGGCGATGCCGAAGATCGTGCCGAGCACCGCGGCCACGTCGATCGCGTCGCCCCAGCGGCCGTGCACCCGCTTGCCGAAGATCGGGTAGAGCGCGGCGCGGATGGTCAGCGGCAGGTTGTGCCGGAACGCGAAGTAGGCCAGCGCGCCACCCATCAGCGCGTACATGGCCCAGCCGGTGACGCCGTAGTGGAAGATCGTCCACGTCACCGCGTCGCGGGCGGCCTGATCGGTGCCGGGTTCGCCCAGCGGCGGGCGCAGATAGTTGTAGACCGGTTCGGCCACGGAGAAGAACATCAGGTCGATACCGATGCCCGCCGCGAACAGCATGGCCGTCCAGGAGAACAGGCTGTACTCCGGACGCGATTCCTCCGGACCCAGCCGGTACTTGCCGTAGCGACTGGCACCGAGGAAGACGACCAGGCCCAGGATGGCCGTGGCCAGCACGAAGTACCACCAGCCGAACCAGGTGGAGATGAAGGTCTTCACCTCGCCGACGACGGTCTCCGCGCTCGACGGCGAGGCCAGCGCCCACAGCGCGAAGGCGAGCACGATCCCCGCCGCGAGCAGGAACACGGGCAGGTTGACCGAGCGCCGGTCGGCGACCGGATGCACCGGGACCGCGTCGTGCGCGGTCCCGGCAGGTGTTTGGTCAGAGCTGTCGTCCCCGGGTTTGCTGACACCACCCATGCCGGGAAGGCTAGTTCGTGCGCACCCGCATGTCCGGGACCTCGACCGGCCTCGCCGGCCGCGTGTTGAGCCGCTGAGCGGCCCGGTTCAGTGGTTGCCGACCTCGTGCTCGAGCCTGCGCGCCACCAGATCGCGAGCCTGTTCCCGCAGTGCCGGACGGTAGCCGCTCGGGTACACCGGATCGGCGGGCGCGTAGTTCTTCAGCACCTCCTTGGCCAGGGTGATCTTGTGGACCTCGGTGGGTCCATCGGCGATGGCCATCACCTCGGCGTAGGTGGTCATGTCCAGGAACGGCAGGTCGGTGCTCACGCCGAGCGCGCCGTGCAGGTGCAGCGCGCGGCGGGCGATGTCGTTCATCACGGTCGGCATCGCGACCTTGATGGCGGCGATGTCCTTGCGGACGGCCCGATAGTCGGCGGCCTGGTCGATGCGCCAGGCCGTGCGCAGCACCAGCAGCCGGAACTGCTCCATCTGGATCCAGCTGTCGGCGATGCGTTCCTGGGTCATCTGGAAGCCGCCGAGCACACCTTTGCGGGCCGGTCGCGACACCGCGCGCTCACACATCATGTCGAACGCCTTGCGTACCAGCGCCACCGTGCGCATCGCGTGGTGCACCCGGCCGCCGCCCAACCGGGTCTGCGCGACCACGAACCCGGCGCCCTCCGCGCCGAGCAGGTGGTCGGCGGGCACCCGGACATCGGTGAAGCGCAGATGTCCCTCGTGCTCACTGAATCCCGGCACGGTGAAGTTGCGCACGATCTCCAGACCCGGGGCGTCGGCGGGCACGATGAACATCGACAGCCGTAGGTGCGGTTCGGCGTCCGGATCGGTCACCACCATCACGATGTGGAAGGTGGCGAACTCGGCGGCCGAGTTGAACCACTTCTCGCCGTTGATCACCCACTCGTCGCCGTCGCGGACCGCGGTGGTGCGGAAGGCCGTCGGATCCGAGCCGCCGGTGGGCTCGGTCATGACGTAGCAGGACCCGATCTCGCCGTCCAGCAGCGGCTGCAGATACTTCGCCTTCTGCTCCGGGGTACCGAAGTGCGCCAGGATCTCGGCGTTGCCGGAATCCGGTGCCTGACAACCGAAGACGAGCGGCGCCCACATCGAGGTCCCGAGCACCTCGTTGAGCAGGGCGAGTTTGAGCTGACCGTAGCCGGGTCCGCCCAGTTCGGGGCCGAGGTGGCAGGCCCACAGACCCTGCTCCTTGACCTGCTGCTGCAGCGGCCGCATGAGCGCCCGGATCTCGGGGTCGGTCCGGTCGTAGGGATTGGGGTAGAGCAGATCCAGCGGTTCGACCTCGGTGCGGACGAACTCCGCCACCCAGTCGAGCTTGCGCTGGTACTCCGGGTCGGTCTCGAAATCCCAAGCCATGGTCAGCCTTTCGTGTCGGCGCCCGCGGCGGTGAGCCCGGACAGGACGGTGTCGGTGAGGATGTCGGCGATCTCGGCGGGGGAGCGCGTGCCGCGCTCGCGGTACCAGTAGCCGAGCGAATTGAGCATGCCGAGCAGGCCGTTGGTGACGACGTGATCGGCGGTCCGCAGCAGGCCTGCCGCGTATCCGGCGTCGAGCACGTCCTGCCACCGGCGCTGCAGGCGGTCGCGCAGTCGCTGCAGATCGGCAGCGCGTGCACCGGTGAGCGCGTCACCGTCGCGCAGGTGCACCGCGACCGCGCGCCGGTGCGTGACGATCAGTTCGACGTGGCTGCGGATCAGCAGGCGCAGGGTCGCGACCGGATCGGCGCCGCGGTCGACGATGCGCTCGGCGTCGGCGAGCAGCAGGCGGGTGTAGTCGCCGAGGATCTCCCACAGGAGTTCCTCCTTGGAGCCGATGTGGTAGTACAGCGCGCCGCGCTGGACATCGGCCCTGGCGCCGATCTCGGCGACGCCGGTGGCGTGGAATCCCCGCTCGGCGAACAGGTCGAGGGCGGCGGCCCGGATGCGCGCCCCGGTGTCGGCGGCCCCGCGCTCGCTCGCGCGCGGCCTGCCGCGGCGGCGCACCGGAGCCACGGGCTCGTCGGGTCGCGCGCTGGTCACGGTGTCTCCACTCGGCCGGTAAATGTTCCGGTCAGTACATTATTCCGGGCGGTGCCTACAATCAAGAGGTGAGCCGCCACGCCCACCGCGTCGACCCGGCGCTTCGGCGTGGCGGAATGGTCGAAGCCCCTGAGGCGTTCGTACCCACACGAGGTGTCAGCACTACCCACGGGTAACATGACATCGACTTTCCCACCCGGCTATCTCAAAAGTGAGGCAGTAGATGACAGAGCGGATTCAGGTCGGCGGGCTCCAGGTGGCCAGCGTTCTCCACGATTTCATCGAGAACGAGGCGCTCCCCGGTACCGGTGTGGACTCCGCCGCGTTCTGGGCCGGTGCCGAGCAGGTCATCAACGACCTCGCCCCGCGCAACCGTGCCCTGCTGGCCGAACGCGACGAGATCCAGGGCAAGCTCGACGCCTGGCACCAGGAGAGCCCCGGCGCGAACTACGACAAGGGCGCCTACAAGCAGTTCCTCACCGAGATCGGGTACCTGCGCCCCGAGCCCGCGCCGTTCCAGATCGGCACCGGCAACGTCGACGCCGAGATCGCCACCACCGCGGGCCCGCAGCTCGTGGTGCCGGTGATGAACGCGCGCTTCGCGATCAACGCCGCCAACGCGCGGTGGGGCTCGCTCTACGACGCGCTCTACGGCACCGACGCCATCTCCGAGGCCAACGGCGCGGAGAAGGGCACCGGCTACAACCGCGTGCGCGGCGACAAGGTCATCGAGTGGGGCCGCAACTTCCTCGACGACGCCGTCACCCTGATCACCGGTTCGCACATCGGTTCGTCGTACTACAAGATCGTCGACGGCGAGCTCGAGGTCGGCCTGGAAGACGGCACCGACATCGGCCTGGCCGACCCCTCACAGCTGGTGGGCTACCTGGGCGACCCCGAGGCCCCCACCTCGGTGCTGCTCAAGCACAACGGCCTGCACATCGAGATCCAGATCGACGCGAACTCGCCGATCGGCTCCACCGACACCGCGGGTGTCAAGGACATCGTGCTCGAGTCCGCGCTCACCACCATCATGGACTTCGAGGACTCGGTCGCCGCGGTCGACGCCGACGACAAGGTCGTCTGTTACCGCAACTGGCTCGGCCTGATGAAGGGTGACCTGGCCGAAGAGGTCACCAAGGGCGGCAAGACCTTCACCCGCACCATGAACCCCGACCGCGTGTTCACCGCGCTCGACGGTTCGGAGCTGGTGCTGCACGGCCGCTCGCTGCTGTTCGTGCGCAACGTGGGCCACCTGATGACCTCCGACGCGATCCTCGACGCCGAGGGCAACGAGGTGCCCGAGGGCATCATGGACGGCCTGATCACCTCGCTGATCGCCGTCCACTCGCTCAACGGCGACACCCAGCGCCTCAACTCGCGCACCGGCTCGGTCTACATCGTGAAGCCGAAGATGCACGGCCCCGACGAGGCCGCCTTCACCAACGAGCTGTTCGGCCGGATCGAGGACGTCCTCGGCCTGACCCGCAACACCCTCAAGGTCGGCATCATGGACGAGGAGCGCCGCACCACGGTCAACCTCGCCGCCTCGATCGAGGCCGCCAAGGACCGCGTGGTGTTCATCAACACCGGCTTCCTCGACCGCACCGGCGACGAGATCCACACCTCCATGGAGGCCGGCCCGATGGTCCGCAAGGCCGAGATGAAGACCCAGACCTGGATCACCTCCTACGAGGACTGGAACGTCGACACGGGCCTGGCCAAGGGCCTGCCCGGCAAGGCCCAGATCGGCAAGGGCATGTGGGCCATGCCCGACCTGATGGCCGGCATGCTCGAGCAGAAGATCGGCCACCCCAAGGCCGGCGCCAACACCGCCTGGGTGCCCTCGCCGACCGCCGCCACCCTGCACGCCACCCACTACCACCAGGTGGACGTGTTCAAGCGGCAGTCCGAGATCGCCAAGGCCGGCCCCCGCGCCACCGTCGACCAGATCCTGGAGATCCCCCTCGCGCAGTCCACCGACTGGTCCGACGAGGAGAAGCGCCAGGAGCTGGACAACAACTCCCAGGGCATCCTGGGCTACGTCGTCCGCTGGATCGACCACGGCGTCGGCTGCTCGAAGGTGCCCGACATCAACGACATCGGCCTGATGGAAGACCGTGCCACCCTGCGCATCTCGAGCCAGCTGGTCGCCAACTGGCTGCGCCACGGCATCGTCTCCGAAGCCGACGTGATCGCCAGCCTCGAGCGCATGGCCCCGGTCGTCGACCGCCAGAACGCCGGCGACAAGTCCTACACCCCGATGGCCCCGAACTTCGACGCCTCGATCGCCTTCCAGGCCGCCAAGGAACTGGTCCTCGAGGGCACCAAGCAGCCCAACGGCTACACCGAGCCGATCCTGCACCGGCGTCGTCGTGAGTACAAGGCCGCGCAGAAGTAGCGCGGTCGAGTGTGTGAAAAGTAGCTAGTAGCAGCACTTTTCATCAGCGGCCCCGCTCCGGAGGAATCCGGGACGGGGCCGCTGTCTCTTTCGAGCCGAAGCCGAGGTGGTTCGGCATGTTCGCGCGCGGCGCAGCGCCTACTCCAGGGATGCGGCGCGCGGATGTCGGACGCTGTTTCTACAATCCGGGCGTGACGTTCACCCTCGCCGATCTCGTCGGCTACACCGATCGCGGCCTAGACACCGACCTCGCCCGCTGGTTCCCTGACGCCGATTCGGTCGCCATCCCCGCCGAAACCCGTTCGGTTGCCCCGTTTCTCGAGAAGCTGGCCCCTGCCGATGCCGCCGCACTGGCGGCCTTCGACCGCCGGGTCCGCTCCGGCAGGCTGCCGCAGTTCCTCGACATCTTCGACTGGTCCTACGCGTTCGACTTCGCCGGCAACGAATGCACCATTCTCGATGCCGACTACACCACCGAACTCACCGACGAGGACGTGTTCTCCCTCGGCGCCGACGGCAGCGGCAATCTCTACGTCATCCTCACCAACGGCCAGGTCGCGGTGTGGTTCCACGAGGAGGACGTGCTCGAGGGCGGCACCCGTTTCGACAACCTCGACGTCTTCCTCTGGTCCTATGTGCGCTATCGAGCAGTGCGGGCGGGCAAGCTCGCCCGCACCGACGTCGAGGCCGACTTCCTCGCGCTCGGCCAGGACGGCGCACTGGCCGAAGAGGTGGGGCTGCTGAGCATGATGGCCTGAGTTCGGCGGCGTGGGAGTTCGGATCGTCGCGGCACGGTGGCGAGGTAGCGTCCCGGCAAGGCGCGCTCCTGCACCACAGTCCGGGCGGGCTCGTCGGGCCGCTTCTCGCGTCAGCCGGTGACGGCACCGTGGGCGGCCGAGCTGACCAGTTTGCGGTACTTGGCCAGTACGCCCGAGGTGTACTTGGGTGGCTGCGGTTGCCAGCCGAGTTTGCGTGCGGCGAGGTCGTTTTCGTCGATCTCGACGTCGAGGATGCGGTTGGCGACGTCGAGGACGATCGGGTCGCCGTCGCGGACGAAGGCGATCGGGCCGCCGTCGACGGCTTCGGGCGCGAGGTGGCCCACGCACAAACCCGTTGTGCCGCCGGAGAATCGGCCGTCGGTGAGCAGCAGGACATCCTTGCCGAGGCCGGCGCCCTTGATGGCGCCGGTGATGGCGAGCATCTCGCGCATGCCCGGTCCGCCCTTGGGGCCCTCGTTCCGGATGACCACCACGTCACCGGCCACGATCGTGCCGTCCTCGAGGGCGTCCATCGCGGCGCGTTCGCCGTCGAACACCCGGGCCGTGCCGCGGAAGACGTCGGATTCGAAGCCTGCGCTCTTCACCACGGCGCCTTCGGGTGCGAGGGTGCCGTGCAGGATGGTGAGCCCGCCCGAGCGGTGGATCGGCCGGTCGAGCCGCCGGATGACCTCACCGTCGAGACCGAGTTCGATCTCGGCAAGATTCTCGGCCATCGTGCGGCCGGTGACGGTCATGACGTCGCCGTGCAGCAGACCGGCGTCCAGCAGGGCCTTCATGACCACCGGGATCCCACCGACCCGGTCCACGTCGTTCATGACGTAGCGGCCGAACGGCTTGAGATCGCCCAGGTGTGGCACCTTGTCACCGACCCGGTTGAAATCGTCGAGGGTGAGCTCGACCCCGGCCTCGCGGGCGATGGCCAGCAGATGCAGGACGGCGTTGGTCGAGCCACCGAGCGCCATGACGACGGTGATCGCGTTCTCGAACGCCTGCAACGTCATGATGTCGCGGGCGGTGATCCCGCGGCGCAGCAGGCCGACGACCGCGGCGCCGGACTTCTCGGCGTAGTCGTCCCGGCGGCGGTCGGGGGCGGGCGGTGCGGCCGAGCCGGGCAGGCTCATCCCGAGCGCTTCGGCGGCCGAGGCCATGGTGTTGGCGGTGTACATGCCGCCGCACGCGCCCTCGCCCGGACAGATCGCCCGCTCGATGCGGTCGACCTCGGCGGGGGTGATCAGGCCCTTGATACACGCGCCGACGGCCTCGAAGGCGTCGATGATCGTGACGTCCTTGCCGTCGACATTGCCGGGCAGGGTCGATCCGGCGTAGAGGAAGACGCTCGACAGGTCGAGGCGCGCGGCGGCCATCAGCATGCCGGGCAGGCTCTTGTCGCACCCGGCCAGCAGCACGGAGCCGTCCAGCCGCTCCGCCATCATCACGGTCTCGACGGAGTCGGCGATGATCTCGCGGCTGACCAGGGAGAAGTGCATGCCCTCGTGGCCCATCGAGATGCCGTCGGACACCGAGATCGTGCCGAATTCGAGCGGGAAGCCGCCGGCGTCGCGCACCCCCCGCTTGACCGCCTTGGCCAGGCGATCGAGCGAGAGGTTGCACGGCGTGATCTCGTTCCAGCTGGACGCGACACCGATCTGCGGCTTCGCCCAGTCCTCGTCACCCATGCCGACGGCACGGAGCATGCCGCGGGCGGCGGTTTTCTCGAGTCCGTCGGTGACATCACGCGAGCGGGGCTTGATATCGATCGATCGGTCGTCGTCTGCCATACGGCAAGCCTACGAGCACGCAGCGCCGATCCGCGCGCATCACCCCGTGGTGTTTCGACCGAGGCCCGCCGCGCGCCCACGACTCCACCAGCCACTCAGGCCGCCTGACCGATCCGGTCGGTTGCCGCTGTCGTCACCGTTCAGAGATCGGCAGCGACCGACAGCAGGTGGAATGCGGTCTTGCCGGCGAGCCCGAAGTTGTTGTCCGACACCAGGACCAGCGAGCGAGAGCCGTCGGGCAGGGTCGGGCCCCAGCTCATGCCTTCGACGCACTGGGGATCGGTGCCCACCGAGGCGAAGTCGAACAGCAGCTTCTTCCGCATGGGCGCGGCGCTCGCGGGTGCGGCTGCGAGACCAGTGACCGCGTCCGCACCGGCGGTGGAGGTTTCGTAGAGACGGACGGTGAAGCCCTTTCCGGGGACGAGGCCGCGCTCGAGGGTGAGGTACCGGTTGTCGTCGAGCGACAGGATCTCTGCCACACCGGTCGCCAGCGCCACCCCGCCGGGCGACACCCGGTCGACCGGGTACAGGTACTCGGCCAGATCGGTGCCGTTGTTGCGGTGGATCTGGACCAGCCGAGCGCGGCTCTCGGCCTCGGTCGTCGCGGCCGGGCCGTCTTGCACCAGGGCGTTCTCGCTCATCGCGACGATCGCGGAATTGCCACGGGTCAGGTCCATGCTCTCGAAACCCAGATTGTCGCGGATCCCGGATGTCAGGGCGTTGTCGGCGTCGAGCGCCGGGGTGAACGCGCCGGGGACCGGCACGTCGCGGACGTAACCGCCGTCGAGGTTCGCTTCGCGAAGGAAACCTGCCCGGCCGACCTTGGCCTCGCCCTCGCTGGTGTAGAGGAATCCCTGGTGGTTGGGCAGCCATCGAATCGATTCGGTGTCGGACGTGCGTGGACGGTACGGGTTTCCGTCGGCATCACGCAGGGGGATGAGCTGGTCGAACCGTGGCTCACCCAGCGTGCCGTCCGCGCCGATCGGCAGGTTCAGCGTGTAGGCGCGCACCGGGCCTTCCTCGCCGCGGTTGTCGCTGATCGTGACATAGGACTTCTTCGCGGCGTCGTAGTCGATGCCGGACAGCCCACCGACCGGGAACCCACCGAGTCGCAGATCGTCGGACAAGGTCACCGTGTTCACGTAACGGATCGCGCCGCCGCCCTCGTCAGCGTGCGCGGTCAGCGGACACAGCGAGACCGCGCCGAGCACTGCCGCCGTCGACGCCGTGACGCCGAACCTGTGAAGCCTCATCGCTACCGATACCCTTCGCTCGTGGTGAGTCGGCCACAGCATCGTCGGCCTGCCGCGAAGCCCTCCAGCCCCGCCTCCCGCTCACCGGTCCACCTCGCGCCACCGCACGCCCGGTGCAGGAGCGCGGCACGGGCCGCCTCCGAAAGCGCTGTGCGCCTGCCTCATCCGGGAGCTGCCGCCACGCACACGCACCGGAGCTGGGAAATCCTGCCGATCCAGCAGGTTGGTCCAAGCCGGGAGGCGGGGGAGTCGGAGAGGCTCGAGCAGACCGGAAAGGAACTGCTCGTGACCGATTCACCCCTCGTCGACTCCTGCACGCCGGAGCGCGGCGGCCCCCGACTCACCACACTGCGCTGGATTCCGGGCGGGGCGCCGCGGGCCAGTGTCGTCATCATGCACGGGCTCGGCGAGCACGCCGCACGCTACGACAGCACGGCCCGGATGTTCACCGCGGCCGGCTTCTCCGTCCTCGCCATGGACTACGAAGGATTCGGGCGATCCGGAGGACGCCGCGGCGATGTCCGATACCCGTCGACGGCGCGGGCCCTGGACCATCTCCTCGCGCGGGAGCGCGAGCGAACGGGCGGCGCACCGGTCGTGCTCTACGGCCACAGCCTGGGCGGGCTCTACGCGTTCCTCTACGCCGCGGACCGGCCGGGCGCGGACGTGACCGCGGCGGTCGTGACCGGACCCGCTTTCGACTCGGAGCTGCGGAAGCAGCGAGCCAAGGTGGCCGTGGTCAGGAGCCTCGGCCGGATCCTCCCCCTCCTGACCTTGCCGAACGGGCTGCGGTTCGAGCGTGTCAATCGCGACCCCGACGTCGTCGCCGCACGCTACGCCGATCCCCTGGTCCATGGGCGAGCGACCGCACGCTTCGCGATCGACGTCCTGGCGCAGATGGATCGCGTGACCTCGGCGGCCGGCGGAGTCACCGTGCCGCTGCTCGTGGTTCACGGAGACGCCGATCTGATCAATCCGGTCTCCGCCAGCCGCCGGGTGGTCGATCTCGTGCCCTCGGCGACATTGAAGATCTGCCCTGGCGTCTACCACGGGGTGGAGGACGAACCCGAGGGTCCGGTCATCCTGGCCGAGGTCATCGCGTGGATCGACCGGACTCTGGGCGGCGAGAAGTCCGACGTCGAGTTGTCCCGGTGAGAAGTAGCGGTCCGGTACGACGCGACATCGCTCCGATCAGTTCGGCGCGACGAAGGCGCCGGCCGGTCCGTGACTGGGCGCCGAGGTGGTCGACGCTGCGCTGCGGGGCCAGGCCCAGGCGTATCGCAGGATGGCGGCGAGAAGGATCAGTTCCAGGACGACGCCGAGACCGTAGAAGAACAGCCAGGATTCGCCCGACACGTTGAATGCCGTGACGGGGACGTAGAGCGCCGCCACGGTGAGATTCGCGACGCGGCTCACCGCGGCGGGCAGCGTCATCGAGACCACGATCATGGAGATCGGGACGGCCATGAGGATCAGGGCGGCGGTCGAAAAGGTCTGGGAGAGATCGAATTCGAAGACCTTGCCGGCGAGGATCTCGTCGATGACGCCGGGGGTGAAGAAATTGAGAATGTCCACGTAGGCGTACAGGAACATGAAGCTCGTCCACGCCGCGGCGAGCTTGGCGCGCACCGGCATCGGCTGGTCGTCCAGAGGGGTGGGGTGTTGACGTGTGGTCATCGTGGGCTCCGTGGTCGGGTGGATCGGTACGTCCACGATCGCCGAGCCCGGCGGCGGGCACACCGGCCCCGAGGCCGGAGTCCGCCCGGCCGATGGCACGATCTCGTTCTCGTACTTTCGGCGGGTCCGCCCGGGCGTGCCGATCCCTATGCTGAAGCCGTGGTCACTGCCCGGCGCTCCTTCTGGCACGAGCCGCGACCAGGTGACGCGCCACCGATCGGTCGCCTCGACTGGTTGCTGGTGGGCGTGTTCGTAGCCGTCACCGTGGTGGAGAGCGTCCTTCGGCCGGGCTGGCCCCTGCCTGTGGTGCTCGCCTTGGTGCTGGTACCCGCCCTGCTCTGGCGGCGACGCCGCCCCCTGGCTGCCGCCCTGGTCGGCTGGGGCGTCGCCGGGCTGCTCGCCGTCCTCCAGGTGACCGCGCCCGCCGCCGATCTCGACCTCTTCTCCCTGATGGCCGTCCTGGTTCTGCTCTACGCGCTGGTGCGCTGGGGTTCGGGCCGGGAGATCGTCGCGGGGACGGTGTTCGTGACCGCCGTTGTCGCGCTCGGGATGTACGCCTCCGCCGCGGGGCGGGCCGACGTTTTCGGCGGCACTGTCCTGCTGTTGCTGATCGTCGCGCTCGCGGCGGTGTTCCGCTACCGCGCGGACCTCTGGCACCGCCGACAGCGCGAAATCCGCAATCAGGAGCGGGTGGCGCTGGCACGCGAACTGCACGACATCGTGGCCCACCACGTCTCGGCCATCGCGGTGCAGGCGCAGGCCGGTCGCGTGGTCGCGGCAGGCAGGCCGGACAAGGCCGCCGAGATCCTGGCCGCGATCGAGGCCGAGGCGTCGCGGACACTGGCGGAGATGAGAGCCATGGTGCGGGTGCTGCGCGCGGACGATGCCGTCGCCTTCGCGCCGCCGCCGGGTGTCGCCGACCTGCACGCGCTGGCGCGCGCCGACACGACGCCCACGGTCGAGGTCGCGCTGCACGGGTCGTTGACCCGGCTGGCCCGTCCCGTGGACACCGCGCTCTACCGGCTCGCGCAGGAGTCGGTGACCAACGCCGTACGGCACGCCCGGAGCGTGACCCGCGTCGGGATCGACGTCCGGCGCGAGGGGGACGCCGTCAGGCTGCGGGTCAGCGACGACGGACAGCACGAGCCGGGGCCGGTTCCCGAGCGTGGCTTCGGCCTGCTCGGGATGGCCGAACGCGCGCAACTCCTCGGCGGGTCGCTCGTCGCCGGACCGGGGCCGGACGGTGGCTGGGTGGTCGAGGCGGTGCTGCCCGCATGAACATTCGCGTGGTCGTCGCCGACGATCAGGACCTGGTCCGGACGGGGCTGGTGATGATCCTCGGCGCGCAACCCGGGCTCGAGGTCGTCGGCGAGGCGGCGGACGGGCTCGCGGCGCTCGACCTGGCGATCCGGCTGCGTCCGGATGTCCTGCTCGTCGACATCCGGATGCCCGGGCTCGACGGCGTCGAGGTGACCCGGCGCCTGGCCGGGCCGGGTGTCCCGCGACCGCTGGCGGTCGTCGTGATCACCACCTTCGACCTCGACGAGTACGTCCTCGGCGCCCTCCGCGCCGGCGCCCGCGGGTTCCTGCTCAAAGACGCCGGGCCGGAGCTGCTCTGCAGGCCGTCCACGCGGCGGCCGCCGGGGACGCGCTGATCGCCCCCAACATCACCCGCCGCCTGCTGGCGACCTTCGCCGACCAGGCCCCGATCACGCCGGTCCAGCCCGTCGATCCGCTCACCGAGCGCGAGGAGGAAGTGCTCGCGCTGGTGGCGCGCGGCCGGACCAACGCCGAGATCGCCTCCGCACTCTTCGTCGGCCTGAGCACGGTGAAGTCCCACGTCGCCTCGCTGATGAACAAGCTCGGCGCCCGCAACCGCGTCGAGATCGCGATGTGGGCCTACGACACCAGACGCGTGCGCGCCGAATAGCCGAGTGAGTGCTCGACGGTGGGAGACCGACTGCGCCGCACGCTACTTCGGCGGTCGGAGACGGTCCTGACGGACGGAGCGACCGGCAGCGCCGGGTGTACCAGCGGCGATCGGTCACCGATGCGACCGATGGTCAGGCGAGCGACAGCCCGAACGCCTCGACGAGGTCGGGCAACCTGTCGAGATCACCGGCGACGGTCAAGGTGCCGGCCTCGAGCGCAGCCGACAGAGACAACGCGCCGCTGTTGACGGCGACCAGCGTCGGTGTGTCCGTGGCGATCGACAGCTGTGGCGCGTCGACCGCGCCGGCGCGGATATCGACGCCGGTTTCGGTGATCTCCACGCGATAGGAGCGGTCGTCGATGCGCAGTTCGTGGACGCCTACCGCCCCCGCGGAGGCGTCGACGTCGAAGCGCGCCTGCACGCCGAGCGCCAGCAGATCGGGTGCGATGTATTGCTGTTCCGTCGGCTCGCCGAGCCGGGTCAGTCCCCAGCGTGCGAGGCCGACGAGGATCGGCCGCAGGGCCTCACCGTCGGCGGTGAGCTGATAGACCGCCGAGGCGGCCGGAGGCGGCAGCGTGGCTTTCACGATCACCCCGGCCGACTCGAGCTGTTTGAGCCGCTCCGCCAGCAGCGCGGTCCCGATCCCCGGCAGGCCGTCGCTCAGATCCTTGAATCGTTGCGGACCGAGCAGCAGATTGCGCAACACGAGCAGCGACCAGCGCTCACCGAGCAGATCGAGCGCGATCGCCAGACCGCAGTACTGGTTGTACGAGCGTTTCGCCACCCCAGGAAGTCTACAAGAACGAACTATGTACTTCATAATTCGACCGTGTTAACTTCAATATTATTCCAGTCGCGAATCTCGCAGAGCATGCGCACATCTCGTCCACCCGGGTCTCAGGGAGCGTGGAAATGTCCATCACACACGGCACAGAGTCGAAGCCCGACGCGACCGCTTTCGCCGCGGCCGTCGAGAGCATCACCAACCACGCACAGCTCGACGAGGCAGTTGCGCTCTTCCGGGAAGACGCGGTCGCGGAATGGATCTTGGACGGCGCCTACGAACGGCACGAGGGGATCGTGGCGATCCGCTCGGCCTTGTCGGTGATGACCGCGGTGTGGCGGCAGCGGCGGCTGCGTGTCCGCAAGACCGTCGAGTGCGTCGGCGCCGAAACGATCGTGCAGTCCTGGCGCGGCGGCTTCGGCGACGACGAGCGGCAGTTCGGGACCGAGATCTGGACACTGCGCGAGGGCCGGGTTGCCCGCCACCAGATGTACGGCTACCTGAACGTGCGGCGCCGCACCTCCCTACGCGCTGCGGTCCGGCTGACGATCGCCGCGCCGCGCACCTCGCTGAGCGCCGCGCGCAGCCAGGTTCGGCACGCGGGTCTGCGATCACTGTTCCGCACATGAGCGCCCACACTGCGAACCCCCTGCCACGCACGGCCTTCCCCGCGTCCACCTGCCTCTGTCCGCCCCGCCCACCAACGAGGAGATTCCGATGAAACGCGTCGATCAACGTCACAGCAGCAGTCTGGGCACCGCGCACGAGCGGGCCCTCACGGGTGGGACGATCCGCTACTACGACACCGGTGACGGTCCGCCGGTCGTCTTCGTGCACGGATTCATGACGAACGCCAACACCTGGCGCGACGTCGTCCCGAACGTCGCCGCCGCGGGACACCGCTGCATCGCTCCTGACCTCCCGCTCGGCGCCCACAGCATTCCTGTGCCCGAGGCCGGCCTCACGCCCGTCGGGGTCGCGGACATGGTCTCCGAATTCCTCGACGAGCTCGACCTCACCGATGTCACGTTGGTCGCCAACGACTCCGGTGGGGTGGTCACCCAGATCCTGCTCGCCCGCGGCCTCGCCCGGGTATCGCGTGTCGTGCTGGCCTCCGTGGACTGCTACGAGGCGTTCCCCCCGACCCGTTACCGCTGGTTGACGGCGGCGATCAAGATCCCGGGGGCGACGCGGGCAGTCACGTCGATTCTCCGCTTCCGCCCGCTGCAGCGGCTGCCCTTCACCTTCGGCCCGGCGACGAAACGACCGATCCCGCGCGAAGTCATGGACGGTTTCCTCCTGCCGAGTCGTCGAAGTGCCGAGATCCGTGCGGATCTCGCACACTTCGTCTCCCAGGGCGTCAGGAACGAATTCACTCTCGACGCCGCCCGGAAATTTCCCTTCGTCAGCACACCCGTGCTCATCGCGTGGGCCCGTGAAGACCGGCTGGTCCCGGCCGAATACGCCGAACGTCTCGCGAACGACCTGCCCAACTCGACGCTCGCCTTCATCGACGACTCCTACATGCTGGTGCAGGAAGACCGCCCGGATGCGCTCACGGAGCTGATCATCGAATTCGCCCGACAGCATGCCGCGCCGACACAGCGGTGACCGCTGCCCGCCGACGTCCGGGATGGCCTAGCGATCGGCGCGTTGGCGCAGTCTGGTTGTCATGACGCCGCTGTGTCCCGAAACGCGCCTTGCCGCCTATGGTTCCGTCTCTACGGCGCTGGCACTGCTCAGCGGTCACGCGCTGCGACGGACGTTGGACGCCGCGGTGCCGCTCGGGTCGGGCATCGGGGGGACGGCGGTCTTGGCGGAGGTTGCCGGGAGGCAGGTGTTCGTCAAACGGATACCGCTGACAGAGCGGGAATTGCGGCCGGAGAACATCCGCTCCACGGCCCAACCTCTTCGACCTGCCGATGTTCTGCCACTACGGCGTCGGCGGCCCCGCGTTCGGAGCGTGGCGAGAACTCGCCGCGCACGTCATGACGACCAACTGGGTGCTCACGGGCGAGTTCGCCGGGTTTCCCGTGATGTATCACTGGCGGATACTGCCGGATTCGGCGCCGCTGCCCGAGGAACTGGCTGATATCGATCGCGGACTGGCGATCTCCTCCCGGTTCGAGGTGGCGAACGACGAACGCGCCTTCTTCGACCGGCACCGGAACTATGACCGGTGCTATGCCGCCATGTACACGGGACAGTGGCTGGTGGCCGAGTTCTTCGGGGCCGGCCGCGCCCAGCGCGAGGCGAGCCTACGCGCATACGCCGCGGGCGGAGTACCGACCGGGATCCCGGACACCGCCGCGGCGATCCGCACCCGCGACGCACCCGTCGCCGTCGCGATGACCGAATTCTTCGATCTGCTCCGCTACGAGACGCGACGGGCGCCGTATCCGGCAGAGCTTTTGGCTGGTGGCGGGCGACGAGGTCCCGGCGACCGCGCAGGCCCCGATCACCAGTAGTGAGGTGTGAGGCCCCATGAGGCGAACTCGGCGGTGAGGAGGGTGCGGAGGGTGGCGCGGGTGGGGAAGTGGTCGGGGTCGGCGCCGGTGACGGCGAGGGTGACCGTGTGGCCGTCGGTGGAGAAGGACAGGTTCACGCCGGCTTGGAGGCGGCGGAACAGGGCGGGGTCGTTGGTGCAGACGACCGGGCGCATGAGTACCGCGGCGGCGCGGTGGTGGCCGATCGCGGCGACGCCCTCGGCGGTGTCACC
This sequence comes from Nocardia sp. NPDC050717, assembly GCF_040654275.1. NCBI lineage: Bacteria > Bacillati > Actinomycetota > Actinomycetes > Mycobacteriales > Nocardiaceae > Nocardia > Nocardia sp. NPDC050717. The sequence continues at coordinate 157,489 of NZ_JBFAHR010000010.1, forward strand.
GAGGTTGGTGCACAGGCATTCCGGGGCCGTGGCGGTTCGGGCGAAGTGACGCAGGACGACCCGGGGGAGGATCCGCTGCACGGGTTGCAGGTGCTGGAGGGCAGGGGTGGTCGCCGGGTCGCGATAGGCGGTCGCCGCGCGTTTGACCGCCGTCCTCACCGCGCCGAGGTCGACGCGGTCGGTGGCGCGGTAGCGGACCGAGATCGGCAGGCCGGTCGTGGCATTCGCGCGTGGATCGCCCGGAACGCGCAGGGAATGGGGAATGTCGACGCGGATGTCGGCGGCGTCGCCGACGCGGCCGCTGCGGCCGAGCAGACCGGCGCCGAGCGCGATCAGCAGACCGTTCGTAGTGCCGGAGTGTGTGGCGGCGACGGAATTCCACTGAGCCAGGGACAGATTCACGACCACGTCGGCGGGCGACCAGCGATCCGGCAGCGGGAGCGGCGGTGTCGCCGGCCGGGGAGTGCGCGCGGGTTCGGTGACGGCGCGCGCCGCGACCGCGGCGCGGACACCCCTCGTCACCGCGCGCAACTGCAGTGCCGCGTCGAAGACGTTCGCGCCGAACGCGTGTCGCGGCGCGCGACCGACCAGGGCCCCGGAACTCGTGGCCCGGTCGGGTTGCTCGCTCATGCGGGCCAGCGCGTCACCCACGGCGAACAGCACCGCGCCACCGTCGGAGGCCACGTGCGAGGTGACCAGGGAGACCACGGTGCCGCCCGCGGTGGTCGGCGCGGCGGACAATCGCCACACCCGACCGGACGCCGGGTCGAAATCCACCCGGCTCTGCGCGAAATACCAGTCCAGCACCTCGTCGTCGGCGACCCGCACGGTGTCCCAGCCGAGCGGGATCGACGCCGTGGCGGGCAGCCAGTAGGGCCGCGCGAACGGAACCCGGGCCGGGTGGACCCGGCGCGCCAGGAACCCCTGGGCGAGCTGGGCGTGGAAGCGGTCGAGCAGGTCGCGGTCCAGTGGTTCGTCGAACTTCCAGGCCAGCTGGTTGACCAGTGCGTTGCCATAAAGGCTGTGCAGTGTGAGGAACAGGTCGTCGTCGGCGGTGAGCCGGTTGACGGCGGTCACGGGGGTGATGGCGGGCGCCGTGCGTGTCATGGTGGCTCCTCTCAGCGGGCGCGCAGGGTGCGGACGGTCAGGGGCGCGAAGACGGCGACGACCACGAGCGAAGCCACGATCGACCAGCAGGCATCCGCGCCGACCGCCCCCTCCTCGGCGAGTGCCCGCACGGCCGACACCAGGTAGGACACCGGGTTGAAGTCGGACACGTACCCGAGCCAGGTCGGCATCGATTCCTCGGGCACCAGGGCGTTGGAGGCGAAGCTGAGGAAGGTCAACACGAGCATCGACAGGCCCTGCACGGCGGCCGGCCGCGACACGGTGACCCCGATGAACGCGAACAACCAGCTGATCGCGGTGGTCGCCGCCACGACGAGCACCGCGCCGGCGAGGAAACCCACCGGGTGCGCGGGCCGGTAACCCATGCCGAAGCCGACGAGTACGACCGTGGTCGCGGCGAGGACATATCGCGTCGCCCCGGCCAGGAGTGCGCCGGCGACCGGCGCGGAGCGGGCGATGGGCATGGCGACGAACCGGTCGAACACCCCGGACCGGATGTCCTCGGACAGCTGGACCCCCGTCGCGACGGAGGAGGTCAGCACGATCTGCACCAGCACGCCGGGGACGAGAATCGGCAGATACGCCTCGGTGCTGCCCGCGATGGCCGTGCCGAAGATGCTGCCGAACAGCAACGGCCCGACGATGGGCAGCAGCAGGGCGTCGTAGAGCAGCTGCGGGCTGTGCCGGAAGGTGAGCAGGCCGCGCCACGCCATGAGCAGCGACTGGGTCAGCGAGGCGCGCAGGCTGACGTGGGTGACGCGGGGACGGCGCTCGATCGGCGCCGCGGTGCGCCCGACGATGGTGACGGTCATGGTGGTCTCGGCTTCCGTGATCAGGCGGCGGCGCGTGTGGTGCCGGTGAGAGCGAGGAACACCTCGTTCAGGTCGGGTCGGTCGACGGCGAAACCGCGCAGGGCGATGCCCGCACCGCGGCAGGCCGCGACGATGTCGGCGGCGGTGCCCGCGTCGGCGAGCGCGACGGTCAGCACCCCGGCGGACGAACCCTCGGGCACCTCGCCGGTGAGCCCGGCGACGATGGCCTCGGCGTGCGCGGACCGGGCCGGCTCGGCGAGTTCCAGCCGCAGCACCTGCTCGCCGATCGCGGACTTGAGCTCGGCGACGGTGCCCTCGGCGACGACGGTGCCCCGGTCGATCACCGCGATCCGGTCGGCCAGGGCATCGGCTTCCTCGAGGTACTGGGTCGTGAGCAGCACCGTCGCGCCGCGGGCGACGAGCTTGCGGATGATGCCCCACATACGGTCGCGGGTATGCGGGTCCAGACCGGTGGTCGGCTCGTCGAGGAAGATCAGCGGGGGATCGGTGATCAGCGTCGCGGCCAGGTCGAGCCGCCGCCGCATGCCACCGGAGAACCGGCCGACCGGGCGATCGGAGACCGCGCTCAGTTCGAACTCCGCGAGCAGTTCGGCGCTGCGCGCGGCGGCCTCGCGACGGGAGAGCCCGAGCAGGCGGCCGAACAGGCGCAGATTCTCCCCGGCGGTGAGGGTTTCGTCGACGGAGGCGTACTGGCCGGTGAGCCCGATCATCGAGCGCACCGCGGTGGCCTCCCGCACGATGTCGTAGCCGAAGATCTCGGCGCTGCCGCGATCGGGACGCAGCAGCGTCGCGAGCATGCGCACGGTGGTGGTCTTACCGGCGCCGTTCGGGCCGAGCAGGGCGAAGACGGTGCCCGCCGCGACGGTGAGGTCGACCGCGCCCACGGCGGTGAAATCGCCGTAGGACTTGCCGAGTCCGGTGATCCGGATGGCGATGTCGGGGTTCATGGCATTCTCCCTGCGGCGTCGAGGAATTCGGGCACGAGCGGAGCCAGCGCCGCGACGGCGTCGGCGGCGCGTCCGACTCCGTCGGTGGTGAAGGTCGTCGCGTAGTCGGTGCTCCGGCGGCGCGCCTCGGGGGTCGTGATCCGGTCGAGCAGCGCGTCGAGCCGCGCGGCGGTGAGTGTGCGGGCCGGGGTGGTCGCCGCCAGTCCACGTCGCCGCAGGGCCTGTCCCCAGTAGGGCTGGTCGGCCTGCACCGAGCAGATCACCTGCGGCACACCGGCTCTCAACGCGGCAGCGGTGGTGCCCGCGCCGCCGTGATGCACGGCCGCGACGCACCGCGGCAACACCGCGCCGTGGTCGACCTGGTCGACCACGGCCATCTCGGCGTCGATGTGGGGCGCAATCGCGGCCCACCCCGAGGCCAGCAGGAGCCTGCTGCCGCGGCGCCCGCAGACCTCCCGCAGCATGGCGACGAACTCGACCGGATCGCCGACATCCATCGAGCCGAACCCCACGTAGACGGGCGCGGAACCGGCGGCCAGCCACCGGTGGGCCGCCGTCGTGGCATCCTCACCCGAGGCGGGATCGGTCGGCGCCGCGGCGAGGAAACCGTCGGCGTCGACCGGAAATCCGGTGAACGGGCCGGGCAGCTCGTCACGCAGGCCGGGGAACAGCGCGGGATCGTACGCCTGGATGCGCACTCGGACAGGTGGTTCGCCCGGCGTCAGCACCGGAGCCAGCGCGGCGGCCCGCGCGCGGGCCAGCGCCGACCACCCCCAGCGGTGCACGACGCCCGGGACCCGCTCCGCCCACCGCGCCGGAACGACCGGGACGACCGTGTTGGCCTGAATCGGGAAGAAGTGCATCGCCGCGAACGGCCGCCCCGTCTCGCGCGCCACCGCCGCGGCGGCCTCCTCGCCCGCCATGCCCGCCACCACCACATCGTGACCGGCCACGAGCTCGCGCAGGTCGGCGACCATCTCCGGCACACCGCGCCGCTGCAGGTCGAGCACGGCCCGCGCGCGTGACCACGGATTGCGGGAACCGAGTCGGGGATCACGGCGCTGGGCGCGCAGCAGCTCGGCGCTGTCCCGGCCGAACGGAACGGCGGGTACGCCGCGCTCGGTCGCGAAGTCGACGAGGTTCGGCGCGAGCGCGAGGGTCACCTCGTGCCCCCGGGCGCGGAGGGCGCGCGCCAGCAGGATGCCGGGCTGGGCGTCGCCCCGGCTGCCGGTGAAAGCCAACAGTGCTCGCATCGGTTCACACCGCCTGCGCGACGACCGGCGCCGTGGCGGGCGCGGGCGCGTCGAGGTGGACCGCCGCCGTGATCTCCGCGAGCGCCTCGCCGAAGGCGGTGAGGAACTCGTCCATCACCTCGGCGGGCAGGCCCGCGGGGTAGCGGGTGGAGACGTAGAGGCCGTCGGCGGCGCGCACGACCCACAGGAACACCTCGTCGCTCGAATACGATTCGGCCCGCAGGGTCCGGCCGCGCAGGTCGGCGACCAGCTCGTAGCCGGGCAGCACCCGGATGTCGAGGAACGAGATGCCGAACCGGGGCGTGTCCCGCACACCGAGGATGTCCAGGACGCGGCACCACGACGCGTCGTTCGCCGTCCGCGACCGGCGCAACGCCGTGCGCGTGCTCTCCAGCGCCGCGGTCATCCCCGCACCCGCCTCGACCCGGATGTCGACCGGGACGACATTGACGAACCAGCCCATCGCTTCCAGCCAGCGCAGGTCGGGCCGGGTGGCGATCGGCATCACCGTGCGCATCCGCTCCGCGCCGAACCGGCGCTGATGGGCCACGGCCAGTGCGGCGAACACCGCCACCGACATCCGATGCCGCATCTGGTCGAGGACCGCCTCGATCTGCTCGAGCCGGTCGAGCGCGATCACCCGCCGCGACACACTCGGCTGCGCGAGTTCGGCGGCCACGGGCCGGTGCGCGTGCGGGGCGAACCGTGGCATGGTGCCGTCGTCGCCGGCGAGGAACTCCCGCCAGACCGCCACCGCGGGCGACTCGGCGTCGAGCTGGGCGGCGGCGGCCCGTTCGGCGACCGCGAAGTCCGCGGGGCTGCCGAACGTGGCCGATTCACGGGGCCGCGCGCCCGCCAGCACCTCGCTGTACAGGGTGCGCAGCTCCAGAATGAGGATGGCCTGGGAGTAGGCGTCCAGCACCGAGTGATCCGCGGCCACCAGCACGGTGAAGTCCGTGGTCGCGGTGTGCTCGACGGTCGCGGCGAGCAGATGCGGCCACACCAGCGGCGACAGGCGCAGTTCCAGTGCGCCGCAGAGGAATTCGTTGATTCGGGCCCCGTCGGTGTGTGCGTCGACCACCTGTTCGGCGATGTCGACTGCCGTGGCGGGCGCGAGGAGCCTGCGTGGCTCGCCCGCGCCGTCGGCGCGCACCGTCGTGCGCAGCCCTTCGTGCCTGGCATGCCAGCGGCGCAGGGTCTCGCGCCACGCGGCGCGATCGAGCGGGGCGTCCATTTCGAAGACGGTGCCGATCCAGCGGCCACGGCCGGGTCGCGGATCGGCGGGGTCGATGCCCGCGCAATAGCCGGCGTGCACGCTGGACAGTGGTCGGTCGTCGGGATGCCACGCGTCCGCGGGGAGTTCCGGCGTCCAGAGCGACAACGTGCCGGAACGAATCTCGAATTCGGACAAATGGGTGTATTCCATGACCGGTTCACCTCGTGACGAATACATGCCGGAACGGCGGAAGGTGGATTCGAAAAAGAGGGGGCACGTCGATGTGTCACCACTGATGCGCGGGTACTTCGGCGGCAGATGTTCCGGGAAGCCTCGGCGGATCTGATGCTATAGCCGGGCTGTGGGAATTCATGCCTGTGACAGCCGTCACCGGTTGTGCTGAACAAAACTCCGCTGCGCGTGCTCATCGACGAGGAACCGGTGGATTGCGGCTGTCTCCCAGAATGTTTCGGATGGAATCAGTCGCGCACAGTATTGTCCGCCGATATTTTTGTTCACCCGAAGCCGGCGCGCGTTGTCGCGGTCATCACAGCGCGAGTGGCTCGTTGTCCGATGCTGTTCTCCGGCCGTTCATCCGGGCGTCCTCAGTACGTCGTCCCGGCATCGCCGCGAAGGGCCAGGTCGCGCAGGCGGAGCCAATCGATCGTCGGCGGTGCGGGCGGCGCGCTCGGCCGGTTCCGCGGCACCCGGACGCGCAGCGCGCCCCGCTCGATGACGCAGCGCACGGGCGTGTCGAACCGGCGGGATTCACCGTCGACGCCGACCGGGATCTGCGGCGCGTCGGCGTCGACGTCGACCTGCGTGGTGGTGTGCTGGGTGAGCCCGCGGCCGCGGGTGCGCCGGAGGAGACCGACCGCGTCGCGAGTGCCCGCCACTGAGACGGTGACCGCGCCGAGCATGCCGAGATCGAGCCGATCGCGGCGGTTGAGGCCGGCGAGATCGCCCGTCCGGTACGGATTGTTGCTCACCAGGATCGCCTGCGGCCCGGCGACCGTCGTGCCGTCGATCCGGGCGACGAGCCGGTGGCCGGTGTGCCCGGCGAGCAGATCGGGCAGCAGGCGCAGGACCGTCGCGGTCTTGTCGTCACGGTAGGCGGGACTGCGCACGATCTCGGCGTAGACGCCGAACGACGCGTTGTTGACGAACGGCAGACCGTTGATGCGGCCCAGGTCGACCCGCAGTTCCACGCCGTCACGGAGCGCGTCGAGCCCGGCGGCCGGATCATCGCGATCCAGGTGGAGGTCCATCGCGAAGTGGTTCCGTGTCCCGGCGCTGAGCACCAGGAACGGGAGATCGTGCTCGGCCGCGACACCGGCCACCAGCGCCTGGGTCCCGTCACCGCCCGCGACTCCGAGCAGGTCGGCGCCCCGCGCGACGGCCTGCCGGGCCAGCTCCTCGATATCGACGTCGCCGTCGAGCAGCGCTACTTCCGCGCCGAGTGCTTCGGCGCGGCGACGCAGGTCGTACTTCTCGACCTTTCCGCCGCCGGACCGCGGATTCATGATCAGGAACGGGCGCCGGGCCGGCGGGGCAGGCACTGCGGACGCGGCGGCGGATGCTGGTCCGGCGCGCAGCGCGACGCGCGCGCAAGCCACCGCGAGCAGGGCCGCCGCCACGGCGAGCACCACCACCCACAGCAGGCGGGCTCGGACGAACACGACCACGACGACGATCGGCGCGAGCACCGCGATCGCCAGCGCCACCCAGCGCAGCAGTCCGTACCTGGTCAGGAACCAGTACAGCGCGGCGATCGTGACGACCACGCCGCCGGTACCGATGATCAGCACACCGAGGGTCCCCGCCACGCCCGCGAACAGGATCGGGATCGCCGCTGTCAGGGCCGCGAACACGAAGGCGCCCCGCGCCGACCAGCTCCGGAGCCGCATTCCGGAGTCGCCGCTCATCGCCCGGCCCCTCGTGGCACAGGGCGGCTCAGTGCTGTGGTTTCCAGGTGGAGACCGCCCAGATGATCACCACGCTGAGGGCGATGATGATGAACGACCAGGCGGGATAGTAGGGCAGGGACAGGAAGTTCGCGACGATCACGAGCCCGGCGACGGCGAGCGCGCTGTATCGGCCCCAGGTGGCGCCGATGGCGAGGCCGACGCCGACGATCAGCGCCAGTACGCCGAGGACGACATGAATCCATCCCCAGGTCGTCGTGTCGAACTCGTACACGTAGTCGACCCCGGCGACGTATATTTCGTCTTCCAGTAATGCGGAAATACCCTGCAGGACCGAGACGGCCGCCAAGATGAGCAGCATGCACGCGGCGGTGATGGAAATTCCCTCCGCCACCGCTTGTCGTTGGAACGGTTCTGCTTCGGGTGGCGCGCGATGCGCCGACGAGGTATTGCTGGTCATGTTCCACTCCTCGCGATATTGAGGCCACCGGCCCGTCGCGAAAGGGACCGCCGAAGAATTCGGCCGACGCTCCGAGGGGACGAAGTCGGCGAGCTCGACGACATCGATCGAAGAACGTCCCGATTTTACCGAAACAGTTTCCGCCGAACAAGGAATGGGGACGGGCTTCGGGTTCAGGTCGTCGGCGAGGGCGCCGCCGTCGGCCGGCGTGGCAGCAGGCCGGTGCCGAACAGTGCCAGCACCGCGATCAGGGCGGTCACCGCGAACGCCACCTGCAGCGCCTCGAGGCGGGCGTCGGCGTTGACGGACCGGACGGCCTCGGCCGTGGCGTCGTCGACCCCGGCGTTGTCGAGGGCGTCGGCGAGCTGCCGGTCCGACAGGAACGGCACGCCCGCGGCCAGCTCTGTGGAGGCCTGTTGCTGCACGGCGACCGGCACCGCGGGGTTCTGCTCGATCCCGGTGACGACCGAAGTGGTCAGCGTGGCGATGAGGACCGACCCGATCAGCGCGGTCCCCAACGAGGCGCCGAGCTGGGTGGCGGTGTTCTGGATCCCGCCGACTTCGGAGCTGTGCGAATCGGGCACGGCCGAGACGGTGACCGCACCGAGCTGGGAGGCCAGCGCACCCAGTCCCAACCCCATCAACAGCATCGGGATCGACACCACCGCCGCGTCGGCGCCGGGATCCATCCCCGCCGCGAGCATCAGCACCCCGACGATGATCACGCCCCATCCCAGCCGCACCACCCGGCGCGGGTCGGCCTGCGGACGGAACTTGGGAATACCGGCGGCGGCCAGCACCAGCGCGACCGACAGCGGCACGATGCGCACCCCGGTCTCGACCGCGCTGAGGTCGAGGACCACCGACAGGAACAGCGGCACGGTGAAGAACACTCCGGCCTGCACGGCGAACTGCGCGAAGAACATCGTCGACCCGCCCACGAGCTGACGGTTCCGCAACAGCGCCGGGTCGACGAGCGGATCCCGGCCGCGGTCCACCAGGTACCCCTGTCTGCGCAGAAACAGATACAGCGTGAACAGTCCGCCCAGCAGCAGCCAGATGACCGCCGACAACCCGAACAACACAGGTGCGCCGGATTCCGGGCGCACCCATCCCCATTCGCTCGACCGCAGCACACCGAACACGATCGCGCCGAGCCCGACGGCCGACAGGACCGAGCCGAGCAGGTCGAGCCGGATCCGCTCGGCGGGTGCGTCCTCGATGCGGCGCAGCACCAGCAGAATCGCGATCACGATGATCACTTCGCCGAAGAACACATAGCGCCAGGACGCGAACGTCGTCACCGCGCCACCGAGCAACGGCCCGACCGCGACCGCCATCGCGCCCGCCGCCGCGACCATCCCGTAGGCCGCCGCCCGCCGCTCCGCGGGAAAGTTGCCCGCGACCAGGGAGACGATCGCGGGCATGATCAGTGCCGCGCCGAGACCCTCCAGCAGCGACCAGCCCACCAGCAGGATGGCGAGATTCGGCGCCAGGCCGGTGACGAACGAGCCGAGGCCGTAGATCACCAGCCCGATGCCGAACACCCGGCGCCTGCCGACGATGGCACCCACCTTGCCGCCGGTGATCATCAGCGAGGCCATGACCAGGGTGTAGAGCGTGATCGCGGTCTGGATGCCGGTGATCGTGGTGTCGAGGTCGTCGGCGACGGTGGCCATCGACACATTCATGACCGAACTGTCCAGGGTCATCAGGAACTGGCCCGCCGCGAGGACGAGCAGGACGAACGACCGGGATGTCACCGGGGGCGCCGACATCCGCTCCTCCTCTGCTCAGTGGGTCAGGGCGATCTTGACCGCCACGACCGTGGTGGCAGCGCAGCCGAGCAGGACCGCGCCGATCAGTGTCGATCGATCGGGGCTTCGGCCCTGCAGCCGCCGGATCACGAACACGATGCCCGCGATGCGCACGAGCATCACGACCTCCGCCAGGATCTGCGCGGTGCGTGGTTGCAGCCAGCCGAAGGCCGCGGCCGCGAGAATCGCGCACGGCAGCACCGCGGACGTGAGAATGGGCAGCGAATCGCGCAGATTCGCCCAGCGCGGCGCGGCCGGCACGGCCCCACCCTGGCGCACCGATTGCCCGACACTCTCGGCGAACGCGTGTGCGACGAACGTGGAGACGGCGGTCCCGAGGACGATCAGGATGCCGACGTGCTCGACCGACGGCGCGACCGGGATCAGGGCGGCCAGGATCAGCACGTTCCCGTAGATGTAGGCGCTGATGCGGCTGGCCGCGTTCCGCTGGTCGAGGGGGACGCGGGAGAACAGGGGCCTGTGCAGGAGCTCGTGGGGGGTGCCGTCCATCTGTCCTCACCGTGTTCGTCGGGCACTACCGGTCGCACGTCGGAAAGGTTCGCTCCCTGTGTACTGTATTCGGTTCCCCACGTCCGCGAGGATGTTCGACAGCGGTGCCGCGGCGAGGTGGCGACGGCGACGTTTCGACCACGCGACGAATATGTCGCGGGTGAATATCGCGGGCTCGGCGCGGTCGTCGAAAATGCGGCAGGCCGGCATTTGATCAGTGGAAGTTCCCGTCGCGGACAGCGCTGACCGCGTCGGGTCGATCCGCTCCGACAAGGCTCTCACCTGCTGAAACGGTGCTCTGATGGTCGGTGAAACGAACGCGCGCGAGATCCGGCTGGAAATGTTCCAGCCCGTCGAGATCACCTCGTGATCGTTCGTGGCGAGTTGCTATGGTGGGCAAGCGAATCGTACATACGAATGTTAGGAAGCTTGATGGGAAGCACTGTCCTCGACATCATGGCCCTGGTTCTCAACCGCGCCGCCGAGTTCTGGAACTGGATGGCGACCGGCTCGTCGGGATTCCCGCCGCTGTGACCGTCTGAGTTCTGCCCCGCGAAACCCCCGGAAGCCCTCGGCGCCGGGGGTTTTCGCTGTCACGACGGCGAAGGCCGGTTGTGTCGTACCCCGGCGCTACCGTTGGCGCACAGCCCATATCGAGGAGGGTGACGATGACCGACAGTGTGGACGGTGTCCGTGAACGAGCGCGGCGGCCGGAGGATCTGAGCCGCCTGGTGGTCGAGCGGCTGAACGCCGGTGATGTGGAGGGGCTGGTGGAGCTCTACGAGTCCGAGGCGGTCCTGGCCTTGCCCGATGGCGTGGTGGCGACCGGGATCGAGGAGATCCGGGCGGCCTACACCCGGCTCGTCGCCGATCGTCCGGTGTTCCAGCCGGGCGCGCAAGCCCCGGCGCTGCGCGCGGGCGACCTCGCGATGACCTCCACGCGGCTGCCGGGTGGGATCGGCGCCACCGTCGAAGTGGCGCGCAGGCAACCCGACGGGAGCTGGCGCTGGATCCTGGACCAGCCGAACGTGCTGGGCTGAGGCGAACGGTGGGCCCGGTCGGAAACCGCCGCCGCCCAGGGGGTTTCGTGGATCAGTTCGGGGTCAGGCCGGAGTTCAGCACGACGACCACCTTCTGGTCGGTCACCTCGGTGACCCGCACATCGGTGCCGTTGGACTCCTGAGACTGGCCCACCGGCACCGTGACGTTCTGCCCGCCGATCTTCAGCGTCACCATGTCACCGTCGACGGCCACGAGTTCGGCGTCGATCCCGAGCACCGAGGCCTTCGCGTTCACGCCGCGGTCGAAGGTCACGGTGCACCCGCTGACCGTGCACTCGGAGGAGTAGCCGTCACCCGACATGGAACAGGCGGTGGCGGCGAAGGGCAGCAGGAGGGCGAACGCGGAGAGCGTGATCAGCCGACGAACAGGCATGACGCCAGTGTAGTGGGGATCGAAGCTGCAACGGATCGGTCTCGTCGTGTTGCGGGCGGCCGGAGCGGGTAATACCGTCGCTGACAGGTAACTGACATCGCAGCATGGGTGCCGATCGTGTCCGGTCGCGTCGGGGTGAACTGGTCGAAGCTGTCGATGGTGGGCAGCCTCGCCGGTCAACCGGATGTTCGCTGGGGGCGTTGGGCGTGGATCGGGAGGTGGGCACGATGATCGCGGGCGAGATGACTGTTGCCAGCCGCTGGTGGTGGCGGCCGGGGTGGACGGCGGGACGATCCTTCTACGACTGGCAGGTCACCCCGACCCAGCCGGTCGCCGACAAGCTGGTGGAGATCTTCGCACCCACCCTGTCCCGGCTGCCCGGGCTCGAACCGGTCGACGCGGCCCGCCTGCGCGTCGGCGTGCAGGGCGTCGGCTTCGTCGACGGGGTCAAGGGTGTGCACCTGGCGGCACTGGTCGCGGGGTCACGGAGCCGGCTGGCCGCGCACGCGCCGTTCCAGGTGACGTTCGGCCCGCCCGTGATCGCCGCCGACTCGATCCGATTACCGATCACCGCGCCCGCGCCGTTGCTCGCCGTCCGCGAACAGCTGACCGAGGCGCTCACCGACGTGTGGATTCGCGAACGCGTCCCGGAATTCGGTGAGCCGTTGAAGCCCTACCTGGCCCTGGCCCACGTGCGCGACCCCGCACCGGTCGACGAGATGCGGGCGGCGTTCGCCGCGGACGGTTTCGACGACTTCGCCCTCGACGACACGGTCGCGGCCCTCACCCTGGCAGAATTGCAGTGCGAGAACGGACGATACGACTTCGCCGAAGTGAGCCGCGCCGACCTGCTCCGGGTGCCGGAGCCGGTCGTGGAGCGCACGGTGTACGACGATCCGCTGTTCGGTGAGCTGCGGTGGCCGGAGGACGTCCTCAAGGGTTGAGCCGGGGCGGCGGTGCGCCGTGCGGCAGCCGCGGGCCCACCGCGAGCCGGGCGCCCGCGGTCCGGCCCTGGCCCCAGCCGAGCTTCTCGCGGTATCGGCCGATCTGCTCGGTCGGCAGCGTGGCCGTCGGTGCGAGCGGTGTGGCATCGGGGGCGACGTAGAGCGCGTCCGTCGGGCAGTAGGCCTCGCACATGAAGCAGGTCTGGCAATCGGATTGCCGTGCGATAACCGGGATTCCGGTGTCGGTGCGGTCGAAGACGTTGGTGGGGCAGGCCACCACGCACTTGTCGCAGCCGATGCAGTCCTGTGCGCGCAGCAGTTCGATCACGGCGCCACCGCCAGACCGGAATTGCGGGCATCGGCGGTGCCGATCCACGGTGCGTCGAGTCCGCCGGCGACCACATGGTGATGCTGCGCCGGGTCGGTGCCCGGATGATCGGCGCGTTTGCTCATGCCGCGAGTCTCGGTGCGCGACAACGTCGATCGATACATGAGCCGGCCCACTGCGGTGATCGCCGCGGCCTGCCTGGCCCGCACCCGCTCGTCGCCGGTCGCACCGCCCAACTCCTGCGCCGCCGCGCTCCAGAGCTCGTCCAATCGGGCCAGCGCGGGCCGCAGCCGATCGCCGTGGCGCAGATAGTTCTTCTCGAACGGGATCAGCTCCTGCTGCGCGGCCGTCACCACTTCGGTAGCGGTCAGTGATCCGGAACCGCTGGGTCGCAACCCGACTCGGCCCGCACCCGCGACCTCACCGCCGCGCGAGGCGGAGCGGGCATAGCGCGCGGCGCCCGCTCCCGCCCAGCTGCCGGACGACATCGCCCACGCCGCATTGTGACTGCCGCCGCCGGTGAAGCCGCCGCAGATGCGCTCCCTGGTCGCCGCGTCGCCTGCCGCGAACAAACCGGGCACCGTGGTGGCGCAGTCGTCGTCGACCACATCGAGGCCGCCGGTGCCACGCACGGTGCCCTCGGCGAGCAGGTCGATCTCGAAACGCCGGCTGAACGGGTCGATGCCGCGCCGGTCGAACTGGAGGAAGAAGTTCGGCTGACCCAGGCGCATCTGCGCCTGCACGGTCGCGTCGGCGCGATCGAGCTGAGCGAACACCCTCTCCTGCAGCAGGGTTCGCGCGATCACCGACCGGCCCTTGGTGGAGCCCGCGTCCTCCAGGACCCGTCCGTCCTCGCCGAAGAAGGTGGCGTAGCCGTAGTACGCGGTCTTGGTGATCGTCGAGCCCTTCGGCACGATCGCGTAGGCGTTGGAGAATTCCATCCCCGAGAACCTGGCGCCCACCTCGGCGGCCATCAGCGCGCCGTCGCCGGTGTCGACATTGGTGCCGAGCGCCCCCGACAGGAACGCGCAGCCACCGGAGGCCAGCACCACCGCGCCCGCGGTGATCCGGTAGTCGCGGTCGAGCTGACGCTGATGACCCGCGGCACCGCGCACCGCGCCCGCATCGTCGACGAGCAGTTCCAGCGCGGGGGAGTGATCGTGGATCCGGACGCCGATCCGCTGGAGCCAGGCGCGCATCCGGCGCATGTACTCGGGCCCCTGCACACCGGTGCGCAGCTGCTCGCCCGTCGCCGGGTCGACGGGGAACGGATAGCGGCCTTCGACGGCGAGCCGGCCCATGTTCGTGTAGGTCTGGTCGAGGACGCGGTCCATCCAGTAGTGGTCGGCGAGGTGGCCGCCCAGTGCTTCGCGGGACGCCTTGGCCGACGCGCGCGCCTCGGCTTCCGGCGCGACGTACCAGACGCCGGTGCCCGAGGGCGCCGTGGCGCCACTGGTTCCGCAGTACCCCTTGTCGACCAGGGTCACCTCCGCGCCTGCCTCCCGGGCGTGAATCGCTGCCCACGTGGCGGCCGGTCCGCCGCCGATCACCAGGACGTCGGTGCTCGCGTGCCAGGTTTCGCTCATCGAATCGTTCTCCTGTCGGGAACCGGTGCCCGGCCCGGAAGGCCGGGCACCGGAAGGGTTGTCAGGCGCCGGTGAATTTCGCGCCGGCCACCGAGCTGGACGCCACACCGTCGACGCCGACCGGGATGTCGCCTTCGAGGGTGGTGCGGTAGAGCACCCGGGTGACGTCGAGATGGTCGAGGTCGCTCGGGGCCAGGTGGGCGGTGGCGCGGTTGTCCCAGAACGCGATGCTGCCCTTCGCCCACCGGAATCGGACGGTGTAGGCGGGGTGCGAGATCTCGTCGAACAGCAGCTGCAGCAGGGCGTCGCTCTGCGGCGGGGTCAGGCCGATGATCCGGGTGGTGAAGCCGGGATTGACGAACAGCACCCGCTCACCGGTCACCGGATGCACGCGCACCACCGGGTGCTCGGTCACCAGCGGCGATGCCGCGACCTTGCGGGCGTAGTCGCTGTCGGCCTCCCAGGGCGGAATCCGGCCGCCGAAGCGGTGCTCGGCGCGGAGTCCGTCGAGGAAGGTGCGCAGCGATTCCGGCAGACCGGCGTAGGCGGCGGCCAGGTTGGTCCACTGCGTGTCGCCGCCCTGTTCCGGGGCGATCTCGGCGCGCAGGATCGACGCCGCGGGCGGGTTGATCAGCGGCGAGACATCGGTGTGCCACTGGTTGGTGTAGCTGAACTTCTTACGCCCGAACCGCTTCTCGTAGAGGCGGCTGTCGACGGCGAGGATCTCCGGGTGCTCGGTGGGCGCGTCGTCGTCGTAGGGGTGCGAGGGGGTGACGGCGCCGAAGCGACGCGAGAACGCGATCTGCTCGGCGTGACCGATGTGCTGATCGCGGAAGAACAGCACCTTGTGCCGGTGCAGTGCCGCGGTGAGCTCGGCGACGGTGGCGTCGGTCAGGTCCTCGCGCAGGTCGATGCCGGTGACCTCGGCGCCGATGTGCCCGGCGACCGGGGTGATCTCCAGTGCGGTGGCGGTGCGGGGGCTTTCGATGGTGGTCATGTCGTTGGTCCTTCGGGGAGCAGGCGGGAGGTGGGTGGTCGTCGGCCTGGACAGGAGCTGCTCACCACCCGCATGAGCGCGATGTCGAGTCGCCGGGTGCGCATCAGGCGCTCACCCGTGCCTCGCGCGGGGCGAACTGGCTTTCGACGGGATCGAGCCCGTAGTGACCGCGCAGCGTGGTGGATTCGTAGTCGGCGCGGAACAGGCCGCGTTCCTGCAGGATCGGCACCACCCGGTCGACGAAGTCCTCGAGGCCGCCGGGCAGGTACGGCGGCATGATGTTGAAGCCGTCGGCCGCGCCCGCCTCGAACCAGGTCTGCAGCTCGTCCGCCACCTGCTCCGGCGTTCCGGCGAAGGTTCGGTGCCCACGGCCACCGCCCAGCTTGCCGATGAGCTGACGCACCGTGAGATCCTCGGATTCGGCCAGCTCCTTGACGAGCGTGAAACGGCTCTTGCCGCCCTGTATCTCGCTCTCGGCGGGCAACGAAGGCAGCGGTGCGTCCAGGGCGTGCGCGGTGAGGTCGACGCCGAGCATGGACGAGAGCTGACGCAGTGCGTAGTCGGGCGAGATCAGGTCGGTGAACTCCTGCTCGAGCGCCTTCGCCTCCTCGACGGTGTCGGCGATGAACGGGACGAGTCCGGGCAGCACCTTGAGTTCGTGCTCGGCGCGACCGTACTTGGCCAGCCGGGATTTGAGATCGCGGTAGAACCGGACGCCTTCCTCGACCGTGCGCTGCGCGGTGAACACGGCTTCGGCACGGTGCGCGGCGAACTCCTTGCCGGACTCCGAGGATCCGGCCTGCACCAGCAGCGGCCTGCCCTGCGGACCGCGCGGCGAATTGAGCGGGCCGCGCACCCGGAACCGCTCCCCGGCGTAGTCGAGGGTGTGCACGCGGGTGGGGTCGGCGAAGACGCCCGCCTCGGTGTCGAGCACGATCGCCTCGGATTCCCAGCTGTCCCACAGCGCGACGGCCACGTCGACGAATTCCTCGGCCCGCTCGTAACGGCGGGCGTGTTCGGGGATTGCGTCGAGGCCGAAGTTGTAGGCCTCGTCGACATTGCCGGAGGTGACGATGTTCCACCCGGCCCTGCCCGCGCTGATGTGATCGAGCGAGGCGAACTTGCGGGCCAGGTTGAACGGCTCGTTGTAGCTGGTGGAGGCGGTGGCGATCAGACCGATCCGCTCGGTGGCGGTGGCGATCGCCGACAGCAGCGTCACCGGCTCGAACACCGCGAGGGTGTTGCGTTCGATGCGCGGGCCGACGGCGAGGGTGTCGGCGAAGAACACCGAGTCGAGCTTGCCCCGCTCGGCGATGCGGGCCAGGTTCTGGAAGTGCCGGACGTCGAGCACTCGGTGCGCGTCGGTGCGCGGGTGGCGCCAGGCGGCCTCGTGGTGGCCGACACCCATCAGGAAGGCGTTGAGATGGAAGGTCTTGCGGGACATGGTCGATCTCCTGGTCAGGCGTCGGTCGGTGCGGTGCGCCAGCGCGACAGGCGGCGTTCCAGTGCGACGAGGGCGAAGTTGAAACCGAGGCCGATCAGCGAGATGGCCACGATGCCCGCGTACATCTGCGGGATCTGGAAGTTCTGCTGGGCGGCGGTGATGAGGTAGCCGAGACCGGCGCGGGCGCCGACCATCTCGGCGGCGATGAGCACCAGGATCGAGCCGGCCGCCGCCATCCTGATCCCGGTGAAGATCGACGGGATCGCGGCGGGCAGGATCACCTTCTGGAACAGCCGCAGCGGCGAGAATCCCAGCGAGACCGCGGATTTCACGAGCAGCGGGTCGACGGTGCGGACCCCGGTGATGGTGTTGAGCAGGATGGGGAAGAAGGTGGCGTAGCCGATCAGGGCGATCTTCGACGTCTCGCCGATCCCGAGGATCAGGACGAACACCGGCAGCAGCGCCAGGGCGGCGGTGTTGCGGAACAGCTCGAGGACCGGATTCAGGAAATCCGACACCGGCTTGTACCAGGCGATGGCGATGCCCACCGGCACCGCGATGACCAGGGCGATGGAGAAGCCGGTGACCGACCGGGTGAGGCTGGCCGACACATGTTCGCCCAGTTGCCCGTTCGCGGCGAGCTCGGCGAAGGCCTGTATCACCACCGAGAACGGGGGCAGGAACACCTCGTCGACCAGGCCGAGCCGCGGCGCGAGTTCCCACGCGCCGAGCAGCAGCACGAAGGCGAGCAGGGGTTTGGTGACGCGCGCCAGGGTGGTCGCACCCGTGCGCGCGGCGCGCACGAGTCCGGCGGGGAGCGCGGGCCTGTGGATCGCGACGGCACGTGGCGCGGCCGGTTCGACGGTGACCTCGCCCGGGCGGACGAGCAGGGGGACGGCGCTAGACATGGGTGAGGCTCCTGTCGGTGGACGCGTCCGCGGTGGGGGCGCTGTCGTCGGTGGCGAGCTCGAGCCGCTGGGCCCGGCTCACTTCGCTCTGCAGTTCGGTCCAGATGCGGTGGCGGTAGTCGCGGAACTGTTCGCTGGAGCGGACGTCGATGTCACCGGTGCGGTCGATGTCGATGTCGATCACGGCCTTGACCCGGCCCGGCCGGGAGGTGAGCACCGCGACACGCTGACCGAGATACACGGCTTCGTCGATGCCGTGGGTGATGAACAGGATGGTCTTGCCGGTCGTGCGCCAGATGCGCAGCAGTTCGTCCTGCAGCGACTCCCTGGTCTGGGCGTCGAGCGCCGCGAACGGCTCGTCCATCAGCAAGACCTCGGGGTCGAAAGCCAAGCTGCGGGCGATGGCGACGCGTTGCTTCATGCCGCCGGACAGCTCGTGCGGGTAGCGGTCGCCGAACCCGGCCAGGCCGACCAGTTCCAGGTAGTGGTCCGCGATCTGCTTGCGTTCCCTGCGGGCGACGCCCTTGGCCTCGAGCCCGAACTGGATGTTGGCGCGGGCGGTGCGCCACGGCAGCAGCGCGTACTGCTGGAACACCACACCGCGGTCGAGACCGGGGCCGGTGATCGGTGCGCCGTCGAGCAGGATCTGCCCCGAACTCGGCGTGCTCAGGCCGCCGAGCAGGTCCAGCAGGGTGGACTTGCCGGAACCACTCGGACCGACCAGGACGAGGAACTCGCCCGCGCCGACCTCGATCGTGATGTCGTCGATCGCGGTGAACTTCTCGGCCGCGCCGCGGACGGCGAACTGTTTGCCCACGCCGCGCAGCGCGAGTTTGGCTGTGGCGTTACTCATTTCGCGGCCACCACCTCTCCGGTCGGGCCACTGGCCGGCTGATAGGTGCCGTTGGCGTAGGGGTTGTCCTTGTTGGTGAACAGATCGGTGGCGGTGATCTTGCCCTTGGGCAGTTCGCCGTTGCGCTCGAGCCAGTCGATCCAGATCTGGATCTCCTTGTCCGCGATCACCGCACCCGGGACCGGAATGCCGGAGCTGCGCCAGTAGTCGAGCAGTTTGAGGTTCTCGTTGCGGCCGCGCTTGGTGATGATGTCGGTGAACTTCGCGATCACCTCGTCACGCGGCGTGATCTGCAGCCAGCGGGTCGCGCGGGCCGTGCCCTGCACGAAATCCTTCACCGCCTCGGGGTTCTGCTCGATGAAGTCCTTGCGGAAAACATAGGTGCCGTAGTCGAATTCACCGAAGATGGCGGTGTCGGTGAACAACGGACGTACGCCACCACGGCCGACGGCCGTCTCGCGCCAGACACTGTTCAGCGCGCCGACATCGATCTGACCGCTGCGCAACGCCTCCTCGGTGTTGACCGGCGGCACCACGATCAGCTGAACCTGCTTGATCTCGGCCTCGGTCAGACCCTGCTGGTGCAGCCATTCGCGGGTGACGAACTCGTGGTGCGCGCCGAGCGTGTTGACCCCGACCTTCTTGCCGATCAGATCGCGGGCGCTGGTGATCCCGGAATCCTCACGGACGAAATAGCCGGTGAAGGACTTGGCGTCGGAGCCGTAGGAACTCAGCACGGCTTTGACCGGGGCGCCGCCGGCGGCGAGCTTGACCACCGCGCCGTTGAACGCGCTGCCGAATTCGATCTGCTTGGTGGCGGCGGCCTGGATATTGGCCGGTCCGCTGGTGGTGTCGCCTTCCCATTTCAGGCTGATCTCGCTGAAATAGCCGAGATGATCGGCGAGTTCGTAGGGGGTGACGAGGCCGGTCTGGCCCTGATAGCGCAGGACGGTCTTGCCGTCGGCGGTGGTGGGCGCCTCGGCGGCGCCGCACGCGGTGACCACCGCGAGGGCGGCGGGGGCGACGAGCGCGGCGGCGAGCGCACGCAGCGGACGTCGTCGGAAGAAGGTGGACAACATGATTCGGGGTTCTTTCGACGGCACGCGTCATCGCGCGGCGAGCCACAGGGGCGCACGCCGCGACGATCCGCGCGAACGGATATCCGGGGGAGAGAGAAGGTGGCGACGGACGGTGCCGCCGCGTCGTCAGCGGCGACAGAATCCGGGCGACAGGCGCATGAGGTCCACCGTGCGGCGGCGGACGAGCGCGGGGGATTCGATCATGTCGGGACTCTCGTGACAGGTGCGGCGGAGGCTACGCCGCATCGAATTCCATAGTGCGCCCACCGATATCGGCGGAGCAACGGCGTTTTCGCATCGTGGAAATCATGGTGCGCCGAATCCCGCACCAGCGGCGGCGGTGTGGAAGTACGGGCCGATCCGCACGGCGATCTGATGCATCGCGGGCACGACCGCCCGCACCAGTTCCCGGTCGAGCCGGACCGCGCGCGCCTGGACGCCGAGCGCGCCCCAGACCTGGCGGTCGGGCCCGAGCACGGGGACGGCGATCGCGCGGATCGGCTCGTCGGCCTCGATCTCCTCGACCGCGAACCCGCGTCGGCGCACCGCGTCGAAGAGTTCGCCGTTGCCACGCTCGGTCGTGGTGGCGGTGTGCGCGAGCAGTGCGTGCCCGACGGCACTGGCCTCGAGCGGCCTGCGCTCCTGGGGAATCTGGTTGTGGCAGAAGAACACCGGTGGGCGAGCCTGGAACACGGTGAGCGCCTCGCGGGCATCGGGGACGCTGAGGCTGACGGTGATCTTGATGCCCGCGGCGAGCGCGTAGAGGTGCGGCGCGGCGGAGTCGAGACCGAGGCGTGACAGGGCGGGGCGGGCCAGGCAGGCCAGGCCGTGCCCGATCCGGTAGCGGTCGGTCGCCGGGTCCTGTTCGAGCAGCCTGCCCCGTACGAGCGCCTGCGCGAGACGGAAGGTGGTGCTCACGGGGAGTCCTGAGCGCTGTGCCAGCTCGCTCAGGGAGAGCTCCGGATCGCCGCCGTGGAAGCAGTTGAGCACGTGCACCGCGCGGTCGACGGCCTGCGCGCCGGAACGCGGCGGTTCGGTGGTGGTCATGGCGGCCTCCTCGGGACGAAGTGCCGTGAACTATGGTCACCGCGGGACGCGGGCACAATCCTTCCGCGCAGCGGTAGCGGAATTCGCGGCCGCCGTGCTGATTCAGGACCGCGTGGGCGGCGCGGGCCAGGTGGAGGCGCCGAGCTCCCGGGAGATCGTGCGGGCGGTGGTGCGGACGGCGTCGACGGTGGCCTCCGGCGCCGGCCACTCGGTGGTCGGCAACACCACGCCGACCGCGCCGACGGCGGCGCCCGCCCGATCGAAAACCGTCCCCGCGACGCAGGATTCGCCGAGGACCGCCTCGTCGCACTCGTAGGCGATCCCGGTCGAGGCGACCTCGCGGAGCTGGTCGGCGAGGAGAGCGGGATCGGTGACGGTGGCGCCGGTCATGCTGCGCAGCGGGTCTGCGGCGGGTTCGAGGTGGGCGAGGACGGCCTTGCCGAGGGCGCTGGCGTGCGCGGGGATCTCGATGCCGACCTCCGGCATCTGCCTGCTGCCGTCGGGGCGCGGCTCGTGGTGGATGATCACGATGTCCTCGCCGAGGAGCACCCCGACCCGCACCGCGAGGCCGGTCTGCTTGGCCAGCTCGTGTGCCCAGGTCAGGGCTCGGGCGCGCAGGTCGAGCGTGTCGAGGTAGACGTTGCCCAGCCGCAGCACCGCGGGGCCGAGCTGATAGCGGCCGCCGCCGTGTTCCTGGACCACCATGCCGTGCGCGGTGAGCGTGCGGACGATGCCGTGCGCCGTGGTGGCGGGCAGCCCGAGCTCGGCGGCCAGCTCCGACAACGTCATCCGCCGGGAGCCCTGCAGGGCGAACAGGATGCGGACGGCTCGATCGACCGACTGGATCACGTTGCGCCCTTTCGAGGAATCACCGGCGGGGTCTTGTGACCCACGCAACATCAACGTACTCTACGAATTCAATTCGACATTGTCGAATCTGATTCGTAAACACTCGGGAGATCCCCATGGATGGTCTGCGCATCCCGCAACAGCTCGCCGCCGAAGTCCTCGGCACGGCGTTCCTCGTCTTCATCGGTGTCGGCTCGGTGCCCGCCACCCTCATCGTCAACGGGGACGCGCCCTTCACGATGGCCGACCTCGGCGTCGTCTCGCTGGCCTTCGGCACCGTCGTCGTCGCCACCGTCTACGCGTTCGGTCACGTCTCGGGCAACCACATCAATCCGGCGGTCACGCTGGCACTGGCGCTGTCGGGGCAGTTCCCGTGGCGCCGCGTCCCCGCGTATCTCGCCGCCCAACTGGTGGGCGCGGTGCTCGGCGCGCTCGCGATCGTCGGGGTGCTCGGACGACGGGCCAGCGAGGTCGGCTTGGGGGTCGCGGCCTACGCCGACGGGGTGGGCGCCGGGCAGGCCTTCGTCGCGGAGTTCGTCGGCACGTTCATCCTGGTGCTGACCGTGCTGCTGGTGATCCAGCGGGCCGCGCCGGCCGGATTCGCCGGGATCGCGATCGGACTCGTCGTGTTCGCCGCGATCGTGCCCGTCGCCCCGGCCACCGGCGCGTCCATCAATCCCGCGCGCACCCTGGGGCCCATGCTGGTGCAGCAGCTCTGGGGCGGTGCCGTCGACTGGAGCCAGGCCCCGGTCTATCTCGCCGCCGAATTCTGTGCGGGCGCCGCCGCCGCGCTGGTGGTGCGCGCGCTCACCCGCACCGAGACCGTCCGTGTCACCGCCGACACGACCGCCTGAGGAGAAGGCAGATGAAGAAACTGATCAACGATCCGGCCACGGTGATCCACGACGCGCTGTCGGGCCTGGCCGCCGCGCATCCCGAACTGCGCGTCGACCTGGACAACCGCCTGGTGTTCCGCGCCGAACCGGCCCGCCAGGGCAAGGTGGCGCTGCTCTCCGGCGGTGGGTCCGGGCACGAGCCGCTGCACAGCGGGTTCGTGGGCCGGGGCATGCTCGATGTCGCCTGTGCCGGTGAGGTGTTCACCTCGCCCGTGCCGGATCAGATCCTGGCCGCCACCGCCGCGGCCGACACCGGCGCCGGGGTGCTGCACGTGGTGAAGAACTACACCGGTGACGTGATGAACTTCGAGATGGCCGCCGAGTTGGCGGCCGCCGAGACCGGCACCGAGGTGGTCTCGGTGATCGTCGACGACGACGTCGCGGTGCGCGACAGCACCTACACCGCGGGCAGGCGCGGGGTCGGTGGCACCGTGCTGGTCGAGAAGATCGCCGGCGCCGCGGCCGAGCAGGGCCGCGCGCTGGCCGACGTGGCCGCGGTCGCCCGCGCGGTGAACGAGCGCACCAGGAGCATGGGCATGGCGCTCACCTCGTGCACCGTGCCCGCGGCGGGGAAACCCACCTTCGAGCTCGGTGCCGGTGAGATGGAGATCGGGATCGGCATCCACGGCGAGCCCGGCAGGCACCGCGCACCGCTGGCCCCCGCGAAAGAGGTGGCCGCCATGCTGGTCGAGCCCATCCTGGCGGACCGGCCGGTGGGCAAGGGTGGCCCGGTGATCTGCTTCGTGAACGGGATGGGTGGGACACCGCTGCTGGAGCTGTACATCGTGTACGGCGAGGTCGCACGGATCCTCGCCGCGCACGGGATCGAGATCGTCCGCTCGCTGGTCGGGCCGTACATCACCTCGCTGGAGATGGCGGGCTGCTCGGTGACGCTGACCGAGGTGGACGACGAACTGCTGACACTGTGGGACGCGCCGGTGCGCACGCCCGCCCTGCGCTGGGGAGCCTGACCATGACGACCATCGACGCGAACCAGTGGCTGCGCGCCTTCGCCGCCCTGATCGACGAGCACACCGACGAACTCACCGCCCTCGACGCTGCGATCGGCGACGCCGACCACGGCAGCAATATGCAGCGTGGCACCGCCGCTGTCGTCGCGGCACTGGACGACGAACCGCAGGCGGGAGCGGGCGCGGTGCTCAAACAAGCCGGAATGACGTTGATCCGCAGTGTCGGCGGTGCGAGCGGACCGCTCTACGGCACCTTCTTCCTGCGCGCCGCCACCGCGACGGGGGAGGGCGAGCTCGACGGGCCCACCTTCGCGGCGGCCTTCCGCGCCGGACTCGACGGGGTGGTGGCCCGCGGCAAGGCCGAATCGGGCGACAAGACCCTGTTCGACGCGCTCGCCCCGGCCGCCGACGCCCTCGACGCGCGCCTGGCCGCGGGCGACGACCTCGCCCCGGCCCTCGACGCCGCCGCGGCCGCAGCCGCCGCGGGTCGCGACGCCACCATTCCGCTCGTCGCCCGCAAGGGCCGCGCCTCCTATCTCGGCGAACGCAGTGCGGGACACCAGGATCCGGGCGCGACGAGCGCCACCCTGCTCGTCCGGGCGGCCGGGCAGGCACTGCGATGATCGGCATCGTCGCGGTGTCGCACAGCCACGCGCTCGCCACCGCCGCGCTCGCCCTGGCGGGGGAGATGCTGCACGACAGTCCCGTCCGCGTCGAGTTGGCCGCCGGCCTCGACGAGCACACATTCGGTACCGACGCCGTCGCGGTGTCCGAGGCGATCGCCGCGGCCGACAGCGGTGACGGGGTACTGGTCCTGATGGACATGGGCAGCGCCGTCCTCTCCGCCGAACTCGCCCTCGACCTGCTCGCCGAGGAACACCGGGTGCGCTTGTGCGCGGCGCCGTTCGTCGAAGGGCTGATCGCCGCCGCGGTGTCGGCGGCCGGGGGTGCCGACCTGGACGAGGTTGCTCTGGAGGCGTCGAACGCGTTGGTGGGCAAGAAGGTTCACCTGGGCGAGGACGCTGCCGACCTCGGCGGAGAGGCGACGGCTGCTGGCCGGGTCCACGGGGGGAACGTCGCCGGACTCCCGGCACGGGGCGAGTTCGTGCTGGCGAATCCCCATGGGCTGCACGCCCGTCCGGCTGCGAAGGTGGTCGGTGCGGTGCGTGGACTCGACAGCGTTGTCGTCCTGCGCAACCTCGACACGGGAGTTGGCCCTGTTCCCGCGAACAGTCTGAGTCGCCTCGCGGCCCTCGGTGCGCTGACAGGCCACCGCGTGGAGGTGACGGCGACCGGGCCCGACGCGCCGACGGCGGTGGAGCGCGTGCTGGCGCTCGCCGCAACGGATTTCGGTGAATCAGCGGTCGCCGACCCGGTGACGGAATCCGGCCGAGCAGGCGGGACGGCATCCGGCCGAGCTGGCGCGACGGCACCCGGCCGAGCTGGCGCGACCGCATCCGGCCGAGCTGGCGCGACCGCATCCGGCCGAGCTGGCGCGACGGCGAATCACCTCGGCACGCGGCACGGCGAGCCCGCGACGCCGACGGCGGCTTCGGACGTTCCTGCCGGGAGCGGGGCCCGCCTCTCCGAGGACATCGCGGCGGCGCTCCCCGGCGAGAACGTGGTGCCCGAGACGGTCGGTGCGGGCCGCATCAGCGGTACGGCCGTGGCGTCGACCGGTGTCGTGCGGTCCACGGACGGCACTTGCGCGGCGCGACGTGCAGGCGCACTACCCGCGTCGCCGGGTATCGGGGTGGGGGCGTGCTGGCACCTCGCGGCGGCGCGATTCGATGTCGCGGACCTCGACGATCCCGGGCGCGCGCCGACGGCGACAGGCGAGCACAGCAGGCTCGCCGATGCCGTCGCACGAGTGCGGGGCGAGCTGGACACGCTCCGCGCGGGAGCCGGGGCCGAAGGGGACATCTTCGAGGCCCACCAGCTGCTGCTCGACGACCCCGCGGTGCTCGACACCGTGCGGGCGAGGATCACCGCGGGCGACGGCGCGGCGGCGGCGTGGGCCGAGGTGCTCGACAAGGGGGCGGCGGACCTCGAACGACTGCCCGACGCGTATCAGCGGGCCAGGGCGGCGGATCTGTGCGCCGTCCGCGACCAGGTGCTCGCTGCCCTGCTCGGCCGATCGACACGTCTCCTCAGCCGGGAAGGGGTGCTCGTCGCGCCGGATCTGACACCCGCCGAAGCCGCCGCGCTCGATCCCGGCCTCGTCACCGGGGTCGTCCTGGCGCACGGCAGCCCCACCGCGCACAGCACCATTCTGCTTCGCGCGCACGGCATTCCGGCGGTTGTCGGAGCGGGACAACCGGTCCTGGAGATCCCAGCGGGCACCACGGTCGCCCTCGACGGGCAGACGGGCGCACTGGCCGTCGACCCCGCGCCGGAGGTACTGGCGGAGTTCGCCGATCGCGCCGCGGCGCAACGGCGACAGCGGGCGGCCGCCCTGGCCGAGGCCGACAAGCCCGCCGTCACCCGCGACGGTGTCACCGTGCACGTCGCGGCCAATGTCGGCGAGCTCGCCGACGCGGCGACCGCGATGCGCCACGGTGCCGATCTCGCGGGCCTGGTCCGCACGGAATTCCTGTTCCTCGACCGTGCCGACGCGCCGTCGATCGACGAGCAGGAACAGGCCTACCGGGAGCTGGCCGAGGCCTTCGCCGGGCGCCCCTTGATCCTGCGCACCCTCGATGTCGGCGGTGACAAGCCGCTGCCCTACATCCCGCGTCCCGCCGAGGCGAATCCCTTCCTCGGTGTGCGGGGCATCCGGCTGGCGCTGGCCCGGCCGGAACTGCTGCGCGACCAGCTGACCGCCATCGGCCGGGTGGCCGCCGACCATCCCGTCGGCGTCATGTTCCCGATGGTGACGACATCGGCCGAGCTCGAACAGGCCCGCGCGATCCTCGCCGAGGTGGTGCCGTCGCGGGTCCGGCTCGAGATCGGCATCATGGTCGAGGTCCCCGCGGTTGCCGCCAAGACCGCCGCCTTCGCCGACCACGTGGACTTCCTGAGCATCGGTACCAACGATCTCACCCAGTACGCCATGGCGGCCGAGCGCGGCAACGAGGCCCTGGGCTCGCTCGCCGACCCCCTCGACCCCGGCGTCCTGCACCTGATCGACACCGTCTGCCGGGGCGCCGCGGGCCGCGCGCGCGTCGCGGTGTGTGGTGAGGCGGCGGCCGACGCCGCCGCCGCGCCGATCCTGTTCGGCCTGGGTGTCCAGGAGCTGAGTGTGGCGCCCCCGGCGGTGCCGGGAGTGAAGGCGGCGGTGCGGCAATGGGATTCGCGAGAATGTCGTGATCTCGCCCAGCGCGCCCTGCGCTGTGTCTCCGCCGAGGAGGTCAGGGCACTGACGACGTGAGCGTCATCGCTCCGGTTCCGGCGGCGGGGCCGCGACGGCCCCGCTCAGCCGGATCACCCCCGCGTCGAGGTCGACGGCCAGTGCCGGCTCGTGGTCCTGACCGTCGCTGTCCCCGCTGCCCTCGTTCTGCAGCTTCTTTCCCGGAAACATTTCGCCCATGATGCCCACGACTCCACGAT
Source organism: Nocardia sp. NPDC050717 (assembly GCF_040654275.1). NCBI lineage: Bacteria > Bacillati > Actinomycetota > Actinomycetes > Mycobacteriales > Nocardiaceae > Nocardia > Nocardia sp. NPDC050717. The sequence goes on from NZ_JBFAHR010000010.1 coordinate 184,463, forward strand.
AGCGAGCCGCGGGCGCGCGGGTTCCTACTCGAGTTCGCCGATGTTGCCGATGACGCGGTTGAGCTTGGCGCGACCGTCGGACAGGTTGTAGGTGACGCAGGCGATGGCGAGTTCGCCGGCCGCGATCTTCTCGGCGACGATGGTCGAACGCTGGGACAGCAGCAGACCGGTCTCGGCCACATGGCGGGCCTCGAGGTCGTCGACGGAGTCGAGCCCCTCCGCGCGGCCGAGCAGAATCGACGGGGAGACACGCTCGACGACGCTGCGAATGAAGCCGCCGGGAACGGCGCCGGAATCCAGCGCGTCGATGGTCGCGCGGACCGCGCCACAGCTGTCGTGGCCGAGGACGACGATCAGCGGAACGCCGAGCACCGCGACGCCGTATTCGATCGAGCCGAGCACCGATTCGTCGACGACGTGACCGGCCGTGCGCACGACGAACATGTCGCCGAGGCCGCGGTCGAAGATGATCTCGGCGGCGACCCGGGAGTCCCCGCACCCGAACAGAATCGCCGAGGGATGCTGCCCGGCGGTGAGCTGGGCACGGTCGGCCGCACCCTGGTTGGGATGCTGCAGTCGGCCTCCGACGAAGCGATCGTTTCCTTCGCGCAGGGTCTTCCAGGCGGTGACGGGGCTGGTATGCGGCATATGTCCGTTCTAACATGCGCCCGCGGAATGCGTCGACCGGCCCGGTGCACGGCCGCGGCGCGAGCGGCCGCCACGGCGTCGACAGCGGTGGCCGTGGGCTCCGAGCCGTTGACGTGTTCGCTTACCTCGGGGTCAGGATCTGACCGGAATGTGCGTACTTTCGCCCGGCCTGTCTCGCTGCCACTCTCACAAGGGAATTCGCTGCGGCGAACAGGTGAAAGGACTGCGATCGTGCGTGCTCGTGATTTCGGTGTGCTGGTGTTGCCGGACGCTTCGGCTCCCGCTGTGCTGGAGCGTTTCCGGCGGGTCGAGGAATTCGGATTCGATCAGGTGTTCCTGCCCGACCACATCGCCAACGTCTTCGCGACGGAACCGGCATGGCTGGACGGCGCGACGCTGGCGGCCGCGGCGGCGGTGGCCACCGAGCGGATTCGGATCGGCACGCTGGTGAGCAACCCCGTCCTGCGCCCGCCCGCGCTGCTCGCCAAGGAGGCGCTCACGCTCGATCACCTGTCGGGTGGGCGGTTCGAGCTGGGCATCGGCGCCGGGATCGTGGCCGCCGACCACCACGCCACCGGAACCGAGCCGTGGTCGGTGCGGGAACGGGTCGCCAGGTTCGCCGAATACGTCCGTGTCCTGGACGAGATTCTGTCGGCAGACGGGGAGCCGTACACCTTCGAGGGCCGGTGGTACAGCGTCCGCGACCTCGCCACCGGGCCCGCTGCCGTGCGGCGGCCTCGTCCACCGATCGTGATCGGCGGCCAGGCGCCGTCCATTCTGCGCGTCGCCGCGCAACGGGCGGACGTGTGGAACACCAACGGCAAGCCGGAGCTGAGCCTGGACGAGAACATCGCGCTCGTCGCACGGCAGAATCGGGAACTGGACGAGCTGTGCGACGGATACGGTCGCGATCCGCGCGCGCTGCGCCGTTCGGCACTGCTGTGGGCGACCACCGATCCGCTCACCGGGCCGGCGGGGCTGGAAGAACTCGTCGAACGGCTCAGCGGCGCGGGGATCGAGGATTTCGTTCTCGGCTGGCCCGAACCGGCACAGGCCGACCGGTTCGAGACGCTGGTCCGCGAGGTGATCCCGAAGCTGCGCTGACACAGGGCCGCCGGATGCCCGCGGTCTCCGGCGGAATCCGGTGACCACGGGCTTCCGCCCAGCACACAGCCGACGGCGGCGCCGCCGAGGCCACCGACCAGCGTGCCGATCGCGGCGCCGAGCGAGATGGTGCTCGTCATTCGCGACCAGGCCGCCTGGTCCCTCTACCAGAACCGTGGCGTCAGACCCCAGTCGGCGAACTCAGCGGACAGGAGGTCCTGCAGGGCCGCACGGGTGGGGAAGCGGTCGGGGTCGCCGCCGGTGACGACCAGGGTGACCGTCGTGTCGTCGCAGGAGAACGCGAGGTTGACGCCGACTTCCACCTGGCGGAACAGCTCGACGGGTCCGGGGTTGACCACCGGGCGCATGATCACGTCGCGGGCCCGGTGCCCGCCGAGATCGGCGATGTTCTGGGCGGTGCGACCCATGTTGGTGCACAGACATTCCGGGGCCTTGGCGGTGCGGGCGAACCGGTGCAGCACCGCCCTGGGCAGCAGCATCTGCACCGGTTGCAGATGCTGGATCGGGGGGATCGTCGCGGGATCGCGGTAGGCCAGCCCGGCCGCCTTGAGCGCCGCGCGGATCGCGGGCAGGTCGGCGCACCTGCCGGCACGGTAGGTGACCGCGATCGGCAGACCGGTGGTGGCGTTGGCGCGGGGATCGTCGGCGACCCGCATCGAGTGCGGGATGTCGACACGCACCTCGGCGCCGTCGGCGACGCGCCCACTGCGCCCGAGCAGGCCGACCGCCACGCCGATCAACAGGCCGTTGGTGGTGCCGCCGTGGGCCGCGGCGACCGCATCCCAGTCGGCGAGATCGAGCTGCACGATCGTCTCCGCCGCCTGCCAGGTCTCGGCGTGCGGCAGGCGCGGCTCGGCGGGCCGGGGATTGCGGGCCGGCTCGCTGACACCTCGTGCCCGGCGCGCGGCGCGCACCCCGCGCGCCACCGCGCCCAGCTGTGCCCGCGCGTCGGCGAGGTCCGCGGCGAAGCGACCGGCGCCTGCCACGGGGCCGACGAGCCGTCCCGCGCTGGCCCGGCGGTCCGGTGCCTCGCCGCGATTGAGCCGGTCGAGGGAATCGACGATCGCGTGCATCATGCCGCCGCCGTCACAGACGACGTGGGAGGCGACCAGGGTGACGACGGTGCCACCGGAAGCGGTGTGCGCGCCGGCCAGCTGCCACACCAGCCCGCGCTCCGGATCGAATTCCACGGCGGCCCTGGCCAGGAACCAGGACAGGACGTCCTCGTCGGCCAGCGGGTTCTCCGACCAGATCAGCGGCATCGACTCGGTCGACGGTTCCCAGTGGGCGCGAGCGATCGGGAACCGCGTGGTCCGGACCCGGCGGGCGATGAAACCGGTGGCCAGATGTTCGTGCCAGCGTCGCAGCAGGTCGGGGTCGAGCCGTTCGTCGAAGCGGTAGGCCAGCTGGTTCACCAGGGCGTTGGGGTAGAGGCTGTGCAGCTTGAAGAACAGGTCGTCGTCGGCGGTGATCCGGTTGAGTGCGGTCGGCGCGGCCGCGACGGCGGGGGAGGTGACGGTCATCGGGGACTCCTCATCGGGAACGGAGGGTGCGCACGGTGAGCGGCGCGAAGACGGCGACCACGAGCAGCGAGGCCACCAGCGACCAGCAGGCGTCCGCGCCGACGGCGCCGTCGGCGGCCAGCGTGCGCACGGCCGAGACCAGGTAGGACACCGGATTCAGGTCGGAGACGTGCCGCATCCAGGTGGGCATCGATTGCTCGGGGACCAGGGCGTTGGAAGCGAATCCGAGGAAGGTGAGCACGAGCATGCACATGCCCTGCACGGCGGCGGGCCGGGCGACGGTGGCGCCGATGAACGCGAACAGCCAGCTGATCGCCGTCGTCGCGAACACCACCAGGACCGCGCCGGCGAGGAAGCCCGCGGGGTGCTCGGGCCGGTACCCCATGCAGAAGCCGACGATCACCACGGTCGTGGCGGCGATCAGGTAGCGCACCGTGCCCGCCAGCAATGCCCCGGCAACCGGCGCCGAGCGGGCGATCGGCATGGCCACGAACCGGTCGAACACCCCCGAGTGGATGTCCTCGGACAGCTGCACGCCCGTGGCCACCGAGGAGGTGAGCACGATCTGCACGAGCACCCCGGGGATCATGAGCGGCAGGTACGCCGCCAGGCTGCCCGCGATCGCGGTGCCGAAGATGCTGCCGAACAGCACGGGCCCGACGATGGGCAGCAGGAGCGCGTCGTAGAGCAGCTGAGGACTGTGCCGGAAGGTGAGCAGCCCGCGCCACGCCATCATCAGCGAATGTCGCAGTGCCGCACCGGGACCGACCCGGGTGACGCGGGGCGCGCGGACCACGCGCGGCGCGGGGGCGGTCTCGCGGAGCGTGGTCATCGCGCACCCGCCTCGGCCGTGCCTGCGGCGTGCCCGGTCAGGGACAGGAACACCTCGTTGAGATCGGGCCGGTCGATCGCGAAGCCGCGCAGCGTGATGTCGGCGGCACGGCAGGCGGTCACGATGTCGGCGCCGAGGGCGACATCGCGCAGGGCCACGGTCAACGTCCCGGTCGACGAGCCGTCGGGGATGTCGCCGGTGAGATCCCGGATCAGGGTCTCGGCGCGGCGCAGGTCGGCGGTGTCGGGGATGTCCAGGCGCAGAACCTGGTCCCCGATGGAGGTCTTGAGCTCCGCGGCCGTCCCCTCCGCGACCAGCGTGCCGCGATCGATCACCGCGATCCGGTCGGCCAGGGCGTCGGCCTCCTCCAGGTACTGGGTCGTGAGCAGGACCGTCGCGCCGCGCTCCACCAGCCCGCGCACGATGCCCCACATGCGGTCACGGGTGTGGGGGTCCAGGCCGGTGGTCGGTTCGTCGAGGAAGATCAACGGCGGCACGGTGATCAGCGTCGCGGCCAGGTCGAGGCGGCGGCGCATCCCGCCGGAGAACGCCGAGACGCTGCGCCGCGCCACCGCGGTGAGCTCGAACTCCTCGAGCAGTTCGTCGCCGCGTCGCGCCGCCGCCCGCCGCGACAGCCCGAGCAGGCGGCCGAACAGGCGCAGATTCTCCCCGGCGGTGAGGGTTTCGTCGACGGAGGCGTACTGGCCGGTGAGCCCGATCATCGAGCGCACCGCGGTCGCGTCGCGCACCACGTCGAAGCCGAACACCTCGGCGCTGCCACGATCGGGGCGCAGCAGGGTGGCCAGCATCCGCACCGTGGTGGTCTTGCCCGCGCCGTTGGGGCCGAGCATCGCGAACACCGACCCCGCGTCGATGCTGAGATCGATCGCGCCGACGGCGGTGAAGTCGCCGTAGGACTTGCCGAGGCCGCGCGTGCGGACGGCGATCTCGGTACTCACTGCGGCCTCCCGGCATGGTCGAGAACGGGTGTCGGAAACGACACGGGGACAAGGGCTTCCACCTCGTCGGCGGCGCGGGCCACCCCGCCGGTGGGGAACCGGCGCGCGTAGGCGGCCGCGCGGTCGACGACCGCCGGATCGGCGACACGGTCCAGCAGGGTGTCCAGGGCCTCGGCGTCGAGGGCGGCGGCGCGGCGGGTGACGGCGAGCCCGAGCCGGGTCAGCGCCTGCCCCCAGTACGGCTGGTCGGCCTGCACCGAGCAGATGACCTGGGGGACACCGGCGCGCAGGGCCGCCGCGGTCGTCCCGGCCCCGCCGTGATGCACCGCGGCGACACAGCGGGGGAGCACCGTGGCGTGGTCGACCTGCTCGACGATGGCGACCTCGGCGCCGACTCCGGGTTCGATCCCGGCCCAGCCCGCCGCGAGCAGCAGGCGCCGGCCCCGCCGGGCGCACACGGTCCGCAGCATGCGCACCAGCTCGTCCGGGTCGTCGACGGTCATCGACCCGAAGCCGACATAGATCGGTGCCGGGCCCGCGTCCAGCCACGCGGTGAGCGTCGCCGCGGTGGGGCTGCTGAGGAAACCGTCGGCGTCCACGGCGAAGCCGGTGACCGGGTGGCGCGGTGGCAGTTCCGCGGCGAGGCCGGGAAACAGCTCGACGTCGTAGGCCTGGATCGACACCCGGGCGGGCAACGGATGCTCGACGACCCCGAACTCGGCCAGCGGCTGCGCGAGCGCGGTGTCACGCGCCCAGCGCAGCCCCGACCAGACCCGCCGATTGAGCCCGCCGGGGATCCGGCGACCCCAGTCCGCGGGGACCACCGGCACCGACCGGCTCGGGTGGATGGGAAAGAAGTGCACTGCCGCCAACGGCACCCCGACCCGCCGCGCCGCCTTCTCGGCCGCCTCCTCGCCCGCCATGCCCGTCACCAGGACGTCGTGACCGGGTGTCAGCGCGAGCAGATCCCGCACCGCCTCGGCCACGCCCCGCCGTTGCAGGTCCAGCACCGCGCGCAGGCGCTGTCGCGGGCTGGGGCTGCGGAATCGGCGATCGGCGTGCTGGGTGGCCAGCAGTTCGGCACTGTCACACCCGAATTCGACGGCGGCGACGCCGTGCTCACGGGCGAAGCCGACGAGATTGGGCGAGAGGGCGAGGGTGACCGCGTGCCCGCGCGCCCGGAGCTCGCGGGCCAGCAGGATGCCCGGTTGGGCATCCCCGCGGCTGCCGGTGAAGGCCAGCAGTGCGCGCATCGTCAGCTCGCGCTCAGCGCCGCCGACGCGCTGTCGGCGGCCGGCGCGGCGACCGCCGGTGCGGCCAGCGTGGTGACCGCGTAGATGGCCCTGGCGAATTCGGTGAGGAAACGGTCCATCACTTCCGCGGGCAGGCCGGCCGGATGCCGGGTGGAGACGTAGAGCCCGGCAGGGCCGCGCACCACCCAGAAGTAGACCTCGTCGGTGGAGTACGACACCGCGCGCAGTGTGCGACCGCGCAGGTCGGCGACCAGTTCGTAGTCCGGCAGCATGCGGATGTCGAGGAACGAGGCGCCGAAGGTGGGGCCCTCGAGCGCGCCCGCCATCGCCAGCGACCGACCCCAGGACGCGTCGTTGCAGACGTGCGCGCGTTTGAGCGCCGACCGGGTGACCTCCAGCGCGGCGCCCATGTCGGCGCCGGGCGGCAGGACGATGTCGACGGGGACGACGTTGACGAACCAGCCCATCGACTCCAGCCAGGTCAGGTCCGGCCGGGTCGCGATCGGCATGATCGTGCGGAACCGGTCGTCGCCGAACACTTCCCGCGACGCGGTGGCCAGCGCGGCGAAGACCGTGACCGAGAGCCGGTGCCGGAGCCGGTCCAGCGCGGCCTCGACCTCCTCGAGCTGCTCGAGGCTGAGCAGGGTGTGCGACAGGCTCGGCTGCGCGTGCTCGCCGTCGAGCTCGGCGACCATACCCTCGGCGAAGCGCGGCATGGGCGAGCCCGGCGTGCCCACGAAGTCGCGCCACACGGCGACCGCGGGGGAGTCGGGGGTGAGTTCCTCGGCGGCGGCGCGTTCGATCGCCGCGAAGTCGGCGGCGCTGCCGAAGGTGGCCGAGTCGCGGATCTCGCCGCCGGTGCGGACCGCGGTGTAGAGGGTGCGCAGTTCGAGGATGAGCACGGCCTGGGAGTAGGCGTCGAGGACCGAGTGATCGGCGCCGACCAGGACGGTGAAATCGTCGGTGTCGTGCGCGACGGTGGCCACGATCAGGTGCGGCCACGCCAGCGGTGACAGCCGCAGTTCCAGTGTGTCGCAGAGGAACTCGTTGATCAGGTCACCATCGGTGAGCTCGGGGACCGCGACGCCGGCGACCCGGACGGTGCCGGGTGCGGTGGTGACGCGGTGGTAGTCGCCGTCGCCGGTCGGGGCCACGGTGGTCCGGAAGCCCTCGTGCCGGTCGTGCCACAGTTCCAGGGTGCGTGCCCACGCCTGCTCGTCGAGCGCGGCGTCCATCTCGAAGATCGTGCCGATCCAGCGGCCGCGACCGGGCCTGGCGTCCTCGGGATCGAGAAAGCCCAGGTACTGGGAGTGGACGCTGGCCAGCGGGCGCTCGTCGTCGAACCAGGAGTCGGCGGGGGCGGCGGGGGTCCACAGCGTCAGTGCGCCGGAGCGGATCTGGAAATCGGAGAGATGGGTGTATTCCATCGGATCACCTCGAGGTGCAGTGCAGAGCCGGAATCGGCGCGAACGGAGAGGATTCGGTGCACGCGGACGCGGCACCTGGGTGTTGCTCTGGATCCCGCACCGGATGTAGCTGGCGAACCCTGGGCTATCCCGAGTCTATTACTCTGAGAGTTTTCTAAAACATGGGTTCTTCACATTTGGCGTATGTGAAGAAGGTCACTTTCATTTGTTGGCGGATCGCCAGCGTAACCCGGTGCCCCTGAAGTAAGGGGCTTTCTGTTCAGAAATCCGTTCGCGCGCTGGTCAGCCGCGCACGGGCAGCGGCTCTTCGGTGGTTTCCCCAGCCTTCACCACCGGCATCCTGGCGTCGACGACGAGGCCGAGCAGTCCCAGCGACAAGCACAGCGCCGACACCGTGACGGCGATCGGGTCGGTCCCGCCTGCCAGTGATCCCGCCAGGACGACCGTCGAGATCGTGCCGGGCGCCGAGCCCACGAGGGTGGCGACCAGATAGGGCGCGACCCGGACCGAGGACAGGCCGCAGCAGTAGTTGACGATCGAGAACGGCGCCATCGGGATCATCCGCAGCGCGGCCACCGCCAGCCAGCCGCGCTGGGCCAGCCGCTCGTCGATCGCGCGCACCGCCGGATGGTGGAGGTGCTCGGCGACCCGGCGACGGCCGACCGCGCGGACGCCGAGCAGCGCGAGCGTCGCGCTGACTCCGGTCGCGCCCAGCGCGAGCGCCGATCCGAGGACGGGGCCGAACAACACCCCGCTGGTGACCGTGAGCACGGTGCGTGGCACCGGCGCGACGGCGACCAGCGCGTAGAAGAGGAAGAACAGCACCGGCAGCAGCGGACCGGCGCCCCCGGCCCACTCCCTGATCTGTTGCGGACCCGGGAGCGGCACGAGCATCGCCACCACGAACAGCGCGGCGAGCCCGGCCAGCGCCGCCAGGACGCGCGGGGAACGGATCAGTCGGAACACCCGGGTAAGCGTACCGGCCGGTAGGGGATGGCCCGGGCGAGCGGACAGGATGTCACAGTTAACATCGAGGTGGAACCGGGCACCTCCCGGTTCGCCGGAGCACCCGCTCATCACGCTGAGCTGGGCGAACGCGTTGGAAGAGAGAACAGCAGCTATGCCGATTGGTTCAGAGTCCGGGGCCGGACTCGCACCGGATCCGGTGCCCGAGTACGCCGCCTGGCGCAAGGGTGTGGCAGGCGTGCTGGCCAAAGCGCGACGAGTCGAGGCTTCCGAACTCCCCGCGGAGCCCGAGCACCTGCTCGACGAGACCACCTATGACGGGCTGACCATCGCCCCGCTCTACACCCGCCGTGACGAGCTGCCCGAGCAGCCGCTGCCCGGCGCCTTCCCGTACGTGCGTGGCGGCACCGCGACCCGTGATCCGCAGCGCGGCTGGTTCGTCAGCGCGTTCGCGGGCACCGCCGACGCCGAGGCCACCAACCGCACCATCCTGAGCGGCCTGGAGAACGGCGTGAGCGCCGTCGCGCTCGGCGCGGGCGCCTACGGTGTCGCGGTCGAGGACATCCCCGTCGCCCTGCGCGGCCTGCTCTTCGAACTGGCGCCGCTGACCCTGGTCGCGGGCAAGGACACCGCCGAGGCCGCGGCACGCGTGTTCGAGGTGCTCGACGGCTACGAGATCGCCGACCGCGCGCAGATCCGTGTCGGTCTCGGCGCCGCACCGCTGACCAGCGCGTTCACCGGCGCGGACGATCTCGACGAGGCCGCCGCCGTCGCCCTGGCGCAGCGGGCGATCGCCCGCCCCGAGACGGTCCGCGCGATCACGGTGGACGGCATCGCCTTCCACAACGCCGGCGCCGCCGACGCGCAGGAAGTGGGCGCCGCGATCGCCGCCGGGCTGGCCTACCTGCGCGTGCTCACCGCCGCGGGCGTCGACATCGCCGACGCCTTCGGTCAGCTCGAGTTCCGCTTCGCGGCCACCGACGACCAGTTCGCCACCATCGTGAAATTCCGTGCCGCGCGGCGCCTCTGGGCCCGGGTCGCCCAGGTGTGCGGCGCGCCCGCCTTCGGTGCCGCTCCGCAGCATGCGGTGACCTCCGCCGCCATGATGACCCAGCGCGATCCGTGGGTGAATCTGCTGCGCACCACGCTGGCCGCCTTCGGCGCCGGTGTGGGCGGCGCCGACTCGGTGACCGTGCTGCCCTTCGACTCCGCGCTGCCCGCGGGCGAACTCGGTGTGTCGCAGTCGTTCTCGGAACGGATGGCGCGCAACATCCAGCTGCTGCTGCTCGAGGAATCGCGCCTTGGCCACGTGCAGGACCCGGCGGCCGGCTCCTGGTACGTCGACGCGCTGACCGACGAACTCGCCGCCAAGGCATGGGAGTTCATGCAGGAGCTCGAGGCGGCGGGCGGCTACCAGGCCGCGCTGTCGGCGGGCCTGCTGGCCGAGCGCATCGCCGCGACGGCGGCCACCCGCGGCGCCGATGTCGCGCACCGCAAGACCGCGGTCACCGGCGTCAACGAATTCCCGAACCTGGCCGAGCCGCCGCTGTCGGAGCAGGCCCGCGCCGAGGCGTCCGCCGTCCGGTACGGCGCCGCGTTCGAGGCGCTGCGCAACCGATCCGATGCCTACCTCGCCGCCCACGGCGCCCGCCCGAAGGCGCTGATCGTGCCGCTGGGCCCGGTCGCCGAACACAACGCGCGCACGATCTTCACCGCGAACGTGCTGGCCTCCGGCGGCATCGAGTCGGTGAACCCCGGCCCGCTCGCCGTCGACGGAATCGCCGCCGCCGCGGCGGAATCCGGAGCGCGCATCGCGGTGCTGTGCGGCGCCGACAAGCGCTACGGCGACGAGGCGGGCGCCGCGGTCGACGCCCTGCGCGGCGCCGGGATCGACACGGTGCTGCTGGCCGGGCCGGAGAAGTCGGTCGAGCGGTACAGCGGCACACAGCGTCCCGACGGGTACCTGACCCTGCGCATCGACGCGGTCGCGGTCCTGTCGCAGCTGCTGGAGAAGGTGGGAGCCTGATGACCACATCCGATATCGAGCACCGCATCGGCAGTTTCGCCGAGGTCCCGCTCACCGAACACGCGCCGGAACCGGCCGCGGTCGACGACGCGCAGGTGAAGGAGTTCGTGGCCGAGGCGGCCGCGGCCAACCACACCACCGCCGACCAGCTCACCTGGGCGACGCCCGAGGGCATCGACGTGCCGCCGGTGTTCACCAAGGCCGACCGCGATGCCGTTGTCGCGCAGGGTTATCCGCTGGACACGGTGCCCGGTGTGGCGCCGTTCCTGCGCGGTCCGTACCCGACCATGTACGTCAACCAGCCGTGGACCATCCGCCAGTACGCGGGTTTCTCCACCGCCGCCGACTCCAACGCCTTCTACCGCCGCAACCTGCAGGCCGGTCAGAAGGGCCTGTCGGTCGCGTTCGACCTGGCGACCCACCGTGGCTACGACTCCGATCACCCGCGCGTGCAGGGTGACGTCGGTATGGCCGGTGTCGCGATCGACTCGATCCTGGACATGCGCCAGCTCTTCGACCAGATCCCCCTGGATCAGGTGTCGGTGTCGATGACCATGAACGGCGCGGTGCTGCCGATCCTGGCGCTCTACGTCGTCGCCGCCGAGGAGCAGGGCGTCACGCCCGAACAGCTGGCCGGAACCATTCAGAACGACATTCTGAAGGAGTTCATGGTCCGCAACACCTACATCTACCCGCCCAAGCCCTCGATGCGGATCATCTCCGACATCTTCGCCTTCACCAGCGCGAAGATGCCGAAGTTCAACTCGATCTCCATCTCCGGCTACCACATCCAGGAGGCGGGCGCGACCGCCGACCTGGAGCTGGCCTACACGCTGGCCGACGGTGTCGAATACATCCGCGCCGGTATCGCGGCGGGCATGGACGTCGACAAGTTCGCGCCGCGCCTGTCGTTCTTCTGGGCCATCGGCATGAACTTCTTCATGGAGGTCGCCAAGCTGCGCGCGGGCCGCCTGCTGTGGAGCGAACTGGTCTCGAAATTCGAGCCCAAGAGCGCGAAATCGCTGTCGCTGCGGACACATTCGCAGACCTCGGGCTGGTCGCTCACCGCGCAGGACGCCTACAACAATGTGGCGCGCACCTGCATCGAGGCGATGGCCGCGACCCAGGGCCACACCCAGTCGCTGCACACCAACGCTCTCGACGAGGCGCTGGCCCTGCCGACGGACTTCTCCGCCCGCATCGCCCGCAACACCCAGTTGCTGATCCAGCAGGAGTCCAACACCACGCGCCCGATCGACCCGTGGGGCGGCTCGTACTACGTCGAATGGCTCACCCACCAGCTCGCCGAGCGCGCCCGCGCGCACATCGCCGAGGTGGAGGCGCACGGCGGCATGGCGCAGGCGATCTCGGAGGGCATCCCGAAGCTGCGCATCGAAGAGGCCGCGGCCCGGACCCAGGCGCGCATCGACACCGGCCAGCAGCCGGTGATCGGCGTCAACAAGTACCAGGTCGAGGAGGACCACGAGGTCGAGGTCCTCAAGGTCGAGAACTCGCGGGTGCGCGCCGAGCAGATCGAGAAGCTGGAACGCCTTCGCGCCGAACGCGATTCGGCCGCCGTCGAGGCCGCGCTGGCCAACCTGACCCGCGCCGCGGCCGCGACCGAGGGCGGCATGGAGAACAACCTGCTGGCCCTGGCCATCGACGCCGCCCGCGCCAAGGCCACCGTCGGTGAGATCTCCGACGCACTGGAGCAGGTGTACGGCCGCCATCAGGCCGAAATCCGTACGCTCTCCGGTGTGTACCGTGACGAAGCAGGCAAGGCCTCCAACATCGGCGCGGCCATCGCGCTCGTCGAGGAGTTCGCCGAGGCCGAGGGCCGTCGTCCCCGCATCCTGGTCGCCAAGATGGGCCAGGACGGCCACGACCGCGGCCAGAAGGTGATCGCCACCGCGTTCGCCGACCTCGGCATGGACGTCGACGTGGGCCCGCTGTTCCAGACCCCCGAAGAGGTGGCGCGCCAGGCGGCCGACAACGACGTGCACATCGTCGGTGTCTCCTCGCTGGCCGCGGGTCACCTCACGCTGGTGCCCGCCTTGCGGCAGGCGCTGGCCGATGTCGGTCGCCCCGACATCATGGTCATCGTCGGCGGCGTGATCCCGCCCGGTGACTTCGACGAGCTGTACGAGGCGGGCGCCGCGGCGATCTTCCCGCCCGGCACCGTCATCGCCGACGCGGCCATCGATCTGCTGAAGAAGCTGGCAGGCTCGCTCGGGCACGAGATCGGCGGCGGCACAGCCGAATGAGCGACGCGGCAGCAGGAGCCGGGGGTGCCGCGGCGCACCCCCGGCTCGGGACCACCGCGGGCGTCGGCGCGCCCCGCAACGCGGGCCGCGCGGTGGCCAGCGCGGTGCGCACCATCGACGTCGACGCGCTCGCGACGGGGATCAGGGCCGGGGAGCGGGCCGCACTGGCCCGCGCCATCACCCTCGTCGAATCGACCCGCGCCGATCACCGGGAACTGGCCCAGCAGCTGCTGTTGCGGCTGGGTCCCGAGCCGGGTGGTGTGGTGTCGAACCGGGTCGGGATCACCGGCGTGCCCGGGGTCGGGAAGTCGACCTTCATCGACGCGCTGGGCATGTACCTGCTGGGCAAGGGGCACCGGGTGGCGGTGCTGGCCGTCGACCCGTCCTCGACCCGCACCGGCGGTTCGATCCTCGGCGACAAGACCCGCATGGCCCGCCTGTCGCTCGAACCCGACGCGTTCATCCGCCCGTCGCCGACCGCGGGCACCCTCGGCGGTGTCGCCAAGGCGACCCGCGAGACGATCGTGCTGCTCGAGGCCGCGGGCTACGACGTGATCCTGGTGGAGACCGTCGGCGTCGGTCAGTCGGAGGTGACCGTCGCCAACATGGTCGACGTGTTCTGTTTCCTCACCCTGGCCCGCACCGGAGATCAGCTGCAGGGCATCAAGAAGGGCGTGCTGGAGCTGGCCGAGCTCGTCGCGGTGAACAAGGCCGACGGCAAGCACGAGATGGAGGCCAAGAGCGCCGCGCGCGAACTGCAGGGCGCGCTGCGGCTGATCCACCCGCACGACGCGCTGTGGCGCCCGCCGGTGCTCACCATGAGCGGTCTCGAGGGGTCGGGTCTCGACAAGTTCTGGGACACTGTCCTCGAGCATCGGCGCGTGCTCACCGACGCGGGAGAGTTCGCCGAGAAGCGGCGCCGTCAGCAGGTCGACTGGACCTGGACCATGGTCCACGACCAGATCCTGCGTCGTCTGGCCGATAATCCCGCGGTGAAATCGGTACGCGCCCAGGTGGAATCGGCCGTCCGCGACGGGACGCTCACGCCGGCGCTCGCCGCCGAGCGGATCCTCGGCGCGTTCGACGCCTGAGCCTGCTCAGCCCGTCGTCCACGCGCGCAGCTTCTCCGGGTTCCGGATCGCCCAGATGCGGGTGATCCGGCCCTCGGCGACGGCGAAGGCGTAGACCGCGACGACCACCCCGTCGAGTTGCGCGACCAGACCCGGCCGGCCGTTGACGGTCCGTTCGAGCAGGGTCGGCACGGGTCCGCGCGCCGCGATCCGCATCCAGGCGTCGGCCACCCGCTCGCCGCCGTGGATCGGGTCGAGGAAGGCCGGTGCGAGGCCGCCGCTGTCGGCCGTGGCGATCACCCGCGGGTCGAGCAGGCCGATCAGCGCCTCGATGTCCTGGGTCTGCCACGCCCGCTTGAACTCCCGGATCAGCTCGGCGCGCTCGTCGCCGGTGGGCGCCCGCGAGGTGTCGATGCGGCGCCGGGCGCTCGAAGCGAGTTGACGACAGGCCGCGGGGGTGCGCCCGACGATGTCGGCGATCTCGCCGAAGGAATAGCGATAGACGTCGTGCAGCACGAACGCCACCCGCTCGGCCGGGGTCATGGAATCGAGCACCACCAGGAACGCCATGCTGATCGATTCGTCGAGGGTGACGCGGTCGGCGGGATCCTCGGCGGCGGGCGCGAGTTCGGACCGGCCGGGGATCGGCTCCGGAATCCATTCGCCCACATAGCGTTCCCGCCGCGCCCTGGCCGAGCCGAGCAGGTCGAGGCAGATCCGTCCGGCGACCGTGGTCAGCCACGCGCCGGGTGTGACCACCTCGCGGCGCTGCCGCTCCGGCAGCGCATACCAGCGGGCAAAGGTCTCCTGGACCACGTCCTCGGCCTCGGCCAGCGAACCCAGCAGCCGATAGGCGAGAGCGAGCAGCTGGCGACGTTCGGCCAGGACCTCGTCCGATGGCGATGCAGTCATGGTCGGCTCCTTCGGTGCGCGCGGGTCACCCTCTTCGACGACACAGCGCCGCGAGTTGTGAGGCGGCCTGACATTCCGCGGTGCTGCGTCGTCGGACGGTCATGACACTCAGAATCGGCATCATCCTCGGCAGTACCCGGCCTCACCGTAACGGCCCGCAGGTCGCGCGGTGGGTGCTGGACTCGGCATCGCGACGCGGCGACGCCGAGTTCGAGCTCATCGACCTGCACGATCATCCACTCCCACACCTGGACGAGCCAGTCGCCCCGATGCACGGGCCGTCCCGCCACGCGCACACCCGCGCCTGGGCCGCGCGGATCGCGCCGTTCGACGGGTACGTGATCGTGACGCCGGAGTACAACGGCGGCATGCCCGGCGTGCTGAAGAACGCGATCGACCACGTCTTCGCGGAATGGGCCGACAAGGCGATCGGCTTCGTCTCCTACGGCGCGGGCGGCGGCGGTCGCGCGGTCACGCAGCTGCGCACTGTCTGCGGCACGCTCGGCATGGCCGATGTGAGCCGCGCGGTGGAGATCTCGGTGCTCACCGACTTCGAGAACTACACCGCCTTCACCCCGCGCGAGCATCATGCGGCCGCGTTGACGATGCTGCTGGACCAGCTGATCGCGTGGAGCGGGGCGCTGGCGCCGCTGCGCTCGGCCACCGAAACCACCGAAGGAGCCGACCATGGCCACGTCGCCGTCGCCCGCTGACCACGCCGCCGACCCGGGGCCGCGCGAGGTCGTCAGCCGCATCGTCGAAGGACTGCGCGCCAAAGAGCTCGCGGCGCTGCGCGAGCTCTACGCGCCCGATGTGGTGTCCTTCGACGTGGAACCGCCCCTGCAGCACGTGGGCGTCGCGGCCAAGCTCGGGAACTGGGCGCGGGTGTTCCAGGTCTTCGAGACCGTGGACTACGAGGTGCGCGACCTGCGGTTCGCCGTCGGCGAGGACGTGGCGTTCGGGCACGGCTTCGGCCGGCTCAGCGGCACCACGGCCGGTGGCGCCGCGGTCGCGGGCATGTGGGTCAGGGCCACGATCGGGGTGCGCAGGATCGACGGGGCCTGGTTGATCGCGCACGACCAGGTCTCGGTGCCGCTCGACATCGGGAGCGGGAAGGGCGTGGTGGATCTCGTGCCGTGACGGTCGAGAGTCGGGCAGGGATCGACCTGCCCGCCTCCGCGGGTTGCGCGAAGGGGGCACGTCGTGAATACTTAGGCATGTGCCTAAGTATTCGAACTCCGAACCGGACGGTGGACTCGACAGCGTCTTCCGTGCCCTGGCGGACCCGACCCGGCGAGCGATCGTCGAGCGGCTCGCCAGGGGACCGGCCTCGGTCTCGGATCTCGCGGCGCCGTTCGACGTCGCCCTGCCGACGATCGTGCAGCACCTGAAGGCCTTGGAAGCCGGACGGATCGTCGACTCGGCCAAGATCGGCCGAGTGCGGACCTACCAGCTGGCGCCGGGGGCCTTCGGGCCCGCCATCGACTGGCTGCGGCACCAGCGGCCCCCGGCCGAACGTCAGCTGGACCGGCTCACCGCACTACTCGTGGAATCAGCGAAGAACACAGAGGGAGAACAACAATGACCGACACCGTGACCCGCAGCGTCAAGCACGCACAGTTCACCATCGAGCGCGAGGTGCCGGTGGCACCGGCCGTCGCCTTCCAGGCGTTCGCCGATCCCGCGATCAAGAGCGCGTGGTTCGGCGGCGAGGAGGGTTGGGAACAGGGCGAGGTCTCCATGGACTTCCGCGTCGGTGGCGTCGAGATCAACGAGGGCACCTTCCAGGGTGAGATGACCTCCCGATTCGTCGCCACCTACACCGACATCGTCGACAACGAACGCCTCGTCTACACCTACGACATGTGGCTGAACGGCGCCCACATCTCCACCTCGGTCGCCACCTGGGAGTTCGCGCCGACCGCCACCGGCACCAAGCTCACCCTCGTCGAATTCGGCGCCCACCTCGACGGGTACGACACCGGCGCCCAGCGCGAGGAGGGCACCAGGGAACTGGTGGAGAACCTCGTGCGCTACCTCACCGGCCGCTCCTGACCGATCCGCGCGACGCCGTGCGTGATCGGGCCCGCCGTGCTCAGCCGTGGTGCATGCCGCCCATGTCCACGGCCCGTGGTGTCGGCGTCATGCCCGGCGCGAGGACCAGGAACTGGCCCATCATGCCCTGATCCTCGTGGTGGAGCAGGTGGCAGTGATACATGTACGGGTACGTCGGATCGGTGTGGTCGGCGAAGTGCATGGCCAGGGTGTAGGTGACCCCGGGCGCGGTGTACACGGTGTCCTTCCAGCCAGACAGCGCCGGGGGCGGCGGGTTCCCGTCGACGGCCAGGATCTGGAACTGCACGTCGTGGACGTGGAAGTTGTGTGGCCAGTTGTCCTCGTTGCGCACCGCCCACACCTCGGTGGTGTCGACCGGGATGGTCATGTCGACGCGGTTCATGTCCATCCGCTGGTTGTTGATCATGAACCACTTCAGCTCGAAGGTCCGCGACGGGGCAGTGGTGGCGGGGGCCAGCGGGCGGATCGGGACGAGTGCGGCGGGCAGCGCCGCGGACGGGTCCAGCGTGTCGGCGGCGCGCAGCGACAGGACGTCGAAGGTGTCGTCGAAACCGAACTCGGCGGCGCGGTCGATCCCGGCACGCTCCGCGATCGGCCGGGACCGCAGGACGGTCCGCTCACCCGGTCGCAGCGTGACCACGATCTCGGCGCGCTCACCCGGGCTGAGCGGGATCCGGTCGAGGACAACGGGTTCGGGAAGCAGACCACCGTCGGTGGCGATGAGCTGGAAGCGGCGACCGTCGGCGAAACCCAGGTTGTAGAGGCGGCCGGAGGAGCCGTTGAGCAGGCGGAATCTGACCCGCTCGGTGGTGGCTGTGAAATGCGCGTCGGCGATGCCGTTGGTGATCAGGGTGTCGCCGAGCAGACCCACCTCGGTGGGATCGGATTCGTCGAGGCCGCCGTCGGCGGAGAACCGCCGGTCCTGGATCACCAGCGGAATGTCGTCGACCCCGTAGCTCTTCGGGAGGTCGAGCGCGTCCCCGGCGTCGTCGTCGACCAGGAAGAACCCCGAGAGTCCGCGCTGTACATGCTTTTCCGTGGCGCCGTGCGGATGTGGGTGGTACCACAGCGTGGCGGCCTGCTGGTTCACCGTCCAGCGCGGCTGCCAGCGCGCACCGGGCGCGATCGTCTGGTGCGGTCCGCCGTCGCAGGCCGCCGGGACGTGCATGCCGTGCCAGTGCACCGATGTCGCCTCGGGGAGATCGTTGACCACGGTGACTTCGACAGCCTCCCCGCGCCGGGCACGCAGCGTCGGGCCGAGGACGGACCCGTTGTAGCCCCAGGTCGCGGTCGTGGTGCCGGGCAGCATCTCGGTGGTTCCCGCCTGGGCGCGCAGAGCGAACCGGCGTACGCCGTCGGCGCCGACGGTCGAGGGTGCCTGCGGGGGGATCGGCAGGGCGCGGGGAGCGGCGCCGGCCGCCTGCGGCGTCGTTCCGGCAGCGCAGCCGGCCGCGTAGACGACCGGGGTGAGGGCGAGGCCGGTGAGGAATCCTCGTCGCGAGACCACGTGTGCTCCTTGTCTGTGGGGAACCTCCAGCTTCGGGCGGGCGCGACACGGTGAACTCCGCCCCGCGGACGGAGTGGGGCGGCGGATTCCGCCCGCGCGGCTGTTGCGGACGCGCCGATCGCGTGCTAGCCGCCCGCCGTCGCCTACCGTGGGTCCGTGATCGACGTGCGCGCCCACCGCGACCCGCGGCCGCTGCTGCGGTGGCTGCCGCTGGCGCTGATCCCGGTGTTGCTGCTCGCCAGCACGTATCCGGGGCAGTACCGGGTGCCCGCGCACTACTGGGCGCTCGCCCTCACCGCGGGCGTCGTGTTCCTCGCCGGTGCGCGGTGGCCGCTGGCGGTCTCGATCGCGTTGTCGGTCCTCGCCGTGCCGATGCTGCGGACCCCGGCGTGGGGTGTGTCGGGACTCGTGCCCGCGCTCGGCGCGGTGGCCCTGGTCGATGTGGTGGCGCGCACACATCGCCGGCTGGTCGTCGGGGTGGCCACGGCCTGCTGGGCCGCGGCGATCGTGCTCGGCCGGGTCGGACTGCACGACACCTCGATCGGCCGCGCGTCCACCGTGGTCGAGGCCGCGGCCTATGTGGGGCTGCCGCTGCTGCTCGGGTTGTACCTGCGCGGTCAGCGCGATCTCGCCGAGAACCTGCGGCTGCGCGCCGCCGACGCCGAGGCGCGGATCCGCGTCGACGAACGCGCCGCGATGGCGCGGGAACTGCACGACGTGGTCGCCCATCACATGGCCTCGATCATCCTGCGTGTGTCGGTGGCGGGCCGGGTGCTGCGCGCGGCCGATCCGCGCGTGGTCGCCGTCCTCGACGACGTGCGCGACACCGCCGCCGACGCCCTCGCCGACATCCGGCGGTTCCTGGCGGCCCTGCGTGACCCGGCGCTCGGGACGGTCTCGCTGGTCGAAGCCGACACGCTCGGCACCGAGATCGACGCGGCGGTGAGCCGGGCCGGAGCCGCCGGGTTCACGGTCGAGACCGATCTCGACGTTCCGGTCGGCGGACTCGACGCGATGAGCAGGCTCACCCTGCTGCGGCTGGTCCAGGAGTCGCTGACCAATGTCATGAAACACGCGCAACGAGGTGTGCCCGTGCGGGTCCGGATCGGCGGTGGCGCGGCCGGCGGCACCGACGTCGAGATCGTCAGTGGCGCCACCGGTTCGGCGTCGGCCCAGGGGCACGGCATCGTGGGGATGCGAGAACGGGTGGCCCTCGCCGGCGGCACCCTCGACATCGGCGCCGAGGGCGGGCGATGGGTGGTGCGGGCCTGGTTGCCCGGCACCGAGCGCGGAGCGGGCCCGCGATGATCACGGTGCTGCTGGTGGACGACCAGCGCCTGGTCCGGGCGGGACTGCGGATGCTCATCGAGGACACCACCGACCTCGCGGTGATCGGCGAGGCCGCCGACGGCGCCGAGGCGGTCCGGCAGTTCGCCGAACTCGCCCCCGACCTCGTCGTCATGGACCTGCGCATGCCCGGCCTCGACGGCGTCGCGGCGACCCGGCGGATCACGGCCACGGCCCCGCGTGCGAAAGTGCTCGTGCTGACCACCTTCGACGACGACGATCATCTGTTCCCCGCCCTCGCGGCGGGGGCCGCGGGGTACTTCGTCAAGGACACCGATCCCGAGATCCTGCTCGACGCCATCCGGCGGACCGTCGAGGGCGACCTGCTCTTCTCCCCGGCACTGCTGCGCCGCCTGGTCGATCGCGCGCTGGCGGCACATGCCGCGCCGAGCCCGGCGCCCGCTCCGGAGCTGACCCCGCGGGAGCTCGACGTTCTGCGCCTGGTCGGTGCCGGGTACGGCAACCAGGAGATCGCCGAACGCCTCCATCTCGGCGTGAGCACCGTCAAGAGTCACATCGCGAGCCTGCTCGAGAAGACCGGCACCGACAATCGCGTGCGGCTGGCCGTGTACGCGGTCAGGCGGCTCGACCCGTGATATCTCAATGGTGAGATATATCATGATTGAGTAAATCAATGTTGAGATATATTCGACGCGCAGGGAGTCGGGTTGTCGCACAGGAGGATTGATCATGCGGATCGTGGTGTTCGGAGCAGGCGGGGCCGTCGGGAGCCGGGTGGTGAACGAGGCACTCGCTCGCGGACACGAGGTGACGGCGGTCTCGCGGCGTGCGGTCGCCGTGCCCCCGGGCGCGCACGGCCGGATCGGTGACGCCGGCGACGTCGACGACGTCGAGAAGCTCAGTGCCGGGCAGGATCTCGTGATCGCGGCCACCCGGCCGAGCCCCGGCGCCGAGGCCGAGTTGCCGCGGGTCACCGCGGCGCTGCTCGAGGGCGTGACGCGCAGTGGTGTGCGGATCCTGGTCGTCGGCGGGGCGGCGACGCTGACGGTTCCCGGCGCCGGGGTGGCCCTGTCGGAATCCGAGGGCTTTCCCGCCGAACTCGCCGCGATCGCGCGGGCCTGCGCCGAGCAGCTGGCGGCCTGCCGCGCCGATGACGGGGCGGACTGGACCTACCTGAGCCCGCCCGCCGAGCTGGCGCCCGGGGTGCGTACCGGCGGCTACCGGGTCGGCGCCGACGAACTCCTCGTCGACGCGGACGGCGAGTCGGCCATCTCGATGGAGGACTTCGCGGTGGCCCTGCTCGACGAAGCCGAGCGACCGGCCCATCGGCGAACCCGATTCACCGTCGCCGCCCGCTGACCGTCGCTCAGCGCAGGTCGAACAGGGCGACCGCGTTGTCGTGGCAGACCTTGCGCAGCCAGTCGTCGCCGAGTCCGAGGCGCTCGAGCGCCTGCACGGCCTCGGCGTACGGGTAGGGGATGTTGGGGAAGTCGCTGCCGAACAGGATCCGATCGCCGAAGCGGCGCAGGCGTTCCCGCTCGCCCGGCGGGAACGGGGCACCGGATTCGCTGAAGTCGGTCCACACCATGGTGGTGTCCAGGCGCAGCAGCGGATGCCGCTCGGCGAGGTCGAGGAACTCGGTGTACTCGGGGGTGCCCATGTGGGCGATGATCAGGCACAGGCCCGGAAAGCGCCGCAGGAGTTCGGCGATGGGCGCCGGACCGGTGAATTCGCCGGGGGCTGGCCCGGATCCGCAGTGGATGAGCACGGGCACACCGGCTTCGGCCAGCATCGCCCACACCGGATCGAGGAGCGGATCGAGCGGTGAGAACGCGCCCACCTGGATGTGCACCTTGAACACGCGCGCGCCGTGGTCGAGGGCGGAGCGGACGTACTCCGGCGCCTCCGGTTCGGGATAGAACGTCGCGGTGTGCAGGCAATCCGGGGTGCGGGCGGCGAACTCGGCGGTCCACTCGTTGAGCCACGCCGCCATCGCCGGCTTGTGCGGATACACCAGCGACGTGAACGCGCGGACACCGAAGTCGCGCAGGGTCTTCACCCGTACCTGTTCGTCGTCGCGGTAGGTGATCGGCCACGGCCGCCCGGTCAGCGGACCGGCCTGATCGAAGTAGGCCCACACCTTGCGCATCACCTGATCGGGCATGAAATGGGTGTGCACGTCGACCAGGGCGGGCAGGTCGAGGCGGCGCCGGAAATCGGCGAGGTAGGCGGCGGTATCGACAGTCATGACGGCTCCGTGGACAGGCGGCGGGCCAGGGCGCCGACGCGGGTGACGAGGCGGTCGAAGAAGACCGCGGGATCGGTGCCGATCACGATGTCGGCGTTGGGTTCCCGGCCCCACATGCCCGTCCAGTCGGCCACGGTGGTCGCTCGGGTGATGGTGCCGGTGAGTTCGACGTCGACCGTGGCGGGCCGGGTCGTCACCAGCGTCGGGTCGAGCGCGACCGCGGCGGCGAACGGATCGTGCATGTGCGCCAGATAGCCGAGGTCGTAGAGCCGGTGGAAGTCGAAGTAGAAGCGCACCGCGTCGACGAGGTACCGGATCACGGGATCGCTCGCGGCCGAACGCCATTCGACGCCCTCGTCCCCGGTGAGCGCTTCGACCGGGGTGCTGCCCGCGGCCTCGGCCAGCGCCACCAGGTGGGCGGGGCGCATCTCGATCGACTCGGTGATGTCGAGCGCGCAGACCAGCGGCCTGCGGTCCGGTGGCGCCGCCGAGAACGCGTCGAACACCTCCTTGGCGGCTTCCGGGTCGACGTGGATGTTCCACTCGTTCGTCGGGGTCGTGTTGCCGGGGTGATGGAACGCCCCACCCATGATCACCAGGCGGCCCAGCAGCCGGGGCAGCTCGGGTTCGAGGCGCAGCGCCAGCGCGAGATTGGTGAGCGGGCCGGTGCACAGCCCGATCGCCCCCGGGTTGCCACGGGCCAGCTCCACCCACATCCGCGCGGCCGATCGGTCGGAGAGCGGCCGCGCCGACACCGGGAGCTCGGCGTAGCCGAGCCCCTGCGGGCCGTGCGTGTCCTCGGTGGTGCGCAACGGGATCGCCAGCGGCGCGGCCGCGCCCGCGGCGACCTCGATCTCGCCCGCCCGCGCCAGATCCAGCAGTGCGAGGGTGTTGGCGGCGACCTGCGCGGTCGCGACATTGCCCGCGGTGGCGGCGATCCCCAGGATCTCGGCCTCCGGCGAGGCCAGCAGATACAGCAGCGCCAACGAGTCATCGATTCCGGTATCGACGTCGAGGATGATCCGCTGCGGCACGGCTCGAGCGTAGCCGGGCGACGGTGCGCCGCGGCGCGGGCCCGGACGCCGGGTCGATTACGCTCGCTGGAGATCTGCAGACCGATAGCTCAACACTGGCGAGGGTAGGTGCATCGTGAAGGCGACAACCGCTGCGAAATTGGCAGAGTTGCGAAAGAACCTGGCAGCCGCGCAGGAGCCCGCGGGGGATGTGGGAGTCGCCAAACGAGCAGCGAAGGGGATTCCCAGTCCACGCGAACGGATCGGCATGCTGCTCGATCCCGGCAGTTTCGTCGAGATCGGGGCGCTGGTGCGCCAGCCGGGGGTGCCCGACAGCCTCTACGGCGACGGGGTGGTCACCGGGCACGGCACCGTCGACGGGCGGCCCGTGGTGGTCATCGCGCACGATCAGACGGTGTTCGGCGGTTCGGTGGGGGAGATGTTCGGCCGCAAGGTGGCGACCGCGATGGACCTCGCCGCCGAGATCGGCTGCCCGTTCGTCGCGATCAACGACTCCGGCGGCGCCCGCGTGCAGGATGCGGTGACCTCGCTGGCCTGGTACGCCGCGATGAGCAGGCGCCAGCTCGGCCTGTCCGGGGTGGTGCCGCAGGTGTCGATCATGCTGGGCAAATGCGCCGCGGGCGCGGTGTACGCGCCGATCAACACCGACGTGCTGATCGCGACCGAGAACGCGTATATGTTCGTCACCGGACCCGAGATCATCCGCGAGACCACCGGCGAGGAGGTGACGCTGGAGGAACTCGGTGGCGCGTACAACCAGGCGCAGAACGGCACCATCCACCACGTCGCGCCGGACGAGCGGGCCGCCTTCGACTGGGCCAGGAACTATCTGAGCTACATGCCGTCGAACTGCTTCGAGCAGGGACCGATCGTCAATCCCGGACTCGAACCCGCGATCACCGATACCGACCGCGAACTCGACACGCTGATCCCCGATTCCGACCGCGCGGGCTACGACATGTACGACGTGCTGCTGCGCATCTTCGACGACGGTGAGTTCCACGAGGTCGGCGCCTCGGCGGCGCGCAATCTGATCACCGGATTCGCCCGGGTCGACGGCCGCGCGGTGGGTGTCGTCGCCAATCAGCCGCTGGTCTTCAGCGGGGCCATCGACGCCAGATGCTCGGACAAGGCCGCCCACTTCATCCGGCTCTGCGACGCCTTCGGGCTGCCGCTGGTGTTCGTCGTCGACACGCCCGGCGTGCTGCCCGGTGTGGAGGAGGAGAAGATCGGCGTCATCAAGCGGGGCGGCCGATTCTTCTACGCGGTGGTGGAGGCGACCGTGCCCATCGTGACCGTCGTGGTGCGCAAGGCCTACGGCGGCGGGTACGCGGTGATGGGCTGCAAGCAGCTCGGCGGCGACATCAACCTGGCCTGGCCGACCGCGCGGATCGCGGTGATGGGCGCCGAGGCGGCGATCGGGCTCACCCAGCGCAGGCAGCTGGCCGCGGTGCCCGAGGCCGAGCGCGACGCGGTCCGCGCGCAGATGATCGACTTCTACAACGCCGCCGTCGCCACCCCGTGGACCGCCGCCGAACGCGGCTACATCGACGCGGTGATCGAGCCCTCGCAGACCCGGCTCGAGATCCGCAAGGCCCTGCGGCTGTTGCGGGACAAGCGGGTCGAGCAGGGGCCGCGCAAGCACCATCTGATTCCGCTGTAGCGGGCTCAGTAGTTCGGCAGGCTGAAGTCGTCGGTGTGGCCGAAGTAGATCTTCTTGGTCAGCGGCCGCATCGGACGCGACATCATGATCCGCACGTTCAGCTTGGCCAGGGCCGCCATGGCGCGCGAGTTGGGCAGCATCAGCGCGAGGCTGCCGCCGGGAATCTCCTTCGCCTTGTCGAGGAAGGGGGTGATCACGTCCTGGTAGCGGCGTTGCGCGCCGGCCAGATCGTCCGGCGTGGCGGCGATCTCGGCAGCCAGCACGTACGCGCCGACGATGGCCATGGCGGTGCCCATGCCGGTCAGGGGTGAGCCGCAGTAGCCCGCGTCGCCGATCAGGGTGACCCGGCCTGCCGACAGTTCGGGCACGTCCACGCGCGCGACCTCGTCGAAGTAGAAGTCCGGGGTGGTCTCCAGGGCGGCCAGCACCTCGGGCGCGCGCCATCCCGCCGCGGCGAACGTGCGACGGATCAGGGCTTTCTGGGCCTCGGGGTCGCGGCGCAGCGCCGGATCGGGCGCGGTCCGGATGGTCATGATCGCCTTGCTGGTCGCCGGGTCGGCGTCGGGCCGGATGCCCAGCATCGCGCCGGGGATCATGCGCATCCCGAACCAGCCGGGTTCGATGCCGGCCGGGCTCGGCATGGTGAAGAACGCGCCGTAGGCGCCGAGGTTGGTGCTGAATTTCTCCTCCGGCCCGAAGACGAGCGCGCGGGTCGCCGAGTGCACGCCGTCGGCGCCGATCACCAGGTCGAAGCGCTCGCTGGCGCCCGAGGCGAAGGTGACGTCGACGCCCGTCTCGTCCTGGGCGATCGTGTCGATCCGTTCGCCGTAGCGGTAGTCGAGGATGCCGGTGTCGGCGGCGGCCACCGCGTCCAGGAGCACCTGGTTCAGGTCGCCGCGGGTGATCTCGATGTCGGCGACGATGCCGGCGCCGTCGAAATCCTCCATCGCCATCCTGGCGTAGATCTCGCCGTCGCCGTCGACGTAGGACATGCCCCGCTCGTCGAGCTGGTACTTGGCGATGCCCTCGAGCAGGCCCATGCGCTCGGCGGCGACCTTGCTCGGGCCGCGCAGGTCGACCGCCTGGCCGCCGGGGCGGGGAGTGGCGGCGCGCTCGACCACGGTGGTGCGAATGCCGTTGCGCAGCAACTGGAGTGCGACCGCGTTGCCCGCGATCCCGCCGCCGGAGACCAGGATGTGCAGGGGGCTGGTGGTGGCCATGATGGTGCTTCCCGTCTGAAGAACGAATGTCTGAGACATATGTCTAACACTGGCTGGCACGGATGTCTAGTACAAATGTCTAAGACGTTCCGGTAGGGTCGGGGTCATGGGTAATCGGGAAGATCTGCTGGCGGGAGCGCGCAAGGTCATCATGGAGCGCGGCGTGGCCAAGGCGACCGCGCGCGACATCGCTGCGGCGGCCGGGGTGAGCCTGGCCGCGATCGGCTATCACTTCGGGTCGAAGGACCGGCTGGTCACCGAGGCGCTGAGCGAGGCGCTCGGCACCGCGATCGGGGACGCGATGGAGGACGTCATCGCCGACGGCGCCGGCACCTCGCCGCTGAGTGGGTTCACGCGACTGTGGAACGCGATGCCCGCGGTGTTCGCGGCCAATCAGGAAGCCATGCTGGCCAGCCTGGAGAACATCGTGCGGATCGTGCGCTCGGAAGAGGCCAGGGCCCAGTTGGGCGACCAGCTCGGCGCGGCGGTCACGGACTTGGCCGCCCATGTCCGTGCGGCGCACCCGGAACTCGACGCGGCCCAGGCCGAGGCCATCGGCCGCATGTACTTCGTCCTGGTCCAGGGCCTGGGGGTGCTGTGGCTGCTGAATCCCGGGCAGACGGTCGCCGACGGTGACCAGCTGGCGGAAGCGGTGCTGGCGATCGCCGGCGAGTAAGACCCGGACGCGGCGGCGCAAAGCGGTGATTCGGCGCGACTCGCGCCGCCACGCACGGCCGTGCCGCGAAATGGTGTGTGCACCTGGAGCATTCGCGCGGTGGGGAGACGCGGCAGCGTGGTCAGGCGGAGTACTCGGGCCAGAAGGGCTGCGCGGAACCGTAGGGCGGCGCGGGCGCGGAGTAGTCGGGGTAGTCGGCGAAGGCCGGTGCGGCGGTGGTCACCTCGCCGTGGATGGTCGCCGAGTGCGGGTCGGGTGGTGCGGCGGCGGGGTGGTCCGCGTCGCGGTGTCCGGCGGCGAGGAGCCAGGCGCCGGTGCGGGCCAGGGACACACGGACCTCGCGGCCGAGACCGTCGGCCCATCGTGCGCGGAGCGCGTCCATGACGCCCGCGGCCAGCAGGTAGCCGGAGCCGTGATCGAGCGCCTGCGCGGGAAGCGCGCCGGGCCGGTCGGGTCCGCCTTCGAGGAGGGCGATGCCCGACGCCGCCTGCACGATGCTGTCGAACCCCCGCCGCGCACCCCAGGGCCCGGCCTCGCCCCACGCGCAGACGCGCGCGTGGATCAGGCCGCGACGATCGTCCGTGCGGACGCCCGCCGCGGCCAGCGACCCGGGCCGGTAGCCGGTCACCAGCACATCGGCCGCGGCGAGCAGCTCGGCGAACAGGACGGGATCGGTGCGCAGATCGAGCAGGGTCGAGCGTTTGCCCTGGCAGGTGTCCTGGAACTGCCATTCGATCTCGGGCAGCCCGGGGGGATCGATGCGGAGCACGTCGGCACCGAGCAGCGCCAGGGTCCGGGTGGCGACCGGTCCGGCGAGGACGCGGGTGAGATCGAGGACGCGCACTCCCCGCAGCGGCTGGGCGACGGTCCCGCTCCGAAGGCGTGTCGGCGCGCTCGGCGGACCGAGGGACGATGCCGGGGTCCCCGCGCCAGCGGCGTGCCGGAAGTGGATGGCCGCTCGCGCCCGGTCGGCATCGGTGCCTTCCGACGGCCTGATCGCGACGAGCGGTCCCGCGGCGGCGGCGACACCCGGCGGGCTCGCGGCCCATTCATCCTCCGTGCGCACGCGCACCGCGACGGCGCCCCCCGCGGTGGCGAGTTCTTCGATCTCGGCGGCGGACATGCTCGCGAACCGGGCGATCGCGGCGTCGGCGGTGACGTCGGGGGACAGCCCGATCGCGGCGGTGAGGCGTGCGCGGTGGTGCGGGTAGTTGGCATGGGTGCGGATCCAGCCGTCGCGGGCGCGGAAGAAGCCCGACAGCTCCGCGAACACCGACGGCGCGCGGCCGTCCCGCCGGAACAGCCGCTCGCTGCCGAACGCCGCGGCGATCCGGTCGGGATCGAGGCGCACGGGCACGGTCGCCAGGCCCGCCGCCGCGCGAAACCGGTTCGCCGACTCCGCCGCGGCCGCCACCGATCCGGCGGCCAGCGCCCACACCGGTAGCGTGGCCGCCAGCCGGGCACCGGGATCGGGTTCGTCGGTCGCCGCCGACAGGGGGCGGCCCAGTCCGGCCTCGTAGGCGTGCACGAGCTGCCGCGCGGTGGTCACCTGGACCAGCCTAGCGGCGCCGACATCGGGTGAGGAGCGTGGGATCAGCGTGAATACCGCTGCGACGGAATGGCTTCGGGTACTGCGGGCCGATCAGGCGGCCCGCCGTCGGCTCGTCTGCTTCCCACCCGGTGGGGGATCGGCGCCCGCCTACCGGGCGCTCGCGGGGCACCTCGGCGCCGGTGTCGAGGTGACCGCGGTGCAGTATCCCGGCCGTCAGGACCGGCTCGCCGATCCGGTGATCACGGATCTGCACGAGTTGGCCGACCGGATCGCCGAGGACCTGCTGCGCCGGCCGGGACCGGCCCGCGTGCTGTTCGGACACAGCATGGGCGCCACGGTCGCCTACGAGACCGCCCGCCGCCTCGCCGCCGCAGGCGAACCCGCCGCCGCCCTGATCGTCTCCGGTCGCCCCGACCCGACCCACGTCGACACCGGGCGCCTGCACCTGGCCTCGGACGACGCTCTCATCGACGACCTGGAACGACTCGCCGTCGACCCGGCCCCCGTACGGCTGCTGCGCACCGAGCCCGGCCTGGCCGATCTCGTCCTGCCCGCACTGCGCGCGGACTACCAAGCGGTGGAGACCTACGCGCATCGACCCGGCCCGGTGCTGACCTGCCCGGTTCTCGCCCTCGTCAGCACCGAGGATCCGACCACCACGGTCGAGCAGGCCGAGCGGTGGCGCGCGATGAGCGACGGGCCGTTCCGCCTGCGGACCTTCCCCGGCGGGCACTTCTACCTCGACGAACGACCCGCCGAGGTGGCCGGGGAGATCATGCGGCACCTGAGCTGAGCCTGCGGTGGCGCTGCGCCAGTCGCCAGTAGCCCACCCACGACACGAGTACCGCCACCGCGGCCAGCAGCCGGACCAGGCCGAGCGCGCTGTCCGGATAGATCACCCCGGTCAGGTAGTGGTCGATGAACCCGGCCTCGGGAAGCTGAGCCAGCCCGGCCTGCCTACGTGCCCAGTTCTCGGCGTAGGTCAACGGGCAGTCGAAGCCGATGAGGATGGTGCCGAATCCCCACGACGCCGCGAGCAGATGGACGCCGATGGTCCGGGGCCACCGCCACGCCAGGAAACCGCCGGCGACCACGTACGCGATGAACGCGACGTGGGTGACGGCGATCAGATCGGCCAACACCCGGTACGGCACCCCTCCAGGATAGGGACCCGCGCGTTCCCCCGGAATCATGATCAACATTCCGGTTCGGCATCGCTTCGGCGATCACCAGGGCGACGGGCGATAGTCCTTGAGGAAGCAGCCGTACAGGTCGACGCCGTTCTCGCCCTGCACGATCGGGTCGTAGACGCGGGCGGCGCCGTCGACCAGATCCAGCGGGGCGTGGAAGCCCTCCTCGGCCAGCCGCACCTTCGTGTAGTGCGGGCGCTCGTCGGTGATCCAGCCGGTGTCGACCGCGGTCATCAGGATCGAGTCGGCCTCGAACATCTCCAGGGCGCTGGTGCGGGTCAGCATGTTCAGCGCGGCCTTGGCCATGTTGGTGTGCGGGTGGCCCGGCCCCTTGTAGCCGCGGCTGAACTGGCCCTCCATCGCGGAGACGTTCACGACGTACTTGCGCCGCCCCGCCGCGGCGGCCATCGCCGGGCGCAACCGCGACACCAGGATGAACGGTGCGACCGAATTGCACAGCTGCACCTCGAGCAGCTCGGTGGCGTC
Source organism: Nocardia sp. NPDC050717 (assembly GCF_040654275.1). NCBI lineage: Bacteria > Bacillati > Actinomycetota > Actinomycetes > Mycobacteriales > Nocardiaceae > Nocardia > Nocardia sp. NPDC050717. Next base: position 214,428 of record NZ_JBFAHR010000010.1, read on the forward strand.
GACCTCCGCGACCGTCTGCACCCAGCTGTTGGTGTGCGCGAGATCAGGGACCAGCCCACCCGCGTCGATCGCCACGCCCGCCGCGATCCGCTCGGGGGTGGCCGATCCGGCGACCAGCGCCAGCTCGGCGACATCGGCGGCCGACAGCGACGGCGTCAGCGAGGCGGTCAGCGCGGTGGGATGGGCCTGCATGGTCTTGCCGAAGGTGACCATCTCCGGCAGCGCCCCCACCGGCAGCGGCGCGGACTCGGCGTCGACCAGGGCACTGTAGGCGCCTGCCGAGCGGCGCACGGTCTGCGCGGCGTTGTTGATCAGGATGTCGAGCGGGCCCTGCGCGGCCACGTCGTCGGCCAGCGCGACGACCTGGGCGGGATCCCGCAGATCGATGCCCACGATGCGGAGCCGGTGCAGCCAGTCGGCGCTGTCCTCCATCGCGGCGAAGCGCCGGATCGCGTCGTTGGGGAAGCGGGTGGTGATGGTGGTGTGGGCGCCGTCGCGCAGCAGGCGCAGCGCGATGTACATGCCGATCTTGGCGCGGCCGCCGGTGAGCAGCGCGCGCTTGCCGGTGAGGTCGGTGCGGGCATCGCGCTTGGCGTGGCTCGCGGCCGCGCACTCGGGGCAGAGCTGGTGGTAGAACGCGTCGACCTGGGTGTAGCGCTGCTTGCAGATGTAGCAGGGCCGCGGCCGCAGCAGGGTGCCCGCGCTGGCGCCGGTGGTCGCCGAACTGATCGGGATGCCCGCGGTCTCGTCGTCGATGCGCTGCGGCGAGCCCGTGGCGGTGGCGGCGATGACCGCGCGATCGGCGGAGGCGACCTGCTCGCGCGCCTCGATCCGGCGGCGCTGCTTGAGCTTTTTGAACATGTGCCCGACGGCGCGCTGCACCGCGATGGAATCGGGGTGCTCCTTCTCCAGCCGTCCGGCCTGTTCCAGCACCCGCAGACAGGTCGCCAACTCGTCCGGATCGATCGTGTTCTCGGTCATCGGGGCGCGCGGCATTCCTTCGTGCGGGAGCGGGGGACGACACTCATTGTCTCATTGGCCGTCGAGCGGACCCGCTGGGTATCGTGGTGGACCGCTGCCGCAACCGCGCGGTGGCCACCGAACCCGACGGAGCAGCCCGATTTCCCCGCTCGACACCGATACCGCAGACGCGCCGCGCAGGCGCAGGCTCGAACCCGACGAGCGACGCGCGCAGATCCTGGCCTGTGCCATCGACATGTTCGGTGAACGCCCGTACGCGGCGGTGTCGACCGCGGAACTCGCCCAGCGCGCCGGGGTGGCGCGCGGGCTGATCAACCACTACTTCGGCAACAAGCGCGACCTGTATCTGGCCGTCGTGCGCCGCATGGTGACGTTGCCGCGGCCGGAGAAGGTCACCATCCCCGAGGGCTCCCCGCGCGAGCGGGTCGACGCCATCGTCACCTGGCTGCTCGACACCATCGTCGAACACGGCACCACCTGGGTGAAGGTCACCAGCCACGAGGGCGTCGGCGACGATCCCGAGGTCCAGCAGATCCTCGACCAGGCCGACGACGCGGCCGCCGAACGCATGCTGGTGATGATCGGGCGCGCCGATCTGGCACACAGTGCGCAATTGCGCGCACTGGTCCTCGCCTACGCGGGCATGGTGAAAGTGGCGGGCCGCGAATGGATCACCCGGGGCACCCTCACCAGGGACGAGGTGCACCGGCTGCTGACCGACACGCTGCTCACCGTCATCACCGAGACCATCCCGTCGGTGGAACCGCGCTCGGACGCGGTGGGCTAGGGGTCGAGGCCGTGCTGCCTCGGCGGCGGCATCGCGATGTCGCGCGCGCTGTAGCGCTGCGCGCCCATGTGCCCCGGCGCGTGCCCGCTGCGGCCGTACGACAGTTCGATCCGCTGTTCCCGGCGATGTTCGAACAGCAGCGCCCCGACACCGCCGAGCAGGAACACCGCCGTGGCGATGCCGGCGACCACGGCCCAGCCGACGTGGCCGGTTCCCGCGGCGACGAGCGTGCAGGCGAGGCCGACGACGCCGATTCCGCAGGCGATGATCCCCGGCACGTTGTAGTCGTCGGCGAGCAGGTCGCCGGCCTGGGCGTGCCAGCTCGGCCGGTCTGCGGGAGTGGTGCTGCCGGACATCGTGTCCTCCTCGCGGGCTCGGACTGCGCGCAGTGGTTCACCTGATGACCAGCATGGACCCGCACCGGGCCGGCAGGCAAAGGTGTTTGCGGGTTCGTTACCGGCGTCCACACCCCTGGATCGGCCGCCTGTGAGGTGTCCGCGCATTTCGCGTTTGCGCTGAAGGACGGGTCGGGAGTCCCTATCCTCGTCGCGTAACCCGGTGCCGCATGGTGTTCGTTTCGCGCCGGGGGGATCGGAGAGGGACCCGGGGTTGATGGCACGGTACGAGGAATGGGACGACGACCCCGAGGAGGAGCTCGACGAACGGCGCTGGAACGGGCAGCGCTGGCCGCACGCGACCACCGAGCAGCACGGGTCGGGCGGGGGCCGTGGTGAGCAGCCGCGGGTGAACCCGTACGCGATGGTCGCCCTGGCCGCGGCACTGGTGTTGCTGTTCCCGATCGCGATCGTCTTCGGGCTGCTGTCGTTCGGCCATCCACGGGGACGGGGAATCGCGACGTTCGCGTTACTGATCGGCATCGCCGAGGTCGCGGCGGTGGCCACGGCGGGCCTGGTGCTGTTCGGCGGGCTGGAGCTCGACGTCCCGGCGATGGCTCAGCAGCCCGCCACCGTGACGGCGGTGTCGACCACCGTCCCGTCGCAGGGCACGCCGACGGCGACGGTCACGGGGACGGTTCCGGTGGTGAGTCCGGTGGGCACCGTCGTGGAGAAGGGCGCCGCCTGCTCGGCCGATCGCGTGGGACTGCTCGGCGTCGCGGCAGACGGTGCGACTCTGCTCTGCCTGCGCAAGGACGGCGACTACACGTGGTCGGGGCCGTTCAAGGTGTCCGGGTCGTATTACGCCGCGGGCGCGGGCTGCGATCCGTCGGTCGACAAGTCGGGGCGCACCTCCGACAACCACGCCCTGGTCTGCGAGGGCAAGGCGGGCTCGGCCACCTGGGTGCCCTGGACGGAATAGGCCGGGCGGCGAGACCGCCGGGTCTCGCCGCCGGGGTACCGGTCAGGCCTGGCGCAGGGCGGCGAAGTCGGCGGGCAGCTCGTCGTCCTCGAGCACGCGCATCTCCATCGGGCCGCCGGTGTAGGAGTCCTCGCCGATGATCATCAGGTCCTCGTCGAAGGACCAGAAGATCACATTGCGCATCCGCAGCAGATAGTTCTTGTCGGCCTGGGCGAACTCGCCCGCCATCGGATGCCGCACCATCAGGGCGCCGGGCTGGATCATGGTCAGCCTGCCCTCGATGACGATGCAGTGATCGTCGACGACCATCCGTTCGCAGAAGAACTCGAGCACGTGTCCGTCGTTCTCCACGAGGTCGCGGTAGTACTCGGCGACCCCCGCGCGGGTCTTCGGGCCGACGTCGCCGGTGAGCTGCCAGAAGTGATAGTTCGTCGCCTCGCCGAGCGTGCCGACGAGGGTGTCGAGATCGCCGTCGCGCTCGGCGGCCGCGTGCACCCGCATGCGTTCGAGCATGGTGCGCTGGCGCGGGGATTCGGTGGTCGCGAGCCGGGCGGTGATGCAGTCGACGAGGTGGCTGCGATCGAGTTCGAGCATGGGTCGTGCCTTTCTGAAGGTGAACGGTGTCAGGGCAGGAGGGCCTGTCGGCCGTGGGCGGCGAACGCGGCCGCACGGTCCGCGCGGTCGGCGGCCGTGAAGGGCCGGTAGCCGGTCTCGGTGGCGAGCAGCAGGGGGTCGTCGGTGTGCCAGGCCTGGCTGCGCAGGGCCTGTTTGTCGAGCTTGCCGGTGCCGGTCAGCGGCAGATCCGCGACGACGCGCACCAGGCGCGGCCGCCACTTGGTGCCGAGATCGGGCTGGGCGGCCAGGAATTCGTGCAGTTCGGCGGGGTCGAGGGTGTGGCCGGGGAGCGGCAGCAGCGCGGCCATCACCTCGTCGCCGGTGCGCGGGTCCGGGACGCCGTACACGACGGCGGTCGCCACGGCGGGGTGGCGGGCGAGGATGCGTTCGATCGGGGCGGTGGTGAAGTTCTCGCTGTCGACGCGGATCCAATCCGAACTGCGGCCCGCGAACCAGAAGTTGCCCGCGGCGTCGCGGTAGGCGAGGTCACCGGTCCAGTAGTCGCCGTCGCGGACCTTGTCGGCCATCGCGCCGGGATTGTTGTAGTAGCCCTCGAACCGGGCCGCCGCGCCGCGCACCACGATCTCGCCGATCGCGGTGGCGGCGTTGCGCAGACGGCCGTCGTCGCCGAATTCGGCGACCGGACAGGGCTGTCCGTCCGTGCCGACGATCTCGAGGCCCATCGCCGGATCCGGCGCGCCGAGCGCTCCGGGCGGCGTGGACTCGGTGCGCAGGATTGTGCACACCCCCTCCGAGGACCCGTAGGACTCCACGATCCGGCAGCCGAAGCGGCGCTGGAACTCCTCGCGGTCGCGGGTGGAGGCCTCGGTGCCGAAGCCGAACCGCAGCCGGTTGTCGGCCTCGTCCGGATGTTCCGGCTGCGCGAGGACATAGGACAGCGCCCGGCCGACGTAGTTGAAGAAGGTGGCGCCGAAGCGCCGCACGTCGGGCCGGAATCCGGAGGCGGAGAAGCGCGGTCGCATCGCGTACGTGCCGCCGACGGCGAGGATCGGGGCCCAGGCGGCCATCAGCGCGTTGCCGTGGAACAGCGGCATGGCGTTGTAGGCGACGTCCGCGCGGGTCAGGCCGTGCACATTGAGCTGACCGATGGCGGCGAGCCGGAACGAGGAGCAGATCACCGCTTTCGGCGCGCCGGTCGAGCCCGAGGTGAACAGCAGCAGCAGCGTGTGGCCGGGCCCCGCGGGCGGGGTCGCGGTGTACGCGGCGCTGCCGGCGACGAGGGTCCGGTAGCGCTCGCCCTCGGCGTCGATCACCTCGACGTCCGGCAGGTCGAGACCGTCGAGCAGGGCCCGATGCGATGCGCCGACGAGCAGTGTGCGGCAGTCGGTGCCGCGGATGTCGGCGGCCAGTTCCGCGCCGCGCCGGGTCGGATTGACGCCCACCACGGTCGCCCCGCACAGCGCAGCGGCCGCGATCACCAGCAGATACTGCGGATCGTTGTCCATCAGCACGCCGACGTGCCACGGGCCGGGGCGGCGGAGCTCGGTGAGCGCGGTGGCGCGGCGGGCGGCCGCGGCGACGAAGTCCCGCCAGGTGAGGACGTCGTCGCCGAACAGCAGGGCGGGGTGGTCGTCCTCGGCGCGGGCGAGCAGGAGCTCGGCGACCGAGCTGGACGCGAAGGGTGATGTCACGAGCGCTCCAGGGCAGCAATTACATTACGTTGTGACACGGAACATAAGTAGTCGCGCGGTGTGCCGTCTCCGTTTTCGCGATAATGGCACGCACATCGAGATCGCGACCGAGACGCAGGAGGCCGGGACCGTGAGTGAGGCACCGCCCGCCGGGCGGCCGCGGGACACCCGCATCGACGAGGCGGTGCTGGCCGCCGCCCGCGATCTCGTCGCCGAGGTCGGCTATGCCGACCTGACCTTCCGCGCGATCGCGGAGCGCGCGGCGACCTCGGTGCCCGCCATCCGGCGGCGCTGGGCCTCCAAGGCCCACCTCGTGCACGAGGCGGTCTATCCGTCCGACGCCGTCGCCGCTCCCACCGGAGCCGCCGACCTCAGATCCGAGGTGCGGGCCGTGGTGGAACGCTGCCTCGAGATCGTCGGGTCACCGGCGGGCAGACGGGCCACGCCCGCCCTGATGAGCGAACTGATGGCCGATCACGCGCTCGAGGAGGAACTCAGCGCCCGCCTGCTCACCTCGGGCTGGGACAGCCTGGCCGGCCGGCTGGCCGAGGCCGCCGCCCGCGGCGAGGCGCGACCCGATGTCGACCTCGGCGTGTTCATCGAGATGGTGTTCGGCACGACGCTGGTCGCGCTCGTCCTGCGCGGTCGGCCCGCACTCGACGAGGCCTGGATCGACGGACTGGTCACCACCCTCGTCGACGGTCTCGCGGTGCGCTGACTCAGTCGCCCTTCTTGGCCCGGCTCGGCTGCACCCGCGGCGGCTCGTTCGGCATCTTGGGGTACTGCGGCGGCCACGGCGCGTCCATCATCCCGGCCGCCATGTCGCGTTCCGACATCGCCAGCAGCGGCTCGATCGACTGCGGCGTGCGGTCGGCCCACGGATCGCCGCGCTCGGCCAGCCGGGCGGGAACGGTGGACAGCGTGAGCTCGTCGGGGACCACGGTGTCCAGATCGTCCCAGGTGATCGGCGTCGAGACCTGGCCGCCGACCTTGGGCCGCACCGACCAGGCACCGAACACGGTCTTGTGCGGCGCGTTCTGGTTGAAGTCGATGAACACGCGCGAGCCGCGTTCCTCCTTCCACCACTGGGCGGTGATCTCCTCCGGGTGCCTGCGCTCGAGTTCGCGGGCCAGCGCGACGGCGGCGGCCCGCACCTCGTAGCCGTCCCAGCGCGGCTCCAGCGCGGCGTAGATGTGCAGACCGCGCGACCCGGAGGTCTTGATGCGGCAGTCGATGCCGAGTTCGGCGAGCAGTTCCCTGGTGCGCACGGCGGCGCGACGCAGATCGTCGAAGCCGATGCCGGGCGAGGGGTCGAGGTCGATCCGCAGCTCGTCGGCGATCTTCAGGTCGGGGACGTGATTCGGCCAGACGTGGAAACCGAGGCAGCCCTGATTGACCGCCCACAGGATGTGGGCGAGGTCGTGGGCGACGAGCGCGTCGCTGGTGGTGCCGTTGGGCGTGGACACCTCGACGGTGCGCAACCAGTCCGGCGCCGATGCGGGCACCCGCTTCTGGAACCACGACTTGCCCGAGGCGCCGTCCGGATACCGCTCGAGCAGCAGCGGCCTGCCGCCGATGACACCGAGCAGCGGCTCGGCGACGGCCTGGTAGTAGCGCACCAGATCGAGCTTGGTCTCGCCACGCTTGCTGAAGTAGACCTTGTCGGGATTGCTGATCGACAGCGCCTGCCCGTCGACCTCGACCTCGATCGCCGCGCTCATCGGTCGCTGCCGAAGATCGCGCCGAGCTCGGCGGGGGCCACCTCGTCGAGCTGGGCGTAGGTGCACGAGTCGGGGGTGCGGTCGGCCCGGAACCGGACCAGCCTGCCACCGTGCCGGAATCGCCCGGACTGCACGTGCTCGTAGCGCACCTCCGCGACCAGTTCCGGCCGCAACGGCTCCCATGACAGGTCCTTGCCGCCGGTCCACCGGCTCACACCGCCCGGCATCTTGCCGCCTGCCCCGGCCTGCGCGACGGCATCGGCCCAGTCGCGCCAGGGGTGGTCGGCCAGAGCGTTCTCCCGCAGCGGCGCGAGCTCGCCGAGCAGTTCCCGGCGCCGGGCGGCGGTGAAGCTGGACGCGACGCCCACGTGGTGCAGGTCGCCCGCCTCGTCGAACAGGCCGAGCAGCAGCGACCCGACGCCCTCGCCGTCCTTGTGCATCCGGTAGCCGGCGACCACACAGTCGGCGGTGCGCTCGTGCTTGATCTTGAGCATCACCCGTTTGTCCTGCAGATAGGGCAGGTCGTCGGCCTTGGCCATCACGCCGTCGAAGCCGGCGCCCTCGAACCGGGTGAACCAGTCCTGGGCGACCTCGGGGTCGTGGGTGATCGGGGTGAGGTGGATGCGGCCCGGTGCCGCGTCGAGCAGTTTCTCCAGCTCGGTGCGGCGCGCGCTGAACGGCTCGGTGGTCAGGTCGCGATCGTCGACGGCGAGCAGGTCGAAGGCGACGAAACTGGCCGGTGTCTCCGCGGCCAGCTTGTTCACCCGCGAGGCCGCCGGGTGCAGTCGCTGCTGCAGGGTGTCGAAATCCAGGCCGTCACCGGTGACGACGACGATCTCGCCGTCGACGACGCAGCGCTCGGGCAGCGCCGCGCGCAGCAGCTCGACCAGTTCGGGAAAATACCGGGTGAGCGGGCGGTCGTTGCGCGACCCCAGTTCGATCTCGTCGCCGTCACGGAACACGATGCAGCGGAAGCCGTCCCATTTCGGCTCGTAGCTGAGCCCGGCCTCACGGGGCAGCGACGGTGTCGACTTGGCCAGCATCGGACGCACGGGCGGCATCACCGGTAGATCCATTCGATCCTCCTCGCGGGTGGGGTCACCCGTGTCGACGTCGCGGACGCGCCCGATTCATCGGTGCGGGATCGATCGTAGGGCGACCCGCCGACACCGGCGCGGACCTCGGCGCCGCGTCGCTCAGCCGTCGAGCCAGCCGTGTTCGTCGGCGAAGAGGGTGAAGCGCTCGCGGATGGTGATGATCTCGGCCGCCGTGAGCGCGGGGGAGGCCTCGAGCAACAGCTCGGTGATCTGCTGTCGCAGCTCCTCCTGCCCGAGTCGCCCGTTGGCCCGGTCCTTGCGGGCCTTCGGCGCGGGCGCCGGCGCGCCGACCGCGGTCAGATTGACGGCCTTGGGGCCGCGATCACCCTCGGTGACATCGAATTCGAACAGCCGCCCCTGACGCAACTCGTCCTCGTCGAGGCCGATGTCGTTGACATGGACGAACACATCGGGCCCGCCGTCGTCGGGCCGGATGAACCCGAAACCCCGTGACCCGTCGAACGACACCAATTTCCCGATGGACACCGACCAGCTCCTCGCTCCGCTTCCCGAGTCACTCTAACGCGGCATTTGGGCGTTTTTCCGGGAAAGCGCCAGACCACGGCGACGGGCCGGTGCGCGGCGGCCGGACCGACCTGACACGGTCACAATCCGGTCACTGATTGTTCACATCCGCTCGTTAGCGTCCCGAATCTGTTCGAACTGGTGAGGAGGCTGCGACGCGTGTTCGACCCCGGGTCGGGGATGAGGTCGGGGGGATACGACGCCGCGCGCGGCGTGCTGACGGCGTACTCGCGGCCGGGCACGGTGCCCGCGTGTTTCCGGCCGCAGGCACCGCCGGTGCTGGTGCCCGCGCCGCGTCCGCGGCCTGCGCACGTGCCGCTGGCGCCCGCGCAGGAACGCATGTGGCACGCGGCCCGGCTCGGCCGGTCCGCGGACTGGAACGTGGCGGTCGCGATGCGGCTGCGCGGCGCGGCGGTCGACGTGGCGGCCCTGCGCGCGGCGCTGACCCATCTGGTGGCGCGGCACGAACCGCTGCGCACCCGCTACCCGGCCACCGAGCACGGTCCGGCCCAGCAGGTCGCCGACCTGGCTGACGTGGAGCTAACGGTGACCGAGAAGGTCTGCACCGGAAGCGAACTCGGCGCGACGGTCGCCGAGCTGGCCGCGCGCCCGTTCGATCTCGCCCATGATCTGCCGCTGCGGGCCGGGCTGCTCGTTCTCGGCCCCGATGAGGTGGTGCTGACCCTGGTCGTGCACCACATCTCGGTCGACGGCCGCTCGATGGGCCCGCTGATCCGTGATCTGGTGACCGCCTACCTGGCCTGCCGGGCGGGGACGACGCCGCGCTGGGCGCCGCTGCCGATCACCTACACCGACTACACGCTGTGGAAGCACGCCCAGCTCGGCGAGTTCACCGACGAGTGGAGCCGCGCCACCCACCAGCTGCGGTACTGGGCCAACGCGCTGGCCGGGCGTCCCGCCGTGCTGGATCTGCCCACGCGGCAACAATTGTCGCCGCCGCTGGACCCGGCCGAGGGCGCGCTGATTCCGGTCGCGTTCGACGCTCGGGTCCACGCCGGTCTGCTGCGGCTGGCCCAGGATCGGCGGGCGAGCCTGTTCATGGTGCTGCAGGCGGCGTTCGCGCTCGCGGTGGGCGCGTTCGCGCGCAACGCCGATGTCACCGTGGCCACCGCGGTGCCCGGCCGTGATCACCGTCTGCTCGACGATCTGGTCGGCAATTTCTCCGACGACGTACCGCTGCGAGTGCGCCTCGACCGTGCCGCCGATGTGGACGAACTCGTCGACCAGGTGCGGCGGGTCGCCCTGGCGGCCTACGCCCACCCCGACACGCCCGCGCCGCGGCTCAAACGCTGTCTGCTGCAGGACGCGGCGCTGCCGCTGTTCCAGGCCACGCTGATCCTGCAGCGTGCGCGGACCGCACCCCTGGAACCCACCGCGGCACCGGACTTGTCGATCGCCGAGGTGCCGACCGGCGTGGTCCGCGCCAAGCACGATCTCGAGTTCGGGCTGACCGACCGCTACGACCCGGCGGGCGCGCCCGCCGGGATCGACGGGTCGTTCCGGTACCCGATCGCCCGCTTCGACGACGACACCGCGCGCCGCTTCGTCGACCGTTTCACCGCGATCGTGCGGCTCCTGGCCGACGGCTACCGTGGACCGCTCCCGGCGCTGCTCGCCGCGACAGGCGGTCGCGGCGAGCCGGTGACCGCGCGCCGGGCCGCCCGGGTGCTGGTGTGAGTCAGCCGCCGCGCTCGAGCGGACAGCCCGCGTCGCGCCAGGCGACGATGCCGCCGGCGAGGCTGTACGCGTCGTAGCCCGCGCGGTGGGCCAGCGCGGCGAACCGGAGCGAGGCCTCGCCGACCGGGCACACGAACACCACGGGGCGCGACCGCGGGAACGGCATGCCCTGGGTGAGCATCTCGTCGAGGTGGTCGTCGCGGATGTTGAGGGCGCCGGGCACGTGTCCGACGCGATAGGCCATCGCGCCGCGGGTGTCGACGACGGTCGGCCTGCCGGTCCGGTCGAGCTCGGTCAGCTGGGCGGGGGTGAGGGTCGGCGCGGTCGACACGTCGGGCGCCTCGGGCGCCGCGGCATGGCCGAACAGATCGGGCCTGCGCTTGGCGAGATAGGACAGGTACGGCTCCAGCCGGTCGCAGACGATGAGCACCGCGACCAGCGGCCGGTCCGCCGGGCGGGGCGCCGCGGCCAGTGTGCGCAACAGGGCGGCGTACCCGGCGCCGCTGGTCGGCCCGGCCAGCACGCCGTAGCCGCGGATGAGCGCGAGGGTGCCCTCGATGGCGCTGGCGGAATCGACGGTGACGATCTCGTCGTAGAAGTCCGGTTCGAACAGGCCGACGTCCCACATCTCGCGCTCGGAGCGGATGCCGGGGATGAAGTCGGCACGGTCGGAGACCACCCCGATCGTCCGCAGGCCCGGATGGTGGCGCAGCAGCGTGGCCGCGGTGCCGCGGGTGGAGCCGGTGGTGCCGAGGCCGCCGACGAGATAGTCCAGGTGCGTGATGCCGGCCGCGGCGAGGTCGGCGGCGATCTCGGCGCCGGTGCCGTCGCGGTGGGCGTCGATATTGCGCTCGTTGGTGTACTGCGAGGGGTGGAACCAGCGGCCCGGCGCCTGCCCGGTGGTCTGCGCGATCACCGCCGAGACATCGTCGGCGGCATGGGGATCGGGACATTCCGAGAGCCCGGGCAGCTCCACGATCTCGGTGTCGAGCAGCTGCAGCAGCTGCCTGACCTCGGCCACTCTGATCCGGTTGGTGACCGCCCGCAGCGGGATGCCGTGCAACGCGCCGAGCACGCGCAGCGCCTTGGCCGTGTTGCCGCTGGAGGCCTCGATGAACGACTGCCCGTCCGCGGCGACCCGCTCGACGTCGTCACGGATCATCGCCCACGCGACGCGGTCCTTGACCGACCCGAACGGATTGTGCGACTCCAGCTTCGCGTACAGCTCGACCCCGGCCAGCCCGTGCGCGGCGGGATCGAGGCGCAACAGCGGCGTGTCGCCGATGAGTTCGGTGATGTGGCTGTAGATCATCGCGGCACCACCGGCTCGTGCCGGTATTCCGCGTCGGGACACAGCACGAAACCGCGCTCGCGCCGCACCACGGCGACTTTGGCGGGTTCGGGGTGCATGCTCGCGCGGGCCGCGGACAGATCCGTGTGGTAGGCGGCGGTATTGGCGAACACCACCGTGTCTCCCGGCCCGGGCAGCGCCTCGAGACGAACCTGGCGCTGCGTGATCAGATCCCGCTCCAGGCACAGATGCCCGGCGAAGTACACGCCGACGGGCTCGCCGGGTGGGGCGTCGGTGAGCACGATCGGATCGATGAGCACCTCCTGGTCGGCGGCGGTGACGGTGTCGCGGCTCAGATCCAGGTGGACGAGCGTGGCGCCGTTGCCCGCGCGTTTGACGAATTCGACCGTGGCCAGCGTGATCCCGGCCCGATCGACCAGCGCCTTGCCGGGTTCCAGCCACAGGTCGAGCAGATTGTCGGCGAGCACCCGGCCCAAGGCGCGTTCGCTGTGCCCCGGCAGCGGCGCGGCGAGCAACTCGGCGAGGATGGCCGGCGCGGACTCGGTGTTGGCGTACTTGTGGAACACCGGCGTGCCCTGCACCGCGCCGTCGGCCACGTGGTAGCCGAAAGTGTTGCCGCCCCAGTGCAATCGGTCGCCCGTGCCGAGCAGACCGGCCCGCAGCGCGGCATCGTAGCGGTCATAGGCGGCCGCGTCGGTGGCGAAGAGCTGGCGCAGGCCACCGCCGATGTCGAGCACGCTGGGCGTCAGCCCGTGCTCGTAGGCGCGCTCGACCAGTCGCAGACACTCCGCGACCGCGCGCACCCGCTCGCCGGTGGCCGCGGTGTCGAGGTGGAAGGCGAAACCCAACAGCCGCAGGCGGTCCCGATGCCGGGTCAGGATCTCCCACGCCGCGCCCGTGTCGGCGAGATCGATGCCGAACCTGCTCACGGCGCTGCCAGGGAACCCGGAGATCCGCAGCAGCACCGGTACCGGGGTCGCGGCCTCGGCGAGGGCCTGGAGTTCCCACAGGTTGTCGACATTGACCGTGATACCGGCGTCGAGCGCCGCCCGCAGCATCGTCGCGCCCTTGGGTCCGGTCGCCTCGATGCGATCGGCGGGGAAACCCGCCGCCAGCGCGGCCCGCAGTTCGGGCACCGAGGCGACGTCGGCGGCGATCCCCGCCGCGGCGGCGGTGGTCGCGAAGGCGGCAGACCGATTCACCTTGTGCGCGTAGCAGATCCGCGCGGTCGGGGCCGCCGCGTCGAGTACGGCACGCAGCGCGGCCAGGTTGTCGCCGAACACCTCCGGGAACACCAGGTGCACCGGCGAGCCGAATCGGCGCAGCGCGTCGCGCACGGCGCCGCGATCGGCAAGGAACGCCGCGACCAGGGGGTGCACCGCGGCGGGCACAGCGGGCGGGGTCATCCCACCGCCGCGCCGGGCGTCTGCGCGGCGGCCTCGTCGACCGGGTTGTACCCGCCGTCGCGCAGGGCCTCGAAGACCCGGAAGCGGTGGCGGGGGCTGCGGATCCGGGCCACCACCCGCTTGGACTCCAGATCGATGGCGACCACGGGGATCTCCATCGAGGTCAGCAGCGCGGTGATCGTGCGCACGCAGTGCTGGCAGCTCATGTCGGGCACGTAGAACACGCCGTCGTCGCCGTGCGCGTCGCTGAGCGCGGGCGCGCCGTGCTCCAGGACCACGGTGACGGTCGGAGCCAGTGTCGCGAAGGTCGCGACGAACCGATCGACCACCGTCGCCAGCACGTGCACCGAGCGCCCGTCGATCGCGTGCGGTGCGGCCGCCAGGCAGGCGGGCCTGGTTCCGGTCGGCAGCAGCGCGTACTGGCGCGAGATCAGGTCCAGTTCGTCGTGGTACTTCGCCACGGCGGACTCGGTGTCGAGGCCCTCCTCGGTGGTGGCCCTGCGCATCACCGCCCTGGCGTCGGCGAGGGTGGCGTCCTTCATCGCCCGCAGCACGGTGATCGACTCGGGGGTGTAGCGCACACTGCCGTCGGGCTGGGTGACCAGCCGCACCGGGATCATCCCACGCCGGAACGTCGAGGCCTGCAACTCCCAGAACCAGCGCGCGGCCACGGCGGCGAAGATGCCGGAATCGCGCAGGCCCTCGGCGAATTCGACGATCCCACGGTAGGGCGTGTCGGCGGCGATGAGCCCGTGCTGCGCCAGCGCCCGTCCCGTGGCCTCCACGCCGACCCGGAAGATCTCGTGCGGCTCGTGATCGGTGGTGGTGGCCGCGAGCACCGCGAGATCGCGCTCGGGCAGGGCCGCCGACCGCGCGGGCAATCCCGAGGCCGCGAGCGCGCGCCACAGCGCCAGCACGGTCTCGCGCGCGACGACCGCCAGCTCCGGACCGGCGCCCGCCGTGTGGAAGTACCCGGTGTTGGGCACTCCCGCGCTGTCGGTCCAGGTGAGCCGGTGGGTCGCGCTGGTGACCTGCTCCGGGCGACACGGCCGCATGAACCGCTCGAGATACATCCGCTGGGACTGGGTGAGCGCACTGCCCGGCTCGGGCCGTAACGGCGTGGCGCGGACCGTGATCCGCACCGGCTCGGCGGGCTCGGCGGCCGCGAAGATCCCCGGTGCGGCCACCCCGGCCAGTATCCGCGACGCGGTGCGACGGTCGTACTGCGGTGTGGGATCGATGCCCATCGTTGCTCCTCGGGTCGGCGGACAGGGGAGTGTTCAGGACCCGGCGACGCGGGCCACGCAGGCGGCGAATCGATCGATCTCGTCGAGAGTGTTGTAGAGGTGGGTGCTCACCCGCACCGAGCCGGCGCCGGGTTCGGCCGAGGGCACGCAGTGCGCGCCGGTGCGCACCAGGAATCCGGCGTCGGCCAGGACGAACCCGAGATCGGCCGCGCCGATGCCGTCGAGGGTGAACGAGACGATCCCGTACCCCACCGCGCAGCCCGCGTGCGCGGGCCCGGGCAGGAACTCGAGTCCGGGCACCGGGCGCAGGCCCTCGACGAGCCGCTGGGTCAGCACCCGATTGTGCGCGGCCACCGCCGTCGGATCCAGCTCGTCGAGCAGATCGAAAGCCGGTGCCAGCGAGAGGATTCCGGGAATGTTGTGGGTGCCGCCCTCGAGCAGGCCCGGCATCCCCGTACCGACCAGTCCGTCGGCGCCGAGACGGACGCCGGAGTGCCCGCCGGGCAGGAACGGCCGCAGCCGGTCGTGGACGCGCCGATGGCAGTACAGCAGCCCGACGCCGGGCGCGGCGAACATCTTGTGCCCGGCGAACACCGCGAAATCGGCGCCGAGGTCGAGCACGTCGACCGGCAGGTGGCCCCCGCTCTGCGCGCAGTCGAAACACAGCAGGATCTCCGGATCGATCCGGCCGCGCAGTTCCTCGAGCGTGCTCAGCCCGCCGTAGACGTGATGCAGATGGCTGGTGGTGATCAGCCGGGTGCGCGGGGTGATCCGGGCGAGGATGTCGTCGATGTCGGCCTCACCCGCCGCCGTGCTGCGGTAGGGCCGCAGCACGATCCGGCGCCCGAACCGGGCCATGGTGTCGCGCAGGTGGTGCCACGGCAGCACATTGGCCGCGTGATCGGCGGGGTTGTAGAGGATCTCGTCGCCGTCGTCGAGGGTGGCCAGGCCCCAGCTGTGCGCGATCGCGCCCAGCGCCGCGGTGGCGCCGCTGGTGAACACGATCTCGTCCGGGTGCCGCGCGCCCACGAAAGCGGCGGCCCTGCCCCTGATCGCCTCGATCCGCGCGGCCAGGGAGGTGGCCCACCCATAGGTGCCGCGACCCGCGTTGGCGGTCTGCCTGGCGTGGTAGGCGGTCACGGCCGCGATCACCGTGTCGGGCTTCTGGGTCGTGGCCGCGCTGTCCAGATACACCACCGCGGGGTCGGCCAGCGCCGGGAAGCGGTCGCGGATCGACCCGGGAACCGGGGTGGGCGCGTGCGAGGTCACCGGGACGGCTTCGAGCGCGGGCCGGACAGGGTGCACCCGATCAACGATACGCGCGGCCAACGGTTTTCGGCTCGCGGTCAGTACCTGCCCTGCAGATAGTCGACGAGATGACCGCGCTCGGTGGCGAGTTCGGTGATCTCGCTCTTCACCACGTCACCGATGCTGACGATGCCCACCAGCCGGTCGCCGTCGACCACCGGCATGTGCCGGATCCGGTGCTCGGTCATCAGCCCGTGCAGCGAGGAGACGTGATCGTCGGGCGCGCAGGTGCGCACCCGTTCGGTCATGATCTCGGTGACCGGCCGGTCGAGCAGCTCGGCGCCGCGCCGGTGCAGATGCCGGACCACGTCGCGTTCGGAGACGATGCCGCTGATGGTCGCGCCGTCGGGCGACACGAGGACGGCGCCGATGTTGCGCTCGGCGAGCACGGCGAGCAGGGCGCGCACGGTGGTGTCCGGTGGCACGGTCGTCACCGTGGTGCCCTTGTTACGCAGGATCTCCGCTATCCGCATGTGCCGCTCACCTGTGTCGCGCCGGTAATCCCTGTCCAGGATGCCCCGACGGCGACACGCTGACCAGCACGGAGACGTCACAACCGGCTATTCGTCGTCCAGCCCCGCCGACAGGTAGGCGGCCGCGGCCAGCCACTGGCGGCACTGCGGACCGTGGACGTCGTGCTGGGCGAGCAGGTCGCGGGCCTGCCGATAGGTGAGCGCGTGCGGCTCCTCGCTACAGGATCCGGACGGGGACGCGGCCGCGCCGAGGTATCGCGGGACCTCGAAGCCGGCGGTACCGGCCTGGACCCGGTGGGGTGTTCGAAACGGCGTGCTCATTCGAGGCCCCTCGCATCCTGCAGGGGAAGGCGGGTGCGGCGGGTGCTCGCCGACGTACCTCCCGTGATCTTGCTGGCCGAGTCTACGGCGCTGTCGTTTGCAGATGCAAGAACATCTGCACGCTCGAAGTCCGCGTGTCGCGCCGTAGAAGGGGTTGTGGCACTGCGGAATTCAGGGGACTGGACGTCACCTACCGGGGGCGCTTCGAGATCGTGGCCTCGGGTAAGTACCGACCGGTGCGCGGCTGTGTGAACCGTGTTAATCTCCCGGGCGAACAGTGCAGATGCAAGAACATCTGTGCGTACATCTGCAAGTTTCGTACCGATGGTCATCATTCGAGATCGAGGAGTGTGGCGTGTCCGGAATGCACCATGATCAGCGCGAACGCCCGGCAGACGGCGCCTGGCGCAAGAGCACGTTCAGCAACCCCAGCGGCAACTGTGTCGAGGTGGCCGAAGCGTCGGACGGATCGGTCGCCGTGCGCAACTCGCGCGACCCCCACGGCTCGGTGATCTTCTACACCCGGCCCGAGATCGACGCCTTCATTCGCGGCGCGAAGGCCGGAGAGTTCGACTACCTGACCCGGTGATCGGTAATATCACGGTCCATGACGGCTGAACCCGACGAGATCGGTCGCGTGCAACCCGTTGTCGATCGTGGCCCCACCGTGCTGCGTATCGCCCTCGGTGGTCAGTTGCGCAAACTGCGCGAGAGCAAGGGGATCACCCGCGAGGCCGCGGGCGACGCGATTCGTGGCTCACATGCCAAGATCAGCCGGCTCGAACTGGGACGCACCGGATTCAAGGAACGCGACATCCGCGATCTGCTCACGCTCTACGGCGTCCACGACACCGTGGAGCGTGAGTCGTTCTTCGAACTCGCCAGGCAGGCGAGCGAACCGGGGTGGTGGCACCGCTACAGCGATCTGCTGCCCTCGTGGTTCAGCACCTACCTGGGGCTCGAGCAGGCGGCGAGCCAGATCCGTACCTACGAGGCGCAGTTGGTGCCCGGTCTGCTGCAGACGCCGGAGTACACCAGGGCGATCGTGACCCTCGGTTTCGACGACGCCGACACCGAACGCCGCGTCCAGGTCCGCCAGCTGCGCCAGGACGTGTTGCGCAGGGTCGATCCGCCGGTCGTGTGGGCCGTCATCGACGAGGCGGTGCTGCACCGCCCGATCGGTGGCCGCGAGGTGCATCGCGCGCAGCTGCGCTACCTCGCCGAGTTGTCGGAGCTGCCGCACGTCACGGTGCAGGTGCTGCCGTACTCGGCGGGTGGGCATGCCGCGGCGGGCAGTTCGTTCAGCATTCTCCGCTTCGCGGAGCCGGAGCTGCCCGACATCGTCTACCTCGAACAGCTGACCAGCGCGCTGTATCTCGAGCGCAGGCAGGACCTGGCGCTGTATCTGTCGGTGATGGATCAGCTCAGCGTGCAGGCCGCGCGCCCGGACCGTTCGCGCGAGATTCTGCTGGAATACGCCGATCGCGCCTGATCCGGCGCGGAAAAGCCCGAAAAGGATGGCGGACGCTCGGTCCGCCATCCTTTTCTTTTTGGTCAGTAGCGGATACAGCCTGCGGCGATACGCCAGAAGGTATCGGGAGTCAGTGTCTGCAGATCCCAATCGTCGGCCAATTCGTGCGCGGTGGTCACGATCCGGTCGATATCGAAATCATTACGGGTCGCCGCGCCGGTGGACTCCACGGCATCGATGACATACGCGACCGCGGTTTCTCTGGAGCACCGCCCGGTGACGGGGTGGACGGTGGTCGCTGCGCGATCAGCGAGGCCGGAACGGCCGTTGGTGTTGTTCATGTGAACGCCCCTGTGTGTAGACAGTGGCAAACCAGAGGCAAACATAGCCCCGGGTGTGCCGCTCGCGGCCTCCCCTGACTTTCCCCTCAATTGTGTTGCGGCCCTGAGTTTAGGACTAGGACACTTTCACTTGCAAGCACATCTGCAAGATCGATTCCGTCTCGATGCGGGGCGTTTCCCGGCTTCTGAGCGGCGAATCCACGCCTGTGCCACCGGGTTCGCCCGCCGTGCCGCGCGGAAACGGCCGTGACCGGCGGATCGCCGCGAACTCGGTGGTCGCGGGGGGTGGGGGCGGTGGGGCGCCCCGCGACCTACCGGCCGAATTCCGTTGTGATAGTTAATTTTAAGCTATCGAATTGCCGACACGGCGGCGGAAATCGGATCGGAACCGGAGACCAGTTCCAGGGTGTGCCGAAAAGTGTTGTCCGCGACCAAGATCGACGCGATCGTCGCGGCGACGTCGGCGCGCGGGATCGGGCCGCGCGGAATCGGCGGCGAGCCGAGCGTGACCAGACCGTTGCCTTCCTCGTCGGTGAGCATGCCGGGGCGGAGAATCGTCCACGCCAGCGCGCGTGACCGCAGATCGTCCTCGGCGCGGGTCTTGGCGTCGAGGTAGGCCGCCCAGACCTCGTCGGTCCCCGCGGCGGGTGGGCTACCCGCGCCCATGGTGGAGATCTGCACGAACCGGTGCACGCCTGTCTGTTCGGCGGCATCGGCCAGCTGGACCGAGCCGTTGAGGTCGACGGTGTACTTGCGCGCGGCGCCGCTGCCGGGTCCCGCGCCCGCGGCGAACACCACGGCATCGGCGCCGGCCACCTCGGCGGCGAGATCGGCGGTCGTGTCGCGCTCCATGTCGTAGATGACCGGAACACCGCCGGTCGCGGTGATGTCGGCGGCCTGGCCCGGATCCCGGATCAGGGCGTGCACCTGGTCGCCCCGCCGGGTCAGCAAGCGGGCCAGCGCGAGAGCGATCTTGCCGTGTCCACCGGCGACGACGACGCGCATACGGGAGCTCCTTTCGGGATCGGTGGCCTCAGCGTTCCGGGCCACCGGGATTGCAGTTGGCCGACACCGTCGCCGAATAGCCGACCGCGGGTCGCCACGGCTCCAGATTCCAGCTCGGTTTGTCGGGTGCCACCATCCTCGCCCACACCCAGTGGCAGATGAACTGGTCCTGCATGCCCGGCGCGTCGGCGGCGGGGTCGAGGGCGAGCACCTCCTGCCACGCGAGTTCGTCCGCGCCGGGGGCGGCGGTGCGCCTGCCCGCGATGGTCGGGACGACGAGCAGCCGCGCGCCGTCGACGTTCTCGGTCCAGCGCACATGATCGATGAGGGGCAGGCCGGCGTAGGGATCGACCGTCGTGGTCGGTGGCGGGATCGTGACGGGCGGCTTGCTCGTCGGCCGGACGCTGGTCGTGGCCGTGGGGGCGGTGGGCGGGTCGTCGGTGGGCGATCCACAGCCGGCGAGCGCGGTCAGCGCGACGGCCAGGATCGCCGGGTGGGTCCACCGTGGCACCGAAGCTCCTCCCGTCGTCGCGCGTACGGCCGGGACGCGACCGCCCGACCAGCCTAGTGCGGCGGGCCGGGCGGAGCCGGTGCGGTCAGTGCCAGAGCGAGCGGCAGGGGAGCCTGCGCATCCCGGGGCCCACCCGGCCGTCGACGGTCACCATCAACCCGGCGTGTACGGCCGCGGAGGTGAATTCCCACGCCTCCGCCGGGGTCGCGGCGTATTCCAGCGTCAGGGCGTCCTGGGGGGTCGGGCCGTCGAAATAGACGGTGATCCGGCGGGTCGGTATCTCGGTCCGGTCGATGCGGTGGGGGGTGGCGGCGATGTTCTCGTCGATGGGAATCATGGCGTGCTCCTTTCGCCCCGGCGCTGAGAGCGCCTTGTTACCAGACGGTAGGGCCCGCGACATCGAGAAGAACATGTTCCTGGCGCAGCTTGCTTCCGGTCACAAGGCCGCCGGTCAGACGTTGTGAGCTCCGCCGATGTCTTTCGGTTGCGGTTCCGGCGGGCCACGCTACCGGCCAGTATCGGAGGGCGACGGCAGCGACACGGGAGGACGAGCCGGATGATCTCGGTTACGGCAGCACGACACGCGCGGTCGCGCCGGACACTGCTGGCCGTCGCGGCCGCCCTGGTGCTGGCGGGCGTCCCCGGGGGCGCCCACGGCGCGCCGCTCTACCCGCGCGCCGATCCCGACCCCTTCTACGCCCAGCCCGCCGACCTGTCCGCGAGCGCGCCGGGTGACGTACTGGACGTGCGGACGATGCCGCCGCTGGCGATGTTCCCCGACACCACCGTCACCCTGGTGAAGTTCCGGTCGACGGACTCGACCGGCGACCCCATCGCCGCGACCACCACGGTCCTGCAACCGGTGCACCATCAGCCGGACGCCCCGGTGCTGTCGTATCAGCACATCATCAACGGACTCGGCGTCCAGTGCTCGGTGTCGAAGGTGCTCTACACCCAGGACCCGAATCTCATGGTGCGCGAGGCGGTCGCGTGGAACTTCGCGCTGCGCCGCGGCTGGACCATGGCCTTGCCCGATCACCTCGGACCGACGTTCGCCTACGGTGCGGCCAAACTGGGTGGTCAGGTGACCCTGGACGGCATCAAGGCCGTGCGCAAGGTCGAGCAGCTACGGGTCTCGGGGAGCCGGGTGGCGATGGCGGGCTACTCCGGCGGCGGCATGGCGACGGCCTGGGCGGCGGCGTTGCAACCCACCTACGCGCCCGACGTGGAGATCGCCGGCGCCGCCATGGGCGGGGTTCCGATGAACCTGGTGTCGATGCTCGAGGGCCTCGGGTTCGGCAGGCACCCGGTCTTCGGGCTCGCGCTGGCCGCCGGGATCGGGCTGGAACGCGAGTACCCGCAACGCTTTCCGATCAGCGAGCAGATGAACGCCAGCGGTCTGGCCGCCCGTGCCGCGATCGCCGACGCCTGCACCAACGACATCCTCGGCGCGGGCGCTGGCCGAGGCATCCTCGACTTCGCCGCGACGACCTCGCTGGTCGAGGACCCGCAGGCCCGCGCGGTGGTCGAAGAGAACAGTCTCGAGCTCTATCCCGGCGCGCCGACGATGCCGGTGTTCGAATGGCATTCACCGATCGACGCCCTCATTCCCGTCGACGCGATCACCACGACGACACGGCGCTGGTGCGCGGCAGGCACCCCCGTGGTCACCGAATCGACGCCGACACCCGACCACCTGACCGCGGCCGTGCTCGGGCTGCCTTCCGCGCTGCGGTGGCTCGACGCGCGGCTGCAGGGGGAACCGGCGCCCAGTACCTGCTGAGCCCGGGGGTGATCGATCCGGATCCGCCTGCCCCGACGCGGATCCGGGTCGATCGCCGAGAGTTGTTGCGATCCAGGCGCGCTGCGTCACGAGTCGGGCACGACGGCGGGTCGGCGCGGGGTGCGCGGCGTACCGTCATGTTCTGACGGCAGGCGCTCTGGGGGAGGTTCGGCGGGATTCGAAGCACCGCATCGCCGCACGTCACGACGAATCCGACGTTGCCACCCGAAGGCGTGTGTGCCATGCGATCTGTGCGTGTGTTGGTCTGCTCGATAATGCTGCTCTGTTCCCTCGCCGCGGGGACCGCCGCGGCCGATCCGCCTCCGGCGCCGGGCATTCCGGTGCCGCACCCGGGATTCCTGCCCGATCTGCAGCAGTGGATCGACCAGGTGCTGCCCTCGCCCGTCCAGCCCTCCGGCGGCACCGCCGATCCCGACGCCGAACTCGCCGCCCTGCGCGCCGCCGTGCTGCCCGCCGACGTCGGGGACCCGATGTTCGACCAGTGGCCGAAGAATCTGGCCGAGTTCGCGCCGGGCGAGATCATCGAACACCGCGACATCGCGGCCACCGCCGCGCCGCTCACCCTGGTGCCGCTGCGGTCGGCCACGCTGCTCAAGTTCCGCACCGACGACTCCCAGGGCAGGCCGTCGTTCGCGACGGCGACCCTGCTCGTGCCCGCCGCCGACTGGACCGGCCCCGGCGATCGGCCGGTACTGGTCAACAACCTGCCCATCGACGCGCTCGGCCGCGACTGCACGCCGGGATACACCCTGGCACACGGGCTCACGCTGCATTCGAGCATGACCGAGTTCATCCCGCCGACCACCCAGCTGGCGGCGCTGCGCGGCTACGCGGTGCTGGTGCCCGACCACGAGGGCCCGCTCATGGCCTACGCCGAGCCCTATGTCGCCGGGCACGCGGTGCTCGACGCGATCCGCGCCACCCGGGGCTTCGATCCGGCGACCTTCGGTGCCAGCAGATTCGCGATGACCGGCTATTCCGGCGGCGCCATCGCCACCCACGGCGCCGCGAAGCTGATCGACAGCTACGCACCCGAGCTGGCCGACGCGATCGTCGGCGCGGCGCTGGGCGGTGTGCCCGCCGATTTCGAGATCCTCTCGCGCAGCATGAACGCCAATCTCGCCTCCGGGATCTTCATGGCGGCGACCTTCGCGATCGGGCGCGAGCGTCCCGAAATCCTGGCCGCGATGAACAATCTCGCGCGGTGGGTCGCCACCTCGGTGATGAAAGACCAGTGCGTGAGTGTGTTCGCTATTCCGGGCATCCTGCATCTGCCGATCGATGTGGCCGCGAACATTCCCGATCCGTTGCGTTCGGAACTGGCCACGAAAATCTATGAGATCACCCGGATGTCGGGTCTGCGTTCCAGTACTCCGCTCTACATCTACAACGGTGAACAGGAGTTCTGGATCCCGGCCGAGGGGGCCAGGAATCTGTACGACGAGCAGTGCTCGCTCGGTGCGAACGCGGTGTACCGCAGCGTTTTCGGCGAACACGTCATCGGCGCGGTGACCGGGTATCCGGAGGCGATGCTGTGGCTCGACGAACGGTTGCAAGGGGTTCCGGCGCGCAGCGAATGCTGACCGGAGAAAAATTCCTGTGCCGCGTCATGGCGGTTTTCCACGGCCGGTGGTGAACTGCCCAGAACACCGCTGAGAGCGGAAATAGCGAGATTTCCCGGCCTTATGTTCGGTGCGGTTTCGACAAAGCCATTCGCATTTCTCGAATCGCACAGGAAGATACGCCAACGATGAAATCTCCCAGTCGCAGACGGACGTTGCACACGGCGGTGTTCACCGGCGTCGGCGCGCTCGCTGTCGCGCTCACCGGACCGGGGGCCGCCGCGTCCCCAGCGCCCACCGAGCAGGCACTCGCCGACATCATCTCCGAGGGCCGCCAGGTCGCGGGCCCGAGCGGGTCCGCCTGCACCTCCGGCAGCGGCGCCGGCTCGGGCAACGGATCGGGGGACTGCTACGGCGGTTCCGGGTCCAGCTCGGGTTCCTCGGGTGGAAAGTCCACCGACACCGTGGGACACGGACCGGCGCAGACCTCGTTCCTCGGCGCCTTCGCCTACGGCCTGGCCAACGGCGACGCGGCCCCGCCCGGAGCCAACGACTGGAACTGCAAGCCGACGGCCGAGAAGCCGCGCCCGGTGGTGCTGCTGCACGGCACCTGGATGAACGCCTACAACGGCTACGCGTTCATGGGGCAGCCGATCAAGGACGCGGGCCTGTGCACGTTCACTTTCAACTACGGGCGCTCGGGCCTGGTCGAGGGTGGCGGGCTCGGATCGGTGCTGCCCGGCGTCATGGGGACCGGCTACATCCAGGACTCCGCCGACCAGCTGGCCGTCTTCGTCGACCGCGTGCTCGCGGCCACCGGGGCCGAGGAGGTCGACCTGATCGCCCACTCCCAGGGCGGCTCGATGGCCAACTGGTACACCAAGTTCGACGGCGGCGCGGCCAAGGTGAAGAACCTGGTCACCTACGGCGCCACCCATCACGGCACCAGCCTCGACGGCATCGGCGCGCTCGGCCGCGCGATCAACAACCTGGGCATCGACATCCTGGGTCTGATCGAGATCTTCGTCGGGCACGCGGGCATCCAGCAGACCATCGGTTCGGATTTCGTCAACCAGCTCAACGCGAACGGTGACACCGTCGCCGGCGTCGACTACACCGTGGTCGGCACCCGCTACGACGAGGTCACCAACCCCTACGACCTGACCTTCCTGAAGCCGGGTCCCGGGGCCACCGTCGACAACATCACCCTGCAGAACGGCTGCGAACAAGACGTCTCGGACCACCTGACGATGATGTACTCGCCGCGGGCGCTCTCGATCGCGCTGCGGGCCATCGACCCGGCGGGCAATCACGAGCTCGCCTGCACGTTCAACCCGTGGCTGATCGGAGGTGGTGGCTCGCTCTGACCCGGACACAGACGAAGGCGCTGTCCGCGTTCCGCGGGCAGCGCCTTCGTCGTGGGGTGGGTCAGGCGGCGGCGCGATAGGTACGCGCGACGAGCGCCGAGCGCAGGTACCACAGGCCCGACGGCTGGGTCGGATCGAAACCGGTGAGCTGACCGATCCGCTTGAGCCGGTAATCGACGGTGTTGGTGTGCACGTGCAGCACCCGGGCGGTGCGCTGCCGGTTGAGATTGTTGGCGATGTGGCGTTGCAGCGTCTCGAGCAGTTCGGGGTACTGGTCCAGCGGATCGAGGAGCGAACCGAGGAATTCGCGGCCGGGGCCGGGTCGGGTGAGCTGGTATTCCAGCGCGAGCTCGTCGAAGCGGTACAGGCCCGAGGTCACCTCGAGGCGCTGCACCATGTCCAGCAGCTCGTGCGCCTGGTCGGCGGCGTCGGGGACACCGGTGGTCGAGGTCTCGACCAGGGCCGCGGTGATGCCGACCTGGGCGGCCTGCGACAGCTGGGCCACGAGCGCGGCCAGCCCTTCGCGATCGAAGGTGTCGGCGGGGATGAGGACGGTGCCGCCGTCGACGCTGAGCAGCGACAACGCCGTGTCGCCACAGCGCTTGGCCAGCTCGGCCTGCACGCGGCGCAGCTTGCGGCGGGCCACGACCTTGGTGTCGAGGGCGGGATTGGCCTCCTCGCGGTGCGGGGGGATCGCCAGCGCCAGCACGGCGTAGGACTCGGCGATCGCGATGCCGCATTCGCGGGCCATGGTGGAGGTGCTGTGCCCGCCGAGCAACGCGGAGGTGAGCGTGTGGACGGCGGTGTGGTGCTCGCTCACGACCCCGCGCAGTTCGCGGACATAGGCCAGCGAGACCTGCGCGGTGATGGTGTCGAGCATCTCCATCACCATCTTCACGCCGTCGACCAGGTTGTCGTAGTCCTTCACCGAGGCGTTGGCCACCACCAGGTCGAGGCCCATCTTGAAGCCCTCGGCGATGGAGTGGTGGATGGTGTCGATCGGCACGCCCTCACGGGCCCAGCCGCTGGCCGCGTCCTGCAGGCGCTGCAGCTTGTTCGGGATGTCGCGGCCGTCGAGCATGCTCACGGCGAACTCGAGACAGATGCGGGTGATGGTGGTGACGTCGCCGGAGATCGCGTCGCCCGGCAGCGTGCCGCAGGGCACGACATTGGCGACGAAGTGGCCGACCATCTGCCGCGAGAGCGTCCGGACATCTTTCAACGGCGACGACATCGGCTGACCGGAAATGGTCAGCGATTGCCGAGGTCGATTGTCGACCGACATCTGAATTCCCTTCGCCCGAGTACTGCTCACCCCCCGCTGTCCAGCGACTTCACCCTAGCCAACCGGGGGCGATGCCGGAATGGAACGTCAGGTTCTGGGGTGCCGACGCGCGCGCTGTGGGCCCACGTGGTGACCGGTCACAAGTCTGGTCCCCGGCTATGAGTGGTTGTAGAGTTCTCCGCGCCGGAACGAACCGATAGGGGCACCACCATGCGACCTGCCGTCCGTTGTCTGGTCTGGGAACTGGACGAAACCCTGTGGGACGGTGTGGTCCACGACTCGACCAGCACCGCGCTGCGCCCCGAGGCGCTGCGGACGCTGACGAAGTTGAGCGAGCGCGGTGTGCTGCACGCGGTCGCCGCGCGGGGCGACCGTGCGCGGACACTGCGGACGCTGTACCGGCACGGCCTGTACGAGATGTTCTCGGCGGTCGAGGTGGGGTGGGGCCGCAAGTCGGCCTCGATCGTGCGGATCGCCGACACCCTCGGGCTCGGGCTGGAGGCGATGGCCTTCCTCGACGTCGAGCCGGTGGAACGCGCCGAGGTGTCGCGCGCGCTGCCGATGGTGCGCTGCTATGCCGCGCGCAACGTCGACATGTTGCCGCTGCTGCCCGATTTCCGGCACGACCTGCGGTCGGACCGGTTGCCCACGCCGCCACTGGGATTCGCGCGCGTCCCCGCGCTCTGACCGTGCGGGCGATGCGAACCGGCACCGGCTGCCGTGTCGCATTCGCCGCAATTGTGCATCGAGTGCCGAAACGAGGTCGGTTCAGGGCTGCTCCGGCAGTAGTGCCAGGGTGAGGGCCGCCAGCCGACCGGGGGCGGCGACGACGTCGTAGGCGCTGATCAACCCCGCGCGCACGGTGAACGTCACCGCGAACAGCGGCCTGCCCTCGACCGCCACCACCAGGCCGGGCAGCCCGTCGACGAGCAGTTCCACCGCGTCGCGCGAGCGCTGCCGCAACGCGAGCGCGCCCTCGGCGACCTCGGCGGCGCCGCGCACGAGCGCCGCCATTCCGGGTGCCAGGGCCGCCGGATCGGCGGTGCGCACCACGTCCGGGGCGAGGACCGCCAGCAGCCCGGCCAGATCCCCCTCGCGGGCAGCCCGCAGGAACGCCGCCACCGCGCGGCGGTGCGCCGCCAGTTCGACCGCGCCCGACCGCGCCGGGGCGTGCACGCGCGCCCGCGCCCGGCTGGCCAGTTTCTTGGCCGTGGCGGGCGTACGCCCCAGCATCGGAGCGAGATCGGCGAACGGCACCGCGAACAGATCGTGCAGCACGAACGCGACGCGCTCCTCGGGACCCAGCGCGTCCAGGACCACCACCATGGCCCGCCCGACCGCGTCGGCGAGCAGGGCCTCGTCCTCGGGATCGATCCCGCTGCCGGTGGCGACGGTGCCGGCCGCCGCGGCGTCGGTGGTCTCCGCCCGGCGCGCGCGGGTGCGCAGCGCGTCCAGGCAGATCCTGGTCAGGACCGTGGTCAACCAGCCGTCGAGATCGCCGATCTCGGCGCCGGCCGCGCGGTCGAGCCGCAGCCAGGCCTCCTGGACCGCGTCGTCGGCCTCCGCGACGGACCCGAGCAGCCGGAAGGCCAGCGCGCGCAGCCGGACGCGCCGCCGCTCGAACGCCGTGGCCAGCGAATCCGCGCGCATCGGTCACCTTTCGGTCGGCCCGTTCGTCAGGAAGACAACGGCACTTGCCGTCGCTCACCGTAGACCGGAGGAACTGTCCGATGTATACCGTCTTCGTCGTCGTCACCGTGCTCGCGGCCGTGGCCGCGCTGGCCGCCGCCGCGGTCGATGTCGTCCGTGCCGAGTGGGTCCGCGAGAACATGCGCCACTACGGCGTCGCGCCGTGGACCCTCACGCCGCTGGCGGTGATCAAGGCCGTGGGCGGCCTCGGCCTGCTCGCCGGGCTCTTCTACCGTCCGCTGGCGATCGCCGCCGCGGCCGGGCTTGTCGTGTACTTCCTCTGCGCGGAACTGACCGTGCTGCGGGCACGCTGGTACAGCCACCTCGGTTATCCGCTGCCGTACCTGCTGCTCGCGGCGGGTTCGCTGGCTGCCGCCGCGCTGGTGTGACGCCGGTGGTGGCGCGCCGGGCGCGCCACCACCGCGGGGTCAGGAACCGGCCAGGATGAAGTCCGCGGCCTGCTCGCCGATGAGGATCGCCGGCGCGTTGGTGTGGCCGCGGATGATCAACGGCATCACCGAGGCGTCCGCGACGCGCAGTCCCTCGACCCCGCGCACCTTCAGCTCCGGGGTGACCACGCTGGCGGCGTCGGTCCCCATCCGGCAGGTGCCGACCGGGTGGTAGAGCGTGTGCGAGAACTGCTCGAGGCTCAACGCCATGGTCTCCTCGAGATCGTCGGGAGCCTGCGGTGGGTAGATCAGCGGCCCGAGCGCGCTCTTGAGCGCGGGCTGTTCGGCCAGGCGGGCGCACACCCGCAACCCGGCCAGCAGCGCGGCGCGGTCGGCGCCCTCGGCGTCGGACAGGTACCGCGGATCGATCACCGGCTTGGCCGCCGGATCGGCCGAGGCCAGCCCGATCCGGCCGCGGCTGCGCGGACGCAACAGGATGGCGCCGAGCACCACACCGTGCTCGGTCGCCTCGACCAGGCCCTCGTGGTAGAAGGGCGCGGGCGCGTAGATGAGCTCGAGATCGGGATGCTCGAGCTCGGGTTCGCTGCGCACGAACCCGTATGCCTCACCGACATTGGAGGTGAGCATGCCGCGGTGCCGGACCAGGTAGTTGATCAGTTCGAGCGGCTTCTCCGCCGCGAACAGCGAATCCCCGTCGACGCTGTAGCCGAGGGCGGTGATCAGGTGATCCTGCAGGTTGGCGCCGACCTCGGGGGAGTGGGCGACGACCTCGATGCCGTGTTCCTTCAGGTCCTCCCGGTCGCCGATGCCCGAGAGCTGCAGCAG
The DNA here is from genome assembly GCF_040654275.1 of Nocardia sp. NPDC050717. Classification (NCBI taxonomy): domain Bacteria; kingdom Bacillati; phylum Actinomycetota; class Actinomycetes; order Mycobacteriales; family Nocardiaceae; genus Nocardia; species Nocardia sp. NPDC050717. The sequence continues at coordinate 243,158 of NZ_JBFAHR010000010.1, forward strand.
CTGCGGGCTGTTCACCGCGCCACCGCACAGGATGACCTCCTTGGCGGCGGTGACGGTGTGGGTCCGGCCCGCGTGCAGGTACTCGACGCCGACGGCCCTGGTCCCCTCGAACAGCACGCGGGTGGCGAGCGACTCCGCGCGCACGGTCAGGTTGGCGCGCTTCATCGCCGGGCGCAGGTAGGCGTCGGCGGTGCTCCAGCGCCTGCCGTCACGCTGGGTCACCATCGTCTGCGAGAAGCCTTCGGGCGCGGGGCGGTTCGGCGACTCGAGATCGTGCCCGGCCTGACGCGCGGCTTCCAGGAAGGCGTGCGTCGACGCGCGCGGGCTGCGCTGGCGCTGCACGTGCAGTGGCCCGTGCGTGCCCTCGTCGGGGAACTGCGCGTCCTGCACCTTCTCGATCTTGCGGAACTGCTCCACCGCGGCCGCGAAGTTCCACTTCTCGCCGGCGAGGAGCCCCCACTCCTCGTAGTCGGCGCGGAATCCGCGCACCCACATCATGGCGTTCATCGACGAGGAGCCGCCGAAGGTCTTGCCGCGCGGCCAGTAGATCCGGCGATCCCCGAGACCCGGCTGCGGCTCGGTCAGATAGTCCCAGTCGCGCTCGGTGCGGAACAGTTTCGAGAACGCCGCCGGAATGTGGGCGAACTTGTCGTCATCGGCCGGGCCCGCCTCCACCAGCACGACCGTGGTCCCCGGGTCGGCGCTGAGCCGATTCGCGAGCACCGCCCCCGCTGACCCGGAGCCGACGATCACGTAATCCGCGGACGTCCCACCTGCTTGCACTGTCCAACTCCGATCCTGTACTGCTGCTGTCGTGGCCAACTGAACGCACTGTGCGCACGGGCTGAAATACCCGTGCGCACAGCCGGACTCGTCGTCCGGCCCCGGCGTTGCCTGCAGCGTACTGACAGTGGCGGCCCGGTGGGCGGGGTGCGGTTCAGTCGGTGCCCGCCGCCGCGGCGGCCTTCCCCGCGCGCCGGCCGTAGAAACTGCCGTCACCCAGCGACGCACCGCTGACGTAGCCGTACGCGCACAGCCCGGAGGTGCACCGGCCTGCCGCGAACAACCCGGCGATCGGCTCCCCGCTCACGTGCAGCACCCGGGAGTCGAGATCGGTGCGCAGGCCGCCGAGGGTGAATCCGGCCGTGAATCCGCGCAGATCGAACCCGGCCAGCGGCGGGGTCAGCGGGCGGACCCACTGGGCCTTCTTGCCGAGCAGCGGGTCGCTGCCGTTCTCGGCGTGCCGGTTGTAGGTCTCGACGGTGCTCTGCAGCGTCTGCTCGGGCAGCCCCATCTCGGCCTCGAGCTCCGCGACGGTCTCGGCCACCCACTTGGGCGGGAACCGGAAGAACGGGGTCGCGCTCTCGGTGGCGAGCGCTTCCTCGAGCGCGGCCTCGTCGATGACCAGGAAGGCCTGGTTGTCGTTCTGCAGCAGGGTCGCCTGGCCGATCCGGCCGGGGTAGGTGTCCTCGGTGACGTAGCGCTGGCCGCGCCCGTTGACGAGGATGCCGCGCGCCATCATCTGCGGGTCGCCGAAGATGGCAACCTCGCTGGCGTCCATGTGGGCCAGCTCGGCGCCCAGCGCCTGCGCCAATCGGATGCCGATGCCGTCGTGTTCCTCGATGGCGGCGCCGGGACGCCCGCTCAGGCGCGGGGTGTAGCGATCGATCATCTCGGTGTCGTAGGCGAAGCTGCCGGTGGCCAGGACCACGCCGCGCGCGGCACGCACCGCGACGGTCTTGCCGTACTTGGTCGCCAGCAGGCCGACCACGCGGTCCTCGTCGTCGACGACGAGCCTGCGGATGCGGGTGTCGTACTCGACGTCGACGCCGAGTGCGGCGACGGTGTCGGCCAGCGGCTTCATCAGCATGTAGCCGCCGCTGCGCTCACCGGTCTTCTTGTTCGCCATCTGTGGAACGTGACCACGCGGAGCCGGCTCGGCGATGTCGAGGAACGGCGCGGCGTTCTCCCCGCCGGAGTACATCAGGCCCTCGTCGTGCGGTGGTTCCCAGCCGGGCTCGCCCCAGAACGACTCCTTGAACGGCACACCGCAGTCGACCAGCCAATTGTAGTGCTCGACGCTGCCCGCGCAGTAGTCCTCGATCTTGGCGGTGTCGACGCCGGGGCCGAGGGCCGCGGTGAGGAACGCGGCCATGTTCTCGGAGGTGTCGTCGAACCCGAGCGCCTTCTGCAGCGGGGTGCCGCCGCCCAGGTAGACGAAGCCGCCCGCGAGCGCCGCGGCGCCGCCCCAGCCGCCGGTGCGCTCCAGCACGAGGACCCGCGCACCCGCCCTGGCGGCTTCGATCGCGGCGCACACGCCCGCGATGCCGTACCCGGCGACCACCACGTCGGCCTCGAAGTCCCAGGTCGTCACCTCGTGCGCGCGCAGCGGGCGGACGGTGTCGATCCGGTGGGGTTGCTCGGTCACGGTGCCTCCGGTGCTCGGGTGTGTGTACCGAAATGGTGCCGCCTCCCCGGCGACAAAACAAGAACGTGTTACAGATTTCCCGGACAGCGGGACGCTCGCGCGCCGTCCCGCTCCGGTACGGTGACGATCGAACCGAGACAGGACGAGGACTGGTGGTGTTGTGGTGAGCACGAACGTGAAAGACATTGCGGTACGGACCCTGAGCGGAGACGACACCACGCTCGGCGCGCTGGCGGGCGACCGCGCCGTTCTGCTGGTCAACGTGGCCTCGAAGTGCGGCCTGACCCCGCAGTACACCGGGCTGGTCGAGCTGCAGAAGACCTACGGCGAGCGCGGTTTCACCGTCGTCGGCTTCCCGTGCAACCAGTTCATGGGCCAGGAGCCGGGCACCGCCGAGGAGATCCAGGAATTCTGCGCGGTCACCTACGGCGTCGACTTCCCGCTGCTGGCCAAGGCCGACGTCAACGGCGACGACCGGCACCCGCTCTACACCGCGCTGGTCGAGATTCCGGCCGCCGACGGCAGCGCGGGCGATGTCCAGTGGAACTTCGAGAAGTTCCTCATCGGCCGCGATGGCACGGTCGCTGGCCGCTTCCGGCCGACGGTCACCCCGGAGGCGACCGAACTCGTCGCCGCGATCGAAGCCCAGCTCTGAGCTACTGCGCGTTCGCCAGCAACGCGTACTGCGCGGCCGCCTGCTGACGCACCCCGGTCGCCTCCGACCCGCTGACGAATGCGCCGTAGCGCCGGTAGCTCACGTAGCAGCGCACCACCGCCGGTTCGTCGCCCGCGCGCCGCTCGGCACAGCGGGCGCCGGGCACCCGGTCGGGCCCGGCGACGGGATGCGCCGCCGCGCTGAGCGTCTCGTGCCAGGTGGCGCCGAAGTCCCGCGCCGCGTCCGCGTCCCGGAACCGGAACAGGTCGGTGGTGTAGGAATTCGCGACGCTGTCCACGCCGCCGCGATCCCACGCGGCGGCGAGTTCGGCGGGCGCGCTCGGGCGGAAGTGCAGTCCCGCCCGGCCCGGCCACGCCGCGTACTCGCGCGAGGAGATGGCGATCCGCTGGTTGGCGGGCCCGGGGATCAGGGTGCGGCGCAACAGATCGTCGGGATCGCGGGGAAGCTCGGCGATGCGGTCGGGCGCTGTCGGCGTGAACCGGTCGAGCAGCGGCTGCTGCGCGTCCAGGATGGTGGCCACCCGGCGGGCGAGCGCGTCGATGTCGGGCGTCGGGTGCTGCAGGAACACACTCACCACGATCTCGCCCGTGGCGTAGGTCGCCCCGATGGTCTTCACGCCGGGCCGCCAGTGCGCGTGGGCCGTCGGATGGCCGGGGATCGGCACCGGCTGATTGTCCGGGCTCACCCCGAAATCGGTGGCCTCGAGTTCCCTGGCCGCGGTGTCGGCCGCGGCGGCGCCGGGGAAACGGAACAGCACGATCCGGGTGACGCGCGCGTCGGTGTCGATCGCGCGGACCTTGCTGTCGAAGGCCCGGTCGCCCGCGGCGACATCGAAGGCCACGATCATCCGATGCCGTTCCAGCGTCGGCAGATTCACGTTCGAGATGGCCGAGACGTCGGCGGCCTTGCGCGGGCTGTCGACGACATCGGTACCCCAGTCGTGTGTCAGCGCCGTGTCGACCTCGCGGGGCAGCACCACCGCGCCCGCCATCCGCAGGCCTTCCAGGACCGGCCCGTCGGTGGGTGCGCGGGCCGCCTCGACATCGGCGGGCGCGGTCGTGTACTTGCCGACCGCGAGCGTGCGGACATCGATCTCCCCGGCCGTGGCGGCGCCGTCGACGGTGCCGCAGCCGGCGAGCACGACGGCCAGCGCGCCGAGGGCCAGGCGCGAGATCACAGGGGCGCGGTGGTGAGCCATTCGTCGATCATCTCCTGATGGGTGTGACCCTTCCAATACACCTGCAGCAGAACCCGGGAACGCGGCGCCGCGTCGAACCGCACCAGCAGCCACGGTCCGTCCGAGCCGTTGAACCGGCGCACGGTGAGTGCCTCCCCGTAGCGGGTGCGCAGCTGTTCGGGGGTGCCCGGCGCGAGCGTGCTCACGTAGTCGTCGACGGTCTGGGCGTCGCGATGGTCGAGGACCTGCAGGTTCACCTTCTCGCGGTCGGTGCAGTTGAAGCCGTTGTCCCACACCGCGCCCGGGTTCCTGGTGGCGAAGCTGCACCGCAGCGCCCGGTAGCCCTCGGCGTCGGGGCCCGTCGGGAGCAGATCGGGGAACAGGGCGATCGTCGGCCTGCCCGCCGCCCAGGCGTCGACCGCGGTGGTCGGCGTCGGCGGCGGCGCCGTGGTGCTGGTCGGGTCGCCACCGGGGGTGCCCGACCGGTCGGCCGACAGCACGACCGCCCCGACCGTGAGCGCCACGGCCAGTGCCGCGGCGCCGAGTGACCACGCGATCCGGCGTCGGGGCGCGCGCCGCGCGTCCGTGGCCGGGCCGTGCGGCGGGGGAGCGACGGGCGGGGGAGCGACGGGCGGGGGAGCGATGCCGGTGGTCAGCGCCGTGGTCGCCGCGGCGACCATCTCTCCGCAGCTGGCGAACCGATGCGCGGGATCCTTCGCCATCGCCCGCGCGAACACCGCGTCCAGCGCGACGGGCAGATTGGTGCGCGCGCTGATCGGCGGCACCGGTTGCATCAGGTGGGCGCCGATCAACGCGCCCGCGTTCGTCGCGGTGTACGGCGGATGACCGGTGAGCAGATGGAACAGCGTGCACGCCAGCGAATACTGGTCCGAGCGCGGGCCGAGAGGGCGTCCGTCGAGCTGTTCGGGCGCGGCGTAGCGCAGAGTGGCCACGAGCGAACCGGTCTGGGTGAGCGCGGTGCCCTCGTCGATCGCCTTCGCGATGCCGAAATCGGTGAGCAGCACCTGCTGCGCGCTCACCCCGGCCGCGCTCTCGCGCAGCAGGATGTTGGCCGGCTTCACGTCACGGTGCAGTAGCCCGGCCGCGTGCGCGTGATCGAGCGCGTCGGCGGTGGACCTGGCGATGTGCAGGGCCCATTCCGGGGCCAGCGGCCCGGACCGCAGCACCGTCTCGACGTCGCTGCCCGGCACGTACTGCATCGCGATCCACAGCCGCCCGGCCTCGGACCCGCGATCGTGGATGGCGACGATATTGGGGTGGTCGAGCCGTCCCGCGAGCTCGGCCTCGCGCTCGAACCGGCCGCGGAACAGCGGATCGGCGGCGACGGAGGAGTGCAGCAGTTTCAGGGCGACCACGCGCGGCAGCCGCGGATGCCGCGCCGCGTACACACTGCCCATCCCACCCGACCCGAGCACCCGCTCGACGCGATAACCGGCGAACACGACACCGGCCTGGAGCTCGTGCATGACGATCACGCTAACGCACGACCGCCGACCCCGCGGCCGGTGCGCGGGGTCTGCCGGGTCGGCGATCAGCGGCGAGTGCGCCGTACCGCGAGCGCGGCGAACACCGCCGCCACCGCCGAGGTCCCCGCCGCCAGCAGCTGGACCGCTTGCACGGCCCCCACCGCCGCCGTCGGGACGAGGGCGAAGAACACCGAACCGAAGGCCGCGATCCCCACGACCACGCCCAGCTGCACGCTCGTCACGAGAATGCCGCTGGCATCGGCCGCCAGCGCCATCGGCACGCTCGCCAGCGCCCGGGTCATCAACGGGCTGAACGCGAGTCCGGTACCGAGCCCGAGCAGCCCCAGCGCGACCGCCGCCGCCGGCCCGGGTGCGGCGCCGTCGCGCAGCAGCACCGCCAGCCAGGCCGGTGCCGCCGCGCTGAGCAGCAGACCCCCCGGAATCATGGCGGCGTGCCAGCGCGCGGGGAGCCGCTCCCAGTACAGGCCCGCCAGGGCGAAGGTGACGCCCATCGGCAGGAACTGCACACCGGCACGCAGTGCCGTGTAGCCGAGTTCGCCCTGCAGGTGGATCGCCGTCGCGAACAGCCAGCCGCCGAAGCTCGTCATGATCAGCAGCAGCGTCACCGCGGTGAGCAACAGGCCGGGCGCGGCGAGCACCCGGGGCGAGAACAGCGGCTCACCGCCGCGCGCGGCCACCCGGCGTTCGATGCCGGCGAACACGGCCACACCGAGCACGCCCGCGCCCACGCACAGCCACGACCACGCCGGATAGCCGAGCTCCCGGCCGAGGACGAGCGGCACGACCAGCAGCAGCACGGTGGCGGTCAGGGTCAGCAAGCCGGGCAGATCCAGCCTGCGTTCGGTGCGCGGCGCGGTCACCGGCAGCACGCGGGGCGCCACGATCAGCAGCGCCGCTCCGATCGGCACGTTCACCAAAAACACCCCGCGCCACCCGCTGCCCGCCACATCGGCGTCCACGATCAGCCCGCCGAGGATCTGCCCGGCCACCATGCCGCCGGAGATGATCGCCGCGTACAGACTGAGCGCCCTGGCCCTGGCCGTCCCGGTGAAGGTGCGCTGGATCAGGGTCATCACCTGCGGCACCATCGCCGCCGCGCCCGCGCCCTGCGCGAAGCGGAACACGATGAGCGAGACCGCGTCCCAGGCCAGACCACACGCGAGTGAGGCGACGGTGAACACCGCGAGCCCGGCGAGGAACGCCCGGCGCTGGGTGACCCGGTCGCCGAGCCGCGCGCCGCTGATCAGCAGCACCGCGTACGCGATGACGTAACCGGCCACGATGAGCTGCAGCGCCGCACCGCCCGTGGCCAGGTCGGCGCGGATCGACGGGATGGCGACATTGACGATGGCGGCGTCGAGCACCGCCATGAACTGGCCGGTGAGAATGACGACGAGCACGGCCACGGCCCGCCTGCCCGCCGGGGGTTCGAGCGCCGCTGGAGGCGCGATGGTCTGGGTCATGCCCCGATCGTGACCGCGTCCGCGGGGACCGACCAGGAGTCCGTCGACACGGGTACCGCCACCACCCGGCTGCGGGCGGCGAGCGGGATAGCTTCTGTACCAACGGAACCGATGCACTACGCTGATTTCGTACAGTCGGTCCGAGTCCGGAGGCGCCCCGATGTCGCAACCCTCTGCCGCCTACCCCAGCTCAGTGCCGGTGGGGGTGGACACCACACGCGCGAGTATCGCGCGTGTCTACGATGCCGCGCTCAACGGCAAAGACAACTACGAGGTCGATCGCGAGGTGCTGGCCCAGGTCCGCACGGTCGCGCCGCAGGTCAACGACCTGGCGTGGGCGAACCGCGACTTCCTCATCCGCGCGTGCCGGTTCCTGGCCAAGTCGGGCATCGACCAGTTCCTCGATCTCGGGTCCGGTCTGCCGACCGCGGAGAACACCCACCAGGTGGTCCAGCGGGTCAACCCGCAGTCACGGGTGGTCTACGTCGACAACGACCCCTCGGTACTCGTGCACGCGCAGGCCCTGCTGGCCAGCAACAGCCGAACCCGCATCGCCGAGGCCGACATCTTCCGGCCGCTCGATGTGCTCGGCGACAAGACCGTGCGCAACGAGATCGACTTCACCCGCCCGCTGGCGCTGTTCCACATCGGCACCCTGCACCACTACCTCGGTGACGACGGACCGGCGCTGATGCAGACCTACATCGACGCGCTGCCGTCGGGTTCGTTCGTGGCCATCGCCCACTTCTACGACCCGCAGACACCCGAGTACACCGAGCTGGCCCGCAAGATGGAGGAGAAGTTCATCCACAGCCCGATGGGCAGCGGCCGCTTCCGCACCAGGGACGAGATCCAGGCGATGTTCGGTGATCTCGAGATGATCGAGCCGGGCCTGGTCCGCTGTGACGACTGGTGGCCCGACGGCCCGCACCTCACCCCGCTCAACGCCGTCCGCAACTGCATCGTCGGCGGTGTCGGCCGCAAGCGCTGATCGAGCACCGGAGCCTCCGCCTCCGGCGCGGCAACCGGATCGTCATGTCGGTCACGCCCGGGAGTGGGTACCCGGGCACCAGCGACCGACGGTCCGGCCACACGCGTGGTCGGCGAGCCGGCCCGGCCTCGGTCGCGTGCGACCGGAACAGCCGGTGGCACAGCTCATTCCGGGCGGCGACGAGAGGAGTTCGATCTCGTGGAGGACATTCTTCGGCCGCTGATCGTCGTGGTCGCGACCGTGGCGGTCACGGTGCTGGTGCGGCTGGCGATCGATCGGCTGCTGCGCGTCAGCGCACGCCGCGGGTCCGGCGGACAGCTTCCGTTGTCACTGCGGCGCGCGCAACTGCCGCTGCAGGTCCTGCTCGGCGTGGTGGTCCTGCACGCCGCCGCGCCCCTGGCGGAACTGGGCCCCCGCCACGACACGGTCGTCCGGAACGTCCTCGGCGCCGCGGTGGTGCTGGCCGCGGCGTGGCTGGTGGTCCGGGTGGCCGATCTGGTCGCCGAGCATCTGCTGCGCCGCTACGCCGAACGCACCAGGGAGATCTCGCGGGTGCGGCAGCTGCGCACGCAGTTCGGCCTGGTCCGCCGCGTGGTGACCTCACTGCTGGTCGTGACCACCGCGGCGGTGGCGATCCTGTTGCTGTTCCCCGGTCTGCGCACGCTGGGCACCTCGTTGCTGGCCTCGGCGGGCGTGATCGGCATCGTCGCCGGCATCGCCGCGCAGTCGACCCTGAGCAACCTCATCGCGGGCCTGCAGATCGCCTTCGGCGATTCGGTGAAGATCGGCGACACCGTGGTCGTGGAAGGCGAATGGGGCACCGTCGAGGAGATCAGCCTCGCCTTCCTCACGATCCGGATCTGGGACGACCGCAGGCTCACCATGCCGGTGTCCTACTTCAACAGCAAGCCGTACGAGAACTGGTCGCGCGGCGGCCCGGAAGTCACCGGCACGGTCCTGCTGCACCTCGACCACAGCACCCCGATCCCGCTGCTGCGCGAGCACCTCCACACCTATCTGCGCACCCGCCCCGAATGGGACGGCCGCAGCGCCAACCTCCTGGTCACCGACAGCACCCCCACCAACATCGTCGTCCGTGCCGCCATGTCCACCCCCAACGCCGACGACGCCTGGACCCTGCGCTGCGCCGTCCGCGAAGAACTCCTCGACTGGCTCGGCACCCACCACCCCCACGCCCTCCCCAAGATCCCCACCTCGATCACCACGTCCGGCGCGAACGGTGAGCTGGTGGCAACAGGCTCAGCCACGGAGCGATGAGGGGGTGGTCGATCGGCCCGATCCGGGCGGGCGGCTGGGCTACCGTGGAAACGACGAGAGGATGTTGCCATGTATCCGCCCGGCCCCCGCGCTCCCCGGATTCTGCAGACGATCCGGTATGTGCTTGCGCGAGAACGGTTCTTGACCGCCGCGACCCGCCGCTACGGCGACACCTTCACCCTGCGGATGGTGGCGCCCTACGCCCGTCACCTCGTCGTGTTCACCCGGCCCGAGCACATCCGGGAGATCTTCGCGGCCTCCCCGGCCGACCTGCACGCGGGGGAGAGCAACGGGATCCTGCGCCCGCTGCTGGGTGACCATTCCGTCCTGATCACCGACGAAGCCGACCACGCTCGCGCCCGCAGGCTGCTCATGCCCGCGTTCACCGGTTCCGCGCTGGCCGACTACCGCGCCATGATCGAGCGGATCGCCGCAGCCCGGGTCGACACCTGGACGGTGGGCGCACCGGTGCACAGCCTGGACGCGATGACCGGGATCACCCTCGACGTCATCGGCGAGGTGGTCCTCGGCGTGACCGATCCGCGCAGGCGTGCCCTGCTGGGCGCGCCGATCCGGAGGATCACCGACATCGCACCGCTCACCCTGCTCGGCTCCCGGTATCCAGGCCTGCAGAAGCGCGGGCCGTGGCAGCGCTTCGCCCAGGACAAGGCCCGCCTGGACGAGTTCCTCTACACCGAGATCGACGAACGCCGCGCCGGCGGTACGGAATCGGGGACCGATGTGCTCTCGCGACTGCTGGCCGCGGGCACGGACACCGATTCCCCGCTCAGCCCGGCGGAACTGCGCGATCAGCTGGTCACCCTGCTCGTCGCCGGCCACGAGACGACCTCCTCTGCCCTGGCCTGGGCGCTGCACGAACTGGCGTCCGACCCCGAGCAGCAGGAGCTCGCCCGCCGGGCCGCGCTCGACGGCGACACCGCCTACCTCGAAGCCGTGATGAAGGAAGCGCTGCGCTACCACTGGGTCATCGGCGGCGTCGTCCGGAAGCTGACCCGCGACATGACGATCGGCGGCCACGAGCTCCCCGCCGAGACCGTCGTCGCGGCCTCGATCCTGCTCGCGCACCAGCGCCGGGAAGCCTATCCGGACGCGGTGTTCCGGCCCCAGCGCTTCCTCGACGGCAGCGTCGCGCCCAACACGTGGCTCCCGTTCGGAGGTGGTGTGCGGCGCTGTATCGGTGCGGGTTTCGCCCTGATGGAGGGCGCGGCGGTCCTGCAGGAGATCCTGCGCAGACACACCCTGTCGCTGCCGGCGGGCGCCAGCGCGGCGGGCCGGGTTCGCAACATCACCCATGTGCCGGTGCACGGTGCGCCGATCCTGGTGAGCTGAGCCCTGAAACGGGTACCAGCACCACCTGGATACCTGGATCAGGTTCGGCGACGATGGGTCGATGAGTGAAGTGGTCGACATGCGCGCGGTGCGCACCGAGCGAAGGGCCCAACTGGGTGCGTTCCTGAAGTCCCGGCGTGCCAGGATCGCGCCGGGCGACGTCGGGTTGCCGCCGGGGCCGCGCAGGCGCACGCCGGGATTGCGCCGCGAAGAGGTCGCGCAGCTGTCGGGGATCGGGGTCACCTGGTACGCCTGGCTCGAGCAGGGCAGACCGATCAACGCCAGCGTGCAGGTGCTCGACGCGGTCGCGCGAACACTGTGCCTCGACCCGGTGGAGAAGGCGCATCTGTATCGGCTGGCCGATGTACCGACGGTGCCGAGCGCCGCGGCGCAGACGGTGATGCCGCCCGGGCTGCCGATGATCCTCGATCAGCTCGGCCCGCTGCCCGCGGCCCTGCTCAGCGCGAAATACGATGTCCTCGCCCACAACGACGCCTACCGGGCGCTGTGCCCCGGATTCACCGACGGGGAGCGCAACGTGCTGCGCCGGGCGTTCCTGACGCCGGAGTGCTGCAACCCCTACGAGCACAACGAAGCCGACCTGCGCCGGATGGTCGCCTACCTGCGTGGCGCCTACGTGCGCCACCTCGACGATCCCACCTGGCAGCACCTGGTCGAGGAACTGTGCGGCGCGAGCCCGATGTTCGCGGCGCTGTGGGCCAGCAACGACGTGGCCGTCCCGGCCAACATCGTCAAGGTGATCCAGCACCTGGCGATCGGGTCGATCGCGATGCACATGACGAGCATGTCGCTGCCGGTGATCGAGGGCGCGTGGATCCAGATCTTCACTCCGGTCGACGACATGGCCGCGGCGAAGCTGGCGAAGCTGCTCGCGATGCCCGACGAGGAGCGTCGCCGCCCCTTCACCGAGCACGTCCTGCAGGCCCACGCGGTCGGCTGACCTGCGGTGATGATCGAATTCGCGGGCCGGACGTGCCCCGAAAACTCTTGTGCTCACTAGCAAGTCGCAATCTTCGATCCTGCGGTACTATCGCCGTCGGGGGAGCGCGAGATGTCCGATCGTCTGCTTAGTATGTCGCAGGCGCCGGCAGCTTCGGCTGCCTCACCAACGCCATACACGACATCTCCAGGGGATGAACTTGATCGAATCGACATCGCACGCCGCCCCCCGGAGCCGCTTCGCGCGTCGCTCCGGCATCACGTCGATCGTGGCGGCCGCCGCGCTCGCCGCGGCCCTCGTCACCGGCTGCTCCTCGTCCGAGGACGCGCCCGCCGCGCCGCCGACCGGCGAGCTGCCCGACGGCGCGCAGATCGTGAAGGAGTCGGCGAAGACCACGCAGACCCTGCGCACCGTGCACCTGAACATCGACGTGGACAACCTGCCGAACCTCCCCGTGGAGACGGTCTCGGCCGACGTCACCAACGAGACCCAGGGCTCCGGCGCCGCGATGGGTGAGGCGAAGGTCAAGCTCACCCCGGAGTCGGAGTTCACCGAGGCGAAGTTCCTCGTGGTGGACAAGGTCCTCTACACCCAGACCGCGGGCCGCTACGTGCCGGCGGGCCCGGCCGAGAAGGTCTACGATCCGGGCGTCATCCTGGACAAGGACAAGGGCATCGCGAACGTGATCGCCAACGTCCAGAACGCCAAGACCGAGGGTCGCGAGGTCATCGACGGCATCAACACCGTCAAGGTCACGGGCACCATCGACGCGGCCGTCATCGATCCCATCGTGCCGCGCGTCGGGGAGAACGCGGGGACCATGCCGATCACCCTGTGGATCCAGGACACCGCGCCGCCCGCCTCCGATTCCACCAAGCCCTCGGACGCGCCGTCCACCGGCGACGGCCCGAATCTCGTTCGCGCCGTGGTCAAGAAGGACCAGGGCGAGGTCACCGTCGGCCTGTCCAACTGGGCCAAGCCGGTCAACATCGTCAAGCCGGCCGGCTGATCCGAGCCGTTTTCCGGACCCACCACCACCGGTCCGGGGTCTGCGAAGCCTGGCACGCAGTGTCGGCCGCGGCCCCGGACCGGTGTGTCGTGTGGGTGTCGCCCGTGGGGACCGAAACTTCGTAGCGGCGTCCGCCCGGCAATAAGAGAATGTTCAGCGAGATGCAAGGCGCCACAAGGACTATACGTGTCGGGACGCAGGTCGGCAGGCAGCACGCATCGAACGCCGATCGACACGAAGGAAGAACGCATGACGATCGATGATCGACCTGATGAACAGGAGCGCGAGCTCCCGCCACCGCCCGGTCCGGGGGGTCGGCCTCCCGTCAACAACGTATGGGTCTACAACGGCAGAGCCTACGACCTGAGTGAGTGGATCTCCAAGCATCCAGGCGGTGAATTCTTCATCGGCCGAACGAAAAACCGCGATATCACCTCGATCATCGGTTCCTACCACCGTGATCCGGAAAAGATCGCCCGCATGATCGAGCGTTACAGTCTCGATCGCGCTGCCACGCCCGAGGACATCCACCCCAAGAACAACGCACCGGACTTCCTGTTCAAGGACGGCTTCAACAGCTGGGACGACACCCCGAAGTACGCCTTCGACGACAAGAACGACCTGCTGCACAAGATCAAGGCCAGGATCAAGGAGCCCGAACTCGCCGCGCGGCTGAAGCGGATGGACCGCGCGTTCGACATCGTCGTCGCCTTCCTGATCTTCGCCTACTTCGCGGTGCAGGGCCTGCGGCTGTGGGACACCAGCTGGATGCCGTTGCCGGTCTTCGTGATCGCGATGGTGCTGCTGCGCAGTTCGCTGGCGGGTTTCGGCCACTACGCGATCCACCGGGCGCAGAAGGGGCTCAACAAGTACGCGGTGAACGCGTTCGACATGAACTACGTCGCACTGTCTTTCGTCACCGCCGACGGGCACGCCCTGCTGCATCACCCGCACACGCAGAGCGAAGTCGACATCAAGAAGAACGTCTTCACGATGATGATGCAGGTGCCGCGCCTGTACCGGGTGCCGGTGCACACCGTGCACAAGTTCGGGCATCTGCTGACCGGCATGATCATCCGGCTGCTCGACGTGTGCCGGCTGACCCGCAAGGTCGGCATCAAGGACATGTACGGCACCTGGCGTGGCGCGCTGCCGCACTTCATCGGGTCCTTCGGGGTCCGGTTCCTGTTGGTCGCGGAGTTCGTCGCCTTCACGGTGGCGGGTGACTTCCTGGCCTGGGCACTGCAATTCGTGATCACGCTGTGGATCAGCACCTTCATGGTGGTTGCCAGCCACGACTTCGAGGTGCCGACCGAGGAACTCCACACCGAGACCGAGGACTGGGCGGTCAATCAGCTCGAGCAGGCCTACGACCTGACGGTGGTCGGCAACAAATACGTCGACTGCTTCCTGTCCGCGGGCCTGAGCTCGCACCGGGTCCATCACGTTCTGCCCTTCCAGCGCAGCGGTTTCGCCAACATCGCCACCGAGGACGTGGTGCGCGAGGAGTCGGCGAAGTTCGGCGTGGAATGGCTGCCCGCGAAGAGCTTCTTCGGTGATCGTTTCCCCAAGCTGTGCCGGACCTACCTGCTCGCGCCGTCGCGCGAGGCGGAGGAGAACCGGTGGGGACTCGTGCGCGAACACTGCGCACCCACAGCGCTGAAGACCTGTGTGACCTACACGGTGCAGGGCTTCACCGGCATCGGAACCGTCTGACCGCGATTCCGTGGCCGTCTCCATCTGTTTCGAAAGGACTTGTGCCCGTGTCTGTTTCCATTGACCTGCGCTCAACGGCCGACGTCGAGCGCGGGCACGATCGGCTCCCGCCGTCGCCGCCGACCACCGTCGCGGTCATCGAGTCGGTCGCCACCGGATCGCCCGAGCGGGTGGTCGACCAGGCGGTGAACGCCGGCCGGGTGGCCGAGCTGTTCTCCGATCCCGCTCAGCGGCAGCGGATTCCGCGGATCTACCAGAAGACCCGGATCGACACCAGGCACCTGGCCGTCGACCCGCTGGAGCCGGAATTCCTCGCCTTCAGCCGCAGGCCCGGCACCATCAGGGAGCGGATGAACCTGTTCTTCGCTCACGCGGTGCCGCTGGCCGTCGACGTGGCCCGGCGCGCGGTCGCCGGCCTGGTCGACCCGGCCGCGGAGATCGGCCAGCTGATCTTCGTCACCAGCACCGGCTTCATCGCGCCCGGCGTCGATGTCGCGGTGGTCAAGCAGCTCGGCCTGTCGCCGACGGTCGGCCGCATGGTCATCAACTTCATGGGCTGCGCCGCGGCGATGAACGGGGTCCGCGCCGCCGCCGACTACGTGCGGGCCAACCCGGACAAGAAGGCGATGGTGCTGTGCATCGAGGTGAGCTCGGTGAACGCGGTGTTCGACGACGACGTCAACGACGTGATCACGCACAGCCTCTTCGGTGACGGCTGCGGCGCGGTGGTGATCGGCGCCAACCAGGTGCACCAGCCGCTCGCGGCGGGCAGCGTGGTGATCCGCGACAGCTTCAGCCACCTGTTCGACGACGCGGAGGACGGCATCGTGCTCGGCGTGCGGGACACCGGCATCACCTGCGAGCTGGCGACCACCCTGCCCGACTACATCTACCGCGGTGTCGACCCGGTGGTCTCGGGGGTGCTTGCCCGCAACGGGCTGACCAAGAGCGATATCGAGTTGTGGGCGATCCACCCCGGTGGTCCCCGCATCATCGAGGAGTCGGCGCGCTCGCTCGGCATCGCGGCCGAGCTGGCGGCGCCGAGTTGGGACGTGCTCGCCGAGCACGGCAACATGCTGAGTGTGTCGCTGATCTTCGTGCTGGAGCGGATGATCCGCGACGCGCGCACGGCGGCGCCGATCTCCACCGGCGTGGCGTTCTCGTTCGCGCCCGGAGTCACCCTCGAGGGCATCGTGTTCGATGTCATCCGCGGCTGAGAGCCACCGTCATGCATCTTCTCCGATTTCTCGCCGCGCTCTCGCCGGGCCGCATCGCCGCCGTGGTGGTGGCGGGCCTGATCTGCGGTGTGGCCAACACCTACCTGGTGACCCTGATCAACGCGGTGGTCTCGCCGAAACCGCAGCCCGATCAGCTGTTGCTGCGCTTCGGACTCACCGGTCTGGTGATCCTGGTCAGCGGCGTGGCCTCGCAGGTGCTGCTGATCAGGCTGTCGCAGGACGCGATCTACCGGCTGCGCAGTGACCTGTCCTCCGGCATCGTCTCGGCGCCGCTGGAACACCTGGAACGGCTCGGTATGCATCGCCTGATGGCGACGCTCACCGAGGACGTGCGCTCGCTGTCGCAGGCGGTGACCGCGATTCCGTCGATCTGTGTCGACGTGGCGACCATCGTCGGCTGCTTCGTCTTCCTGTTCCTGGTCTCGGGTCCGATCTTCGCGGTGACGGTGGCGGGCACGCTCATCGGGATCGCCTGTGTGGAAATGGTGCTCAAGCGGGTGCGCGGGATCTACCGCGAGGCTCGCGAGAACGAGGACGCGCTGCTGCGTTCGTTCCAGGCCGTCACCCTCGGCATCAAGGAGCTGAAGCTGCACCGCGGCCGTCGCCGGGACTTCATGGATCGGCACCTGCTCGGCTCCGCGGGCACGCTGCGCGACCAGAACACCGACGCCGGCTCGAAGTTCTCCTACGCCCAGGGTTTCGGTCAGGCACTGCAGCTGGCGACCATGGCGCTGATCCTGTTCGTGGTGGCGGCGGCGCTGGACGTCCCGCGCGACACCATGGTCGGCTACGTGCTGGTCACCACCTTCCTGGCGATGCCGATGCAGAACTTCATGCATCGCATCCCGGATCTGCTGCGCGGTGATGTGGCGCTGGCCAAGATCCGCGCGATGAACCTGTCGATGGAGACCCTGCACAACGAGGAGCAGCTGCCGTATGCCGAGCGTCCAGCGGTTGGGGAGGCCAAGCTGGAACTGAGCAACGTCAGCTACGTGTACCGCTCGGAGGCGCCGTCACCGGTCCCGCCGCCGCCCGGTGCGCCCCCGGTGGGTCCGCCGGCGCGAGGTGGGCACCCGCCGCGTCCCGGTCGCCCGCCACACGAGGGCAACGGCGCGCATCCGCACCCCGCGCATCCCGGTGCGCATCCGGGTGGAGCGCAGCCCGGCGGCCCGCAGCCGGATGTCAACGGCAAGAACTGGATCGACCACGGCGGCACCGATGTGCGTCCGCTGGCGCCACCGCCGGGACCCAGCGACGCCGAGGACTCGGGTTTCCGGCTCGGTCCGATCGACCTGGTCTTCGAACCGGGCCAGATCACGTTCATCGTCGGTGGCAACGGCAGCGGCAAGTCGACGCTGGCCAAGCTCATCACGGGTCTGTACGTGCCCCGCTCGGGGTCGTTGTCGCTCAACGGGGAGAGGATCGACCACGACAACATCGAGTGGTACCGGCAGAATTCGTCGGCGGTGTTCACCGATTTCCATCTGTTCGAGGACTACCTGGGCTTCGACCGCCACGGAATCGATGCCGATGTGCAGCGATACCTCGAGGAGCTGCAGATCGCGCACAAGGTGACCGTGCGCGACGGCCGCCTGTCGACCGTGGATCTGTCCCAGGGCCAGCGCAAACGGCTGGCCCTGCTGACCGCCCTGCTCGAAGACCGGCAGATCTACGTCTTCGACGAATGGGCCGCCGATCAGGAGCCGCGCTTCCGCGAGGTCTTCTATCGCGAGATCCTCACCGACCTGAAGCGGCGCGGCAAGACGGTCATCGTGATCACCCACGACGACCGCTACTTCGACTGCGCCGATCAGTTGGTGAAGCTCGACTTCGGTCTCGTCGCGGTCTGATCCGCGTCGGCGAACGCCGGTCCGGTCCTCGTGGCCGGGCCGGCGTTCGCCCGTCTCAGGCGCTCTCGCGCTGCGCCTCGACCACCCGGGTCATCGGCGGCCGGTCGGTCAGGCTCACCTCGGAAGGTGTTCGCCGCCAGCCTGTCTCGCCCGGCTGATACTGCACCAGGCCCATGCCGGAATCGCGGATCCCGAGCCGGTCGAGCAGGGTCGCCACGACCTGCCTGCTCATCACCGCCAGCTCGTGGGTCGTCCGGTGGCGATGCACCCTGGTGCCCAGGTCGACCTGCGCGATCGCCGACAGGCCGTGTCGCTGCCAGCAGTCGATGAGAATGCCGATCTCCGCGCCGTAACCGCTGGCGAAGGAGATGTCGGCGAGAAGTGTTCGGGTGGCGGCGTATTCGCCGCCCAGCGGCTGCACGATCTCGGCCAGCGCGGGCGCGAGCGCGGTGAGCAGGGGGCGCGCCACCAGCTGGGACACCCGCCCGCCGCCGTCGGCGTCGATCCCGGCGCCGTTCGTGATCGGCCGCCGATAGTAGCCCTTCACCAGTGCCAGCGCCGGGTCGTCGAGCAGGGGTGTGAGCAGCATCGGGACGAACCGGGGGTCGGGGGAGACGAGGTCGGCGTCGAGGAACACGATCAGGTCGCCCGTGCACACCGCCAGTGATCGCCACAGCGCCTCGCCCTTGCCGGGACGCGGCGGGACACCGGGCAGCGCTTCCTCCCTGGTGTAGACCGCGGCGCCGGCAGCCCGTGCCCGCGCGATGGTGCGGTCGGTCGAGCCCGCGTCGAGGACCACCAGTTCGTCGACCAGCCCGCCCAGCCACGGGCGCCCGGCGGCGACCACCCCGGCGACAGTGTCCTCGTCGTCGAGCGCGGGCACCACCACCGAGACCCGGCGACCCAGCTTGCGGTCGATCAGCTCACGGACGTCCATGCCGACCAGTGAACGACACGGGGAGCCACGCCGCCACCCGGTCCGCCGATTCCTGTGATGAGAGCCAACGGCGTCTCCATCCACGCTATCGGGTCGGACAGCCGAGCCGGCCGGCATCAGGGGGTCGGCTGTCCGCCGGGCACGGCGAACCGCGCACTCTTCGTCGGCACGGGGCGCGATGCTCGTGCACGGGGCCGACAGATGACGCACGATGGGTGTGCGGTCGTTCTGATGGCGGCCGGTGGGGACCCGGCGATCGGTGGAGGTAGCGGCATGACGAGCGGCGCGACGGCGATCGAGGTCGCCAAGGGATCAAAGACCGATCTGGTCGACGGCCGCTACACGGTGCGCCTCGATCTGGAGGGCCCGGCGGGAGCGGTGGATGTCTCCGCCGTGCTGGTGACCGCCGACGGAACGGTGCGCTCGGACGCCGACTTCGTCTTCTTCAACAATCCGTCCGCGCCGGGTGTCCGGCTGGAATCGGACGCGGTCGTCTCGGTCGATCTCGCGGCCGTGCCCGCCGACATCCACCGGGTCGTGATCGCCGGCAGCACCGAGGCGCAGGGGCTGCGATTCGGCGAGGTCACCGGCTTGCGGGTCGCGGTCGCCGGGGGCGGGCAGACGCTGAGTTTCGTTCCGCCCGGGCTGGATTCGGAGACCGTCCTGCAGGCGGTCGCTCTGTACCGGCGGGGCGCGGGCTGGCGGCTCGACGCGATCGGCCAGGGCTACAGCGCCGGGCTGGCGGCCTTCGCCACCGAGCACGGGATCGAGGTGGACAGCGACCCGGCCGAGGAGGAATCGCCGGAACCGGCCCCGGCCACCTCCGCTGCCCCGATTCCCGCCGCACCGCCCGCCCCGGCGGCGCCCACGATCGAGCTGCGCAAGGTCGACGTCGTCCTCACGAAGGACTCACCGAACCAGCGCGCCAGCATCGACCTGCGCAAAGGCGATCCGGGCTACGTCCTCACCGTCGGTCTCGAATGGGACGGTCGCGGCGCGAAATACGACAGCGCCGGGCGCGTCACCCAGTTCGGAAAGGGCGATCTGGACGTGTACTTCTTCTGCCGCAACGAGATCACCGGCGACTACGTGGTGATCAGCGGCGAGAAGGGCCACCAGGGCGACCTCGCGGTCTGGCCGTTCATCCACCACCAGGGCGACAGCCGCGGTCCCGGCGCGAACAACCGGCCCGCCACCGAACAGGTGATCGTGCGCCCGGTGGAGAACGGCGATCTGCTGCTCAATGTCTACCAGTCGGTCGACAACGGCGCGGGCGCGATCGACACCTTCGGCAGGCCCCGCGTCCTGGTCCGCTACGGCAGGCCCGGCCCCGACGGCCTGCCCGGTGCCGACGCCGACCAGATCACCGTCGTCATCGGCAACGGCAAGAATTCGTTCTGGGCCACCGTCGCCCACATCGACGTCAGGGACGGCATCCTCACCGTCGACGGCACCACCCGCTACAGCCGGGCCTTCAGCGAACGCATGCCCGTCCTCGACACCGCGGGCACCTGGGTGCGCTCGGCGAAGAAGGGCCCGGTCGGCCGGAGCAAGAGCAGCCACGGCCTCGGGCTGAGCCACTACGCAGGCCGCTGCCCCGATCCGCGCTGAGCGCCGAGGAGTTCGGTGCGCCGCTCGGCGACCGTGGCGCGCAGGGCTTCGACCACGGCGGCCACCTCGGGGCGGCGCAGGGTCTCCGCGCGGGTGACGAGCCAGTAGGTGAGCTGGACGCGGACCCGGTCACCGAGCACACGCACGAGGTCGTCGTGCCGGTCGGCCATGAAGCACGGCAGCAGACCGATGCCCGCGGCCGCGCGGGTGGCCTCGACGTGCACGAAAACATTGGTGGACGAGACGGATTGGCGCATGGCGGGGGCGAAGCTGGTGGCCAGATCCAGATCGTCGACCTGCAGGATCGACTCGATGAAGTAGACGAGCGGATAGTGGCGTAGGTCGTCGATGCCCGCCGGGGTGCCGTGCTCGGCGAGGTAGCCGCGGGCGGCGTAGAGACCGAGGCTGTAGTCGCCGAGGCGGATCGCCTCGGCGCGATGGACCTGCGGCTTGCCGACGACCACCTCGAGGTCGAGCCCGCTGCGCTGGGTCGAGGCCCGCCGGGTGGTCGCGATGATCTCCACCTGCACGCGGGGATGTCGTCGCTGCACACGCGCGGCGGCGGGCGCGGCGAGATAGGCGCTGAACCCGTCGGTGGCCGAAAGGCGCACCACGCCTTCGAGTTCCCGCTCGCCGCCGGGGGCGCCCAGCGAGCGCACGGCGGCCTCGATGGTCTCGGCGGCCGCCAGCGCCGAGCGCCCCAGGTCGGTGAGTTCCCAGCCGCCGGTGACGCGCGTGAGCACCCGCCCGCCGACGGCGCGCTCGAGCGCCGCGATTCGCCGCGAGATCGTGGTGTGGTTGATCCCCAGCTCCTCCGCCGCGGTGACATAGCGGCCCGATCGGCCCACGGCGAGCAGAACCAGCAGGTCATCGGCGCTGGGCCGGCGTCCGGCGTCCGGCGAGGTAGCGCTCATTTCTGCATCTTCGCAGATACGCGGTGCGAACTTGGCCATTGCGACCGAATTCGATCTGCACGAATACTCTTCCCATTGCTAGTGGGCCACATCACATTCTCCGCGTGTAGTGGCCTCGATCACCAAGGAGCAGTGATGAGCGTCCGCAATGCGACCGAGCGGCCCGGCGACGATCCCGGCGGGGCACCGAGTGGCCTGCGCCGGGTGGTGGCCGCCTCGATGGCAGGCACCGTCGTCGAATGGTACGAATTCTTCCTCTACGGCACCGCGGCGACGCTGGTGTTCAGCAAGGTGTTCTTCGCCAAGGGCACCAGCGATCTCGACGCCATCCTGGCGGCTTTCGTCACCTACGCGGTCGGCTTCGCGGCCCGCCCGCTCGGCGGCATCGTCTTCGGCTACTTCGGCGACCGGTACGGCCGCAAGAAGCTGCTCCAGCTGAGTCTGGTGCTGGTGGGCGGCGCGACCTTCCTGATGGGCTGTCTGCCCACCTTCGCCCAGATCGGCTACTGGGCGCCCGCCATGCTCGTGACCCTGCGCTTCATCCAGGGCTTCGCGATCGGCGGTGAATGGGGCGGCGCCGTCCTGCTGGTCGCCGAGCACAGCCCGAGCCGCAGCCGCGCGTTCTGGGCGAGCTGGCCGCAGGCGGGAGTGCCCGCGGGCAACCTGCTCGCCACGGTCGTGCTGCTGGTGCTCACCTCCACGCTGTCCGACGCGGCGTTCCTGAGCTGGGGCTGGCGCGTGGCGTTCTGGCTGTCGGCGGTGGTGGTGCTGGTCGGGTACTACGTGCGCACCAAGGTGACCGACGCGCCGATCTTCGTCGAGGCCCAGAAGCACATGGAACAGGCCAAGGCGAGCTCGTTCAGCGTCTTCGAGGTGCTGCGTCGCTACCCGCGCGGCGTGTTCACCGCGATGGGGCTGCGCTTCGGCGAGAACATCATGTACTACCTGGTGGTCACCTTCTCCATCACCTATCTGAAGGTGCACGTGGAGGCGAACACCACCACGATCCTGTGGTGGCTGCTGGCCGCGCACGCCGTGCACATGGGGGTGATCCCGCTGGCCGGGCGCCTCGGTGACCGGTTCGGCAGGCGCCCGGTGTACCTGGCGGGTGCCTTGGCGGCCGCCACCTGGGGCTTCTTCGCGTTCCCGATGATGGACACCGCCAACAGCGCGCTGATCCTGGCGGCGATCATCGTCGGCCTGGTCTTCCACGGCCTGATGTACGCCGGTCAGCCCGCGATCATGGCGGAGATGTTCCCGACCCGCATGCGGTATTCCGGTGTGTCCCTGGGCTATCAGGTCACCTCGATCGTGGCGGGCTCGCTCGCGCCGATCATCGCGGTCAAGCTGCTCGACTCCTACGGTTCCTCGGTCCCGATCGCGGTGTACCTGGCGGTCGCGGCGGCCGTCACCGCGGTCGCGGTGCTCTGCGCCAAGGAGACCAAGGGCATCGACCTCGAGTCCCTCGACGCCGCCGACGCCGCGGAGTCGGCGACCGCGGACGCACCCGCGACGGCCAAGGTCGTGACCGCATGACCGACCTGATCGGACGCACGGCGCTGGTCACCGGCGCGGCCGGCGGGATCGGCGCCGCGTGCGCCCGCGAGCTGGCCGCGCGCGGCGCGGAGGTGACCGTCGCCGACATCGACGAGATCGGCGCGAAATCCGTCGCCGCCGAGATCGGCGGCCACGCGTGGGCGGTCGATCTGCTCGACGTCGACGCGCTCGCCGAACGCACACTGGCGGTGGACATTCTGGTGAACAACGCCGGTGTGCAGTCGGTGAGCCCGATCGAGCAGTTCTCCCCGGAACAGTTCCGGCGCATGCAGACCCTGATGGTGGAGGCGCCGTTCCTGCTGATCCGCGCCGCCCTTCCGCACATGTACGCCCGCGGATTCGGCCGGATCGTGAACGTCTCGTCGGTCCACGGCCTGCGCGCGTCGGCCTACAAGGTGGCCTATGTGACGGCCAAGCACGCGCTGGAAGGGCTGTCGAAGGTGACGGCGCTCGAGGGCGGCCTGCACGGGGTCACCAGCAACTGCGTGAACCCCGGCTACGTGCGAACACCGCTGGTGGACAAGCAGATCGCCGACCAGGCGGCGGCCCACGGCATCCCCGAACGGGACGTGGTCGAGAAGGTGCTGCTCACCGAGAGCGCGATCAAACGGCTGATCGAGCCCGCGGAGGTCGCCGCGCTGGTCGGCTGGCTGGCGGGCGACCAGGCGGGCATGGTCACCGGAACCTCGTACGTCATGGACGGGGGGTGGAGCGCCCGATGACCGGCGAGACCGCGACGCCGCAGTGGGTGCCGGCCACCGAGGACATCGCGCGGGCGCGCATCACCGACTTCGCGCGGTTCGTCGCCGAGCGGCACGCGGTCACGCTGCCGGACTACCGCGCCCTGTGGCAATGGTCCGTCGACGACGTGGCCGGGTTCTGGGGCGCGGTCTGGGACTGGTTCGGGCTGGGGGAGCGGCCACCGGTGGTCCTCGCCCGCCGCGAGATGCCGGGGGCGTCCTGGTTTCCCGGCGCACGGCTCAATTACGTTGAGCGCGTGCTCGCGCAGGCCCGCACCGACCGGCCCGCGATCGTGTCGGTCGAGGAGGACGGCGCGGTCACCGAGCTGTCCTGGGCCGAGATGCTCGGCCGGGCAGCCGGATTCGCGCGGACCCTGCGCGCGGCGGGGGTCGGGCCGGGCGATCGGGTCGTCGGCTACCTGCCGAACATCGCCGAGGCCGTGATCGCCTTCCTGGCGACCGCGAGCCTGGGCGCGATCTGGAGCGCCTGCGGCCAGGACTACACGGCCGCGGCCGCGCTGGACCGGCTGGGCCAGCTCGACCCGGTGGTCCTGGTGACCGCCGACGGCTATCGGTTCGGCGGCAAACGGCACTCCCGTCGCGCCGAGATCGAGGCGCTGCGGGCCGCGCTGCCGGGCTTGCGCGCCACCGTGGTGGTCTCCCGGCTCGGCGAAGTGGTGGCGGACGCGCTCGACTGGGCGCAGGCGAGCGAGCCGGCATCGGAGCCGCTCGTGCCGGAGCGGGTCGACTTCGATCACCCGCTGTGGGTGCTGTACTCGTCGGGGACCACCGGGCTGCCGAAGGGCATCGTGCACGGGCACGGCGGCGTCCTGCTGGAACACCTCAAAGCGCTCGCGCTGCAGACCGACCTCGGCCGGGACGACACCTTCTTCTGGTACACCAGCCCGAGCTGGATGATGTGGAACTTCCAGGTCGCCGGGCTGCTGGTGGGCGCGACCATCGTCTGCTATCCGGGCAGCCCGGCGGCGCCGGCCCCGGATGCGCTGTGGGACATCGCCGCCCGCGTGCGGGTGACGGTTCTCGGCACCAGCCCTGGCTATGTCCAGGCCTGCATGAAGGCCGGCGCGGTGCCGGGCCGCGACCACGACCTGTCGGCGCTGCGCCTGATCGGGGTCACCGGCTCGGCGTTCCCCGCGGCGTCCTCGCTGTGGTTGCGCGACAGCGTCGGCGCGCACATC
This sequence comes from Nocardia sp. NPDC050717, assembly GCF_040654275.1. Classification (NCBI taxonomy): domain Bacteria; kingdom Bacillati; phylum Actinomycetota; class Actinomycetes; order Mycobacteriales; family Nocardiaceae; genus Nocardia; species Nocardia sp. NPDC050717. The sequence continues at coordinate 267,761 of NZ_JBFAHR010000010.1, forward strand.
CCGGTGGCCTCGATCAGTGGCGGCACCGATGTGGTGTCGGCCTTCGCGGGCGGCGCGCCGACGGTGCCCGTCTGGCCAGGGGAGCTGTCCGCGCCGTACCTCGGTGTCGCGCTCGCGGCCTGGGACGACGCGGGCGCACCGGTCCGGAACGCGGTCGGGGAACTCGTCGTCACCGCGCCGATGCCGTCCATGCCGGTCGGCTTCTGGCGCGATCACGACGGATCCCGGTATCGCGCGGCCTATTTCGCGGACCACCCGGGCGTGTGGCGCCACGGTGACTGGATCACCGTCACCGAACGCGGCAGCGTCGTCGTGCACGGCCGCTCGGACTCCACCCTCAACCGGCACGGCATCCGGATGGGCAGCGCCGACATCTATCAGGCCGTCGACCCGCTGCCGGAGATCACCGACTCCCTCGTGGTCGGCGCCGAACAGCCCGACGGCGGCTACTGGATGCCGTTGTTCGTCGTCCTGGCGCCCGGCGTCGCACTGACCGACGCGTTGCGCGCACGCCTGTGCGACACGATCCGGACCCGCACCTCGCCGCGCCACGTGCCCGACGAGATCATCGCGGCGCCGGGAATTCCCCGCACCCGTACCGGGAAGAAACTCGAGGTCCCGATCAAGAAGCTGCTCCAGGGCGCCGATCCCGGCAGCGTCGTCGACCCGAGCGCCGTCGACGACCCGGACCTGCTGTCCTGGTACGCCGGCTTCGCGCGGCGGTGAGCCGGATCGGGGCGGGCGCGCACCGCCGCCGCCGATCTTGGTACAGTCCGGCCAGCCGTGGTGTTCGGGAAATCGGTGCGAAACCGGTGCGGCCCTCGCCACTGTGATCGGGAGCGACGGATCGTTCCGGACGACAGACCGTCGTCCGGAGCCACTGGGGCACATGTGCCCTGGGAAGGTGGATCCGCCGCGTCAATCCCGTCAGCCAGGAGACCGGCCACGGCCACGTAGTACCCATTCCACGAGGACCTGGAAGGCCGGCACCTTGACTCCGTCTGTTTTCGCGCGCCTACGCGGCGTCGCGCTGATCGCCTGCGCGATCGTCATCACCGGGTGCGCGGCGCCACCCGTTCCGGAAGCGAACGGCGCCGACGCCGTCACCCGCGCCAACTGCGGGCTGGAGGTGAGCGTCCCGGAACCACCCCGGCGGATCTACGCCGCCTATCAGCCCGCCATCGAGATCGCGCACGCGCTCGGCGTCACCGACCGGCTCGTCGGCACGGCGTTCCTCGACGCCGCGGTGCTGCCGGAATACCGGGAGGCGCAGGCGAAGTCGGCCTATGCCGAGAAGCTGCCGAGCCGCGACGAACTGCTCGCGGAGAACCCGGACTTCGTGCTGTCCGGGTTCAACGGGGTGTTCGCGAAGTCGGCCCAGCAGAGCGTCGGCACCCGAGCGGGCTTGGGGGAGCTTGGCATTCGGACGTGGGTGCTGAGCCCGCTGTGCCCGAGCGCCGACGGCCTGGCCGACGAGGCGATCGACCCGAAGACCGTGCGCTTCGAGAACGTCTACGCCGACCTGCGCGACCTCGGCGCCCTCTGGGGCGTGGCCGACCGCGCCGACGCCGTGGTCGCCCAGCTCGGTGCGCGGATCGACACGGTGCGCGCGAAGACCGGCACCGCGCCACGGCCCAGGGTCGCGGTGGTCACACCCAAGGACGACGGGTCCTACCAGGTGGCAGGCGGCCTCGACTTCATCACCCAGATCATCGAGGCGGCAGGCGGGACCAACGCCTTCGCCGACCTGACCGCGCGCCGCAACGTGGCCATCGGCGCCGAGGAACTCATCGCCCGCGATCCCGACATCATCCTGACCAGCCAGTGCTGCAAGGCGACCTACACCCGCGACGACGCGCGACCCCAGGTCGACAAGCTGGTCGGGAACCCGGCCTTCGCGAACCTGACCGCCGTGCGGTCGGGCGCGGTGCACCCGTTCCTGTTCGCCGACCGGGCCGCAGGCGTCCGGATCGCGCACGCGACCGAACTGGTCGCCGCGCTGATCCATCCCGAGCTGTTCGGACGGTGACGCCCGCCGTTCGCGGCACCGGCCTGCTCGTGGCCGGTGCCGCGCTGGCCGTCGCCTGTGCCGCCTCAATCCTGATCGGCGCCCACGCCCTGTCCCCGGACCAGGCGATCGCGGCGTTCACCGATTTCACCGGCTCCGACACCGACCGGATCGTGCGCTACATCCGGCTGCCGCGCACCGTCGCCGGTGTCCTCGCCGGGCTGGCGTTCGCGCTGGCGGGCGCGATCATGCAGGGACTGACCCGCAATCCGCTGGCCGGTCCGGGACTGCTCGGCATCAACGCGGGCGCCGCGCTGGCGATCGTGCTGGCCATGGGTGGGCTCGGGGTGGCCTCGGCGTCGGGCTATGTCTGGTTCGCCTTCCTCGGCGCCGCGGTCGCCGCGTTGTTCGTGTACACGCTGGGCTCCCTGGGTTTCGGCGGTGCGACACCGGTGAAGCTGGCATTGGCCGGCGCGGCGTTCGCCGCGCTGTGCGGCGCGATCACCACCGCCGTCACGCTGCTGGACCGCACGACCTTCGAGAACTTCCGCTTCTGGGTGGTCGGCTCGCTGGCACGTGCCGACGCCGAATCCGTCTGGGGCGTAGCCCCGTTCATCGTGCTCGGCGCGGTGCTGGCCGGTTCGGTGGCGCGGTCGCTGAACGCGATCGCCATGGGCGACGACATGGCGCGCACGCTCGGAACGCGGCTGGTCGCGGTGCGCGCCGTCGGCGCGCTGAGCGTCGTCCTGCTCGCGGGCGGCGCGGTGGCGATCGCAGGCCCCCTCGCGTTCCTCGGCCTGGTCGTTCCGCATCTCGCGCGCTTCTGTGCGGGCCAGGACTACCGGTGGTTGGTGGTGTGGTCGGCGGTGCTCGGGCCGACCCTGCTGCTGCTGGCCGACATCCTGGGCCGCGTGGTCGCCCGGCCGATGGAGATCCAGGTCGGCATCGTCACCGCGTTCGCGGGTGCGCCGTTCTTCCTCTACCTGGTGCGCACCAGGCGGGTGGCGACGCTGTGACCGGTACCGAACCTCGGGTGCTGCCCGACGGCACCCTCCTGATCCGCTCGCCGGGTCGCCGTGTCGTGCTCCGGGTGCAGCGGCGATCACTGCTGCTGACGGTGCTGCTCGCCGCGACCGCGGTGGCCGTGGCGGGCTACTCGCTCACCGTCGGCCACTATCCGGTCTCCACCGGTGACGTGCTGCGCGTGCTCGGCGGCGGTGGCACCCGCATCGAGTACGACGTGATCGTCGCCGACCGGCTGCCCCGGGCTCTCACCGGGTTGGGCGTGGGCGCCGCGTTCGCGCTCGCCGGCGCGATCCTGCAGCGGATCGCGACCAATCCGCTGGTGAGCCCGGAGATCATCGGCATCAATGCCGGCGCCTCCCTCGGCGCGCTGGTGGTGAGTGTGCTGCTGGGCGGCGCGGGCCTGGCGCTCGTCGGCGGCGCGATGGCCGGAGCCGCCGTGGCCATGGCCCTGATCGTCGTGGTGGCGAGCAAGGACGGTCTCGACGGGTACCGCCTCGTTCTCGTCGGCATCGGGGTCACGGCGATGCTCACCGCGGCCACCTCCTACGTGCTGACCACGGCGAATGTCTACCAGGCGCACGCGGCCGCGCTGTGGCTCACCGGCAGCCTCGCCAACCGGGACTGGACGCATGTGGGGTTCGCCGTCGCCGCGCTGGTCGTCGTCGTGCCCGCGCTGCTGGTCCTCGCTCGCTCCCTGCCGCTGCTCGAGCTGGGCGACGAACTTGCCAATTCCCTGGCGGGACGCCGCGGTCCGCACCGCACCACCCTGGTCGCCCTCGCCGCGGTGGCCGCCGCCCTGGCCACGGCGGCGGCCGGACCCATCGCGTTCATCGCGCTGGTCGCCCCGCAGATCGTGCGTCGGCTGCTCGCCGAACGCGGCGCGGGACTGGTCCCCGCCGCCACCACGGGCGCTCTGCTGGTGGTCACCGCCGACCTGGCCGCGCGGCGCCTGTTCCCCGCCGAGCTGCCCGTCGGCGTGGTCACCGCCCTGCTGGGCGCCCCCGTTCTGCTGTATCTCCTCGCCCGCGCAACCCGGATCGGACACGCTGGATGACCGCCCATCTCACCACCGCGAACCTCGCCCTCGCCTACGGCGACACCACGATCGTCACCGACGCCACCGTCGACTTCCCCGCCGGCGCGCTCACCGTCATCGTCGGCCGCAACGGCTGCGGCAAGTCGACACTGCTGCGCGGGCTGGCCCGGTTGATCCCGCCGAGCGCCGGGACGATCCTGCTCGACGGCGCCGACCTCACGACCAGCCCCGCGCGGACGGTGGCGCGGCGCCTCGGGATGCTGCCGCAGCAGCCCGTGGCGCCCGACGGCATCACCGTCGGCGAACTCGTCGGTCGCGGCCGTCACCCGCATCAACGCTGGTTCCGGCAGTGGTCGGCCGCCGACGAGACCGCGGTCCGTACCGCCCTGACGCTGACCGACACGCTCGACCTCGTCGACCGCACCGTCGACCAGCTCTCCGGCGGGCAGAAGCAGCGGGTCTGGCTCGCCCTGGCGATCGCGCAGGAACCGGAGGTGATGCTGCTGGACGAACCGACCACCTTCCTCGACCTGGCGCATCAGCTCGACATCCTCGATGTACTGCGGAACCTGTTGCCGCGCACCATCATCGCCGTGCTGCACGACCTGAATCTGGCGGCGCGCTACGCCGACCACCTGGTCGCGGTGAAGGACGGCCGGGTCGTCGCCCAGGGCCCGCCCGCCGAGATAGTGCGCCCCGACCTGGTCGCCGACGTCTTCGGCGTCACCTGCGCCGTGATCGAGGACCCGATGACCGGCACACCCCTGGTCGTCCCGGCCGCCCGCTCGGTGCGTGCCGCATGACCCGCCGCCACGTCCTCGTCGCCCGTCCCACGCCTTCGGGCGTCGACGTAGCCGCCGTCGCGGCGCTCGCCGAGGCCTGCGGCATCGGCTATGCCCTGCTCGACCAGGGCGAGCCGACGATCCACGACGCCCTCGACGGCGCCGCGGCGGACGACCTCCCGGTCACCCTGATCCCTCTCGCCGTTCCCCGCGACCGCTACCTGGAGACCTGGATCGCCCGCGCCGTCGCCAACTGGCGCGAAACCCGCACCACCGCCCTCGACATCCGCGTCACCGAAAGCCTGGACACCACCGCGGATTTCGCGGACCTGATCCGCGCCCGTCTGGACGAGATCGGCACGCCGGTCACCGCGAGCCCCCGCGCCTTCCGCAGCCCGGCCTGGTCCCACATCCCCGACCACACCCAACACATCCTGGTCTGCCGCGGCCCCCGCTGCACCGTCTACGGCGCCGCCGCCCTCCACCGCACCCTGCGCCGCGACCACCCCGATGCACTCATCACCGCCACCGGCTGCCTGAACCCCTGCAACCTGGGCCCCCTCTACATCACCTATCCCGACGGACGATGGCACACCACCACAACACCTCTCGCCCTCGAGCCCGCCACCACCCCGGAGTGAACACGGTCAGCGGCTCCGCGGATCTCCCGCCGACCACGGGTGCCGAGCTGACACCGGAAGTCCCGAGCGAACAGTTCGCTCGGAACTGCCCCGTCGGGAATCACCGGCGCGGGCGAATCCCAGCATTCTGTCGGCCGGCTACTGACAGGAGCCTGCGGCGGCCGGTCGGCTCGCGGACTACGCTGGGCCGGTACGGGATTCGAGGCAGGGGAAGGCATGCGATGGGCGGCACGGTGGTCGCGGTCAGCAGTAGCGGTGCGCACACGTTCACCAAGGAACGGCGGGACGGGATCCGGTTGCTGGCGGGGCTGGGCGTCGAGGGCGACGCCCACGCGGGCGTGACGGTGAAACACCGGTCCCGGGTCGCGCAGGATCCCACGCAGCCGAACCTGCGCCAGGTGCACCTGATGCAGCGCGAACTGTTCGACGAGCTCGCCGGACACGGCTTCGACGTGGCGCCGGGACAACTCGGCGAGAACATCACGACCGCCGGACTCGACCTGCTGGGGCTCTCGGTCGGGACACTCCTGCGGATCGGCCCGGAGGCCGTGGTCGAGGTGACCGGGCTGCGCAATCCGTGCCTGCAGATCGACATGTTCCGGGCGGGCCTGCTGAGCCGGGTGGCCTACCGCGACGACGAAGGCCAGGTGATCCGCAAGGCCGGGATCATGGGTGTCGTCGTGGCGGGTGGCCCGGTGCGGCCGGACGACGCCATCACCGTCGAGCGGCCCGAGGGTCCGCACCGCCCGCTCGAACGGGTCTAGTCGAGGCACGATCGGCCCGGCCCGGGGCCGGACCGATCGACCACACTCAGGCGAATCGTTCGGCGACCATCTCCTCGGTCAACCCATAGTCCGCCAGCGAATACCGGTGCGTCGGTTTGCGATCGCCCGTCCGGCTCTCGGCGTCGAGGGCAGCGATGGCGGCGCGCGCCCCCTCGCTGAACTCGGCCCCGATGCGGTCGTAGATCCCGGCGACCACGGCGAACGGATCGGCGCGCAGGTCGTCGAACTCGATGTCGAGGAACGTCGCCTCGGGGTGCCGCGCCCGCGCCGCGGTGAACTCCGCGAGACCGCGCGCCCACAGGTCGAGCTGGGTGCGGCCGATGGTCTCGCCGGTGAACACGGTCGACCAGCCGCGGGTCGCGTGCTCGTTGAGGCTGCACACCGACGGGATGATCGTGGCGGGATCGCGGTGGGTCTGGATCACCACCGCGTCCGGGTAGACCGCGAGCAGAGCGTCCAGATTGAACAGATGACTGGGGTTCTTCAGAACCCACCGGCGATCGTCGTTCATCCCGATCAGCTGCAGATTGCGGCGGTGCCGAGCGTAGGCGGGCGTCCAGTCCTGCTGGGCCAGCCACTGCGAATACCCCGGCACGTAGGCCAGGCATTCATACGAGTGCGACGTTCCCGACTGGCGCAGCAGCTGCCAGCACTCCTCCACATCGGCCGCGCTCATGTAGTGCAGCCCCATGAATTCCGGATTCTGCACGTGGTGCTGCCGCAACCCCGCGTCGATCTGCTGATACGCCGGGTTCGCGGCCCAGGATTCCCGCGGCGGACGCGGCTGCGGGAATTCGGTCAACCACATCTCCAGGCCCTGATGACCCGGATCGGCGGCCAGCAGGCGATGCAACGCCGTGGTGCCGGTCCTCGGCAACCCGGTGACGAAAATCGGCCGGGTGACCGGGGTGTCGACATAGCCGGGGTTGGCCGCCCACGCGGCCTCGCTCAGCGCGCGGGCCACGAGGGTGCCGCGCAGGAAGAAGCGCGACATCTTCGAACCGAGCTCGGTGAGCCCGGCCTCCTCGCGATACGAGTCGAGCAGGATCTGCAGCGCCTCGGTGTAGTCGTCGGCCCCGAAATCGGTGAGCCCGGTGAGTTTGGTGGCTGAGGCGTGCAGGTCGGCCACGGTGCCGACATCGGTACGCACGGTCATCGCGAAAGCTCCTAGTTGTGGTATTCGCCGCAGTTGACGTCGAGGGTCTGGCCGGTGATCGCCGAGGACCATGCCGAGGCGAGAAACACCACGGCGCGGGCGATCTCGTCGGGTTCGGGCAACCGCTTCAGGTCCGATTTCGACGCCGTCTGCTCATAGACCTGTTCGACGGTGATGCCGTACTTCTTGGCGACCTCGCCGAAATACCACTTCAACTGATCGGTCCAGATGTAGCCGGGCAGCACGCTGTTGACCCGCACACCCTTGGCGCCGAGTTCGGTGGCCAGGGTCTGCGACATGGCCAGCAGCGCCGCCTTGGTGAGCTTGTAGCTGCCGTAGCGCGGTTCGGAATGGCGCACCACCATCGAATTGATCATCACCACAGCGCCTTTGGCCTCGGCCAGGGCCGGTGTGAACGCCTGCGTCATCCGCAGTCCGCCCAGCACCGTCATGTCCAGACTCGACCGGATGTGGTCGAAATCGGTGCGGTCCAGCGGCTTCATCGACGGCATCGAGAAGGCGTTGTTCACCAGCGCGTCGACCCGGCCGAACGTCTCCAGGGTCTGCGCCACCAGGTTCTCCACGGCCGCCGAGTCGGTGATGTCGGTGGGCACGCACAGTGTCGCGCCCCCGGCGCCCTCGATCTCCGCGGCGACCTCGAGCAGCCGCGATTCGGTGCGTGCCGCGAGCACGACGGTCGCCCCGGCGGCCGCGGCCTCGAGACAGATGGACCGGCCGAGGCCGGGACCGACACCCGACACCACCACGACCTTGCCGTCCAGCAATGCGCCGCTCATCCGAGCATCCTCTCCGCGAAGGCCCGCTGCCGGGCCGCGATCCGTTCGCGCCAGGCGGCGGCGTCGATCCGGTTGTCCTCGATATGGGGAAGGTGTCGCGCGACCTCGCCGATCGGCACCACGGCCACGGTCGGCCCTTCGGCCTCGGTCATCGGCCGGTCGGTGCGCTGCCACCGGAACTGCAGGATTCCGCGGGTGCGGCCGGTGGTCTCGATCCAGTTCGTGATGCCGGGGTCGGCCTTGCTCACCACCATGCGGATCATCCCGTCCGGATCCACCTGGGCCTGCGCGTGATTGAGGCTGGTCTGATGGTTGACGTAGTCGAGCGAGATGTACCAGAGACTGCCCAGCTGGAAACCCTGGTACGGGGCGTCCGATTTCGGCACCGTGATCACCAGTGCCTGGTCGTCGGCCAGGTCGAAATGCCCGACCGAGGAGTACTGGGTGCTGAGCCCGCCCGGGGTCAGCCGCGGCGCGGTGAGCGTGTTCACCGGCAGGTCCAGGTAGAACCACTTCGGGAAGTTGAACCAGGTGTGCACCCGGGTGAGCAGCATCTTCGCCGCGGCGCCGTAGCGTTTGCGCATCCGCGCCAGATCCGGTGCGACCGGCGCCGTGCCGACGGTGTCGACCCGTTCGATCCGGATCGAGCCCTTGCGTTCGGTCCAGTCGCTGTAGACCTCGCGGACCGCGAGCATCGACGCGCCCTCGCCGAGGGCGAAGTAGCCGGGCTCGGGGTCGGGCTTCGGCGGCCCGAACCGGAGCGCGAAGCTGCCGTCCTCGGCGATCGTGATCCGCCGGTCGTCGAAGGCGTCCTCCCCGCCAGGGACGTCGGTCGCGGTGTAATCGCCCTTGAGTACCTGAAAACTGAGGTCGACAGTGCTGCCGCGTACTCCGGTCACGAGATACTCGGCGCCGGGCTCGATGTTCGCGTGGTAGTAGAGGGTGTCCGGATTGTCCAGGCCCATCTTGGCGTAGGGCCCGGTGGAGGAGACGAAGTACGGGTGACTGGTGCCGTGCGCGCCCGAGAGCCGCAGGCAGGCGGCGACACTGGCCGCGAGGTAGTCGTAGCCCTCGGCGAGGTCGGCCTCGTCACGCACGAATTCCGCGCCGGCGATGAGCCTTTCGGCCTGGGCGACCGCGGCGGTGAACGGCGCGGTGAGCGAATCCGGCGGCGCGGTGCTGCCGGCCTCGGTGGCGGTACTGGAGTGGGTCAACGGTCTGCGATTCCTAGCTCTCGGAGGATGTGGGCGGCGATCTCGGCGGGGGAGCCGAGGTCGGGGGTGATGACGAGATCGGGCCGCTCCGGCCGCTCGTACGGCGAGCCGATGCCGGTGAAGCCGGGCAGCTCGCCGGCGCGCGCCTTGGCGTAGAGGCCCTTGGGGTCGCGGCGTTCGCATTCGGTCAGCGGGGTGTCGACGAACACCTCGTGAAACGGCAGCGCGCGCTCGGTGTGCGTGGTGCGGGCGCGATCCCGCTGCGCGGCGAAGGGACTGATCACCGACACGATGGCGATGGCGCCCGAGTCGGCGAACAGCGCGGCCACCTCGGCGACCCGGCGCACGTTCTCGTCCCGGTCGGCGGGGGAGAAGCCGAGTCCCGCGTTGAGGCCGTGGCGCAGATTGTCGCCGTCGAGCAGATACGCGGCGCGTCCCGCCGCGACCAGCTGACGCTCCACCTCCACCGCCACGGTCGACTTCCCCGACCCCGACAGTCCCGTCAGCCAGATCGTGGCGCCGGCATGCGCGCGGTCCTCGCGGGTCACCGCCGAGCGGTGCCACACCACCGACACCTGCTCGCGGTGCGCGCCCGTGTCGCGGCCGGTGATCATGCCCGCGGCGACCGTCTGGTCGGTGACCGGGTCGATGAGGATGAAGCTGCCCGTGCGCCGGTTCTCCCGGTACGGGTCGAACAGCAGCGGCTGCCTGCTGCGCAGCCGCACCCGGGCGATGTCGTTGAGCGACAACGACTCCGCGTCCTCGATGCGGTGCAGCGTGTTGACATCGAGCTGGTAGTCGATGCCGATCACCTCGGCGCCCGAGATCTGCGCCGCGGTCCGGACGAGATACCGTGCCCCGGCCCGCAGGTGCGTGGTCTCGGAGAACCAGCACACCATCGCGTCCAGTTCGGCCCCGATCTGCGGGCGGTTGCCGGGCCGCGCCAGCAGATCGCCACGGCCCACGTCGATCTCGTCGTCGAGGGTGAGCGACACAGCCATCCCGGTGAACGCCTCGTCGACCTTGGTGCCGCCGGGGCCCCAGATCTCGCGGACCCGCGAGGCGTGGCCGGCGGGCAGGACCACCACCTCGTCACCCGGTTTGAAGATGCCGCCCGCGACGGTGCCCGCGTAGCTGCGGTGATCGAGACCCTGCTGGGCCCGGATGACGTACTGGATCGGCAGTCGCGCGTCGATGAGGTTGCGGTCCGAGGCGATGTGCACGTCCTCGAGGTGGCGCAGCAGCGGCGGCCCGGGATACCAGGGCATGTGCGCCGACGGCTCGACCACATTGTCGCCGAGCAGCGCCGAGACCGGCACGAAACTCAGATCGCCGACGGTCAATTTCGCGGCGAAGGCGGCGAATTCGGCGCGGATCTCCTCGAACCGCTCCTGCGACCAGTCGACCAGGTCCATCTTGTTCACGCACACCACCAGGTGCGGCACCCCGAGCAGGGTGGCCAGGAAGGCGTGCCTGCGGGTCTGCTCGCACACTCCGGTGCGCGCGTCGACCAGGATCAGCGCCAGGTCGGCCGTCGAGGCGCCGGTGACCATGTTGCGGGTGTACTGCACGTGGCCGGGGGTGTCGGCGATGACGAACTTGCGCCGCGGCGTCGTCACGTAGCGGTAGGCGACATCGATGGTGATGCCCTGCTCCCGTTCGGCGCGCAGCCCGTCGGTCACCAGGGCGAGATCGGCCGCGGCGCCCCCGCGTTCGGTGCTCACCCGCTCGATGGCGGCGAGCTGGTCGTCGAACAGCGACTTGGAGTCGTAGAGCAGCCTGCCGATGAGCGTCGACTTGCCGTCGTCCACGCTGCCGGCGGTCGCCAGGCGCAACAGATTGCGGCTCATCAGAAGTAGCCCTCTCGCTTGCGGTCTTCCATGCCGGTCTCGGAGATCCGGTCGTCGGCCCTGGTGGCGCCACGTTCGGTGAGCCGGGTGGCCGCGGTCTCGGCGATCACCTTCGCCGCCGTGTCGGCCCCGCTCTCGACGCAACCGGTGCAGGTCGCGTCGCCGACCGTGCGGAAGCGCACGGTGGCCTCGACGGTGGTCTCGCCGGGTTCGGGAGTCAGGAACGGGCCCACCGACAACAACATGCCGTCGCGCTCGACGACGCAGCGCCGGTGCGCGTAGTACAGGGTGGGCAGCTCGACGGCCTCGCGGTCGATGTACTCCCAGATGTCGAGCTCGGTCCAGTTCGACAGCGGGAACACGCGGATGTGCTCGCCCTTCTGGTGCCGTCCGTTGTAGAGGTTCCAGACCTCGGGGCGCTGCGCCCGCGGATCCCATTCGCCGAAGGCGTTGCGGAAACTGAACACCCGCTCCTTGGCCCTGGCCTTCTCCTCGTCGCGGCGGGCGCCGCCGAACACCGCGTCGAACCGGTGCTCGCCGATGGCGCGCAGCAGAGTGGTCGTCTGCAGTGGATTCCGGGTGCCGCCCGGGCGCTCCACCGAGCGGCCCGCGTCGATGTCGTCCTGGACCCGCGCGACCAGCAGCCGGGCGCCGGTGCGGTCGGCGGTCCGGTCACGGAAGTCGATGACCTCCTCGAAATTGTGGCCGGTGTCCACATGGAGCAGGGGAAACGGCAGCGGCGCCGGCCAGAAGGCCCGCCGCGCCAGGTGCAGCAGCACCGCCGAGTCCTTGCCGCCGGAGAACAGCAGCACCGGTCGCTCGAACGTGGCCGCCACCTCCCGGAAGATGTGCACCGATTCGGCCTCCAAGGCCGCCAGGTGCGACAGCTCGTACCCCGTCTGCACTGTTCACCCACTTCGTTGTGTCGCGGCGCCGGGCCGATGATCGACCCGGGCTTGCGTTGTCGAATATTCGACGCTATCGTTCGATATTGTGACGCCGACGATAAGCCCGGCCGCCGACGCCGGTCAAGAGGTGAGCGCAGATTCCGTCGTCGGCGTGGCCTCCCCGCCGACGCAGCGGGTCGTGAAAGTGCTGGAACTTCTCGCGCGGCACGCCACCGACCGGCTGTCGCTGGCACGCATCGTGCGCGAGGCGGGACTGTCGAGGGCCACCGCGCACGCGGTGCTCACCCAGCTCACCGCCGACGGCTGGACCGTCCGCGACGACGACGGCTGCTACGGCATCGGCCTGCGGCTGCTGGCCGTGGCCCGCCGCGCCGAAGCCGCGTTCCCGCTGCGCCGCACCGCCGCGCCCCACCTGCGCGCGCTCGCCGACCGCACCGGCCACCCCGTGTTCCTGGCCGAACGCGACGGCGACAGCATCGTCGTCACCGAGGTGGTGGGGGAGCCCTCGGCCGGCTGGATCCGCGCGGGCCGGCGGCTGCCGCTCGCGCCGCCGGTCTGCCGTGAGTTCATCGCCTGGGAGCCGGAGGTGGCACAGCGCGCCTGGCTCGCCACCGCCGACCCGGCGCACCGGGACCGGCTCGCGCGCGTCCTCGCCGAGATCCGTACGCGCGGCTACTCGGTCGAGCGCCTCGTCGACGACTCGACGCCGATGCTGGAAGTCCTCGCGGGCCTGCGCAATTCGCCGATCACCGAGGCGCTGCGGGCCCAGCTCGGGTCGGTGATCACCGAGCTCATCACCATCGACTATCTGCCCGAGGAGCTAGGGCCGGAGAACGCCGTGGTCACCGTGGCGGCACCGATCCGCGACGAGCGCGGTGCGGTCATCGCCTCCGTGGTCTCCTGTCCGGATTCGCGGCTGTCGAGTGCGGCGCTCGCCGACCTCGGCGCCGCCACCATCGCCGCGGCGGAACGCGTCCGAAGCGGCGCCTCCGCCACCGCCTCGACGGACTGACGCCGCAGTGGCCTCCCGCCACGAGCGGCCGGGGCGCCCGGCGGTGGCTTGCGGGACAGTGTGCCGGCCGAGCTCTGCGACGATCGCCTCGACGCCAGGGCTCTCCGCACGCTGCCCGCGCTGTCGTCGCCGAGGTGTGCGGCAAGCGATCTCGCCGGCGCGCGGTCAGCCGGCGGTCTGTCCCGGCAGCTCGCCGTAGAACTCGCGCAACGCGGAGGTGATCCCGACGAAGACGCGATGGGCCGCGGCCAGGTCGCTGTCGGGCAGCTCCGCGAGCGCGGCCCTGGTGCGCGCGCTGAGCGGACCGAAGAAGCCGGCCGCCACGGACATCCCGTGGTCGGTGTAGCCGAGATGGACGCGCCGGCGGTCGGTCTCGTCGGGCACCCGCTCGAGGTGGCCGGATTCGATCATCCGCTCGACGAGATAGGTGACGGCGGGCGCGGAGACGCCCATGAGCCTGCTCAACTGCCCCGCCGTCACCGGCGCGCCTTCGGCCTCGGCGGTCGCGACGTGCATCAGGGCGCGGAAATCGTTGGGCCGCAAGCTGTTCGAGCGCGCGAAAACATGCCCGATCTGCTCGGAGATCGCGGTGAGCGCACGCAGATCCCGCGCGATCTCGGTCTCCAGCCCCGCTCGGTCGAGGGCGGGATCGATGTTCGCGGTGTGTTCGTCCACGCGCTGTCTCCTCTCGGTCCGGCTGCGAGCTTAGCCGCCCGGGGTCGGTCGACATTGCCAGGTAGTTAAGTTTCTGAAATAGTACGGTCCGTGATGGGAGCGAACGAGCAACAGGGCTGGGACCGGTTCGCCCGGCTGGTCACCGGGCGGCGATCGTGGGTGTTGCTGCTGGCCGTGGTGGCGGCTGCGGTGGCCGTCATGGGGCTGGCGGGCAGCAACGACAGCGCCGGTCGAGCGCCGGTGTCGTTGCCGTCGACGTCGGAGTCCGCCAGGGCGGCCGCGGCGCTGGCGCGGTTCCCCGGCGCGGGGGAGGCGGCGGCCATCGCGGTGGCCACCCGGACCGACGACGGCGCGTTGACCCCGGCGAATCTCGCGGCACTCGATGCCGCGCTGGTGCGCGCCGGGGTGGCGGCGAACAGCCTGGTCCCGGCGCCGGACGGCCGCGCCGCGCTGGCTCCGGTCCCGGTGCCGGCCGACCTCAACGGGTTCGCGCTCACCGATCGGATCGACGAGGTGCGCACCGCCGTGACCACCGACCTGCCGGAGCCGTTGCGCGTGCAGGTGACCGGCGGGCCCGCCTTCGGCGCCGACATCGCCAACTCGTTCTCCGGCGCCAACACGCTGCTGCTGATCGTGACCGCGCTGGTGGTGATGGCGCTGCTGATCCTCACCTACCGGTCGCCGGTGCTGTGGCTGGTCCCGCTGACCGTCGTCGGCCTGGCCGACCGGGTCGCCACCAGTGTCGGCACCGCGCTCGCCCAGCTCACCGGCCTCACCTTCGACGGCTCGACCTCCGGCATCACCAGCGTGCTGGTGTTCGGCGCGGGCACCAACTACGCGCTGCTGCTGGTGTCGCGCTACCGCGACGAGCTGCATCGTCACGCCGATCATCGCGCGGCGCTGCGGGCCGCGGTGCGCCATGCCGCACCCGCCATCGTCGCCAGCAATGTCACCGTGGTCGTGGCGCTGCTGACCCTGCTGTTGGCGGCGCTGCCCAACACCCGCAGCCTCGGCGCGTTCGCCGCCGCCGGGCTGGTCGTGGCCCTGATCTTCGTGCTCTGCGCGCTGCCGCCCGCCCTCGCGCTGTGCGGACGCCGCGTCTTCTGGCCGTTTGTGCCCGCCGCGGACGGCCGCGATCCGGCCGAGCACGGCATGTGGGCCGTGGTGGCGGCACGCGTCGTGCGCCGCCCCGCCCTCGTCGCCGGCGCGGCGGGCGCGGTGCTGGTGGTCTTCGCGACCGGGCTCCTCATCACCGACATCGGGCTCTCCCGCACCGAGCAGTTCCGGGTCGAAGCCGAATCCGTCGACGGGCTGCGGACCATGGCGGCGCACTTCCCGTCCGGCGCCGCCGACCCGGCCGTGGTGGTCGCGCGCACCGCCTCCGACGCCGCCGTGCAGTCGGCGCTCGACGGTGTGGACGGCGTCTCGGGGGCCACCCGCACCGGCACCGACGAGGATCGGTCGCGGTGGTCGGTCGTCCTCGACGCGGCGCCGGGTTCGGCCGAAGCGTTCACCACCGTCGAGGGGATCAGGGCCGCGGTCGGGGCCGTTCCCGGCGCGGAAGCGCTGGTCGGTGGGTCCGACGCGGAGGCCCTCGACATCCGGGACGCCGCGCGCCGCGACCAGGCGCTGGTGATTCCCCTGATCCTGGCCGTGGTCCTGCTCGTCCTGCTGGTGCTGCTGCTGGCGGTTCCCGCGTCGCTGCTGCTGGTCGGCGTGACGGTGCTCAGCGCGCTCGCGGCCCTCGGCGCGGGCAGCTGGATCAGCGACACCGTCTTCGGATTCCCCGCACTCGACACCAATGTCCCGCTGTTCGGGTTCCTGTTCCTGGTCGCGCTGGGCGTCGACTACACGATCTTCCTCGTCACCAGGGCCAGGGAGGAAGCGGCCACGCACGGCACCACGCAGGGCATGGTCCGGGCGGTCGCCTCGACCGGCGCGGTGATCACCAGCGCCGGTGCGGTACTGGCCGCGGTCTTCTGTGTGCTGGGTGTGCTGCCGTTGATCACCCTCACCCAGCTGGGCATCGTCGTCGGCGTCGGCATCCTCCTCGACACCTTCGTCGTGCGGACCCTCGTGGTGCCCGCGCTGTTCGAGCTGCTGGGCGACAAGGTCTGGTGGCCCGCGAAACCGCAAGGCGCGGAAGCGAAGGCACCGGCCTCGGCATGAGGGCGGACGGCGGGGTCCGCGCGGCGCGGCCGTCGTGTCGGACCCTGCTGCCAGACTCACGGCATGCGGTGGGCGGTGGCGGAGACGGGCGACGGTGGCGCACGCCTGTGCCCGCTCGGCCCGGACGGCAGACCCGCCGGACCCGTCGAGACGGAGCCGTCGACAGTAGCGGCCATCCGGGCCCGCCCCCTGGTCGAACGGTGGGTATGGCGATCCACGCCCGAGATCTACCGCTCCCTGCTGGCCGCCGGCGTCCGGGTCGACCGGTGCTATGACGTCCAGGCCGCCGAGTCCCTGCTGATCGGCTACGAGGAGGGCCAATCCGGTCAGCCGCGCTCGCTCGCGGCCGCCTGGGCCCGGCTGCACAACCTGCCCGTGCCGCCCGATGCGCCCTTGCGCGCCGCCGACACCCAGCCCTCGCTGTTCGAATCCGCCACGGCCCCACTGCCACCCGGCGTCGACGAATTCGACGCCCTGCTCGCCGTCTACGCGGGACAGCTCGCCCGGACGGCGCGGACCGAACATCCCGACCGGATGCGGCTGCTGCTCGCCGCCGAATCGGCGGGCATGCTGGTCGCGACCGAGATGTCGCGGGCCGGGATCCCGTGGCGCGCCGACATCCACCGCGAACTCCTGGACGGCATGCTCGGCGAACGATTCGCCGGCGGGGAACCACGGCGGATGGCCGAGCTGGCCGACGAGGTGTCGCGCGCGTTCGGCGGGGTCCGGGTGCGCGCCGACCTGCCCAACGAGATCGTCAAGGCGTTCGCTCGCGCGGGAATCGTGTTGTCCTCCACCCGGAAATGGGAACTCGAGCGCGTCGACCATCCCGCCGTCGCGCCGCTGCTCGCCTACAAATCGCTGTATCGCGTGTACACCGCGCACGGCTGGTCCTGGCTCGACCAGTGGGTGCACGGCGGCCGATTCCGGCCCGAATACCTACCCGGCGGGACCGTGACCGGCCGCTGGACCACCAATGGTGGTGGCGCCCTGCAGATTCCGAAGGTGATCAGGCAGGCGATCCGCGCGGACCCCGGCTGGACGCTCGTGGTCGCAGACGCCGACCAGATGGAGCCGCGCATCCTGGCCGCCGTCTCCCGCGACCCCGGCCTGATGGACGTGGCGAGCCGCAGCGATGACCTGTACGCGGATCTGGCCGCGCGCGGTCTCGGCGGCGACCGGTCCGAAGCGAAACTCGCCCTGCTCGGCGCCATCTACGGCCAGACCTCCGGCGACGCGCTCACCCACATGGCGGCCCTGCGCCGCCGGTACCCGCGCGCGGTCGCCTACGTCGACGACGCGGCCGACGCCGGCGCGGAAGGCCGCCTCGTCCGCACGTGGCTGGGCCGCACCTGCACACCCCTGTCGGCCATCCCGGAGCACGACCTCGCCGGTTTCACCGGCACCCCCGCGGCGCGGGCGCGCGGCCGCTTCACCCGGAATTTCGTCGTGCAGGGCAGCGCCGCCGACTGGGCGCTGCTCGTCCTCGCGGGCCTGCGCCACACCCTCTTCCACGCCGGGCTGCGCGCCGAGCTGGTCTTCTTTCAGCACGACGAGGTGATCGTGCACTGTCCGGTCGAGGAAGCCGCGGCGGTCGCCAAGGCGATCGCCACCGCGGCCGACACCGCGGGCCGGATCGCCTTCGGACCGACCCCGGTGCGGTTCCCCTTCACCACCGCCGTCGTGGACTGCTACGGCGACGCCAAGTAGCGGCCGCGGCTCAGAGGAACCGGGCGATCAGGTCCTTCATGACCTCGTTCGCGCCGGCGTAGATCCGGGAGATGCGGCCGTCGGCCCACATGCGCGCGATCGGATACTCCTCCATGTACCCGTAGCCGCCGTGTAGCTGGACGCAGCGGTCGATCACCTGCGACTGCTGATCTGTGGTCCAGTACTTGACCATCGCGGCGGTCTTGACATCGAGCGCGCCCCGCAGGTGCTTCTCCACCGCGGCGTCGACGAAGGTGCGCACCACCTCGGCGATGGTGGCGCACTCGGCCAGCTCGAACCGGGTGTTCTGCATCGCGAACAGCGGCTTGCCGAAGGCGTTGCGCTGCTTCACATAGGCGAGGGTCTCGGCGACGGCGGCCTCGATCGCCGCGGCCGCCGCGACGCCGCAGATCAGGCGTTCCTGGGGGAGTTGCTGCATCAGCTGGATGAAGCCCTCGCCCTCGGCGCCGAGCAGATTCGCCCGCGGGACCCGCAGGTTGTCGAAGAACAGTTCGGTGGTGTCCTGGCCCTTCTGGCCGACCTTCTTCAGCAGCCGGCCGCGTTCGAAGCCCGGGGTGTCGTCGGCGACCTCGGCGACGACCAGCGAGACGCCCTTGGCGCCCTGTGTCGGATCGGTCTTCACGGCGATGATGAGCAGATCGCAGTTGCGGCCGTTGGAGATGAAGGTCTTCGCGCCCGTGATCAGGTAGTCGTCGCCGTCCTTGACCGCCTTGGTCGCGATGTTCTGCAGGTCCGAGCCGGTCCCGGGTTCGGTCATCGCGATGGCGCCGATCCACTCGCCGGAGGCGAGCTTGGGCAGCCAGCGCTTCTTGTTCTCCTCCGAGGCGTAGGCCAGCAGGTAGTGCGGCACGATCCCGGTGTGCACGCCCAGCTGCATGGCCGAGTCGCCGCCCTTGACCTGCTCGGTGAACAGCACGGCTTCGTGCGCGAAAGTGCCACCGCCGCCGCCGTATTCCTCCGGGATCGACATGCACAGCAGGCCGAGCTCACCCGCCTGCCGATAGACCTCCCGGCTCGGGAAGCCCTGGGCGGCGAACTCCTCGCGCCGCGGCGCGACGGTGTTCGCGAAGAAGTTGCGGGCCAGTTCGGCCAGGCCGTGCAGCTCCGAGTCGGCGTCGGTGGTCATCGGGGTCCTCTTCTCGTTGTGGGGTCCTGCGGCACCAGAGTGGACACTCTGTTGGCATTCTGTCAATAGTCGGGCGATACTCGGACCGGCATTGACAGAGTTCCCCCATGGATGCGATGGTGCCATTTACATGGACATCCAACTATTGGATAACCTCAGACTTGCGCTCCGCGCATCGACCCTCGGCAAAGGACTGGCATGGTTCGCGAATTGACCCACTTCATCGGCGGCGAGCACGTGACGGGCGCCTCGGGCGCGTTCGGCGACGTGTTCGACCCCAACACCGGCCAGGTGCAGGCCAGGGTCCCGCTGGCGAACACCGCCGAGGTCGAGGCGGCCATCGCGAACGCGGCCGCCGCGCAGCCGGTGTGGGCGGCGTTCAACCCGCAGAAGCGGGCCAGGGTGCTGATGAAATTCCTGACGCTGGTCAACGACGAGATGGACAGCCTGGCGGCGCTGCTGTCGTCCGAGCACGGCAAGACCCTCGCCGACGCCAAGGGCGACATCCAGCGCGGCCTCGAGGTGATCGAGTTCGCCGTCGGTATCCCGCACCTGCTCAAGGGCGAGTACACCGAGAGCGCCGGCACGGGCATCGACGTGTACTCGATGCGCCAGCCCCTCGGCGTGGTCGCGGGCATCACCCCGTTCAACTTCCCCGCGATGATCCCGCTGTGGAAGGCGGGTCCGGCCCTGGCGTGCGGCAACGCGTTCGTGCTCAAGCCCTCCGAGCGTGACCCCTCGGTGCCGCTGCGCCTGGCCGAGCTGTTCCTCGAGGCGGGGCTGCCGCCGGGGGTGTTCAACGTGGTCAACGGCGGCAAGGAAGCCGTGGACACGATCCTGCGTGACGAGCGGATCAAGGCCGTCGGCTTCGTGGGCTCCACGCCGATCGCGCAGTACATCTACGAGACCGCCACCGCCAACGGCAAGCGCGCGCAGTGCTTCGGCGGGGCGAAGAACCACGCCATCGTGATGCCCGACGCCGACCTCGACGACGTGGCCGATCAGCTGATCGGCGCGGGCTACGGCTCGGCGGGCGAGCGCTGCATGGCGATCTCGGTGGCCGTCCCGGTGGGCGAGGAGACCGCGGACCGGCTGGTCGCGAAGCTGACCGAGCGGGTGCACAAGCTCAATGTCGGCCGCTCCGACGATCCGGGCGCCGACTTCGGCCCACTGGTCGGCCGGGACGGTGTGGACCGGGTGAACGGTTACGTCCAGATCGGCATCGATGAAGGCGCCGAGCTGGTCGTCGACGGGCGCGGGCTGACCGTGGAGGGCGCCGAGGACGGCTACTTCGTCGGTGCGAGCCTGTTCGACAAGGTGACCGCCGACATGCGGATCTACCGCGAGGAGATCTTCGGTCCCGTGGTCACCGTCGTGCGCGCGGGCGACTACGAGGAGGCGCTGCGCCTGGCCGACGAGCACGAGTACGGCAACGGCGTGGCGATCTTCACCCGCGACGGTGACACCGCCCGCGACTTCGCCGCCCGCGTCCAGGTCGGCATGGTCGGCATCAACGTGCCGATCCCGGTGCCGATCGCGTACTACACCTTCGGTGGCTGGAAGCGTTCGGGCTTCGGCGACCTGAACCAGCACGGCCCGGACTCGATCCGCTTCTACACCAAGACCAAGACGGTGACGCAGCGCTGGCCCGCGGGGCTGAAGGAGTCCAACGCCTTCGTCATCCCGACGATGGACTGAGCGTCGATGTTCACTCTCGACGACGACGAACGGGCGATCACCGAGACCGCGCGCCAGTTCGCCGACGAATTCCTCGCGCCGAACGCGCTGGACTGGGACGAGCACAAACACTTTCCGGTCGACGTCCTGCGCAAGGCGGGCCCGGTCGGGCTCGGCGGCATCTACGTCGCCGAGGACGTCGGCGGCTCGGCCCTGCGCAGGCTCGACGCGGTGCGCATCTTCGAACAGCTCGCGACCGGCTGCCCGGCGGTGGCCGCGTACATGTCGATCCACAACATGGCGACCTGGATGATCGATGCGTACGGCACCGAGGAGCAGCGGCACCGCTGGGTGCCCGGCATGGCCTCGATGGAGCTGCTCGGCAGCTACGCCCTCACCGAGCCGGGCGTCGGGTCCGACGCGGCGGCCTTGAGCACCAAGGCCGTTCGTGACGGTGACGACTACGTGCTCACCGGCGCCAAGCAGTTCATCTCCGGCGCGGGCGCCAACGACGTCTACGTGATGATGGTGCGCACCGGCGGCGACGGCGCGCGTGGCATCTCGGCCCTGATCGTGCCCGCCGACACCCCGGGACTCACGGTGGGACCGAACGAGCGGAAGATGGGCTGGAACGCCCAGCCCACGCGCCAGGTGATCCTGGAGGAGGCACGGGTTCCGGTCGCCAACCGGCTCGGCGCCGAGGGCGACGGCTTCTCGATCGCGATGAACGGGCTCAACGGCGGGCGGCTCAACATCGCCGCGTGTTCGGTCGGCGGTGCGCAAGCCGCGCTGGAGAAGGCGGTTCCGTACCTGACCGAGCGCCACGCGTTCGGCACACCGCTGGTCCGCAACGACGCCCTGCGGTTCGAGCTTGCCGATATGCGCACCGAGCTGGAGGCGGCGCGCACACTGCTGTGGCGGGCCGCGGCCGCGCTCGACGCCGGGGCGCCGGACAAGGTCGAATTGTGCGCGATGGCCAAGCGTTTCGCCACCGATGTCGGCTTCGCGGTGGCCAACAAGGCGTTGCAGCTGCACGGCGGCTACGGCTATCTGCACGAGTACGGGCTGGAGAAGATCGTGCGTGACCTGCGGGTCCACCAGATCCTCGAGGGCACCAACGAGATCATGCGGGTGGTCGTCGCCCGCGCAGTGACAGGAGCGGCATGACCGACGAACCCGAGGTGCTGATCGCCGTCGAAGACGGCCTCGGCCTCATCACCCTGAACCGGCCCAAGGCCATCAACGCGCTCAATCACGCGATGACACTGACGATCACCGACGCGCTGCGCGCCTGGGCCGCCGACGACGCGGTGCGCGCGGTGGTGCTCTCCGGCGCGGGGGAGCGCGGCCTGTGCGCCGGCGGCGACATCGTCGCCATCCACGCCGACGCGAAAGACGGTACGGCGGGCGCGGATTCGCCCACCGGGCGCTTCTGGCGCGACGAATACCTGCTCAACGCGCTGATCGGCGGCTACCCCAAGCCGTACGTGGCGATCATGGACGGCATCGTGATGGGCGGTGGTGTCGGCCTGTCCGCGCACGGCAGTCACCGCGTCGTCACCGAGCGCTCCCGCATCGGGATGCCGGAGGTGGGCATCGGCTTCGTTCCCGATGTCGGCGGCACCTACCTGCTCTCGCGCGCGCCGGGCGAACTCGGCGCCCACATCGCGCTCACGACCGCGCGGATGACCGCGGGCGACGCGATCGCGGCCGGTTTCGCCGACCACTACGTGCCGTCGGCCGCGCTCCCGGAACTCCTCGCGGCCCTGCGCACCCGGAGCGTGGACGAGGCGATCGCCGCGGTCGCCCAGCCGGCGCCCGCCTCGGACCTGCTCGCCCAGCGCAGCTGGATCGACACCTGCTACGCCGCCGACACGGTCGAGGAGATCGTGGCACGCCTGCGGTCCGCCGACGCACCGGAGGCGACCAAGGCCGCCGACGACCTGCTGGCGAAATCGCCTGTCGCGCTGAAGGTCACGCTGCGCTCCCTGCGTGCCGCGCGCGGGCTGGACAGCCTCGAGGCGGTGCTGGACGAGGAGTACCGGGTCTCCGTCGCCGCGCTCGCCTCGCACGACCTGGTCGAGGGCATCCGCGCCCAGGTCATCGACAAGGACCGGAATCCGCGGTGGGCCCCCGCGACCCTCGCCGATGTCACCGACGACCTGGTGTCGGCGTACTTCGCCGAGCTGGGTGAGCGGGAACTGCGGGCCACGACACAGGAGACACAGCGATGACCAAGAAGATCGGCTTCCTCGGCCTCGGCCACATGGGCGCCCCGATGGCGGCCAACCTCGTGCGGGCAGGCTACGACGTACTGGCCTACGACCCGGTGCCCGCGGCCCAGGGCCAGGCGCGCGCCGACGGCGCGACCGTGGTGGCCACCGCCGCCGAGGCGGCCGCCGGCCGCGACATGGTGATCACTATGCTGCCCAACGGCAAGCTGGTGCTCGACGTGTACGCCGAGCTGCTGCCCGCCGCCGAGCCGAACACCCTGTTCATCGACTGTTCCACCATCGATGTCGCCGACGCGAAAGCCGCTGCGGCCCAGGCGGTCGCCGCCGGGCACCGCCCGTTGGACGCGCCCGTCTCCGGTGGCGTGGCCGGCGCCACGGCGGGCACGCTCACCTTCATGGTGGGCGGCGCGGCGGCCGATTTCGCCGACGCGAGCGACGTCCTCGGGGTGATGGGCGGCAAGGTCGTGCACTGCGGTGACGCGGGGGTCGGCCAGGCCGCCAAGATCTGCAACAACATGCTGCTCGGCATCTCGATGATCGGGCTCTCGGAGGCCCTCGTGCTCGGCGAGCGCCTCGGGCTCAGCCACCAGTCGTTCTTCGACGTGGTGTCCACCGCCTCGGGCCAGAGCTGGGCGCTCACCAGCTACTGCCCGGTCCCCGGTCCCGTCCCGGCCAGCCCGGCCAACAACGACTACCAGCCCGGCTTCGCCACGGCGCTCATGTCCAAGGACCTCACCCTCGCCGCGAACGCGTTGCGCGCCAACGGCATCGACGGACAGCTCGGCGAACTGGCCGCGGCGATCTACGAGCGATTCAACCAGACCGACGGCGGCCGGGACTTCTCGGCGATCGTCACCGACATCCGCGACCGGTCCGGGGAGGCCGCCGAATGAGCGAATTCGAGACCATCCTGCTCGAGACGAAGGGCCGGGTCGGCTGGATCACGCTGAATCGGCCCAAAGCGCTCAACGCGCTCAACAAGCAGGTCCTCGACGATGTCGTCGCCGCGCTCGACGAGCTCGAGGCCGACGACTCGATCGGCGCGGTGGTGATCACCGGTTCGGAGAAGGCTTTCGCCGCGGGTGCCGATATCAAGGAGATGGCGCCGCAGTCCTACATGGACATGTACATGTCGGATTTCTTCGCGGGCTGGGATCGGCTGGCGAATTTCCG
>NZ_JBFAHR010000011.1:0-10915 GCF_040654275.1 Nocardia sp. NPDC050717
GTGGGTTTCACCTTCCGCTACCCCACCTTGGACGAGGCCCTGACCGACCTCTTACCGCACTAGAGCTTGACGATGGTCCGGCTGTACTCCGGGAGCGCGGCCGACGGTTCAGGTGCCGAGCGCGGTCAGCCGTGCTGCGGCGGCTGCCAGGGGCGACCGTACGGGTCGTCCGGACGCTGTTCAGGCTCCGGTGCGACCGGCGGCGGGGTCGGCAGCGAGGGCGGCACGGCGGGGCCGGTCTTCGGCCGGGGCGGCTCGAAGCCCTCCACCGGGGTGCGCGCGGTCGCTTCCGCGGCGCGCACGGCCTGCTCGATCTTCGGGTCCGAGGCCGTCTCGAACCAGTCGGCGACATCGGAGTCGTCCTCGATCTTCACCGGCTGCTCCGGCTCGGGCGAGGGCTCGTAGCGGAACACGCCGTCCTCGCCCTTGGTGGCGAAGTTCTGCGCGAAACCCTCGAGTGCCTTGCCGAAGTCGCTGGGCACCAGCCACACCTTGTTGGCGTCGCCGCGCGCCACCATCGGCAGCGTCTGCATGTATTGGTAGGCAAGCAGTTCCGGCGTCGGCTTGCCGTTCTTGATGGCGGCGAACACCTTCTCGATCGCCTTCGCCTGGCCCTGCGCCTGCAGGTAGGACGCGGCACGTTCACCCTGGGCACGCAGGATGCGGCTCTGCCGCTCACCCTCGGCCGAGAGGATCGCCGACTGCTTGGCGCCCTCGGCGGACAGGATCTGCGCCTGCTTGGCGCCCTCGGCCGTCTTGATCTGCGACTCGCGGGTGCCCTCGGCGGTGAGGATCATCGCCCGCTTCTCGCGGTCGGCCTTCATCTGCTTCTCCATCGACTCCTGGATCGACGGCGGCGGATCGATGGACTTGAGTTCCACCCGGGCCACGCGCAGACCCCAGCGGCCGGTCGCCTCGTCGAGGACACCGCGCAGCTGGTTGTTGATCTGATCGCGCGAGGTCAGCGTCTCTTCCAGGGTCATGCCACCGACGACGTTGCGCAGGGTGGTGACGGTGAGCTGCTCGACCGCGGCGATGTAGTTGCTGATCTCGTAGACCGCGGCCTGCGGGCTCGTGACCTGGAAGTACACCACCGAGTCGATCTGCAGGGTGAGGTTGTCCTGGGTGATCACCGGCTGCGGCGGGAAGGACACGACCCGCTCACGCAGGTCGACCTTCGCCCGCACCCGGTCGGCGAACGGGACGAGGAAGGTGAGCTGACCGGACACGGTGCGCGAATAGCGCCCGAGCCGCTCGATCACCGCCGCCTCGGCCTGCGGAACGAGAGCGATCGATTTGAACACCACCACCACGACCAACAGGACGAGGACGGCGGCCACGATCAAGGCAACCATGTTCTAGGGACCCTTCCAGACGACGGCGGTCGCGCCGTCGATCTTCATCACATAGACGGTCAGGCCGGCGTCGTACACTTCGTCCGGGTCCAGCGGGCGCGCGGTCCACACCTCGCCGCCGAGCTTGATCTGACCCGAATGCGCGGCGACCTGTTCGAGCACGAGCGCCGACTTCCCCGGCAGCGCATCGACATTCGTCGGAATCGGCGGCGGCGTGCCGAACTTGCGGCGCAGCACCGGCCGCACCCCCAGGAACAGCACGCCCGCGACGCCGCCGAAAACCAGCGCGTCGCCCCACAGCGGCAGATCGGCGGCGGCGGTGACGCCCGCGGTGCCAAGGGCGGCGGCACCGAGCATGAGCAGCGTCAGATCCCCGGTGAGCATTTCCGCCGCCGCGAGGACGATGCCCGCGATCAGCCAGATTATTGCGGCCACGTCGTCCAGCCTAGCCGTGATCGGCCTGCGGCGGGCGGTCTCGCGGCACCCGGCGAACCGGGCGCGCGCTCCGGGACCGGCCCCAACTACGCACCCGCCCAACGCAGGACCCGATCCCACGGCGTCGGTCCACCGGGTGCGGGCCCGGTCGCGGTACGTTCGTGCGGTGAGTGCACGTGGCGGGTACGGCGACATCTTTTCCGGGCATCAGCGTTCCAAGAAGACTCCGGTGCCGAAGGTCAGCGCCGAGCGGGACCTGGTGGTGGAGGACGCGGCGAGTGGATTCTGCGGTGCCGTAGTCGGTTTCGACCGCAGCTACGACGGCGAGTTCGTGAAACTCGAGGACGCCCGCGGCGCGGTCCGGCTGTTCGCGCTGCGCGAGGCGGCCTTCCTCATCGACGGCAAGCCGGTGACGCTGGTGCGGCCCACCGCAGCCCCGCCCAAGCAGCCGACCAGGTCCGCGTCGGGTTCGACCCGGGTCGAAGGACTGCGCGCCCGGGTGGCCCGCACCAGCCGGATCTGGGTGGAGGGCGTGCACGACGCGGCCCTCGTCGAACGGGTGTGGGGCCACGATCTGCGGGTCGAGGGCGTCGTCGTCGAGCATCTCGAGGGCCTCGACAACCTCGGCGCCCGCCTCACCGAGTTCGGCCCCGGCCCCGGGGCCAGGGTCGGGGTGCTGGTCGACCACCTGGTGACCGGGTCCAAGGAGACCCAGCTGACGACCGGCCTCGGCCCGCACGTGCTGGTCACCGGTCACCCGTTCATCGACGTGTGGCAGGCGGTGCGACCGGCCGCGGTGGGCATCGAGGCCTGGCCGACGGTGCCCCGCGGCGAGGACTGGAAGACCGGCATCTGCGCGCGCCTGGGCTGGGGGACGCCGCAGCAGGGCTGGCGCCGGGTGTACGAGGCGGTCGACTCGTTCCGGGATCTCGAGGCGCCGCTCATCGGCGCCGTCGAGCGGCTCATCGACTTCGTCACCGAACCCGACTAGACCACCGCAGGTCAGACAGGCCCTCATCGCCCGTACGCGAATCCGGGTGAACCTTTATGCTCGATGATTATGTGCTCTCCCAGTGCGACGTTGACGCTGTGGGCCGGCTCGTGGCTGGCCGGGACCAGCGCGCCCGATGACGTGCTGGAGGCGCTGCACACCTGGGCCGCGCGCCACACCCTCGCCGCGGGCGACCCGGTCACCGGCGGCCGCAGCGACCTGCCGTGGACCTCACGCGGCGAGGCGGCGGGCACCGGAGTGATGCCACTGCTCAAGGTGATCCGCGAGGCGATGGCGCCGGACGGCGCCCAGCTGCGCCTGGTGCTGCCCGCGCCGGGTGACGTGCGCGGGCTCCCGATCGGCACCGCCTTCGCCGCCGACGCGGTCGACGCCGAGGAAGGCCTGCTCCTCGGCGTACCGGGCGAGCAGGGCACCGGCCTGATCCCGCAGTGGACCGACGACGAGGTCCTGCAGTGGACCGTGTACAGCGTCGACATCCCGCGGGTCGTCGGCCCGGACATGTCCCTCGGCGAGGCCGAGTACACGATGCGCGAGTCCGTGCGCGACGCCGCCGACGCGCTCATGCGCCTGCACACCACCTCGGTCGGCGCCTCCGACGCCGACCCGCGCGAACAGATCGAAGCGCAGCTGGCCGCCTACTCCCTGCACGCCTACCCCGACTCGATCCCGTTGCGCGCCAAGCGGATTCTCGACACCGCCGACCACGTCGCGGCCATTCTCACCGTCGCCCAGCACGAACCGGCCTCCGCCCCGACCTCGGCGTCGGCGATCGGCGCGCACGAGTCACTGCTGCGCCCGCTGTGGAACACCATTCGCGAGGCCAGGCTGGCTGCCGTCCATGCCGCCGCGGGCCCGCCCCGCTGAACCGGTACGTCCAGCGGTGCTGCGCGCACGAAACGGCAAGTGCCGGTTCAGATTCCGCCGATAGCGGTCTTCAGGTCGGGTTGGTCGAGGACCTGCAGCGTGTCGGTGCGCACGTCCGGGCAGGTCTGGCTGGTAACCGTGTCGACGATGTGCCGATCGTAGGAGATGGCGGCATTGGCCGCGGTGTTCTGTTCGGTCCACAACTTCATGACACCGGTGAACGCCACCTCGGCCACCTGCGGACCGAGCGCCTTCCAGGTGCCCTGCTGGCCGTCGAGGATGCCGCACAGTTCGTCGACCATGGCCGGGGTGATGGGCGGCTGGGTGGGTGCGGGGCCGGTCTCGTAGCCCGAGTCACCGCCGCAGCCGCTGAGACCGAGCACGGCCGCGGCCAGGACCAGCGGGAAAGCCGCCCGTCGCCTTGTCGAACGCATCGGAAGTCCTCCGATCTGTCGAGCACAACTGGCAAAAGCCTACCCTCCACACCCCGCCGAACCGGGGAATGGTTATCCGGTTGTGTTCACGAACGAACGGGGCGCGGCGGCTGTTCGCAGCAGCCCGGCGCGCACAGGGCACCGTCGACGGTGCAGCCGTAGCCGGGGACGGTGCCGAGTTCGCGCACGACTCCCCCGGCGACACGTTCGGAGATCAGCTCCACGATCATGCGCGCGAAGCGCGGATCGGTGCCCGGTGTCGCCGCGCGGGCGAAGGCCATGCCGAGGTCGGCGGCGCGCTCGGCGGCCTCGTTGTCGAGGTCCCAGATCACCTCGAGATGGTCGGAGACGAATCCGACCGGGCACACGACGACGGCGTCGATTCCCTTGCCGTGCAACACGTCCAGATGATCGACGATGTCGGGCTCCAGCCACGGCACCTGCGGCGGGCCGGAGCGGGACTGCCACACCACGTCGTAGTCGGTGAAACCCGTGGCGGCGGCACACAATCGGGCCGCCTCGGCGACCTGCCTGCTGTAGAGGCGCCCGCCGTCGGCGGGCGGCCCGGCGGCGATGTCGGCCGAGACCGGGATGGAGTGCGCGGTGAACACCAGGCGCGCGCCCGCGCGGCGATCGGCGGGCAGCGTGGCCGTCGCGGCGGTGATCGCGTCGGCGAACGACCCGATCAGCAGCGGATGATCGTAGTACTGGCGCAGTTTCACCAACTCGGGCGCGCCGTCACCGACGGCCGCACGGGCGCGGGCGATGTCCTCGTCGTACTGGCGGCACCCCGAGTATCCGCCCCAGGCCGAGGTCGGGAAGACCAGGGCCGAGCGCACGCCGTCGGCGGTCATCGTGGCGACGGTGTCCTCCACCATCGGATGCCAGTTCCGGTTGCCGAAGTACACGGGCAGGTCGAGCCCGGCCGCGTCCAGTTCGGCCTCCACCGCGGCGATGATCTGCCGGTTCAGCGCGTTGATCGGCGACACACCACCGAAATGCAGGTAGTGCTCGGCGACCTCGTCGAGCCGGGCACGCGGGATCCCGCGGCCCCGAGTGACGTTCTCCAGAAACGGGATCACGTCCTCGGGGCCCTCGGGACCGCCGAACGACAGCAGCAGCAGGCCGTCGACCATCAGTTGGTGAAGTTCTCCGGGAACCACATGTTGTGGCTCGCGCCGCCGTCGACGTAGATGATCGAGCCGGTGGTGGCGGGCAGCCAGTCCGAGAGCAGCGCCACGATCGACTTGCCGACCGCGCGCGCGTCGGCGCCGTCCCAGCCGATCGGCGACGCGCCGTCCCAGTATTCGTCGAGCTGGCGCAGCTGCTTCGCGTCATCGGTGGCGGTGCCTGCGATGGCCTTGGCGGCGAGGGTCTTCACCGGACCCGCGGCGATCAGGTTGGAGCGGATCTTCTTGGCGTAGCCCACTTCCCGGGCCACGTACCGGTTCACCGACTCCAGCGCGGCCTTGGAGACGCCCATCCAGTTGTAGTACGGCATCGCCACGCGCGGGTCGAAGTCCATGCCGACCAGCGAGCCGCCCTCGTTCATCACCGGCAGCACGGCGCGCGCCAGCGAGGCGTAGCTCCAGGCGGAGATCTCGAAGGACTTGGCCACATCGGGGCCTGGGCCCTCCAGGAACGGCACCGCGTCCGGACCCATCAGGGTCTTGGGCGCGAAGGCGATCGAGTGCAGCACGCCGTCGATGCCCTCGGGTGCCAGCTCACGCAGCGCGTCGGCCAGCGCGCCCAGGTTCTCCTCGTTGGTGACGTCCAGCGGAATCGCCGGGGGCACCTCCTGCGGGAGACGCTTGGCGATGCGGTCGATCAGCCGCAGCCGCTCGGGGATGCCGGTGATGATCACCTTCGCGCCCTGCTCCTGCGCGACCGCCGCCGCGCTGAACGCGATCGACGAATCGGTGATGATGCCGGTGATCAGGATGGTCTTGCCTTCGAGCAGTCCGCCCATGGGTTTTCGGTTCTCCTGCGTTCGTGGACGCGGCGACCGGTTCGGCGCCGCGGGAAGTCGGTCAGCGGGTCAGTGGCCCATGCCCATGCCGCCGTCGACCGGGATGACGGCGCCGGAGACGTAGCGGGAGTCCTCGGAGGCGAGGAAGCTGACCACGGCGGCGACCTCTTCGGGCTGGCCGACGCGCCGCAGCGGAATGTACTTCTCGACCATGTCCTTCATGTCTTCGGGCAGGTCGGCGGTCATGTCGGTCTCGATGAAGCCGGGCGCGACCACGTTGGCGGTGATGTTGCGCGAACCGAGCTCGCGGGTGACCGAGCGGGCCAGGCCGATGACACCGGCCTTGGACGAGGCGTAGTTGATCTGCCCCGCCTGACCCATCATGCCGACCACCGAGCCGAGGAAGACCATCCGGCCCCACTTCGCGCGCAGCATCGCCCGGTTGGCCCGCTTGGCACAGCGGAACGCACCGGTGAGGTTCGCGTTCACGACCTTCTCGAACTGCTCCTCGGTCATCCGCATCAGCAGCGTGTCGTCGGTGATGCCCGCGTTGGCGACCAGCACCTCGACCGGACCCTGGTGCTCCTCGACCTCGCTGAACGCCCGGTCGACCGATTCACTGTCGGTGACATCGCATTTCACACCGAACAGGCCCTCGGGCACCCCCGATCCACGGTGGGTGACGGCGACCTTGTGGCCGTCGGCGAGCAGGCGCTGAGCCACCGCGAGACCGATACCGCGGTTACCGCCGGTCACCAGGACCGAGCGGGATGTGACGTTCGACATAGGGTCCAACCTATCTGTTCCGGTTCGTGTGCCCCGCGCCAGGGTCGCGCCGTTGCGACTACTCACAACGCGGGGCTGCAGTGCTAGGGCAGGCGTTGACGATAGACCAAACTCACCACGACACCGGCGGTGACGAACAGCATGCCGAACAGCAGCCACGGCCTGCTCGCGTCGCCCCTGGTGGTCTCGTAGCCGATCTGTTCCTCGAGCGTGTCGTAGACGGCGCGCAGTTCGGCCAGCGACGACGCCGTGTAGAACTCGCCGCCGGACAGTTTCGCGATCTCCTGCAGCGAGGCGTTGTCGACGGGCACCTTGACCCGCTGCGACCCCTTGCCGTCGGAATCCGGGATCTCCACGGTGCCCCATTCGGTGCCGAAGGAGATGGTGGAGACCGGGATGTTCTTGTTCTTGGCCAGCCGCGCCGCGGTGAAGGCGTGGCGCGGATTGTCGACGTCCTTGTCGTCGGGCACGGTCTGCTTGCCGTCCGACATCAGCACCACCCGCGCGGGCGGCGGGGTTTCGGCGCCGCCGAGGACGGCGGCCAGGGTGTCGATCGACTGCAGCGCGGTCAGGATGCCCTCACCGGTGGCGGTGCGCTCGGCCAGCTTGATGTTGTCGATCGAGTGCTTGACCGCCTCGCGGTTCGTCGTCGGCGAGACCATCACCGAGGCGGTGCCCGCGAACGTGACGAAACCGAGGTTGATGCCGGGGGTCAGGCCGTCGACGAACTCCTTGCCCGCGCGCTGGGCGACCTGCAGGCGGTTGGGCTCGACGTCGGTGGCCTCCATCGACAGCGACACGTCCATCACCAGGACGACGGTCGCGCGGTTGCGCGGCACCTTCTGCACGGCGGTGGGCCCGGCGGCGGCGATGGTGAGCAGCACCAGACCGGCCAGGATGAGCGCGATCGGCGCGTGCCGCATCGGGCTCGGCCGCGACGGGGCGACCTTCTCCAGCACGGTCATGTTGCCGAACTGCAGCATCCGCCGATGCCTGGCGCGCTGCACCAGCACATAGCCGAGGACCAGCAGGGCGACGACGGCGAGGAATCCGAGCCAGACGACGGCCGTGAAATGCGAAATACTCACTGGCGAGGCACCCGCCCGCTCGGGGCGCCGAGGCTGTGGCGCCGGGTGGACACGAACCGGACCACGTCGGCGATCCAATCCCGGTCGGTCCGCAGGGAGAGCACCGGCGCGCCGCAGCTGCGCAGCGCCTGCTGCACCTGCTCGCGCTGGGCCGCCGCCGCGGCCGCGAAATCGGCGCGCAACGTGGGGGTGACGCTGAATTCCCTGGTGTGCCCCGTCTCCGGGTCGTGCAGCACCACGTCACCGCCGTCGGGCAGGGCCACATCGAGCGGATCGAGCACCTCGACGGCGAGCAGATCGTGGCGCGCGGAGATCGCGCGCAGCGAACGCTGCCAGTCGACGTCACCGAGGAAGTCGCTGATCACCACGGCCAGCCCGCGTTTGCGCTGCGGACGGCGCAGCGACTCGATGCCCGCCTTCAGATCACCGCGCACTCCGTCGCGGGCGTGCGGGGTGGTCGCGATGCCGCGCAGCATCGTCTGCGCGTGGAGGCGACCACTGCGCGCCGGGATCCGCACCAGATCCTGGCCGGTGGCCACGACGGCGCCGATGCGGTTGCCGCCGCCGGAGGTGAGGTGGGTGATCGCCGCGGCCGCCGCGATCGCCAGATCGCGCTTCTGCACCCGGCCGGTGCCGAAATCCAGGCTCGACGACAGGTCGACCACGAGCCAGGTCTCGAGTTCACGGTCGGCGATCATCTGCCGCACGTGCGGATGGGTGGTGCGGGCGGTGACCGACCAATCCATCTGCCGCACATCGTCACCCGGCTGATACAGCCGCGCCTCGCCCGGCTCCGAGCCCGGTCCGGGGATGAGTCCCTGATGGTCGCCGTGCAGCACACCGTCGAGACGGCGCCGCACCGTCAGTTCGAGGGTCTTCAGCGCGGCGGCCAGCTTCGGGTCGGTCAGTTCACCGGCACGGAACGACGGCGGCGCGTGGGACGAGGTGGGCACGCGGACAACGGGTTCCGGCGCACTCACTGGGGCGCGACGTGGCCGGCGGGCTGGGACTGCTGCCCGTTCGCCGGCTGCGGCACGGGCTGTTGCTGGGGCGGCTGGGGCACGGCGGGCTGCTGCGGGGCGGCCTGGCCGCCGACGGCCTGCGGCGCGACCTGCGGCAGACCGACGGTCTGCAGGACCCGCTTGATGACCTCTTCGGGGGTCACCTCGTCGGCGAGCGCGTCGTAGGACAGCACCAGGCGGTGGCGCAGCACGTCCGGGATCACCTCGACGACGTCCTGCGGGACCACGTAGTCGCGGCCGCGGATCAGTGCCACCGAGCGGGCCGCGGCGATGATGCCGAGGCTGGCGCGCGGCGAGGCGCCGTAGGAGATCCAGTTGGCGACGTCGTTCATGCCGAACTCCGCGGGGGTGCGGGTCGCGGTGATCACGCGGACCACGTAGTCGACGAGCGCGTGGTGCACGAAGACGTTCGCGGCCAGCTTCTGCAGGCGGATGATGTCCTCGGGCGCGAGGATCTGCTTGGGCTCCGGCGGGGTGACGCCCATCCGGTAGATGATCTCGCGCTCCTCCTCGACCGAGGGGTAGTCGACGACGACCTTGAACAGGAAGCGGTCGCGCTGCGCCTCGGGCAGCGGGTACACGCCCTCGCTCTCGATCGGGTTCTGGGTCGCCATGACCAGGAACGGATCGGGCATCGGGTAGGTCTTGCCGCCGATCGACAGCTTGCGCTCGGCCATCACCTCGAGCAGAGCCGACTGCACCTTGGCGGGCGCGCGGTTGATCTCGTCCGCGAGGACGAAGTTGGCGACGACCGGGCCGAGCTCGGTGTCGAACTCCTCGCGGCCCTGACGGTAGATGCGGGTACCGATGAGGTCGGTCGGCACCAGGTCCGGGGTGAACTGCACCCGGGAGAACGAGCCGCCGACCACCTTGGCGAAGGTCTCCACCGCGAGGGTCTTCGCCACACCGGGCACACCCTCGAGCAGCACGTGACCCCGCGCCAGCACGCCGACGAGCAACCGCTCGACCAGTCGATCCTGACCGACGATGACCCGTTTGACCTCGTAGATCGCCTTCTCGAGAGTCTGGACGTCACGCTCCAGGGTGCTCGGCGCAGCCGTACCGGCGTCCTTCGCCAGCTTCGGCCCGCTCACACCTTCCGTCGAAGTCACCAACATCCCCGCTTTCGCTTTGGTCCTGTGCGTGCGGCACCAACTATTCCAGGTAACAGCCCGGCGCGCCGCAACCGGCCAGGAGTGGACGCGAATTCGTCGTATCGCCCGGCCCCGGTTGCCCGTCACCCTACGCATGTCGAACGCCGACCGCACCGTGCGACGCGGGGTGCGTTCCCTGCACCCCGGACCACTCAGCAACTCATGGGCAACATGATTCGCGTCATGATGGCCAGCCAGGGTAACGATCAGGAATCGACTGGACGCCGGGGCCGAGGCCAGAGCAGGACAGTGGGCGTCAGTGTCGTTGGACACACAGCTCAGGGGGTATTTATCCACGCAGTTGAGCGGTTCCATGGCTTATCTCCGGATGCCGGTCCAGTTCAGCGGCGCACTCCCGGCTCATCGGAGGTTTCCCGTCGAAAAAGGTGATCTCCATGCGGTTCTCTCCCCCTCTTCGGTTGTCCCGCGGTTTGCTGTCCGGCACCGCCATCGCCACCATCGCGGCCGTCGGCCTCGCCGTCGCTCCCCTCGCGAACGCGCAACCCCTGGTGTTGCCCGACATCGGCTCGATCGGCATCGACACCGGCTCGGCGGGCCTCGGGTCGGCCGCACCCGGCGGGGCCGACCTCGGTGGCGCCGTTGGCACCGAACGCGGCCTCGGCACAGGCAGTTCCGGAGCCGGATCCGCCGCGACCGGCAGTGCCGACCCTGGTGGCGCCGTTGGCACCGAACTAAGCCTCGGCACAGGCAGTTCCGGAGCCGAGACGGCGACCGGCAGCGCGTCAAGCCTCGGCAGCGGATCGGCCGATGCGGGGTCTGCGGCACTCGATGCCGG
>NZ_JBFAHR010000011.1:11013-245917 GCF_040654275.1 Nocardia sp. NPDC050717
GGAACCGCGCTCGGGTCAGGCAGTTCGGGCGCCCTCACCACCGGCAGCGGGTCGGCCGCCGGCGGCTCGTCGGCACTCGATGCCGGAACCGCGCTCGGGTCAGGCAGTTCGGGCGCCCTCACCACCGGCAGCGGGTCGGCCGCCGGCGGCTCGTCGGCACTCGATGCCGGAACCGCGCTAGCGTCAGGCAGTTCGGGCGGGCTCGCCACCGGCAGCACCGAGACCCTCGGGACCGGCAGTGCCCTCGCCACCGGCCTGCTCGGATCGAGCGGGTCCGCGACCGGCAGCGCCACCGGGCTCGGCGCACTCACCGCACTCCTGGACACAGGAAGCGCGCTCGGCTCGGGCGCCCTGCTGGGCACCGGGAGCGCGGGCGCCCTCGCGACCGGCAGCGCCGGCGCCCTCGGACTGGGCGGCAGCCTGGAAACCCTCGCCCTCCTCCTGGGCACAGAAAGCGCGGCCGCGGGAGGCCCGGCGCTGGGCAGCGCGGCCACCGGCAGCGCGGCACTCGGCAGCGCAGCCGTAGGAAGTGCCGGAGTCGGCAGCGCAGCCGTAGGAAGTGCCGGAGTCGGCAGCGCGGCCGTAGGAAGTGCCGGAGTCGGGAGCGCGGCGGTCGGGAGCGCGGCGGCCGGCAGCGCCGGGGTCGGGAGCGCCGCGGCGGGTAGTGCGGCACTCGGCGGTGCGGCGTTGGGGGCCGGTTCGTCGCAGGGTCTCTCGACGCCCGCGCCGGGGACCTCGGACAGGCCGGGCGCGCACACCGCTCCGGGGAATTCGCCGGCGCCGGGCGGTGCGGCGCCGGGCGAGCAGGCGACACCCCGAGGCAGTGCCGGCGGCTCCGTGCCGGTCGGCGGACGCGATGACGCGACGGCGGGTATCACGCCGGAGTACAGCAGCCGGTCGGCGACCGATCTCGCCGGAAGTTTGTACGGGACTCCGTCGGGTGCGCCCGAGACCGGCGCCGGTGGGCGATTCACCGACAACCGACTGATGCTGGCGGGGTTCGGCGTGCTGGCACTGCTCGGCGCCGCGGTCACGCTGACGCGGGACCGGCGCGCGGGACGGCGTCATCGGGCATGAACGAGCCGATCGGCACGGCGGAGCCGCGGGCCCGAATGGCCCCGACGCTCGGCTCGGCGAAGCGGCGAGCGCCCAGGGCGCGCATGGTGCGCGGCGTCGTCGCGACGGCCATGGCCGGGGTGGCGGTGGTGCTGTTCACCGCCGCCACCCGTGGCCCGCACCAGGCCGACCCGCCGCCCGCGCACGCCGACACGGCGCTGCCGGGCAGTGTCGCAGCGGCCGCACCGCTGGACCGTTCGGCGCCGGTCCGTCTGGAAATTCCGCGCATCGGACTCGACACGAGCCCGGGGCGCAGCGGCACGACCGCGAGCGGATCACTCGCCGCGCCGGACGATTTCGCACGCGCGACGTGGTTCGAGCCGGGCGCGAGCCCCGGGGAGGCGGGCCCGGCGGTCATCCTGGGACACGTCGACTCGACCAGCGGACCCGCCGTGTTCTTCCGCCTCGGTGAACTCTCGGCCGGCGACGAGGTCCGGGTGACCAGGGCCGACGGCCGCACCGCGCACTTCGTCGTCGACCGCACCGAATCGGTCGACAAGACACGGTTCCCCACCGATCGGGTCTTCGCCGACGACGGCACCGCGCGCCTGCGCCTCATCACCTGCGGCGGCACCTTCGACCCGGCCCACAGCCGCTACCTGGCCAATGTCATCGTCTACGCGACCTCGGTCGCCGTGACCTGACCGGCGCCGGGATCACGCCGGGCCTCCCTCGACTGGCGTAGGTGGCGCCGATGGTGGCAGCCGGGCGTCCAGGACCGTCGCGTGCGTGCCGGCCGGCACCAGCTCACCGCAGTCCGGCCGCGGACGAGCAGCCTCACTCGGTGACGATGCGGACCGCGTAGGGCATGATGCCGTCCTCACGGACCGGCGAGATCTTCACGACGTCACCGGATTCCGGCGCCTCGATCATCGTGCCGTCGCCCAGGTACAGCGCGACGTGCGCGCTGCCGCCCGGGCCCCAGAACAGCATGTCGCCGCGTTCCCGGTCCTCGACGTCGACGCGGGTGCCCGCGTTGTACTGGTAGCCGCTGTAGTGCGGCAGCGAGACGCCGATGCCAGCGAAGGCGTAGAGCATCAGGCCCGAGCAGTCGAAGCCGACCTTGTTGTAGTCGCCGTGCGCGTCGCCGGTGCCGCCGTCGCGGATGCCGAGGGTCGGTCCGTCCTCGTCGCCGCCGCCCCACGCGTAGGTGACGCCCAGCTGGGACATGGCCCGGTCGATCACCGTCTCGATGGCGGCCGACCCGGTGACCTGCGGCGTGGTCGGTCTGGGTTTCGTCTTGCGTGGCGAGGCGGGCGTGGATTCCAGTTCGGTGTGCGGACGCTGGCCCTCGCCGAGGCGGGCGGCGCGATCGCGGGCGGCCTGGTCGGCGGCGGCCCTGGCGGCGGCGGCGTTGGCGGCGGCCAGCAGCGCGGTCAGCTCGGCCTTGCGCTGGTCGTCCCAGGACAGGAAGACCTCGCGCTGGCTCTGCAGGCCCGCGACCGTCGCGCGGGCGACGTCGAGAGCGGACTGGGCGGCGGCCCGGTCGCGCTGCAGGCTGTCACGGGTGGCCGCCTGGGTGTCGTACTCGGACTTGGCCACCGTCATCGCGGTCTGCGCGGCGTTCTTCTTCTGCTCGGCGGCGGTGGCGGCGCTGTCGGCGTCGGCCTTGGCCTGGCGGGCGGCCGCGTTCTGGTTGGCCTGGGCGATCTGGGTGCGGCGCAGGTCGTCGAGCACTTGGCGCTGGTTCTTCGACACCATGCCGAGCACCTGCGCGCGGTCCATCGCGGTGTCGGGCGAGGAGGACGCCAGATAGGTGACGACGGAACTGTTCACCGGGCGCACGTAGGCCTGGGTGGCGAGCTGGTCGAAGTCGCGGCGCGCGCCGTCGACCTTCGCGCCCGCGTCGGCGAGCAGCGCCTGGGAGTCGGTGACCGCGGCCGCCGCCGCGTCGGCGGCGTCACGGGCCGACTGCAGGTCGACCAGCGCCTGGTTGACCGCCTCGCGTTTGGCGGCGAGGACGTCGTCGAGGGCGCGCAGCTGCTGATCGGCCGCCGCGACACGGTTGATCAGCGCGCCGATCTCACCGACGCGGGCGTCGACCTGGGCGTCGGCGCCGACGATCTCCCCGTCGGAGGGATTGGGTGGAGGCGGTGGCACCGCCGCGACGGGTCCCGCGCTCGCCAGCAGCGCGAGCACCAAGAGCAATCCCGCCGCTATCCGTAATAGACCTGGTTCGTCCTGCCTGCCCGCACTGCGCACGGCACCTCCGAGTGACTCGACTCGTCCAACGCCACCGGCGCATCAGCCCACCCCATCGACCTCAGCAGTCGACCAATGCCCCCTGTACCTCGTCCTTCACGATCATGATCACCGTCACCGTACGACACATAGTTCCCGAAGGAAACATCTGCCACAGCACGTCGGGGGCCCGATTAGGCGATTGCCCGGAATTAGCCTGATCTAAGACAGCATTAACCCGGGAGAAACAGACCGAAGGTCTGGAAATGTGACTGGAGTGAGACCAGTTACCTGGTGGAGTCGAGTTCAGCCGGTGCGGCGTCGACGTCGGGACCGCGCCGGACCTTGACGACGTAGAGGCCGGCGATCACCAGCGCGGTGAGCGTCAGGAGGATGCCGGTGATCACGCCCCAGGACACACCCTCGGGCTGCTCGAGCCGGTCCACGAAGGCGCGCACCGCCACCTCGGGATGGTTCCCCTTGTACTTGGCGGCATCCTCGGCCCACTCGAGCCGCACCCTGCTGATGCTGTCGCTGTGCGTGCCCACCCAGTCGTCGCTGAACACCGCGACGGTGCCTTCGGTACTTTCGCCCACCTCGGTGGCCAGGTCACGTAGGCTCGAGTCGTGCCCTGGGTTTCCGGGAACGACGACGACACTCAGCGGGATCCCCTCGGATCGCGCCTCGGCGACGATCGCCGCCAGCTTCTCCTGATCGACGCCCTTGGGGGCGGCGACATGATTGTCGGCGAGATCGGACTCGACACTGCTCAGCACGGTATTCGGCGGCAGTTCCGCGGCCATCGGCGCAAAGGTGTGCAAGACGGTCATCTTCCATCCGGTCTGTCGAGCCACGGTCGCCTCGGTCGCGACGGGCAGCCAACACTGCAGAGTGAGCGTCAACGCGTCATTCCCCGACTCGCTCGACAGGCACAGTACGCGACGGCACGCGCGGGCACGTCCGCACGCCACGCTCGGGCGGCCCCGCGTATTTCTTAGGACAAGCGTACTGTTAGACTTGTGCGGCGAGGAAACCGGCATCTCACGGCGCCGGAACCCCCTCCGAAGACGCGAGTCGCCGGCACAGCCCCGCCGGCGGCACACCCTCACACATGAGTGGAGCTGACGTGACGAAGATTGATACCTTCGGCGCCAAAGGCACGCTCGAGGTCGGAAGCAACTCCTACGAGATCTTCCGTCTCTCGGCTGTTCCCGGCACCGAGAAGCTGCCCTACGCCCTGAAGGTGCTGGCGGAGAACCTGCTGCGCACCGAGGACGGCGCGAACATCACCGCCGACCACATCCGCGCGATCGCGAACTGGGACCCCTCGGCCGAGCCGAGCGTCGAGATCCAGTTCACCCCCGCGCGCGTGATCATGCAGGACTTCACCGGCGTGCCCTGCATCGTCGACCTGGCCACCATGCGTGAGGCCGTCACCACCCTCGGTGGCGATCCCAGCAAGGTGAACCCGCTCTCCCCCGCCGACATGGTCATCGACCACTCGGTGATCCTGGACGTCTTCGGCCGCGCCGACGCGCTGGAGCGCAACGTCGAGCTCGAGTACGAGCGCAACGGCGAGCGCTACCAGTTCCTGCGCTGGGGCCAGGGCGCCTTCGACGACTTCAAGGTCGTCCCCCCGGGCATGGGCATCGTCCACCAGGTGAACATCGAGTACCTGGCGCCCACCGTCATGGTCCGCAACGGCCAGGCCTACCCCGACACCTGTGTCGGCACCGACTCGCACACCACCATGGTCAACGGCCTCGGCGTGCTGGGCTGGGGCGTGGGTGGCATCGAGGCCGAGGCCGCGATGCTGGGTCAGCCGGTCTCCATGCTGATCCCGCGCGTGGTCGGCTTCAAGCTGACCGGTGAGATCAAGCCGGGCGTCACAGCCACCGACGTGGTGCTCACCGTCACCGACATGCTGCGCAAGCACGGCGTGGTCGGCAAGTTCGTCGAGTTCTACGGCAAGGGTGTGGCCGAGGTTCCGCTGGCCAACCGCGCCACCCTGGGCAACATGAGCCCGGAGTTCGGCTCGACCGCGGCGATCTTCCCGATCGACGGCGAGACCATCAACTACCTGCGCCTGACCGGCCGCACCGACGAGCAGCTCGCGCTCGTCGAGGCGTACGCCAAGGAACAGGGCATGTGGCACGACGCCGACAACGAGCCCGCCTACTCGGAGTACCTGGAGCTGGACCTGGGCACCGTCGTGCCGTCCATCGCGGGCCCGAAGCGTCCGCAGGACCGCATCCTGCTCAGCGACTCGAAGTCGGCCTTCCGCTCCGACATCGTCAACTACGTGGGCGACTACACCGCGCTCGACGAGGGTGTCGACGAGACCTTCCCGGCGTCGGATCCCGTCGCGGTGTCGGCCGGTCACGCCGGTGACGCCTCCGCGCCCGCCCACTCCGCCGCCAACGGCGCCGCGGGCCGTCCGTCCAAGCCGGTCACCGTGCGTTCGGCCGAGCGTGGCGACTTCGTCCTCGACCACGGCGCCGTCGTCGTCGCGGGCATCACCTCCTGCACCAACACCTCCAACCCGTCGGTCATGCTGGGCGCCGCCCTGCTGGCCCGCAACGCGGTGGAGAAGGGCCTGTCGACCAAGCCGTGGGTGAAGACCAACATGGCGCCGGGTTCGCAGGTCGTCTCCGACTACTACGAGAAGGCCGGTCTGTGGCCCTACCTCGAGAAGCTCGGCTTCTACGTGGGTGGCTACGGCTGCACCACCTGCATCGGTAACACCGGTCCGCTGCCCGAGGAGATCTCGGCCGCGATCAACGACAACGACCTCTCGGTCACCGCGGTGCTCTCGGGCAACCGCAACTTCGAGGGCCGCATCTCCCCCGACGTGAAGATGAACTACCTGGCCTCGCCGCCGCTGGTCATCGCCTACGCGCTCGCGGGCACCATGGACTTCGACTTCGAGACCGACGCCCTCGGCAAGGACACCGACGGCAACGACGTCTTCCTGAAGGACATCTGGCCGTCCCCGCAGGAGATCGACGACACCATCAAGTCGGCGATCAACCAGGAGATGTTCAAGAAGTCCTACGCCACCGTGTTCGACGGTGACGAGCGCTGGCAGAACCTGGCCACCCCGGAGGGCGACACCTTCGCGTGGGACGAGAAGTCGACCTACGTCCGCAAGGCGCCGTACTTCGACGGCATGCAGATGGAGCCCGCCCCGGTCGCCGACATCACCGGCGCCCGCGTGCTGGCGCTGCTGGGCGACTCGGTCACCACCGACCACATCTCCCCGGCGGGCCCGATCAAGCCCGGCACCCCCGCCGCGCAGTACCTCGACGCCAACGGTGTGGCCCGCAAGGACTACAACTCGCTGGGCTCGCGTCGCGGTAACCACGAGGTGATGATCCGCGGCACCTTCGCCAACATCCGGCTGCGCAACCAGCTGCTCGACGACGTCTCGGGTGGCTACACCCGCGACTTCACCCAGCCCGGTGGCCCGCAGGCGTTCATCTACGACGCCTCGCAGAACTACCAGGCCGCGGGCATCCCGCTGGTCGTGCTCGGTGGCAAGGAGTACGGTTCGGGCTCCTCGCGTGACTGGGCCGCCAAGGGCACCAGCCTGCTGGGCGTGAAGGCCGTCATCACCGAGTCGTTCGAGCGCATCCACCGCTCCAACCTCATCGGCATGGGCGTCATCCCGCTGCAGTTCCCGCAGGGTCAGTCGGCGGCCTCGCTGGGCCTCGACGGCACCGAGACCTTCGACATCGCGGGCATCACCCAGCTCAACGAGGGTGTCACCCCGAAGACCCTGAAGGTCACCGCCACCAAGGAAGACGGCTCGAAGGTGGAGTTCGACGCGGTCGTGCGCATCGACACCCCCGGTGAGGCCGACTACTACCGCAACGGCGGCATCCTGCAGTACGTGCTGCGCAACATGATCCGCG
The DNA here is from genome assembly GCF_040654275.1 of Nocardia sp. NPDC050717. NCBI lineage: Bacteria > Bacillati > Actinomycetota > Actinomycetes > Mycobacteriales > Nocardiaceae > Nocardia > Nocardia sp. NPDC050717. The sequence continues at coordinate 18,225 of NZ_JBFAHR010000011.1, forward strand.
GCTGAGACACGCGCGGCTCCGCCGCGGGGTCCGGGGCCTCGTGACCCCGCCGCCGGACACTCGGGACTCGCGCCTACGGCGCATGCGCTCCGAGTGCCCGGCGGCGGGGCGGCCCCGGACGTCGCTCGTCGGGCTCGCTCCCGACATGGCTGGGTTTCCGCCGGAACTCACCCATACTTGTTCGGCCACAAGCCGATTCGTCATCGACCCCCGCCTCGGTCTCCGGGGCGGGGGTCCGTGCATCCCCGTTGGAGGACTCATGCCCAAGGTCAGCGACGACCATCTCGCCGCCCGGCGCAGCCAGATCCTCGACGGCGCGCGGCGCTGCTTCGCCGAATACGGCTACGAGGGCGCCACGGTGCGCCGCCTGGAAGAGGCGATCGGCCTTTCGCGCGGCGCGATCTTCCACCACTTCCGCGACAAGGACGCGCTGTTCTTCGCGCTGGCCAAGGACGACGCCGAGCGCATGGCCGAGGTCGCGGCCAATCAGGGCATCGTGCAGGTCATGCGCGACATGCTCGCGCGCCCAGAGGAATTCAACTGGCTGGGCACCCGGCTCGAGATCGCGCGCCGCGTGCGCACCGATCCCGAGTTCCGCGCGGGCTGGACCCAGCGCTCGGCCGAACTCACCGCGGCCACCCTGGCCCGCCTCGAGCGCCGCAAGGCCGCGGGCGCGCTGCGCGACGACGTACCCACCGACGTCCTGCTCGGCTACCTCGACCTGGTCCTGGACGGCCTGATCGCCCGCATCGCCTCGGGCCACACCGACGACAACCTCTCCGCCGTCCTCGATCTCGTCGAGGCCTCGGTGCGCCGCAAGGAATCCTGAGCGCCGATTGCGCGGGCCGGGATCGTGCCCGGCGATAGTTGCGTTGCCGGGGATCGGCTAGTTCTCCAAGCTGCGCAACAGGATTCGGGCGATGCGGTCGAGAGATTCGCGGTCGGCGGGGTCGAGGACCGACAGCATCGCCGTCTCGTTCCTGACGTGGTCGCCGACGACCAGGTCGACCAGTTCGCGGCCCTCCCCGGTGAGCGCGACGCGCACCGCCCTGCGGTCGGCCACGTCGGCGATCCGCCGGACCAGTCCTGCCGCCTCGAGCCGGTCGATGCGCCCGGTCATCCCCGCCCGCGAGAGCATCAGGGTGTCGGCCAGCACCGACGGATTCAGCTCGAACGGCGCGCCCGCGCGGCGCAGCGCCGCGAGGACGTCGAATTCCCCACGCTGCAAGCCGTGCTCGGTGAACACCGCCTCGATGCGGGCCAGCGCCACGGTCATCAATCTGCCCAGCCTGCCGAAGACGGCCATCGCCGTCAGATCCAGGTCGGGTCGCTCGCGCCGCCACTGCGCGGCGATGGCGTCGACGGCGTCCGGTTCATCCATGGACACGATTCTATTCGCTGAGATATAGTTCGGTGGCGAATTATCAACCACCGAATGGACCTGCCATGACGAACCAGCGCGAGATCGCCCTCTGCCTGCCCGAGCAGGCCGAGACCCTCGGCACCGATGCCGTCCGCCTGCGCCTGCTCACCGACGCGGACGCCAGCGGTGGCGCCGTGAGCACCCTCGAGGTCACCATGGACCGGGGCGCCGACGGCGCGGCGCCACACTTCCACACCCGCTCCGACGAGCTGTTCTACGTCGCCGACGGCGAGCTGCAGGTGCTCGCCGGCGACCGCATCCTCACCGTCGGCGCCGGCGGCTCGCTGGTCGTCCCCCGGCACATGCCACACGCCTTCGGCGCGACACCCGACAGCGGCGCGCGCATTCTCATCGCGCTGATGCCCGGCGTCCAGCGCTTCGAGTACTTCCGCCTGCTCGACCGGCTGCTCCGCGGCGAGGGCACGCACAACGAATTCACCGCCGCCCAAGAGGAATTCGACAACCACTTCCTCGACGTGCCCGCCTGGCGCGCCGAACGCGAGGCCCACCGCCGCTGATGCGGGGACCGCGGAAATGTGGCCGACATTGCACCCGGACCGGGAACAACCGCGCGCGAACCCGCGGTTCTACGGCGTATGACGTTCTCCGTTCCGGTCCTCGTCCGCGGCTACGAGCTCGACACCCAGGGTCATCTCAATCACGCCGTCTACCACCAGTACGGTGAGCACGCCCGCTGGGAGCTGATGCGCGCGGCGGGCATCGCGCAAGACAAGTTCCTCGCCAGCGGCGTCGGCGCGGTGGTGCTCGAGTCGACCATCAAGTACCGCCGCGAGCTACGCGGCGGTGACGAGGTCACGGTGACCTGCGAACTCGATTTCGACGGCGGCAAGGTCTTCCGCTTCCACCACCAGATCCTGAAGCTCGACGGCACGGTGTCGGCGGAGATCACGGTGGTGGCGGGTGCGATGGATCTGACCGAGCGCAAGCTCATCGACGATCCCGCCGAACACTTCCGCGGCCTCGCCGAGCACCCCGAGCTCCTCGGTCTCTGACCCACGCGACACGGCCCACCTCCCCCAGCAATTCCGGGGCGACGCGGGCCGTCGCGCTGTCCGGCGCGTTAGCTGATCGATTGCCGAGGTGACGCGCCGATCCGCGCCCCGGTTGTCCGAAATTCTGTTCCCGCTAGGCGATCACGCGCCGCTCGGCGGTTTGCCCGGCACTCCGCAAATCTCGCGAACCCCCTCGGCGAGGCCCGCGCGCACGCTATGATCCGAAGCACCTTCGGGGGTTCTGGCAAATCGCGAGCAGACGAGAAGATCGGAGTGAGTGCCCATGACCGACGCCATCCACCTCCCCGCTACCGCGTCGCCCCGGCATCGGGGCCCGGCGTTGCGCGGATTGCTGGTGGCCGAGTCCGATCGCGACATCTCGGTGCGCGTGGACGACGGAACGTGGACCTTCGACCGCCGAGATGTCCTGCGGCTCACCGAAGATCACGCCGGGGCGGGCGAACGGCAGGTGCACGTGGACATCCGGCCGGGCGCCACCGCCGATTTCACCCGCCGCATGCGGGTGGAGCTCGTCGACCGGCCGATCACCCTGGCTACCGATCCCTCCGAGGCCCTCGGTGACGATCTGCTGGCCCAGGCCACCCGCACGTGGGCGGCCAAGCTGCGGATCGCCGAACGCGGCGGGGTCACCGGCGCCACGTTCACCTTCCGCGACGGCATCAACTGCGACAGTCTCGACTGAAACGGCCACGGGTCATGGAACGCGCGACCGACGCGGTGCTCATCGTCTCCGAATCCGACGACCTGCACGCCGATGCGCTGGCCGCCACGCTCCGCGAACACCACCGGCTCGACCCGATCCGGCTGGACCTGCGCGACTTCCCCACCGAGACCGGCAGTTTCCGGCTCGACAAGGCGGGCACCAACCGCGCGCTCGCGCACATCCACGGTCTCGACGACGTGCGCGCGGTCTGGTGGCGCCGGCCCCACCCGTGCCGGGTCCCGCAGGGCGTGCGCGCCGCCGACGACGCGTTCCGCCAGGCCGAATGCGACCATTTCCTCCAGGGGATGCTCTGGTCGATCCCGGCCTACTGGGTCAACGACCCGGCCGCCGAACGCACGGCCGCGCGCAAGATCGTCCAGCTGGAGACGGCGCAGCGGGCGGGCTTCACCATTCCGGAGACCCTGATCACCAACGATCCGGACGAAGCCCGCAGTTTCGTCGAATCCCGTTCCGGCCCAGTGGTGTACAAGCGCACCGGCACCGGCCGTGGCGAATTCTCCGAGACCAGGATCGTCACCAGGCCCGAACTGAGCAGGCTCGGCACGATCCGGTCGACGCCGACCACGTTCCAGGACTATGTCGAGGCCACCTGCGATCTGCGGGTGGTGTGGGTCGACGGCGTCGAATGGACCGTGCGGATCGATTCGCAGGCCGGTGTCGGGCGGGTCGATTCCCGGCTCGACACCTCGGTCGGGTTCGCGCCCGACCGGCTGCCCGCCTCGGTCAGCAAGTCCCTGGCCACCCTCATGGGCGCGCTCGGGCTGAGTTTCGGCGTCGTCGACCTGCGCCTCGGCCTGGACGGCGAGTACTACTTCCTCGAGGTGAACCCGCAGGGCCAGTTCGCCTACCTGGAGATCAAGACCGGGCTGCCGCTGTTCACCAGCCTGGCGCACCTGCTGGTGCGCGGGGACGGTGCCGTACCCGGGTGGTGACCGCTCCTCAGTCGGCCGGATTCTTGCGCCGGTTCGCGCCGCCGCGGCCGCGCAACTCCACGTGCGATTCGACAAGCACGTTGTGAATGAAGCCGTACGAGCGGCCGGTGGCCCTGGCCAGCGAGCGAATGCTCGCGCCCGCCTCGTACTGCTTCTTCAACTGGGATTGCAGCCGGTCACGGGACTTGCCCGTGACGCGCGTGCCCTTGCCCAGCGTGCCCTTGCCGATCGTCGCCTTGCCCTTGGCCGATCTCGCGGCCTGTCTCGCACTGTCGCTCATGGCTTCCTCCGAGTCGCCGAGCAGCTGATTCCAGGCTAGACACTCCGGCGGCGGTGATCAACGAAAACAGTGATCGAACTCACTCCGAGGCCGCGAGTTCCCTCCCGACACAGCGTTTCACGCCCGACACACCGGTCGGACGCGCGTCAGGCGAGGTCGATCAGCTCGGCGTACTCGTTGGACCAGTGGTCCTCGGTGCCGTCGGGCAGCAAAATGACCCGCTCCGGGTTGAGCGCCTCGGCCGCACCCGGATCGTGGGTCACCAGGACGACGGCGCCCGCGTACGTGCGCAGCGCCTCGAGCACCTGCTCGCGCGAGATCGGGTCCAGGTTGTTGGTCGGCTCGTCGAGCAGCAGCACGTTCGCCGCCGAGGACACCAGCCCGGCCAGCGCCAGCCGGGTCTTCTCACCGCCGGACAGGGTGCCTGCGGGCTGCTCCAGCTGCGGGCCGGTGAACATGAACGCGCCGAGCAGGCTGCGCAGCTCCTGCTCGCCCGCGTCCGGCGAGGCGTGCCGGATGTTCTCCCAGACCGTCGCCTGGTCGTCGAGGGTGTCGTGTTCCTGGGCGAAGTAGCCCACCTTGAGGCCGCGGCCCTGCTCGATCCCGCCCGAGGTCGGCGTCTCGACGCCGGCGAGCAGCTTGAGCATGGTGGTCTTACCGGCGCCGTTGAGGCCGAGCACGACCACGCGGCTGCCCTTGTCGACGGCGAAGTTCACCCCGGTGAAGATCTCCAGCGAGCCGTAGAGCTTGGTGAGGTTGTTCACCATGAGCGGGGTCTTGCTGCACGGCGCGGGCTCGGGGAAGCGGATGCGGGCGACCTTGTCGGCCACGCGCACGTCGTCGAGCTCCGACATCAACCGCTCGGCGCGACGCACCATCTGGTGTGCCGCAGCGGCTTTGGTGGCCTTGGCGCCGAGCTTGGCGGCCTGCTGACGCAGCGCGCTCGCCTTCTTCTCGGCGTTGGCGCGCTCGCGCACCCGGCGCTGCTCGTCGGTGGCGCGGGCGTCGAGGTACTTCTTCCAGCCCATGTTGTAGACGTCGGGCTCGCCGCGCACGGCGTCGAGGAACCAGACCTTGTTCACCACGGCCTCGAGCAGCTCGACATCGTGGCTGATCACGATGAGGCCGCCGTCGTGGTTCTGCAGGAAGCCACGCAGCCAGGTGATGGAGTCGGCGTCGAGGTGGTTGGTCGGCTCGTCGAGCAGCAGGATGCGGTCGGAGCGGCCACCGGAGCCGTCGGAGGCGGAGAACAGGATGCGCGCCAGCTCGATGCGGCGGCGCTGACCACCCGAGAGGGTGCGCAGCTGCTGGCCGAGGACGCGGTCGGGCAGACCGAGGCTGTTGCAGATGCGGGCCGCCTCGCTCTCGGCGACGTAGCCGCCCAGTGAGGAGAATTGGTCCTCGAGCCTGCCGTACTTGCGGATCGCCTTCTCGCGTTCCTTCTCGTCGACGACCTCGGCCATCAACGTCTGCTGCTTCTCCATGTCGCGGATGAGCGTGTCGAGGCCGCGCGCGGAGAGCACCCGGTCGCGGGCGATCACATCGAGATCGCCCTCCTTCGGGTCCTGCGGCAGGTACCCGATCTCGGTGGAGCGCACGATCTTTCCCGCGTACGGCTCGCCCTCCCCCGCCAGGATGCGCAGGGTGGTGGTCTTGCCGGCGCCGTTGCGCCCGACCAGTCCGATCCGGTCGCCGGACTGCACCCGCAGCGCCGGCCCAGGGGCCGAGAGCAGGGTGCGGACTCCGGCCCGGACCTCCAGGTCGGTCGCCGTGATCACAGGCTTCTCCTCGTGTCGGAAAGAAAGGTGGGCGCCGAACCGACCCATCGTGCACCGTCGGGCTCGGCGAGAACCACCCATTTTACCGACGCCGAACTCGGCGACCGAACCGGCGCCGCCCGGTGTGAGCGTGGTTACTCTCGATCCATGACAACCGACCTAGCGGGCAGGACCGCCCTCGTCACCGGAGCGAGCCGAGGCATCGGCCTGGCCACCGCCGCCGAACTCATGCGCCGCGGCGCGAACGTGCTGATCACCGCGCGCAAACCCGAGCCGCTCGAGGCCGCCGCGCAGGAGCTGCGCGCGCTCGGCCACGCGGGACAGGTGAGTGCCCTCGCGGGCAACGCCGGTGACGCCGACGCCCGCGCCGAGGCGGTCTCGCGGGCCGTCGCGGAGTTCGGTTCGCTCGACATCCTGGTCAACAACACGGGCATCAATCCGGTCTACGGCGCGCTGATGGACGCTGATCTCGGTGCGGTGGGCAAGATCTTCGATGTGAACGTGGTCGCCTCGCTCGGCTATGTGCAGCAGGCGTACCGGGCGTGGATGGCCGAGCACGGCGGCGCCGTGGTCAACGTGGCCAGTGTGGCGGGCATCCGGTCCTCGGGGGTGATCTCGGCCTACGGCGCGTCCAAGTCGGCGCTGATCCGGCTCACCGAGGAGCTGGCCTGGCAGCTGGGCCCGAAGATCCGGGTGAACGCGGTGGCGCCGGGCGTGGTGAAGACGAAGTTCGCCGACGCGCTGTACTCCGCCGACGAGGAGCGCGCGGCGAGTGTGTACCCGCTGAAGCGGCTCGGCGTGCCCGAGGACGTCGCCCGGCTGATCGCGTTCCTGGTCTCCGACGAGGCGGCGTGGATCACCGGCGACTGTGTGCGCGTCGACGGCGGACTGCTCGCCACCGGCGGTATCTGAGTTCCGGCCGCCCCCGCCCGCTACGCGGCGGGCGGGGGCCTGCTCAGTCGGCGGTCTCCGCGCGACCGGCCGTGCTCGCCAGGCCGTCGCCGGACTCCTCGGCGCGTGCCGCCTCCGCTCGCGCCTGTTCCGCCCGCGCGAGCGGATCGAGCACCAGCGGCTCGGCGGCGCTCTCCGGTCGGCCCGCGGTCACCACACCCAGCGGATCACGCACCGGCACATCGTGTTTCGGCGCCCGGCTCGCGCCGCCCTCGTCCAGCCCCCACCGATCGTGCAGCCTGCGCAGGAAGTCCGGGGCGTACCAGTTGGCGTCGCCGAGCAGCTTCATCGCGGCGGGCAGCAGGATGCCGCGCACCAGGGTGGCGTCGACGAGCACCGCCAGCGGCAGGCCGATGCCGAACGCCTTCATGAAGGTGATGTCGGAGGCGAGGAATCCGAGGAAGACCAGCGAGATGAGGATCGCGGCCGCGGTGACGATGCGTCCGGTGCGCTCCAGCCCCAGCGCGACGGCGGTCTCGTTCTTGCCGGTGCCGTCGTATTCCTCGCGGATGCGCGCCAGCAGGAACACCTGGTAGTCCATCGCCAGACCGAACGCGGCGGCGAACAGCATCACCGGCACGGTGGCGGCCAGGTCACCGGTGACGGTGAAGCCGAGCAGTCCGGACAGGTGCCCGTCCTGGAAGATCCACACCAGCGCGCCGAAGGTGGCGGTCAGGCTCAACGCGCTCAGGGCCATCGCGAGCACGGGCAGCACCACGCTGCCGGTGAGCGCGAACAGCACGATCAGCATCACGATCAGCACGAAGCCCAGCGCCCACGGCAGCGCGTCGGAGATGGCGGCGAGCGAGTCGACGTTGGCCGCGGCGACACCACCGACGAGCAGCGTGCTCGGTGTCGGCACCGCCCTGACCCGCTCGACCAGCGCGGACAGCTCGTCGCTGTCGGCGGTGGCGGGCACGATCGACAGATACACCGCGCGCTCGGCGCGGAACCGGGCGTTGGCCGCGGTCGGTTCGGCCAGCAGGCCGCCCTGGGCGTAGCTGCCGGTGGCGGTGTCGACGCGGCGGACGTGGTCCAGGTCCGACATCTCGCGGGCGATCGCGTCGAGTCCCCCGGCGCTGTAGGCACTGTCGGGCAGCACCGCGACGAGGGTGTTCTGGTCGCTCTCGCCGAAATCGCGCTGCACGATCTCGGTGACCTGCCGGGAGTTCATCGACTCCGGCAGGGTCCGCTCGTCCGGGAAGCCCAGCTTCACCCCGAGGAACGGTGTGCCCAACAGCAGCAGCACAGCGGTGACGGCGAGCCCGATCGGGATCGGCTTGCGCATGACCGCGGTGGCGAGCTTGTGCCAGGCGCCTTCGCCGGGTGCGGGGCGCGGCGCCCGCAGGAACCACCAGCCGAGCTGGCCCTTGTCGATCCTGGTGCCGAGCAGCAGCAGCGTGGCGGGCAGCACGGTCAGCGAGACGGTCGCGGCCAGCGCCGCGACGACGATGCCGGCGTACCCCATGGACCGGATGGCCAGCTGCGGGAAGAACAGCAGGCCTGCCAGCGCCACGGCGACGGTCAGCGCCGAGAAGGCCACGGTGCGTCCGGCCGTGCGCAGCGTGGTCGCGACGGCGCCGGCCGGGGTTCGGCCGTCGGCGAGTTCGTCGCGGAACCGGTTGACCACGAGCAGGCTGTAGTCGATGGCGAGGCCGAGCCCGAGCAGGGTGGCCACGTTCGTCGCGGTGACCGACAGCGGGATGAACAGGGTCAGCAGCCACAGCGTGCCCATGGTCGTGAGCACCGTGGCGACCGCGACGAGCAACGGCAGGCTCGCCGCGACCAGCCCGCCGAAGACGAACAGCAGCGCGATCAGGGTGAGCGGGAACGCGATCGCCTCGCCCTTGACGATGTCGCTCTTGCTCTGTTCGACGGTCTCGTGCAGCAGCATCGCGAAGCCACCCACCCGGACCTGCAGGGTGCCCTGCTGCCCGGTGAGCTCGTCGGCGATGGCGGCGACGCGCTGGTCGACCTCGCGTTCGGTGCCGAGCACGCTCGCCAGGATCATGCCCTGCTTGCCGTCGACGCTGCGCAGCGCGGGCTGGTGGGTGGTCCAGTACGACAGCACCTCGGCGACGCCGTCGCGTTCCTGCAGGTTGGCGACCAGCGCGGTGGCGGCGGCGGTGGATTCGGGGTCGTCGACCGAGTCCTCGGTCTCCACCAGCAACAGCAGATTCGGTGGGGCCTGGCCGAACTCGTCGCGCAGGACCTCGAGCGCGCGGCTGGATTCGCTGCCGGCATCGGTGTACCCGCCGCCCTCCACCCGCTCGAACAGCGTGGCGCCGAGCGCGCCGAGCACCAGCGCCAGCACCGCGAAAACCCCGAGCACCCAGCGGCTGCGCCGCCTGGTGAATTCGAACACCGGATATACCCCTTACTCGTCACGCCTCGCGCGCTCGCGCGCCTGGATCCGCGGGGTGGCGGCCGATCACCGGCCGGTCCGCCTCGGCGGCCCGAACCTGTTGGCGGGTCGGCGCGTTCGCCCGGCGATGGTAGCAACTTCGTGGCGCGTGCGCGGGCCCTCGGGGCGGGTGCGCGAACCGGCCGAGCGGACCCGGGCACCACCGGGCGGGCGGCCCGCCCGCGGCCGCACCGCGTCCCGCGCGCCGCCCACGGCGAGCGGGCGGGCCGGGAGTCGCTGATTTCCCTGTGCCAGTGCGCGATTCGCGGTGGACCCGGCCCCGCGGGGTCAGGACCGGGAGCCGCCGACCACCGCTGTCGCGACGGTGCGGCGCAGGCGCGGCGGCAGCGCGGCGAACAGCGCGCGCATGGCCGCGAGGGTGCCGGTCAGATCGGCGTCGCCCGAGAGGTAGGCGCGCTGCAACGGGGTCGGCAAACCGAAGAACGTCTCGAAGAAGACGGCGGTCTCGTGCGGCGGCAGGGCGAGCAACGCGCGCAGCCCGGCCCGGCGCAGGCCCGCCACGGCGCGCGCTCCGGCCGTCCACGGCGTCGCGCCCGCGGCGACGGTGTCGGCCGCGCGCAGCGAGGCCGCCACGCTGTAGCCGGTCGCGGGGTGGATCAGTCCGCCCGCCGCGCCGAAACGGCCGCGGCCCGGGCGCCCGCCCTCGACCGGGAAGCGCACCCGCTCCACGGGTTCGGTGCCGGTGACGGGAATCCCGCGGCCGCGGAGCCGGTGATCGAGCCTGCGCCGCAACTCGTCGAGGCCGAGGGCCGGCCTGCCCGCCAGGCAGGTCTCCTCGAACAGCAGGAATTCCGGGCCGCGCGGGACGGTGTAGAGGAACGAGGGCGGCGCGCCCGGTTCGGCGCCGTTGTCCCCCCGCCAGTCCATGAACAGGGTGGGCGGCTCGGAATCGAGCGCGTCGCGGCGCACCAGGATGCCGTAGGCGGTCTGCTCGGCCCGGCGCGGCGATCGGCCGAGGCCGCGGGCGTCGACCACCCGCCCGCGGGCGACCTGTCCGGACACCGTCGTCACCACGCCGCGGCGCGCGTCCACCTCGACCGCCCGGTCGGCGATCACCCGCGCGCCGTCGACGCTCAGCGCGCGCTGCAGCGCCGCGGTGTCGAGGATCTGATAGGCGCGGTCGAGGCGATGCTCCTCGAGCGCCCAGGCCGTCGGTGCCGGAACCGTCACCGCGACGGCCGCGGGATCGAGCCAGCCGGGCAGTTCGTCGGCCCACGCCGCGTAGGTCGGCGTCCACACCCGCTCCGGGTGCGGATCGATCACCGTCACCGCCAGCCCCTCGGCCAGCGCCCGATGCGCGACCGCCCGCCCGGCCGGGCCGAGCCCACAGATGATCACCTCGCCGTTCACCCGACGATTGGACCAGACGCCACTTTTTCAAGCACCGCCGCGTCACGGACCGGCGGCGGTTCGGTGCCGTGCGCTCGCCCCGCCGTGAATTATCGGTAATGATGGGGCTATGAGATCGATCTGGAAGGGCTCGATCGCATTCGGGCTGGTCAATGTCCCGGTCAAGGTCTACACCGCGACCGAGGACCACGATATTCGGTTCCATCAGGTCCACGCCAAGGACGGCGGACGGATCAAATACGACCGTGTCTGCCAGGTGTGCGGCAAATCCATCCAGTATTCCGATATCGACAAGGCCTACGTCTCCCCCGACGGCGACCAGGTGGTGCTCACCGACGCCGATTTCGCGAAACTGCCCGCGGCCGAGAAACACGAAATCCCCGTGCTGGAATTCGTGCCGTCCGATCAGATCGATCCGGTCCTGTTCGACAAGAGCTACTACCTCGAACCGGACTCCTCGACCCCCAAGGCCTATCAGCTGCTCGCGGCCACGCTGGAGCGCATCGACAAGACCGCGCTGGTGCACTTCACCCTGCGGCAGAAGACCCGGCTGGCGGCCCTGCGGGTGCGCGAGGGCGTGCTCGTGCTGCAGACGCTGCTGTGGCCCGACGAGGTGCGCGCGGTCGACTTCCCCGCCCTCGACGACGCCCCCGCGCCGCGGCCGCAGGAATTGAAGATGGCCGAAACCCTGGTCGAGTCGATGTCCGGTGATTTCGATCCCAGCGAGTACACCGACGAATATCAGATCGAATTGCAGAAGGTGCTCGACGAGGCGATCGCCAGCGGCACCGGCAAGGTCGAATCCGCCGAAGCGGCCGAACCCGCCGAGACGCCCGATGCCGAGGTCGTCGACCTGGTCGCCGCCTTGCAGCGCAGCCTCGAGGCCAGCGGCCGGCGCGAGGCCGACGAGAAACCGGCGCCGAAGAAGGCGGCGAAGAAGGCCACCGCGAAGAAGGCCGCGCCGCGCAAGGCCGCGAGCAAATCCACGGCGAGCAAGACCGCCGCCCGCAAGGGGGCGTAGGGCACACTGGGCCCATGGACCTCGCGATCGCTGTCGTTCCGATGGGATTGGGACATCTGCGTCAAGTCCTCGATCTCGGCCACCAGGTGTTCGACACGACCACCAAGCCGTACACGTCGTGGTCGCTGACGGCGGTCGCCGAGCATCTGGACAGCCCCGACAACGCCTGCTGGGTGGCGCTGGACTCCGACCGCGTCGTCGGTTTCGTGCTCGGCTCGATGGAGTTCGAGCATCGCGACGACTGGGCCTACCTGGAGTGGATCGCGGTGGCTCCCGACATGCAGGGCCACGGCATCGCCCGCAGACTCGTCGACGTGTGCTCGGAGGCGCTGTTCGCCCGCGGCGCCCGCCACATCGTCACCGACGTCGAGGACCGCAACAGCGCCTCCGGCGCCCTGATGACCAGCGCCGGTTTCGTCCCCGCCGCGACCGTCACCCTGCTGGTCCGCCCGAACCCCGACGACTCCGGCACCGGCGACCAGCCCCTACCCCCGATGTCGGCCACCACCCGCCACGACCTCATCCGCCGCGGCCGCCTCTCGGTCGACCATCCCCGCCGCTGACGCTACTTCCGGAACTTCGCCTCCAGCTCACGCAGCGTCGCCTCCAGGTCGGCCTGCTCGTTGGTCTTGAAGATGCCCGCGTACCCGGTCTCCGCGCGGACCGCGGCGACGACGTCCGGATCGTGGTACAGCTGAGCCAGTTTCCGCAGGGTCGGGTCGTCCTTGTCCTCGGCGCGCGCGGCGAAGATGTTGATGTACTGCTTCAGTTCGGGTCGTTCGGGATCGTCGGTGTAGATCACCTGCTGCGGCGTCAGGCCGGCGGGACCCGCGAAGGTGTCGTCGACGAAGGCGGCGTCCACACTGTCGAGCGACTGCGCGGTCAGGGTCGGATCGATCGCGGTGAGTGACACCTTCGAGGCCGCGGTGTCGACGTCCTCGATCTTGGAGTCCCAGGTGGCCCCGCCCTTCAGCACGATCAGCCCCGCCGCCGCGAGGCCGAGCAGCGGCCGCACCTGTTGCGCCGGGTTGTTGCTGAGCGTGATCTCACCGCCGCGCGGGATGGCGGCCACCGAGGTGTGCTTCTTCGAATACAGGGTGAGCGGGAAGATCTCGGTGGCGCCGATGGGCACGAGGGTGTCGTTGTTGGCGACGTTGTAGTTCGCCAGATACCGCACGTGCTGAAACTTGTTGAGGTCCACCCGCTTCTGCGACAGCGCCGGGTTGGGCTGCTTGTAGTCGGTGAAGTTCACGAACTCGACGGTGATGCCCTGCTCGGCGGCCTTTGTCCGGTAGATGTCCCAGTGCGGCTGGGCGATGTCGTTCACCCCGATCCGCACGACATCGTCGGGGTGATCGTTCCCACACCCCGCCCCGCCGAGGACGAGGGCGAGCAGGACCGGAATCGCCGGCAGACGGCGCAGGATTCGCATTGTGGGCAAGTTAGACGGGCGTCCAAGAGTTTGCGAGGGTTGTGCTCGAGGCGAATCGAACCGTTGTCGGCGGGGGTCGCGCGCGGCTTGGATGACCGGGTTCACCCACAGCGAGCAATTCGGGAGTCATAGTGAAATTCCGTCGGGTACTGGCGATCCCGGTCCTGGTAGCGACCGCGGCCCTCACCCTCACGGCCTGCGGTTCCGGCGAGGCGGAGTCCGGCACCGTCGTGCGCATCGGCACCACGGACAAGGACAAGGCGTTCGAGGTCTTCGAGCAGAAGGCGAAGGAACAGGGCATCACGCTGAAGGTCACCAACTTCTCCGACTACAAGCAGCCCAATGCCGCGTTGTCGCAGAAGCAGATCGACGTCAATCTGTTCCAGCACCTGCAGTTCCTCGGGCAGTACAACGTGGCGAGCTCCGACACCCTCACCCCGATCGGCAGCACCTACATCGTGCCGCTCGGCCTGTATTCCAAGAAGCACCGGACACTGGCCGACATCCCCGCGGGCGGCGAGATCGCCGTCCCCAACGATCCGACCAACCAGGCCCGCGCGCTGTTCGTGCTGCAGGCCGCCGGGCTGCTGACGCTGCGTGGCACGTCCGCCCAGCCGACGCCCGCCGACATCGACGCCGGCGCGTCCAAGGTGCGGGTGACCCCCGTCGACGCCGCGCAGACCGCGCTGTCGCTGGCCTCGGTCGACGGGTCGATCATCAACAACACCTTCTTGGACCGCGCCGGGATCGACCCTCAGTCGGCGCTGTACAAGGACGACCCGAAGAACCCGGCCGCCGAGCCCTACATCAATGTGATCGTCACCCGCGCCGAGGACAAGAACGATCCGACGCTGCGCAAGCTCGTCGAGATCTGGAAGGACCCGGCCGTGGCCGCCGCGCACGCCGAGGTCACCAAGAACACCGCCGTGGCCGTCACCCGTCCGGGCCCCGAGCTCGAGCAGATCCTCGACCGGGTGCAGCAGGGCATCCGGGCGAACAAATGAGCGCGGCCGACGCCGCTGTCGAATTCCGTTCCGTCTCCAAGGTTTTCGGCGGCGGCGCGGACCGCCATGTCGCCCTCGACGACATCGACCTGCGGATCGAGCAGGGCGAGATCTTCGGTGTGATCGGCTATTCGGGCGCGGGCAAGTCGACCCTGGTGCGCCTGATCAACGCACTCGAGAAGCCGACCTCGGGCACCGTCACGATCTCCGGCACCCCCATCACCGGGGTGCCGGAGTCGGCGGTGCGGCGGCTGCGGCGCGACATCGGCATGGTGTTCCAGCAGTTCAACCTGTTCCGCTCGCGCACCGCCGCGGGCAACATCGAGTACCCGCTGAAAGTGGCGGGGTGGAAACGCGCCGAGCGCAAGGCCAGGGTGGCCGAACTGCTCGAGTTCGTCGGGCTCACCGACAAGGCGCGCGCCTATCCCGATCAGCTCTCGGGCGGGCAGAAGCAGCGCGTCGGGATCGCGCGGGCGCTGGCGACATCGCCGTCGCTGCTGCTGGCCGACGAAGCCACCTCCGCGCTCGACCCCGAGACCACCGGTGAGGTGCTGCGGCTGCTGCGCAAGATCAACACCGAACTCGGGGTGACCATCGTGGTGATCACCCACGAGATGGACGTGATCCGCGCGGTCGCCGACCGGGTCGCGGTGCTGGCCGAGGGCAAGATCGTCGAACTGGCGTCGACCTTCGAGGTCTTCGCGGCACCGCGCGCCGCGCCGACCCGATCGTTCGTCGCGACCGTGCTGCACAACCGGCCCGACGCCGCCGAACTGGCTCGGCTGGGTCAGCTGCACGGCGGACGGCTGGTCACCGTCGACGTCGACGACCACAGCGGTGTCGGTGCGGCACTGGCCGCCGCCACCGCCGCCGACGTGCGGTTCGAGATCGTCTACGGCGGGGTGAGCACCCTGCAGGACAAGACGTTCGGCAGCATCACCCTCGCGCTGCACGGCCCCGACGACGCCGTGGACCGGGTGGTCGCCGACCTGGAGCGGAAGGCGGGCTGATGGAGACGAACTGGGAGAAGTTGCGGCCCACGCTGTTCGAGGCGATCGGGACGACCGTGTACCTGGTCGGGGTGACCTTCGTGGTGGCGGGAACGCTCGGATTGATCCTCGGCACCGCGCTCTACACGACCCGCAAGGGCGGGCTGCTGGCGAACGGGCCGATCCACGTGGTGCTCAATGTGCTGGTCAATGTGGTGCGGCCGATTCCGTTCATCATCCTGCTGGCGGCACTCGGGCCGATCACCCTGGAGGTGGTGGGCACGACGATCGGCAGCGAGGCGGCCCTGTTCGTGATGATCGTGGCCGCCACGTTCGGCATCGCGCGGATCGTGGAGCAGAACCTGGTGACGGTCGACCCGGGCGTGCTCGAGGCGGCGCGCGCGGCGGGTGCAGGGCCGCTGCGGATCATTCTCACGTTGCTGATCCCGGAAGCGCTGGGGCCGTTGATCCTCGGCTACACCTTCGTGGTGATCGCGATCGTCGACATCTCGGCGATGGCGGGCACGGTCGGTGGTGGCGGGCTCGGCGATTTCGCGCTGGTGTACGGCTATCAGCAGTTCGATTGGGAGGTCACCATCGTGGCGACGCTGATCATCATCGCCGGGGTGCAGGGTGTGCAGTTCCTCGGCAACGGGCTGGCCAGAAAAGTGTTGCGCCGCTGAGTGGTGCGCCGGGACGGCAGCGGGGCAACGGACAGGTTCGTCCGTTGCCCCGCTGCCGTTCGTTTCCCGTCAGACGTTCGACGTGCACGCCGAGAGAATGACGCTCGCCGCCCGCGGCGAGGCCGAGCCCGGATCCGGGAACGGCGGGGCGCTGATACCCAGCACATCCACCGCCGCCCGCTCGGCCGCGGCCTGGGAGTGGTCCCATGCCCAGCCGAACCGGAAGTCCGCGCCCTGCGCGACCGCACCACAGGCATTGCGGAATTCGACGACGACCTGGCAGTCCCAGACGCCGCACTCGGCCAGGGCGGCCTGGCTCGCCGCCTCCCAGCTGCCGTAGTTGACCGCCGAGGCGACCACGGCCTCCTGCGACGACAACGCCAGCGCGCCGTACAGATCACCGGAGGCCGCCTGGAACCCGCCGTCACGCGACACCGCGGTGTAACCGGGCGCCTCGGCGATCGCCACACCGCTCTCCGCCGCCCCGGCCGGACCGGCCGTCACCACGGTGACCGCGGCCGCGCACGCCGCGGCCACACCAAGGGCATACCTGCCCACAACAGACATCAGAGATTCTCCCCATCGAAAATGTCGACCCCACAACGAAAGCCGACCCGAGCACACCGCCGCCGAATCCTCCCGGTCCGCCGGCCGCCCCAGACTAACAACCCCCACCGACACCTTCGCTATCCGGACAGAACGTCCCGCTCCGACGATGCCGAAATGGCCCCGCTGCCACACGGTGTCGTCGAGATCGCGAACAGCCCGCCGAGGCAGTTCGCCGCACCCGGATGGTCGGTCGTGACGATCCGCGCGGCCGTGTCCTCGCCACCGATTCGGGCTAGGCCAGGCGGGCCTCGAGGGTGGGGCCGGTGTGGAAGCTGCGGGCGATCATGGCGGAGCGGAGTTGCCAGAGGCCGGAGCCCTGGGTGGGGTCGAGGCCGGTGAGCTGGGCGATGCGGCGCAGGCGGTAGTCCACGGTGTTGGTGTGGATGTGCAGCAGTCGGGCGGTGCGGCGGCGGTTCATGTTGTTGGCGATGTGCACGCGCAGGGTTTCGTAGAGCTCCGGGTGGTTGTCCAGCGGGGCGAGGAGCTCGCCGAGGCGCGCGCGGCCGGGGCCGGGGCGGGTGAGCTGGTATTCGAGAGCCAGGTCGCCGAAGCGGTAGAGACCGGGCGCGCAATCGAGGCGCTCGACCATGTCGAGCAGTTCGTGCGCGCGCTCGGCCGCAGCGGGGATGTCCTCGGTGTCCGCGGGAACGAGGGCACCCGTCACCGCCACGCGGGCAGCCCGCGACAGCGCGGCCACCAGCGCGTCGAGCGCGTCGGAATCCATCAGATCGGCGGGGATGAGCAGGGTGCCGCCGTCCACCGACAGCAGCGAGAGCACCTCGTCGCCGCCGTGATGGGCCAGCGCCGCCTGCACCCGGCGCAGTGTGCGCCGCGCGGCGACGGCCGCGTTCACGCGCGGATCGTCGCCGTCGGCGCGCCGCCGGATCGAGATCGCCAGCACCGAATACGCGTCGGCCACCGCGATCCCGCACTCCCTGGCCATCGTCACCGTCGGCTGGCCCGCGAGCAGCGCCGAGGTGAGCGTGTGCACGGCGGTGTGGTGCTCGCCGGCGATGTCGCGGTGCTCGCGGATGTAGGCGCGAGTCACCGTGGTGCACAACAGGTCCGACATCGCGACCGCCCGCCGGAAGCCCTCGATCATCGCCGCCCGGTCACCGTGGGTCGCCTCGGCGAAGACCGCGTCGAAGCCGAGCCGGAAGCCCTCGTGGAAAGCGTGCAGGATGGTGTCGATCGGCACGCCCTCGCGCGCCCAGCCCGCCGCGGCGATCGAGAGCCGGTTCAGCCGTTCGGTCTCGTCCCGCCCGTCGAGCATCCCGCCGACGATCTCCAGGCACAGCCGGGTGACCGTGGTGACGTCACCGGAGATCGCGTCCCCCGGCAGCGTCCGGCAGGTGGCGACGGTGTCCACGAAGTGGCCGACGAGCTTGCCGGTCAGGGTCCGGACATCGCGCAGGGGCTGCCACATCGGCGCTCCGTCCACGGGGATGGTCATCATCGTCGGCTCCTTCCACACCGCACCGGCAGCGCCGTCGGTGGTTCTGCTTCCGCAGTGCGGGCCCCTGTGATGGCCTACACTCCGGTTTCTCCGTGATCATGACTCTAGAATGAGCGACTACTCACCTTCTACTCCTCTTTCGACCGAGGTCTACGAATGCCACCGCACGCCGACAAGCAGCGCAAACGTCCGAAACAGGATCGAGCCAAGGAGACCCGAACGCGCATTCTCGAGGTATCCGCTCAGCTTTTCGGCGCCCGCGGTATCGGCAACACCTCGACCAACCGGATCGCCGCCGAGGCGGGCATGAGCATCGGCACCCTGTACCGGTATTTCACCGACCGCGACGAGATCGTCAAGGAACTCACCGACGGCCTTTTCCTGCAGGTGGAGGACCGATACAGCCGCCTGCTCACCCTCGCCGCCGACCTGACGCCCCGCGATGCGGTGGCCGACGTGATCCGCATCGCCGTGGAGATCCTGGTCGCCAACGGCCCGCTGGTCCGCGCGCTCGTCGCCGATCTGCACTTCTACGGCAGCGGCATCCCCGAATTCGAGCCGCGGCTGCGCATGATCATCAAGCTCTACCTGATCCACCTGCTCGGTCCGACCAAGAACGTCGACATCGACATCATGGCGTTCATCGTGCTCAACGCCGGATTCGCCACGGCGCTGCGCTCGGTGGAGATGGAGGACGAGGGACTCGACCGCGACGTGGTCATCGAGCACACCGCCGACATGATCGGCGCCTGGATCGCCACGGTCGCCGAGCCCGAACCGGCCTAGGACACACGAAAGGCCCGGATCCGCCCCCGCGGGGATCCGGGCCCGAACGATGATCAGCGCGCGTTGGCCGTGCAGGTCACGTCGACCAGCTTGGCGCCGCTGAACTGCGACGAACCGAAGTTCGCCAGCTGCGCGGTCGGGGTGATCTCCGACAACGTGGTGTACGCCTCGCGCTCCGCCTCGGCGCGGGTGGCGGCGACGGAAACCGCGAAGCCCTGGTCGCTCTCGACCATCGCGCCGCAGCCGTTGCCCCACCAGGTCACGATGCGGCAGTCGTCGGCGCCGCAGTTCGCGATGGCCTCGGCTTCGGCGTCTTCGCGGCTGGCCGCGTTGACGCCGGTGCCGAAGACCCACTCCCGATCGCTCACCGCGTAGGCCGCGTACAGGTTGTCGGCCTTCGCCGCACCGGCACCGAGCACCGATCCGGCCGCAAGGCCGAACACCGCCACGGCGAGGCCGGCCTTACCCATGAAACTCATCGAACTGTCTCCTCTGGAAAATGCCCCGCAAGCCGGAGCACCAAGATCATCGCCGAACATCGGTGGTCGTCCAACAGAATTGAGCAGAATCACACCCCACCAGAGGTTTACATCACCACGGACCGACCACGTACTCGAGCAGCGCCAGTCCGAGCGCGCCCAGAATGGCCGCGACCATTCCCGATCCCGTGGCGAGAAGATAATTGCGGCGCGTGCCGACCGGATTTCCCCACGTGATCAGCACACCGCCGAACGCGCCGAGCGCGGCGAGCACCAGCGCACCGCCGAGCACCAGGTAGAACAGGCTGCCGACGGCCGCGGTCAGGGCGCCGCCGACGCCGCTGGTGTAGCCGACCAGGGGCACGGGAAAGCGATAGACGGTCGCGGTGAGGGCGGCGGCGACCGGGGCGAGAACCACGGCGGCGAGCCCACCGGCCAGCGCCAATTTTCCGCGCGCCAGGGTGCTGTTCCGATTCGGCTCCGTCATTCCCCCATGATCCCCGTCCCGGCCGAACCGGCGACGAAGCACGCGCGGGAAGTCCAGGAAGAACGAAAAAGCCCGGACCCCATCGGGATCCGGGCTTTCGCACGGGTACTACACCGTGAAGCCGAGTGCGCGCAATTGTTCGCGGCCGTCCTCGGTGATCTTGTCCGGGCCCCACGGGGGCATCCAGACCCAGTTGATCTTCAGGTCCTCGACCAGGCCGCTGCGCACCAGCGCGTTGCGGGACTGGTCCTCGATGACGTCGGTCAGCGGACAGGCCGCCGAGGTCAGCGTCATGTCGAGGGTGGCGATGTTCTCGTCGTCGACGGACATGCCGTAGACCAGGCCGAGGTCGACGACATTGATGCCGAGCTCGGGGTCGACGACATCGCGCATGGCCTCCTCGAGATCCTCGAGGTGCTGGATCTGCTCGGGAGACAGCTCCACCTCGGCGGGCGCGGCTTCGGTGGCTTCGGCAGCCGGTGTCTCACTCATCACGCTTCCCCATTTCCCATGGCAGGCTTGGCATCTTCGGCCGAGGCGATCTGCACGACGGCGTCCTTGAACGCCATCCACCCCAGCAGTGCGCACTTCACGCGCGCCGGGTACTTGGCGACGCCCGCGAGTGCGATGCCGTCGCCGATCATGTCCTCGTCGCCCTCGACGGTGCCGCGGCTGGAGATCATCTCGCTGTAGGAGTCGACGACCTTCAGCGCCTGCTGCACCGGCAGCCCGATCACCTGATCGGTGAGGATCGAGGTGGCGGCCTGGCTGATCGAGCAGCCCTGACCGTCGTAGGAGACGTCGGCGACCTCGCCCGCGTCGTCGAGGTGTACGCGCAGGGTCACCTCGTCACCGCAGGTCGGGTTCACGTGGTGCACTTCGGCACCGAACGGCTCCCGCAGCCCGCGGTGGTGCGGGTGCTTGTAGTGGTCCAGGATCACTTCCTGGTACATCTGCTCCATGCGCATGTCTTATGCAACTCCGAAGAACGTCTGAGCCTTCCGCACGGCCTGCACCAGCGCGTCGACCTCGTCGAGGGTGTTGTAGACGGCGAACGACGCCCGCGCGGTCGCCGCGACACCGAACTTGCGGTGCAGCGGCCAGGCGCAGTGGTGCCCGACCCGGATGGCCACACCCTGGTCGTCGAGGATCTGGCCCACGTCGTGCGCGTGGATCCCGTCCACCACGAACGCGACCGCGCCACCGCGGTCCACGTTCTCGGTGGGACCGATGATCCGCACGCCGTCGATCCCGCGCAGGCCCTCGAGCGCGGCGCCGGTGAGCGCGTGCTCGTGCGCGGCGATCGCGTCCATGCCGAGATCTTCCAGGTAGCGGACCGCGGCGGCCAGCCCGACGACCTGCGAGGTCATCGGCGTGCCCGCCTCGAAGCGCTGCGGCGGCGGCGCGTAGGTGGTCTTCTCCATGGTGACGGTCTCGATCATCGAGCCACCGGTGATGAACGGCGGGGTCTCCTCGAGCAGCGCCCGACGGCCCCACAGTCCACCCACACCCATCGGGCCGAGCATCTTGTGGCCGGAGAACGCGGCGAAGTCGACGCCGAGCTCACGGAAGTTCACCGCCATGTGCGGCACCGACTGGCAGGCGTCGAGCACGACGAGCGCGCCCACGTCCTTGGCCCGGCGGACCAGTTCGGCCACCGGGGCGACCGCGCCGGTCACGTTCGACTGGTGGGTGAACGCGAGAACCTTGGTCGCGGGCGACAGTTCGAGCGAATCCAGGTCGATGCGGCCGTCGTCGGTGATGCCGTACCACTTGAGCGTGGCGCCGGTGCGGCGCGCGAGTTCCTGCCACGGAACGAGATTCGCGTGGTGCTCGAGCTCGGTGATCACGATCTCGTCGCCCCGACCCACCTTGTACGGGAACCGGTCGTCACCGAAGGCGTTGGCCACCAGGTTCAGCGACTCGGTCGCGTTCTTGGTGAACACGATCTCCCCGGCGTCGGCGCCGACGAAGCGGGCGATGGCGACGCGGGCGTCCTCGTAGGAGTCGGTCGCCTCCTCCGCCAGCTGGTGGGCACCGCGGTGCACCGCCGAGTTGCGGGTGAGCAGGAAGTCGCGCTCGGCGTCCAGCACCTGCAGCGGACGCTGCGCGGTCGCACCGGAATCCAGGTACACCAACGGTTTCCCGTCCCGGACCGTACGGTTCAGGATCGGGAAGTCGGCCCGGATCCGGGCGACGTCGAGGGCGGGCCCCGAGACGGACACAGCGGTCATGGTTGTCAGGCTCCAGCGGTCGCGGAGGTGAAGCGCACGTAGCCGTTCGCGTCGAGTTCCTCGGCCAGCTCGGAACCACCCTCGGCGACGATCTTGCCGCCGACGAACACGTGCACGAAGTCGGGCTGGATGTAGCGCAGGATGCGGGTGTAGTGGGTGATCAGCAGCACGCCGCCGTTCTCGCGCTCCTTGTAGCGGTTGACACCCTCGGAGACGATGCGCAGCGCGTCGACGTCCAGGCCGGAGTCGGTCTCGTCGAGGATCGCGATCTTCGGCTTGAGCAGACCCAGCTGCAGGACCTCGTGGCGCTTCTTCTCGCCACCGGAGAAGCCCTCGTTCACCGAGCGATCGGCGAAGGCGGCGTCGATGTCGAGCTCCTTCATCGACTCCTTCACCTCCTTGACCCAGGTGCGCAGCTTGGGCGCCTCGCCGCGCACGGCGGTGGCGGCGGTCCGCAGGAAGTTCGACATCGAGACGCCGGGCACCTCGACCGGGTACTGCATGGCCAGGAACAGGCCGGCGCGAGCGCGCTCGTCGACCGACATCTCCAGCACGTCCTCACCGTCGAGGGTGATGGTGCCCTGGGTGACGGTGTACTTCGGGTGACCGGCGATCACATAGGACAGCGTGGACTTGCCCGAGCCGTTGGGGCCCATGATGGCGTGCGTCTCGCCGGACTTCACGGTCAGGTTCACGCCGTTGAGGATCTTCTTGGACTCACCCTCGGGGGTGGTGATCTCGGCGTGCAGGTCCTTGATTTCCAAGGTGGTCATCGAATTCGAATTCCTTCGTGGGGAGTGTGAGGGGTGTCAGATACCGACAGTGGCGAGCTCGGCCTCGATGGCCGCCTCGAGCCGCTCCCGGACCTCGGGGACCGCGATCTTCTGGATGATCTCGTGGAAGAAGCCGCGCACCACCAGGCGGCGGGCGACGTCTTCCGGGATGCCGCGAGCGCGCAGGTAGAACAGCTGCTCGTCGTCGAAGCGGCCGGTGGCGCTGGCGTGGCCGGCGCCGGCGATCTCGCCGGTCTCGATCTCCAGGTTCGGCACCGAGTCGGCGCGGGCGCCGTCGGTGAGCACCAGGTTGCGGTTGGCCTCGTAGGTGTCGGTGCCCTCGGCGGCCGCGCGGATCAGCACGTCGCCGACCCACACGGTGCGGGCATCGCCCTTGGGGGACTTCGGATCACCCTGCAGCGCGCCCTTGTAGAGCACGTTGGACTTGCAGTTGGGCTCGGAGTGATCGACCAGCAGGCGCTGCTCGAAGTGCTCACCCGCGTCGGCGAAGTACAGGCCGAACAGCTCGGCCTCGCCGCCGGGACCGGCGTAGCGCACGGTGCCGGTGAGGCGCACCAGATCGCCGCCGAGGGTGGCCGCGAAGTGGCGCACGGTGGCGTCGCGACCCAGCTTCAGGTGGTGCGCGGTGGTGTGCACGGCGTCTTCGTTCCATTCCTGGACGGCGACGACGGTCAGCTTGGCGCTGTCCCCGAGCACGAATTCGACGTTCTCGGCGTAGGTGCCACTGCCGCGCTGGTCCAGGACCACGGTGGCGGCGGCGAAGTTGCCCAGCCGGATCTGCAGGTGGCCGTAGGCGGTCTTGCCCTCGCCGGGACCGGTGACGGTGATCGTGACGGGCTCGGCGACCTCGGTCTCCGCGCCGACCGACACGACGGTCGCCGACTCGAAGCCCGAGTAGGCCTGGGCGGCAACACGATCGGCGGGGGTGCCCGCCTGACCGAGACGTGCGTCGGAGCGGTCGACGGTCTCGACGGTGACACCCTCGACCGGGGTGACCTCGACGGTCGGCACGCCGTCACGCACGGCGGTGCCGTCGTGCAGGCCGCGCAGGCGGCGCAGCGGGGTGAACCGCCACTCCTCGTCGCGGCCCGAGGGCACCTCGAACGCGTTCACATCGAACGAGGTGAACACCTCGCCCTTGTTGATCGCCGGAATGCGAGCCTCGGCGGCCTCGGCAACGTTGTCCACGGCCATCAGCCGACGGCTCCTTCCATCTGCAGTTCGATCAGGCGGTTCAGCTCGAGGGCGTATTCCATCGGCAGTTCCTTGGCGATGGGCTCGACGAAGCCGCGCACCACCATCGCCATCGCCTCGTCCTCGGTGAGACCGCGGCTCATCAGGTAGAACAGCTGGTCCTCGGACACCTTGGAGACGGTCGCCTCGTGGCCCATGGTGACGTCGTCCTCGCGGATGTCGACGTAGGGGTAGGTGTCGGAGCGGCTGATCGTGTCGACCAGCAGCGCGTCACACTTCACGGTCGACTTGGAGCCGTGGGCGCCCTTGTTCACCTGCACCAGACCGCGGTACGACGCGCGACCGCCGCCGCGCGCCACCGACTTCGACACGATGGTCGAGGAGGTGTGCGGGGCCAGGTGCAGCATCTTGGCGCCGGTGTCCTGGTGCTGGCCGACGCCGGCGAACGCGACCGAGAGCACCTCGCCGTGCGCGTGCTCACCGGTCATCCAGACCGCCGGGTACTTCATGGTGACCTTGGAGCCGATGTTGCCGTCGACCCACTCCATGGTGGCGCCCGCCTCGGCCTTGGCCCGCTTGGTGACCAGGTTGTAGACGTTGTTGGACCAGTTCTGGATGGTCGTGTAGCGGCAGCGGCCGCCCTTCTTCACGATGATCTCGACGACCGCGGAGTGCAGCGAGTCGGACTTGTAGATCGGCGCGGTGCAGCCCTCGACGTAGTGGACGTAGGCGTCCTCGTCGACGATGATCAGCGTCCGCTCGAACTGGCCCATGTTCTCGGTGTTGATCCGGAAATAGGCCTGCAGCGGGATGTCGACGTGCACGCCCGGCGGCACGTAGATGAACGAGCCACCCGACCACACGGCGGTGTTGAGCGCGGAGAACTTGTTGTCGCCCGCGGGAATCACCGAGCCGAAGTACTCCTGGAAGATCTCCGGGTGCTCCTTGAGCGCGGTGTCGGTGTCGAGGAAGATGACGCCCTGCTTCTCCAGGTCCTCACGGATGGAGTGGTAGACGACCTCGGACTCGTACTGCGCGGCGACACCGGAGACCAGGCGCTGCTTCTCGGCCTCGGGGATGCCCAGCTTGTCGTAGGTGTTCTTGATGTCCTCGGGCAGGTCTTCCCAGCTCTCGGCCTGCTTCTCCGACGAGCGCACGAAGTACTTGATGTTGTCGAAGTCGATGCCGTCGAGGTTGGAACCCCAGTTCGGCATGGGCTTGCGATCGAAGATGCGCAGCGCCTTGAGGCGGATGTCGAGCATCCACTCCGGCTCGTTCTTCTTGGCCGAGATGTCGCGAACGACAGCCTCCGACAGGCCGCGTTGCGCGCTGGCACCGGCCACATCCGAATCGGCCCAGCCGTAACCGTAGTTGCCCAGCGAGGCGATGGTCTCGTCCTGGGTCAGCGGTTGCGCCTGGTCGGTGGTCGTCGTCATTCGGCACTCCTTCCGGAGTCGTTCGTTCGTCCCGCCGCGGGCTGTGCGGCGGATGGGGTGGCGGCTGTTTTCGGGAGCGCGACCAGCGGTACGTGGGTGGTGCAGGCGCAATCGCCGTTGGCGATGGTCGCAAGTCGCTGGACGTGGGTGCCGAGCAGGTCCCGGAAAGCGTCCAGTTCGGCGTCGCACAACTGCGGGAACTCCTCGGCCACGTGGGCCACCGGGCAGTGGTGCTGGCAGATCTGCACACCGGCCCCGACCTGGCGGGTGGTGGCGGCGAAGCCCGCGTCGGAGAACGCGTCCGCGATCTCGGTGACCTTCGCCTCGATCTCGGGGGCGGTGTGCTCGGCGACGGGTTCGATGCCGTCGACGATCGTGCGGACACGCTTGCGCGCGAACTCCTCGATGGCCGCGTCGCCGCCGATCTCACCGAGCTGGCGGATCGCCGCACCGGCCAGATCGTCATAGGCGTGGCCGAGGGTGCCCCGGCCCGCCGCGGTCAGCTGATACTGCTTGGCCGGGCGGCCCCGGCCCTTCTGCTGCCACGGCGCCGACCGGCTCGCCCGCGCCTGACCGGAGTCGATGAGCGCGTCGAGATGCCTGCGCACGCCCGCGGGCGCGAGGCCGAGCGCGGCGCCGATGGCGGTCGCGGTGATCGGGCCCTCTTCGAGCAGCAACTGGACGATCGCCGCCCTGGTCTGCCCTTCGTGCGCGGTCGTCACTGGACCAGCGGACGAGCGGGCGCCGGTCGTCTTACGACCGGTCCCGTCCACGTCTGTCCGCAAACCCACGGTTTTCACAACACAAGTGTGGCGGAATTCGTTCCCTAAATCTAATAAGGGTGTCCTGACAAAGGGTGCCATGACCTGCGACGAAGATCATCCGCGGCGCCCGGGGCCCGGCAAAACCCCAGGTGCGGCCCTCGGACGCGGTGCTCCGCCGCGCGCGGGGGTGACTCATCGCACACCTCGACGCGGGCTCGATCCGCCGGAATTCGCGCCCGCGCACATGGTCAACAGTCCAGCGCGGAGACGGCCCGGACCGGCGGGCCGTGGCAGGATGGTCGGGTGTCGAACCCGCCCGCGCCCACGTGCGTCCGTCATCCCGATCGACCGACCGGACTCGCCTGCACGCGCTGCGGACGGCCCGCCTGTCCGGACTGCCTGCGCCCCGCGGCGGTCGGCCAGCACTGCGTGGACTGCGTGCGGCAGGGACAGAGCGAGGTGCGGCCGGTCCGCACCGTCGGCGGTGGGCGAGCGGGCGCCACGTTCCCCGCGGTCACCTACGGGCTGATCGCGATCAATGTGCTCGTCTACGTGATCACGGCCGCGCAGGCAGGCAGCGCGATGGACAACTACCGCGGCTCGGCGCTGTTCCGGGAGTTCGTCCTGGTCCCGCTGCTGGTCGCCGACGGCCAGTGGTGGCGGCTGCTCGGGTCGGGCTTCCTGCACTACGGCGCGATCCACCTGCTGGTCAACATGTTCGCGCTGTATGTCGTCGGCCGCGATCTCGAGCAGGTGCTCGGCCGGACCCGCTTCGCCTGCGTCTACCTGGTGTCGCTGCTCGGCGGTTCGGCCGCGGTGATGGCGCTGTCGGACTCGATCACCGCGACCGCCGGCGCCTCGGGCGCGGTGTACGGCCTGTTCGGCGCGGTCACCGTGACCCTGATCCGGTTGCGGCAGAGCCCCACTCCGATGCTGGTCGTGATCGGCGTCAATGTGCTGATCAGCTTCTCGCTGCCGGGGATCTCGCTGTGGGGGCACCTCGGCGGACTCGCGGCGGGCACGCTCGCGGCGCTCGGCATCCTGTTCGTGCCCGGCTGGCTGTCCGCGCGGACCCAGGAGGCCGCG
Organism: Nocardia sp. NPDC050717; assembly: GCF_040654275.1. Taxonomy (NCBI): domain Bacteria; kingdom Bacillati; phylum Actinomycetota; class Actinomycetes; order Mycobacteriales; family Nocardiaceae; genus Nocardia; species Nocardia sp. NPDC050717. Next base: position 45,576 of record NZ_JBFAHR010000011.1, read on the forward strand.
CGGCGCATCGGCTGGGCGGCACTGGCCGCGGTGGCGGCCGCGTGTCTCGCCGTCGCCGGCGTCGCGACCCTGATGACGCGCGACGAGATCCCGCCGCAGCCCGTGCGGGTGAGCGCCCCCGCCGACCTCCAGGTCCCGGCGCCGCGCTGACCGCCGTCCGCGCCGGTCGACGGCGAGCGGCGGACCGGAACACCGCCACTCGCGGCCGACCACACTAGGCTCGCTCCTCGTGGCGGTACTGGAGGGCGCGGCGCGCAAGATATCGGCGTTCGGTAGACGGGCTCTCGGGTTCGACGTACCGGCGCCCGATCACACCGTCGCGGTGCTGCACCGCGACGAGAGCGAGGTCCCCGGCCTCGACAAGCGTGAGCGCGCGCAACTGGACCGGATCCGGCTCATGGGCGCCACCGGCGCCGTGCTCATGGCGATCGCGGCGCTGGGCATCGGCGCGCAGCCGGTGCACCAGAACCCGGTCTCCGGCATGCGGGTCTTCGGCATCTTCGCGCGGGCGCACACCGGCTCGCTGGCGATGTGCATGTTCGGCACCGTCCTGGTGATCGGCGCGTGGCTGTTGCTGGGCCGCTTCGCGATCGGCGGGCTGGCCGGTTCGCCGATCCACCGGCTGACCAGGTCGCAGCTGGACCGGACGCTGCTGCTGTGGATCATCCCGCTCAGCGTGGCGCCGCCGATGTTCAGCAACGACGTCTATTCCTACCTGGCGCAGAGCGAGATCGCCGCGCGCGGCATCGACCCGTACGACGAGGGTCCCGTCGCGGGCCTCGGGATCGACAACGTCCTGACCAACAACGTGCCGACCATCTGGCGCGACACCCCGGCGCCCTACGGCCCGCTGTTCCTCTGGATCGGGCGCGGCATCGCGGAACTGACCGGGGACAACATCATCGCCGGCGTCTGGGTCCACCGCCTGCTGGCGCTGGCCGGCGTGGCGCTGATCGTGTGGGCACTGCCGCGGCTGTCGGTGCGCTGTGGCGTGGCGCCGGTCAGCGCGCTGTGGCTGGGTGCCGCCAATCCCCTGGTGCTGTTCCACCTGGTCGGCGGCGTGCACAACGACGCGCTGATGCTCGGCCTGATGCTGGCGGGCGTCGAGCTGATGCTGCGGGCGATCTACGGCGACGGCGGCGAGCCCGACCGATTGACCGGGCCGGTCACGGCGCCGTTCGACGCCAGGGCCTACGGGCTGCTGATCGGCGGCGCGGTGGTGATCACGCTGTCGTCGTCGGTGAAGTTCACCTCGATCATCGCGCTCGGCTTCGTCGGCATGGCGCTGGCCAGGCGCTGGGGCGGCGACCTGAAGGCCGTCCTGAAGGCCGCCCTGTTGCTGGGCGTGATCGCCGCGGTGACAACACTTTTCGTGAGCTGGGCCAGCGGCCTCGGCTTCGGCTGGATCTTCACCCTCAACACGGCGAGCGCCGTGCGCAGCTGGATGTCGCTGCCGACGGTCATCGGCATCATCACCGGATTCGGCGGCGTGCTGCTGGGGCTCGGCGACCACACCACCGCGCTGCTGTCGATCACCCGGCCCATCGCGGCCCTGGTCGCGGCCTTCGTCACCGTCCGCATGCTCGTGGCCACCAGCACCGGCCGCCTGCACCCGGTCGGCGCGCTCGGCGTCGCCCTCGGCGCGATCGTGCTGCTGTTCCCGGTGGTCCAGCCCTGGTACCTGCTGTGGGCGATCGTGCCACTGGCGGCCTGGGCGACACAGCCGGTGTTCCGCATCCCCGCGGTCGCGTTCTCGGCGGTCGTCTCGATGCTGGTGATGCCGCGCGGCGCGGAGTTCCAGGTCTTCCAGATCATCGGCGCCGCACTGGCCGCCGCGATCTGCTTCGGGCTGTTCTACGCGCTCACCCGGCACACCCTGCCCTGGCGCGCGCAGCCGGGGGTGTCGGCTGAGTCACAGCAGGGCACGGCTTACCGTGTGACCTCGTGATGACAGGACCTGGCCCCGCTGTCAGCATCGACGGTGTGGTCAAGCGCTACGGCGCGACCACCGCGGTGGACGGCCTGCGGTTCGAGGTCGAGCAGGCCCAGGTGTTCGCGTTGCTGGGCCCCAACGGCGCGGGCAAGACCACCACCGTCGAGATGTGCGAGGGCTTCGTGCGGCCCGACGCCGGGACGGTCCGCGTCCTCGGGCTCGACCCGATCGCCGACTCCGAACAGCTGCGTCCCCGGATCGGCGTCATGTTGCAGGGCGGCGGCGCCTACCCGGGCGCCCGCGCCGGCGAGATGCTCGACCTGGTCGCCGCCTACTCCGCCGACCCGATCGATCCCGGCTGGCTGCTGTCGACCCTCGGCCTGAGCGAGCACCGCCGCACGCCGTACCGGCGCCTGTCCGGCGGTCAGCAGCAGCGGCTCGCGCTCGCCTGCGCCCTGGTCGGCCGCCCGGAGATCGTGTTCCTCGACGAACCGACCGCGGGCCTCGACGCGCAGGCCAGGCTGATCGTGTGGGAGCTGATCGACGCGCTGCGCCGCGACGGGGTGAGCGTGGTGCTCACGACGCACATGATGGACGAGGCCGAACAGCTCGCCGACCAGCTGGTGATCATCGATCACGGACAGATCGTCGCCGCGGGCACCCCCGCCGAGGTCACCGCGCACGGCGCCGCGGGCCAGCTGCGTTTCTGCGCCCCACCGAAACTCGACATCGAGCTGCTGAAATCGGCTCTGCCGGAAGGCTTCTCGCCACGCGAGACCACGCCGGGCACCTACCTGATCGAAGGCGAGATCACCCCGCAGGTACTGGCCACCGTCACCGCCTGGTGCGCCAGGATGGACGTGCTGGCCACCGACATCCGGATCGACCAGCGCCGCCTCGAGGACGTCTTCCTCGAACTGACCGGACGGGACCTGCGCGGATGACCGAGACCACCAGCCGGTTCCTGCCCGGCACCTTCACGCCCGACCCGCGCCCCGCGAGCCGGGCGGCGATGCTGGCCGCGCAGACGGCGCTGGAACTGAAGCTGTTGCTGCGCAACGGTGAGCAGCTGCTGCTCACCATGTTCATCCCGATCACGCTGCTGGTCGGGCTCACCCTGCTGCCGTTCGGCGAGTTCGGCGAGCACCGGGTGGACAAGATCGTGCCGATGGTCATGATGACCGCGGTCATGTCGACGGCGTTCACCGGCCAGGCCATCGCCGTCGGCTTCGACCGGCGCTACGGCGCGCTCAAACGGCTCGGCGCCACCCCGCTGCCGCGCTGGGGCGTGATCGCGGGCAAGTGCGCGGCGGTGCTCATCGTCGTCGTCCTGCAGGCGCTCCTGCTCGGCCTGATCGGTGTCGCGCTGGGCTGGCGGCCCGGACTCGGCGGGCTGGCGCTCGGCGCGCTGGTGATCGCGCTCGGCACCGCGACCTTCGCCGCGATGGGCCTGCTGCTCGGCGGCACGCTCAAAGCCGAGGTCGTGCTGGCCCTGGCCAACATCTGCTGGTTCGTCATGCTCGGGATCGCCAGCCTGGTGCTGGTCAGCGACTCGCTGCCGACGGCGCTCACCGTGCTCGTGCGGCTGGTGCCCTCCGGCGCGTTGGCCTTCGCGCTGGAAGCGGCCCTGGCGGGGGCGGTCGACTGGCTCGGCGTCGCGGTGCTCGTGGCGTGGGGCGTGGTGTGCGGGGCGCTGGCGACCCGGCTGTTCCGGTTCAGCTGACGTGATCAACGACGCACCGTAGTAGCCCGGGTATCGGTCGCGATCGGGCGGCCAGTACCATCGTGACGTGCTGTATCGCGCCTTCATGCGACTCGTCGACCGGCTGCCGCTCCCCTCACTGCGGGTGCAGTTGCTCATCGCCGCCGCCGTCGTCCTCACCCAGGCAGGCATCTCGGTGACCGGCGCCATCGTGCGCGTCACCGCGTCGGGCCTCGGCTGCCCCACCTGGCCCCAGTGCTTCCCAGGCAGCTTCACCCCCGTGGGAGTGTCGGAGGTGCCGATCCTGCATCAGACCGTCGAGTTCGGCAACCGGCTGCTCACCTTCGTCGTGTCCCTGTTCGCCGGGCTGATCGTGCTGGCCGTGCTGCGGGCGCGCCGGCGCAAGGACGTGCGGGTCTACGCCTGGCTGATGCCGGCGGGCACCGTCGTGCAGGCCGTCATCGGCGGCATCACCGTGCGCACCGGCCTGCTGTGGTGGACCGTGGCGGTGCACCTGCTCGCGTCGATGGTGATGGTGTGGCTGGCGGTGGTGCTCTACGCCAAGATCGCCCAGCCCGACGACGGCATCGAGACGGTGCAGGTACCCGCTCCCCTGCGCTGGCTGACGGCGCTGAGCGGCGTCGCGCTGGCCGGCGTGCTGATCGCGGGCACGCTGGTCACCGCGGCCGGACCGCACGCGGGCGACAAGAGCATCGAGCGCCAGGTCGAGCGGCTGCAGGTCGAGATCGTCACGCTGGTGCACCTGCACTCGCAGCTGCTCGTCGGCTATCTGGCGCTGCTGGTCGGGCTCGCGTTCGGCCTGTTCGCGGTGGGGATCACCCCGGCGATCCGCACGCGGCTGTTCGTGCTGCTCGGGCTGGTGCTGTCGCAGTCGCTGGTGGGTGTCGTCCAGTACTTCACCGATGTGCCCGCCGCGCTCGTCGCGATCCACGTGGGTGGCGCGGCGGCGTGCACGGCGGCCACGGCCGCGCTGTGGGCCTCGCTGCGGACCAGGGAGAAGGTCGAGGCGCCTGCCGGTGTCGCCGCGCCCGCGGTGTCCTGACCCGAAACGCACGACTGCCCGCGATCACGGTGATCGCGGGCAGTTCTCGTTCGGTGCCGAGCTCAGGCGCCGGCGAACAGGTCCGCGTTGCGGGCCTTCGGGAACCGGGTCTGCCTGGCGACCCAGCCCGCCATCTTCTTCCAGTGCGACGCGGTCGGGGTGACGACGGAGACCAGCTCGCGGTTCCATTCGTCGGTCTCGGTGAGCCCGTCGACCTTGGCCACGATCGCCTTCGCGGTCGCCAGATCGGCGACCACCCGGTCGCCCAGGATGCCGTCGGCGCCGACCAGCGTGATCCGCACGCCCTGCTCACCGATGTACTGCAGCACGGCCGTGCCCGAACCACCGTGCTCGGCGACGAACTTGACGATGGACTTCTCGACCTCGGCAGGCACCTTCACGGCGGCGGGGGCGGCGGCGGTTGCACTCATGCCGGGGAGTTTACCGGCCGGTAGTCGCGCGTCCACCCCCGAGTGGCGTCGAACACGGGGTGTACAAAGGGGACTCATGCATGCGATTCAGGTTTCCGAGCACGGCGGTCCCGAGGTTCTGCGGTACGTGGAGGTGGCGGATCCGCCGATCGGGCCGGGTCAGCTGCTGGTCGACACCCAGGCCGTGGGCGTCAACTACATCGACACCTATTTCCGCACCGGCCTGTACCCGCAGCAGACGCCCTATGTTCCCGGCTCCGAGGGCACCGGCGTCGTCGCCGAGGTCGGCACCGAGGTGACCGAGTTCGCCGTCGGCGACCGGGTCGCGTGGGCGGCGGCGCCGGGCAGTTACGCGGACCGCGTCGCCGTCGACGCGGCTGTGGCCGTGAAGGTGCCCGACGACGTGGACGCGACCGTCGCGGCCGCCGCGCTGCTGCAGGGCATGACCGCGCACTACCTCGTCGAATCGGTGTTCCGGCCCGAGCCCGGCGACCCGGTGCTGATCCACGCGGGCGCCGGTGGTGTCGGCCTGCTGCTGACGCAGATGGCCGCCGCCAAGGGCGCGCGGGTGATCACCACGGTCTCCACCGACGACAAGGAGAAGCTCTCGCGCGCGGCGGGGGCGGCCGAGGTGCTGCGCTACGGCGACGACCTCGCCGACCGGGTCCGCGCACTCACCGGCGGGACCGGCGTCGCCGCGGTCTACGACGGCGTCGGCGCGAGCACGTTCGAGGCCAGTCTCGCCTCGCTCCGCGTCCGCGGCACCCTCGCCCTGTTCGGCGCGGCCAGCGGCGCGGTGCCCCCGTTCGACCCGCAGCGCCTCAACCCGGCCGGTTCGCTCTGGCTGACCCGTCCCTCGCTCGGCGCCTACACCCGGGATAGGGCCGAATTCCTGTGGCGCGCCACCGATGTCTTCGACGGTATCGCCGCGGGCACGCTGAACCTGCGGATCGGGGCCACCTACCCGCTCGCCGACGCGGCCCAGGCCCACCGCGATCTCGCGGCACGCAAGACCACCGGCTCTATCGTGCTGTTGCCGTAGCGGCTCGCTGCGGCGCGTCCCGGTTCGGCGAGGCAGCCGTGCCACCACAGCGACGACCCAGGAGCGCTCGTCGGCGCGGTGCGCGACTCACTTCGGCGCGCGTCGCGTCCGGTTCGGGTCGCCGGTGGAGCGAGGCAGCTTTCCTGGAACTCCGAAGACCTCGTCGCCCGCGTTCGGCAGCGGGGTCTTCGCTGTCCATCCGGCACGGTCCTGGGCGGCCTTGTCGGGGCTCAGCAGTCGCGGCCGGTGAGTCCCCGGTAGACGAAGCGCGTGAGTGATTCGATCGCCTCGTCGTCGGTCATCGTCACCGCGCCGTCCGCGATCATCCGCAGCAGTCCGTCGGCCGCCGCGAACATCATCGCCAGGCTCGCGTCGACCGTGCCGGGCAGTGCGAGCCCGTGCTCGGGGAAATCGGCCACATGGTCGGCGATGTCGGCGCGCTGCGCTGTCCCGAAACTCGCGACGACCCGGGCGAATTCGGGACTGACCTGGGCCGCCTGTTCGATCGCGCGCAGCACCGGCGCGTGTTCGCGCGCGAAGCTCCAGTACGCCCGCACGTGGTAGCGCACCGCCGCCGGATCGGTGAAGTCGCCGTTGTGCTCGGGATCGGCGGTGCGTTCGTCGCCCGCCGCGGCCAGGTCGGCCAGCAGTGCCTGGAGCAGTTCCTCTTTGCTCGCGAAGTGGTTGTAGAACGAACCGGCGGCGCGGCCCGCGGCCGCGGTGATGTCGGTGATCTTCGCGTTCAGGTAGCCGTGTTCGGCGAACACCTGCCGGGCGGCGTCCTTGAGCGCCTGCTCGGTCTCCGCGGACTTCTCCCGCCTGCTGCCCATCTCCGGCCACCTCCTCTTGACAGGCAGGCTACCAACACTGAAACTGAATTCATATTCACTGAATATCGATTCAGCCAGATTCTCAGGAGGTAATCCCCATGTCCGACCAGGTACTCGTCGCCGGTGCGGGCCCTACCGGCCTCACCCTCGCCATCGATCTCCTGCGCCGTGGGATCGGGGTGCGCGTCATCGACCGGGCGGCGTCGCCCTTCCATGGCTCGCGCGGTGACGGCATCCAGCCGCGCACGCTCGAGGTGTTCGACGATCTCGGTGTGCTCGAGGCGGTGTTCGCCGCCGGGCGCGATCTCCCCGTGATGCGCGCGTACTTCGCGGGCGAGTTCGCCGGCGAGCGCCGGATGGCCGATCCGGTCGCGCCGACACCGGCGGTGCCGTATCCGAACGGCTGGGTGCTCGGCCAGTCCGACACCGAGGCGATCCTGCGCGCACGCTTGACCGCACTCGGTGGGCGCGTCGAATTCGGTACGGCGCTGGTCGATGTCACCCAGGACGACATCGGCGTCACCGCGGTGCTCGCACGAGGCGAGAGCAGGCAGACAGTGCGGGCGAGCTATCTGGTCGGCGCAGACGGCGGCGCGAGCACGGTCCGCAAGCGCCTCGGCATCGCGTTCGAGGGCACCACCGACGAATCGATCAGGATGCTGCTCGGCGATGTACGCGCCGACGACCTCGACCACGACTTCGGGTACTGGTTCGCCGCCGCAGCCGACCAACCGATGACCGGCTTCGCGCTCTCACCCCTGCCGGGCGGGCGGCGTTTCCAGTTCGCCGCTCCCCTGTCGCTGGACCAGCGCGCCGACCTCACCACCCTGCAGGCTCTCGCCGACCGGCACGCGCCCGGGCTGGGCCTGACGCTGGGTGACCTCTCGTGGGTCACGGTGTGGCGCCCCAACATCCGGCTCGCCGAACGCTTCCGCGCAGGCCGCGTCCTGCTCGCGGGCGACGCCGCCCACGTGCATCCGCCGACCGGCGGCCAGGGCCTCAACACCGGTGTCCAGGACGCGTACAACCTGGGGTGGAAACTGGCGGCGGCGCTCGACGGCGACCTCGCCCCGCTCGACACCTACGAACCGGAGCGCCGTGCCGTCGCGGCCCACGTCCTCGGCCTGAGCACCGACCTGCTCGACAAGCTCGTCGACGGCGACGAGGACGCGATGCGCCGCGGCCCGGCGACCGGCCAGCTCGGCATCACCTACCGCTCCCCCACCGCGCAGGGGCCGCTGGTCGCGGGCGACCGCGCGCCGGACGCGCCGCTCGCCGACGCCACGGGCGCGCGGATCCGCCTGTTCGACGTCTTCCGCGGCCCGCACGCGACCCTGCTGCGATTCGGGCCGTCCACCGACGCCGAGGCGGGCACCGCCACGGCGCCGCCACGGATGCGCGCCCAGCTCGGCGGCGCCGGAGTCCACACGATCGATATTCACCGCGCCGGCTCGATCGCCCCCACGCGCACGGATGTCGCGGGCGTTCACGCACACCTCGTCGACGCCGACGGTCACGCCTTCACCGCCTACGCGGCCACCCCGGGCACCGAGGTCCTGATCCGCCCGGACGGCCACCTCGCCGATCGCTGGTAGCCCGCCGAGCCGGAACGTCGCGCCGACGACAGCCCGAACAGACCGGTGGCCGGGCATCGCTGCCCGGCCACCGGTTCGTGCGAAGTGCGTCAGAGCCCGACGAGGCTGCCCAGGGTCGTCCAGCCGAGCACCGAGTCGACGGCCAGACCGCAGAACACCACGGCCAGGTAGTTGTTCGACTGCAGGAACAGCCGCAGCGGCTTCACCGATTCCCCGCGGCGCACCCCGGCGTAGAGCTGGTGGGCCATCAGCAGGAACCAGGCGCCGGCGACCAGGGCCACGGCCGCGTAGATGACGCCGGTCGCGGGGACGAGCGCCAGGGTCGCGAGCACGGTCAGCCAGGTGTAGATGACGATCTGCTTGGTGACGGCCTGTTCGGTGGCGACCACCGGCAGCATCGGCACGCCGGCCGCGCGGTAGTCCTCCTTGTAGCGCATGGCCAGCGCCCAGGTGTGCGGCGGCGTCCAGAAGAAGATCACCAGGAACAGCACGATCGCGGGCCAGCCGATGGTGCCGGTGACCGCCGACCAGCCGACGAGGGCGGGCATGCAGCCCGCGGCGCCGCCCCACACCACGTTCTGCGAGGTCCGCCGCTTGAGGCCCTTGGTGTAGACGAAGACGTAGAACAGGATCGTCGCGACCACCAGCACACCGCTGAGCAGGTTGGCCTGCCACCACAGCCAGCTGAACGAGATCGCCCCGAGCGCCACGCCGAAGACCAGGGCGTGCCTGGTCGGCACCGCGTCGCGGGCCAGCGGCCTGCGCGCGGTCCGCTTCATCACCTTGTCGATGTCGGCGTCGACGACGCAGTTGAGGGTGTTGGCGCTGGCGGCGCCCATCCAGCCACCGAACAGGGTGACCAGGATCAGCCGGATGTCGACGGTGCCGCGATCGGCCAGCAGCATCGTCGGGATGGTGGCGACGAGCAGCAGCTCGATGACGCGCGGCTTGGTGAGCGCGATGTAGGCCAGCGGCTTGCGCAGGATCTTGGCGACGAGTCCGTCGCCGGTGATCCGGTCGGCCAGCGCCGTCGAGGAATTGTGCGCACCGCTACTACCCGGCTGGGGATCGATCCGCACTGTTTCTCCTCGCACGCTGTGCTTCGCATCCGGCATTGGAACCAGCAGCGCGCGGCTGCGGCGCGGCCACTACTACAGACGATGGTAGACCCACGCCGGTGCCGCTCCACGCCAGGGCCCCGCCACCGTGGGCCCCGTCACGGCGCCCTCGAGGCCACCCGCGGCGGTGAACCCGCGCCGACGCGCAGGTGAACGGTGACGTCGGCGAGCCATCACCGGACGCGCCGGGCGATGCCACCGACACCGCGAACGGTGTCGCCGCACCCCTCTAGACTCACAACCAGGGTTCGCGCCGGTCCCGTGGAGCTCCACCACTAGGGTAGGGGTGTACATCGGTACGCACCCAGGCCGCGTGCGGTCCGTACGACATCCACATCGCCGCTGCCATGTATCGCCGTCGACGAAACCTAGGTCAGGAGAACCACGGTCGTGTCAGTCACAGACGACATTCGCGCCCTCACTCAGCGGAACTACCCCAGCGACTGGACGGACCTCGACACCAAGGCCGTCGACACCGCCCGTGTCCTGGCCGCGGACGCGGTGCAGAAGGCGGGCAACGGGCACCCCGGTACCGCGATGAGCCTCGCGCCGGTCGCCTACACCCTCTTCCAGCGCACCATGCGCCACGATCCCGCGGAGCCGCGCTGGGTCGGTCGCGACCGGTTCGTGCTGTCCTGTGGGCATTCCAGCCTCACCCTCTACATCCAGCTCTACCTGGCCGGTTTCGGCCTGGAGCTCACCGACCTCGAGCAGCTGCGCCAGTGGGACTCGCTGACCCCCGGCCACCCCGAGTTCCGGCACACCGACGGCGTCGAGATCACCACCGGCCCGCTGGGCCAGGGTCTGGCCTCCGCGGTCGGCATGGCCATGGCGGCCCGCCGTGAGCGCGGCCTCTACGATCCCGACGCCCCCGCGGGCACCAGCCCGTTCGACCACTTCATCTACACCATCGCCTCCGACGGCGACCTGCAGGAGGGCGTCACCGCCGAGGCCTCCTCGATCGCGGGCACCCAGCAGCTGGGCAACCTCGTGGTGATCTACGACGACAACGAGATCTCCATCGAGGACGACACCGACATCGCCTTCACCGAAGACGTGGCCAAGCGCTACGAGGCCTACGGCTGGCACGTGCAGGTCGTCGAGGGCGGCGAGGACGTCGTCGCGATCGAGGCCGCGATCGAGGCCGCGAAGGCCGAGACCGCCAAGCCCTCGATCATCATCCTGCGCACCATCATCGGCTTCCCCGCGCCGAACAAGATGAACACCGGCGGCGTGCACGGCGCGGCGCTGGGCGCCGACGAGGTCGCCGCCGTCAAGCAGGCCCTCGGCTTCGACCCGGAGAAGTCCTTCGACGTCGACCCGGCCGTCATCGAGCACACCCGCAAGGCCCTGGCCCGCGGCGCCGAGGCGAAGGCCAAGTGGCAGACCGACTTCGACGCCTGGGCCACGGCCAACCCGTCGAACAAGGCCCTGTTCGACCGCCTGCAGACCCGGTCGCTGCCGCAGGGCTGGACCGAGTCGCTGCCCACCTTCGAGACCGACCCGAAGGGCATGGCCACCCGCAAGGCCTCCGGCAAGTTCCTGGCCGCCGTGGCCGACGAGCTGCCCGAGCTGTGGGGCGGCTCGGCCGACCTGGCCGAGTCCAACAACACCACGATGCCCAGCCAGCCGAGCTTCGGCCCCGAGTCGATCTCCACCGGCATGTGGAAGGCGCAGCCCTACGGCCGCACCCTGCACTTCGGCATCCGTGAGCACGCGATGGGCTCGATCCTCAACGGCATCGCGCTGCACGGCCCGACCCGTCCCTACGGCGGCACCTTCCTGGTGTTCTCCGACTACATGCGCCCGGCCGTCCGCCTGGCCGCGCTGATGCGGGTGCCCGCCATCTACGTCTGGACCCACGACTCCATCGGTCTGGGCGAGGACGGCCCGACCCACCAGCCGATCGAGCACCTGGCCGCGCTGCGCGCGATCCCCGGCCTCAACGTCGTGCGCCCCGGCGACGCGAACGAGACCGTGCACGCCTGGCGCACCGTCCTCGAGCGCGACTCCGACGAGCACACCTCGCACTTCTCGGTGCACGACGCGCCGCACCAGGACGGCCCGTCCGCGCTGGCGCTGACCCGCCAGGACGTCCCGACCCTCGAGGGCACCAGCTACGAGGGCGTCAGGAAGGGCGGCTACGTGCTGGCCGAGGCCTCCACCGGCACCCCGCAGGTGATCCTCATCGGCACCGGTTCCGAGCTCCAGCTCGCGGTGGCCGCGCGCACTACCCTGGAGGAGCAGGGCATCCCGACCCGGGTGGTCTCGATGCCGTGTGTGGAATGGTTCGACGCGCAGGAGCAGGGCTACCGCGACGAGGTGCTGCCGCCGTCGGTGCGTGCCAGGGTGGTCGTCGAGGCCGGTATCGCGATGCCGTGGCACCGCTTCGTCGGTGACGCCGGTGAGGTCGTCGGTATCGAGCACTTCGGCGCCTCCGCCAACTTCAAGAAGCTGTACTCCGAGTTCGGTATCACCGCCGATGCCGTCGTCGCCGCCGCGCTGCGTTCGACCGACAAGGTGAAGGGGTAAAACCAATGGCACAGAACGAGAATCTCGCCGCGCTCTCGGCCGCGGGCGTCTCGGTGTGGCTCGACGATCTGTCCCGTGATCGGATCAAGTCCGGCAATCTCGCCGACCTGGTCGCGACCAGGAGCGTCGTCGGTGTCACCACGAACCCGAGCATCTTCCAGGCCGCGCTGAGCAAGGGCCACGACTACGACGGCCAGCTGACCGAGCTCGCCGGACAGGGCGCCGACGCCGACGCCGCGATCCGCACCATGACCACCGACGACGTGCGCGCCGCCTGCGACGTGCTCGCCCCGGTGTTCGAGGCCACCAACGGCGTCGACGGCCGCGTCTCGATCGAGGTCGACCCGCGCTTCGCCTTCGACGCCGACAAGACGGTCGCCCAGGCGATCGAGCTGTGGAAGATCGTCGACCGCAAGAACCTGTTCATCAAGATCCCGGCCACCGAGGCGGGCCTGCCCGCCATCACCGCGGTGATCGGCGAGGGCATCAGCGTCAACGTGACGCTGATCTTCTCGGTGCCGCGCTACCGCGCGGTGATGGGCGCCTACCTCGACGGTCTGCGCAACGCCAAGATCGGCGGCCACGACCTGGCCAAGATCCACTCGGTCGCGTCGTTCTTCGTCTCCCGCGTGGACACCGAGATCGACAAGCGCCTGGACGCGATCGGCACCCCGGAGGCGCTCGCGCTGCGCGGCAAGGCCGGTGTGGCCAACGCCCGCCTCGCCTACGCCGAGTACCAGGACGTGTTCGACGGTGGGGCACACACCTCCACCTACAACCACCTGGCTTCCCAGGGCGCCAACCGGCAGCGGCCGCTGTGGGCCTCGACCGGCGTGAAGAACCCGGACTACCCGGACACCCTCTACGTCACCGAGCTCGTGGGCCCGAACACGGTCAACACCCTGCCGGAGAAGACCCTGGAGGCCTTCGCCGACCACGGTGAGGTCCGCGGCGACACCCTCAGCGGCCAGGCCGTCGAGGCCGCCCAGGTCTTCGCCGACCTGGAAGCGGTCGGCATCGACCTGGCCGACGTGTTCGATCTGCTCGAGCGCGAAGGCGTCGACAAGTTCGAGTCCGCGTGGAACGAACTGCTCGAGGCCACCACCGCCGAACTGCGTACCGCGGCGGCGGGGGGCAACTGACCCGATGGCCGGCACAGCATCGACGGATCAGGCGGCGGGGCTGTGGCACAACCCGCTGCGCGACGAACGAGACAAACGGGTCCCCTTCATCGCGGGCCCGTGCTGCTTGGTGATCTTCGGTGTCACCGGAGATCTGTCCCGCAAGAAGCTGATGCCGGCCATCTACGACCTGGCGAACCAGGGGCTGCTGCCCCCTGGTTTCGCCCTGGTCGGTTTCGCCCGGCGCGACTACGCCGATGAGGACTTCGCCGCCGTCGTCCTCGACGCGGTGAAACAGCACGCCCGCACGCCCTTCCGCCAGGAGGTCTGGGACAACCTGGCCGAGGGGCTGCGGTTCGTGCAGGGCAGTTTCGACGACGACGTCGCGTTCGCGACCCTCGCCGACACCCTGCGCACGCTCGACGAAACCCGCGGCACCGGTGGCAATTACGCCTTCTACCTGTCGATTCCGCCGAACATGTTCCCCGTGGTGCTCGATCAGCTCTCCGAGCACCACCTCGCCCAGCCCACCGGCGTCGACGCCGACGGCTACCTGCCGTGGCGGCGGGTGGTGATCGAGAAGCCCTTCGGCCACGATCTGGAGAGCGCGAAGGAACTCAACGCCCTGGTGAACCGCGTGTTCCCGGAGGAGCAGGTCTTCCGCATCGACCACTATCTCGGCAAGGAGACGGTGCAGAACATCCTGGCGTTGCGCTTCGCCAACGAGCTATTCGAGCCGATCTGGAACGCCAACTACGTCGACAGCGTGCAGATCACGATGGCCGAGGACATCGGATTGGGCGGGCGCGCGGGGTATTACGACGGGATCGGCGCCGCCCGCGACGTCATCCAGAACCATCTGCTGCAGCTGCTGGCGCTGACGGCGATGGAGGAACCCACCTCCTTCGAGCCCCAGCAGCTGACCACCGAGAAGATCAAGGCGCTCTCGGCGACCAAGCTCGTCGAACCGCTGGACGAGACCACCGCGCGCGGCCAGTACACCGAGGGCTGGCAGGGCAGCGAGCACGTGGTCGGCCTGCACGAGGAGGAAGGCTTCGACCCGCAGTCGCGCACCGAGACCTTCGCCGCGATCACCGTGCACGTGGAGAACCGCCGCTGGGCGGGTGTGCCGTTCTATCTGCGCACCGGAAAACGCCTGGGCCGCAGGGTCACCGAGATCGCGGTGGTGTTCAAGCGCGCGCCGCACCTGCCCTTCGACCAGACGATGACCGAGGAGCTCGGCCAGAACGCGCTGGTCGTGCGGGTGCAGCCGGACGAGGGCATCACCCTGCGCTTCGGTTCCAAGGTGCCGGGCTCCGGCATGGAAGTGCGCGACGTGAACATGGACTTCAGCTACGGCGAGGCGTTCACCGAGTCCTCCCCCGAGGCCTACGAGCGGCTCATCCTCGATGTGCTGCTCGGCGTGCCGTCGCTGTTCCCGGTGAACGCCGAAGTCGAATTGTCCTGGCGCATCCTCGATCCCGTGCTCACGCACTGGGCCGCCGAGGGCAAGCCCGAACCCTACGAGGCCGGGACCTGGGGTCCCGCCTCGGCCGAGGAGATGCTCGCGCGCAGCGGGCGGGAATGGCGGCGCCCGTGATCGTCGACATGCCCGACACGAACACCGTCGAGGTCGGCAAGCGGATGGTGCAGCTGCGCGAGACCAACGGCGTCATCACCCAGGGCCGGGTGCTCACGCTGGTGGTGTGCACGCTGGATTCCTCGGAGGCCGAGGACGCGATCGACGCCGCCAACGACGCCAGCCGCGAGCACCCGTGCCGGGTGATCGTGCTGGCGCGCGGTGACCGCGACGCCGAGGCCCGCCTCGACGCCCAGATCCGGGTCGGCGGCGACGCGGGCGCGGCCGAGGTGATCGTGCTGCGATTGCAGGGTCCGCTGGTGAACCACGAGAGCAGCGTGGTCACCCCGTTCCTGCTGCCCGACACCCCGGTGGTGGCGTGGTGGCCGCGGGGCGCGCCGGAGTTCCCCTCCCTGGATTCGGTGGGCAAGCTGGCCAAGCGCCGGATCACCGACGCCACCTTCGCGCCCGACCCGCAGGCCGCCATCAAAAAACGCCGTCACTCCTACGCGGCGGGCGACACCGACCTGGCGTGGAGCCGCATCACCTACTGGCGGGCGCTGTTGGCCGCGGCGCTGGACGAACCGCCGTTCGAGCCGGTCACCTCGGTGACGGTGTCCGGACTGGCCAGCGAACCGGCGCTGGACACGCTGGCGGGCTGGCTGGCCTCGCGCCTCGACTGTCCCGTCCGTCGCCGGACGGGTGAGCTGCGGGTGGAAGTGCACCGCGGCACGGATTCGATCGCGATCAGCAGACCGCAACTGGGCAGAACCGCAACGCTGACCCGCACCGGTGAACCCGACCAGCGAATCGCGCTGGCGCGCCGGGAAACTCGCGATTGCCTCGCCGAGGAACTGCGCCGGCTCGACGCCGACGAGATCTACGCCGAGGCGCTCGCCGGAATCGAGAAGGTGACCTATGAGTGACCATATCGACGTGCACGACGAGCTCGGCGCCGAATTCCCCGCCGACACGATCGAGGTCCACGACGACGCCGACCTGCTCGCGGACGCGGCGGCCGAGCGCTTCGTCGACGTGATCGTCGCGGCCCAGGCCGAACGCGGCACCGCCTCGGTGGCGCTGACCGGCGGCAGCGACGGCATCCGGCTGCTCGAGCGCGTCCGGCAGAACCCGGGCGCCATCGACTGGTCGGCGCTCTACGTCTACTGGGGCGACGAACGGTTCGTCCCCGACGGCGACGCCGACCGCAACGAGCTGCAGGCCAGGCAGGCGCTGCTGGACCACGTGCCGCTCGATCCGGCACACGTGTTCCCGATCGCCGCCTCCGACGGCACCTACGGTTCGCCGGAGGCCGCGGCCGCCGCCTACGCCCAGCTCGTGCACACCGAGCTCGACGAGCGCGGCGAGTTCGACCTGACCGTCCTCGGGATGGGGCCGGAGGGACACATGAACTCGCTGTTCCCGCACTCCCCCGCGGTGCGCGAGCAGACCGATTACGTGGTGGCCGTGCACGATTGCCCGAAGCCGCCGCCGACCAGGGTGAGCCTGACGCTGCCCGCGGTGCATCGGTCCCGGCACGTCATGCTGGTGGTGAGCGGCGAGGGCAAGGCTGCCGCGGTGGCCGCCGCCGTCAACGGCGCCTCCCCCGACGACGTTCCCGCGGCGGGCGCGGTCGGCATCGAGTCGACCACCTGGGTCATCGACGAGGCCGCCGCCTCCGACCTCCTGCTCGACGAGGAGTAGACCGACGCCGCGCGGGAACCCTCACCAGGTCCCGCGCGGCGCGGCCACCCGCCCGATCGATATCGTCGAGGACATTCGACCGGCCGAAGGGTGACCACAGTGATGAGCCAGACCGAGACGGTGACGATTCCGGAGCACATCCACGGCTATCCGCAGGTGGCCTTCGGCGGCTACGTGGCCGGGATGCTGGCCCGCCGGTCCGGGGCCGACACGGTGCGCGTCGACTTCCGGAGCGCGGTGCCGATCGGCACGCCGATCGCGGTGTCCGCCGGGGACTCCGGGTCAGTGAGCCTGTCCGGCGCGGACGGCACCGTGCTGGCCCGGTCCGCCCCCGCCACGGCGTCGCTCGCGGTCGCGCCCACTCCCTCCTGGTCGGATGCGAAGCGGGCGACCGAATCCGCGCTGGCCAGTCCGAAACGCCCCGCCACCGACTGCTTCGGGTGCGGTGTCGAGTGCGCGCCCGGCCACGGGTTGCGGTTGTTCCCATGGCCGGTGCCAGACAGTTCCGTCGTGGCCGCCGCCTGGACCCCGGATCACGGCCTCGCCGACGCTGACGGCGAGCTGCCGCCGGAGATCGTCTGGTCCGCCCTCGACTGCCCCGGTGGCATCGCAGCCTGGGTGTTCCAGGACATGGCCCGCGGCGCGGTGACCGCCGCCCTCACCGCCACCATGCACCAGCCGGTCCTGGCCGGCGCCGAATACCTCTCGCACGCCTGGGCGATCCACAGCGAGGGCCGCAAGTTCACGGTGGGTGTGGCCCTGTCGACCCGAGACGGCGAACTCTGCGCGGCCGCCGAGGCACTGTGGGTGGTGCCGCGGGAGATCGCGGCACAAGCCGGTTAGGGCAGACGCCAGACGAACTGGACGCCGGGCACGTACCGCCCGCCGCGAACGTACGGTGGCCCTCAGCCTTTCGACCGACGATCCGGCGGGCGTCGCAGCCCGCCGAGGCCTTGCCGGGTGCCGAGTCGCCCCGACAACCGCGTGGCGTGTCACGCGGCGGACACCGGGGCGCTATGCAATCGCACCGTGGCCCTCAGCCTTTCGACCAACGATCGGGCGGACTTCGCTGCCCGCCGAGGCCTCGTGCTGTTCCGCGCAGCCGCCGAGTCGCCCTGGCAGCCGCGTGGCATGTCAGGCGCCGGACACCGGGGCGGTGGCGATGTTCCAGAACTCGGCGTACCTGCCGTCCGCGGCGAGCAGTTCGTCGTGCGTGCCCTGTTCCGCGATCCGTCCACCGTCGAGGAAGACGACGTGGTCGGCGGTGCGGACGGTGTTCAACCGATGCGCCACCATCACGACGGTGCGCCCCCGCATCAAACGCTCGATGCCCTCGTGCACGGCCGCCTCGTTGACCGGGTCGAGCGCCGAGGTCACCTCGTCGAGCAGCACGACCGGAGCGTTCTTCAGCAACGCGCGGGCGATCGAAACCCGTTGGCGCTCACCGCCGGAGAGCAGCGCGCCGCCCTCGCCGACCGCGGCCGACCAACCGCCGGGCAGTCGCTCGATCACCTCGTCCAGCCGGGCCGCGGTCGCCGCGGCCCGCACCTCGGCGGTGCTCGCGCCGGGGCGGCCGAGGCGGATGTTGTCCTCGATCGTGCCGTCGAACAGGTAGACGTCCTGGAACACGATCGCCACCCGCGACATCAGGGTGGCGGTGTCGATGTCGCGGACGTCCACACCGCCGAACCGCACCGCGCCCGCGTGCACGTCGTGGAACCGGGCGAGCAGGTGCAGCAGTGTGCTCTTGCCCGCGCCGGACGGGCCGACGATCGCGTACCGCGCGCCCTGCGGCACGCTCAGCGTGAGTCCGTCGAGCACCGTGCGGTTCTCGTGCCGGAAGGTGACGGCGTCGAAGGCCAGATCGTGGCGCTCGGGGTGGATCGGGTCGACGGGTTCGGGGAGCGGTTCGGTGCGCAGCAGGGCGTCGAGGCGGTCCAGCTGGGAGCGGGCGCTGCGGAGCTTGCCGCCGAGATCGGCCAGCGACAGCAGCGGTTCGGCGCAGCGGGCGGCCAGCACCAGCATCGCCAGCAGCTCGGCCACGCCGAGGCCGCCGCCGAGCGCGAGGTACACGCCGAGCGCGAGCAGGACGGTGAACATCGCCTGCACGACGAGCGTGAGCCCGACCATGCCGGGCAGCGCCGACCGCACCGAGCGGTGGGTGGAGCGCTGGATGCCCCGCAGCGCGTCATCGAGCAGGTCGAAGCGCTCCGCGGCGCGCCCGCCTGCCCGCAACACGGGCTGGGCCTGCAGATATTCGATGACGCGGCCCGCGGCCTGCTGGTCGCGGTCGTGGCGTTCGACGTCGGCGGTGGCCATCGCGCGCCCCGACCAGGCCTGGATCGCCGCGACGAGCGGGACCGCGAGCGCCGCGGCCAGCCCGAGCCGCCAGTCGTAGACGGCCATGACGACCACGATCGTCAGCGGGGTCAGCGTGGCGGTGACGAACGGCGCCAGCAGATGCGCGATCACCCCCATGGCCTCGAGGACACCGCGGCTGGCGAGCGCCGACACCGCACCGACCCGCTCCGGCCCGTACCAGCCGATCGGCAGCCGCGCCAAGTGGTCACCGAGCCGGTGATAGGTCCCGCGCAGCAGGGTTGTTCCGGCCCGGAACCCGGCCAAGTCGGCGAGGTAGCGCAACCCCGCGTAGAGCGCGACGCCGGCGCCGAAGGCGATCAGCCAGGGCCAGGCGCGGGTGGGCTCGCCGCCGAACAGTTCCCGGAGCACGGGCACCAGCAGCAGCGCGGACAGTCCCTCCACCACCGCGGCGACGCTCATCAGCACCACGGCGCGGCGGACCGGACCGGCGTACTGGTGGCCGAGCACGCGGAGCAACGTGCGGATCATGACAACTCGCTTCCTCGATGGGTCTGCCAGAACTCGGCGAACGGGCCGCCCTCGGCCGAGAGCCGCGCGGGATCGCCGTGCTCGACGATCACTCCGCCGTCGAGCAGGACGACGGTGTCGGCGTCGGCGACTGTCTCGTGCCGATGGGCGATGATCAGCACGGTGCGGTCGCCCCGGCCGCTCGCCACCGCACGGCGCAGCGCTTGTTCGGTGCGCGGGTCGGCGAAGGCGGTGGCCTCGTCGAGCACCAGGACGGGGGTGTCGGCGAGCAGGGCGCGGGCGAGCGCGAGGCGTTGCGCCTCACCGCCGGACAACCCGGCCTGTTCGCCGAGCACGGTGTCGTAGCCGTGCGGCAGCTCCAGGATCCGGTCGTGAATCTCCGCCAGCCGCGCCGCCTCGACCACCTGCGCCCGGTCGGCGTGCGGCACCGCGAGCGCGATGTTGTCGGCCACCGTGGCCCGCAGCAGGCGGACGTCCTGGAACACGAACGAGACCGACCGGTAGAGCCGCTGACCGCCGATCTCCCGCAGATCGACGCCACCGAGGAGCACGGAGCCGCCGGTCGGATCGAAGAACCGCAGAAGCAGGTGGGCGAGTGTGGATTTCCCGCTGCCGGAGCGCCCGACCAGCGCGGTCACCGTGCCCGGCTCGAGCACCAGGTCGATGCCGCGCAGCACCTCGTGGTCGGCGTCGTAGCCGAATCGCACGTCGCGCAGCTCCACCCGGTGCCCGCGCGGCGGGACCGACCTGGCGGGTTCGGGCAGCGGTTCGACGGCGAGCACGTCGCGGATCCGCCCGACCGCGCGACCGGCCGCCTGCAGATCGTCGAAGCCGTGCCCGAGTGCCGCGACCGGCGCGGTGAGTCCGAGGCCGAGCAGCAGGAACGGCAGCAGATCGGCGGGCGCCAGCCCACCCCGGGTGATCAGGAAGGTCCCACCGATCAGCACGATCAGCAGCACGAACGGCGGCGAGAAGGCCAGCTGCATCCCGGCGGCGATCGGCGCGAGACCGCGCACCCAGCGCAGGAAGGTATCGGCGAATTCGTCGGCGGCCGTGCGGAATCGGCGATGGGCGCGGTCGCCGCCGCCGAAGGCTTTGACGACGGCGATGCCCTGGACGAACTCCACCACCGAGTCGGCGATGCGGCCCATCGCGGCGTCGAACTCGCGCTGTTCGCGTTCCCTGGCGGGCAGCATCAGCAGCGGCACGTGCGCCACCGCGAGCGCCACGGGGATCAGCGTGATCAGCGTGAGCCGCCAGTCGACGGTGAGCAGGTAGACCAGCGAGACCAGCGGCACCACGAACGCCGAGACCAGTTCACCGGGCGCGTGCGCGAAGAACGGATGCACCGCGCTCACGTCGTCGCCGACGACCTTGGCCAGCTCGCCGGTCCGGCGCCGGGAGAACCAGCCGATCGGCACGCGTCCCAGATGCGCGGCCAGCCTGCGCCGCAACGACAGCTGGACGCGGCTGTCGAGCACATGGCCGAGGCCGGAGGAGGCGGCGGTGAACACGAGCCGCACGAGCAGCCCGAGCGCGCCGATCGCCACGGCCGCCCACACCCGGTCCGCGTCGACCGGCCCCGGCGAGAGCAGCAGCCGGCCCACCTCGACCACCGCGAGCAGCGGCGCCAATCCGGCGACCGCGCCGATGACCTGCAGGACCACCACGGTCGCGAAGCCGGGGGCATGGGGGCGCACGAGTGTCGCGAGTCCCCCGGTATCCGGCGGCGCGGACCGCACCGCCTGCTCGGCACGTTCGATTGTCGTCATCGCACACCCCAGTTCAGAAAGTCACTGTCTGTAGCGAGTGACTCTACGATTCTCGTATCAGACAGTCAATGTCTGAAGACAGCTACTCCCTGATAATCTGCTCGCATGACCGGACTTCGCGAACGGTGGCGGCTCAAGGCCATGCACACCGTCCAGGAACGCGCCCTCGACCTGTTCGACGAGAAGGGCTTCGCCGCGGTGACCATCGACGAGATCGCGGCCGCCGCCGAGGTCTCCCCGTCGACGGTCTACCGGCTCTTCGGCACCAAGGAGGGCATCATCGTGGCCGACGAGTTCGACAATCTCAGCGACGCCGACCTCGAACGCGTCGTCGACCCGGGTGACCCCATCGGCAGCCTGCTGGCGTCGGTGCGCGAGTACGAGTCCGCGCCGGCCACCTCCGACTCCGGCACAGGCGATCCCAGCCCGTGGCGCCGCAGTCTGCGCTACCACTTCACCGAGCCCTCGGTGCGCCGCGCCGCCTACGCCTCGGCGGACCGGACGAGCCAGCGGCTCACCCCGATACTCGCCGCGACCGGCCGATTCACCGAGGCGCAGGCGCGCGTCGCCACCAACGCGCTGATCTTCGGCTATCTCGCCGCCCTCGAGCAGTGGTTCCTCGACGGCGAGGACCGCTCCGTCGCCGAGTCCGTCGAGGACAGCCTGCGCCCGCTGCGCGCGCTGTGGCCGGCCGATGCCGACGCGCGCTGACCGTTCACCGCGGGACCCGCACCCGGGCCAGGTGGTCGACCAGATGGGTGCGGATCTCCGCGCGCGCGGGCCGCGCCGCGGGGACCAGCCCCGGCATGCTCAGGAACGCGTGGGTCGCCTCGGCGTGGCGGGTCAGCGTCACCGCCACGTTCGCCTCGCGCAGGCGGGCGGCGTAGGCGGGCGAGTGGTCCTCGAGGGTGTCGAGCCCGGCGGAGACGATCAGCGCGGGCGCGACCCCGGCGAGGTCGCGGTGGTGCAGTGGCGAGATCGCCGCAGAGTCGAACGAGGGCGGCAGCGCGATCCGCTGCGCGGCACGGCAATTGGCGGGTGTCGCGGTCGGGGCGTCGGCATTCTCGGTGAACGACGGGTATTCGAAGGTGGCGTCGGTCCAGTCCAGCTGCGGGTTGATCAGCACCTGCGTGCGCACCGTGCGGCCCTGTGCCACGGCGTGGATCGCGGTGAGCGCCGCGAGGGTGGCGCCCGCGCTCGAGCCGAGCAGCGCGACCCGGTGCGGATCGATCCCCCACTGTTCGGCCCGGTCGACGAGGTGGGCGAAGGCGTCGTAGGCGTCGTGCACCGGCGCGGGGACCGGATGTTCGGGCGCCAGCCGGTAGTCCACCGACACGACCACGGCACCGCAGCGCGCGGCCAGGTGGCTGAGCAGCCAGTCGTCCTGGGCCGGCGTACCGACGATCAGCCCGCCGCCGTGGAAGGCGAGGATCAACGGCGGCGTGCCCTCGACGCGGCGCGGCCGGTAGACGCGCACGTCGACCGCGCGTCCCGGCAGCTCGAGCGTCTGCGTCGAGATCAGCACGCCCCGATCGGTGCGGCCGCGCACCAGCACACCCAGGGGCGACCGCAGCACTTTCGCTTGCGCCGCACGCAGTTCCACGAGATCAGCCGCGGTGATCGTGTCCCAGTCGGGTTCGGGCCGGAGTGCGGCCAGCATCCGCATTCGCCGGGGAATTCTGCCTCGCATGACGGGTCCTCCTGATGGATCGGTGTAGCGCTACGGTGACAGGCGGGCCCGGTGCCGCGCTTTCGGAAACGTGCGGTCTCGCGCGGTCGCCGCTGGTCTGGATCCGGCCCGGGCATGCCGGCTATCTCGGACTAGAGCTCGGTGTCGATCCGCATTCGACGTCGGTGGCGGTGCTGAGTGTGGGGTTGACCGGGCCGTTCGTCCTCGAGACCGCCACGCACGGCGAGATCGTGGCCCGCAGCGCGCTCGCCCCGGCGCGGGCGGTACACAGGGTGAACTCGCGCGACGACCCGATCCTGTTGATGTTCGTCGATGTCGCCGACTCGCCCGCGGCCGCGATCGCCGCCGAGATGACCAGCGCCGTCGGGCCTTTCGGGCTCGGGCACCGCCGCGAACGCGCGCTGATCGACCTGTGCGCGGGCCCCGAGGTCGACCCGGATGAGATCTTCGGCCTGCTCGTCGCGGGCCGGACGCGGCCGGTCGATCCACGGATCGACGCGGTGGCCGCGGCGATCCGGCGACACCCTCGGCACACGTACCGGGCCGAGGTGGTCGCCGCGCGCCTCGACCTGTCCACCTCGCATTTCCTGCGCCTGTTCGCCCAGCAGTGCGGGACCACCTTCCGCCGGTATCAGCAGTGGGCCAGGATGATCCACGCCCTGCGCGGCATCGCCGACGGCCACGACCTCACCCGCTGCGCGGTCGACGCCGGGTTCGCCACGCCCTCCCACTTCAGCGAGACGGTCCATCGGATGTTCGGCGCCCCGGTCAGCCGGCTGCTGCGCCACGACGTCCGGTTCGACGTCAGCCCACCCGGCTGAGCGCCGATTACCCCGGCCCGCGGGCGCCGAGCGCCTAGCATCGGGATGCTGAACGAATCGACGGCGGGCGAGGAGTGGGTGCGATGGTGCGGAGTTCGCTCGACATGGACACGGCGTTGCGGACCGCGCTGACCGGGCTCGCGGTCTACGCCCGTTCCGACGCCGCCCCCACCCTCGCCACCGCCGACGCGCTCGACCTGTTCGAATCCCAGGCCACCAGCAGGCATCTCGATCTGGCGGCGCGCCGGCTCGGCGCGGCCGGGCGCGGGTACTACAGCATCGGCTCGGCCGGGCACGAGGGCAACGCCGCGGTGGCCGCCGCGCTGCGTGTCGACGATCCGGCGCTGCTGCACTATCGGTCCGGGGCGTTCTTCGTGCAGCGTTGCCGGCGGATTCCCGGCCTCGACCCGGTTCGTGACGTGCTGCTCGGCGTGGTCGCGGCGGCGGCCGATCCGATCTCCGGCGGCAGGCACAAGGTGTTCGGCAGCAAGGCCGCCTCGATCATTCCGCAGACCTCGACCATCGCCTCCCAGCTGCCGCGCGCGGTCGGCCTCGCGTTCGCGCTGGATCGCGCGGCGCGCCAAGGGGTTCGGTGCCCGTGGCCCGCCGACGCGGTGGTGGTGTGCAGTTTCGGTGACGCCTCGGCCAACCACTCCACCGCGACGGGCGCGATCAACGCCGCGGTGCACGCGGCGGCGCAGGGTGTGCCGATGCCGATCGTGTTCGTCTGCGAGGACAACGGTCTCGGCATCAGCGTGCCCACTCCCCCGGACTGGATCGAGAGCGCCTACGGCCCCCGCCCCGGCCTGACCTATCTGGCCGCGGACGGCTGCGACCTGCCCGACGTACTCGGCGCCGCCGACGACGCGGTCCAGCTGGCCCGCACCTGGCGGACCCCGGTTTTCCTGCACCTGCGCACGGTGCGCCTCGGCGGACACGCCGGCTCCGATGTCGAGGCGGCCTATCGCGGTCCGGCGGAGCTGGCCGCCGATCTGGCCCGCGATCCGCTGCTCGGGACCGCCCGCCATCTGCACGCCACAGGCCTGGCCGAGGCGCCCGAACTGCTCGAACGCTACGACCGCATCGGCGCACAGGTGCGCGCGACCGCCGAGGAGGTCGTGCGCGAGTCGCGGCTCGACTCCGCGGCGGCGGTCATCGCCCCACTCGCGCCCGCCCGGCCGGACGCCGTGCGCGCGGAGGTGGTGCGGTCGTGGTCACCCGGCGAGGTCGCCGGGCCGCGCGGTCAGCGGGCGGGATCCCCGGCCACGCCGAGCTTCGGGGACGGGACACCCGGCGGTTCGCGAACAGCCGAGGGCCCGCAGGCCGGGGCCGCGGGCACCGATACGCGCCCTCCCGTGATGACCCTCGCGCAGGCTATCAACCACACCCTCGGTGAGCTGCTGGCCAGAGATCGCGACGTCCTGGTCTTCGGCGAGGACGTCGGCCGCAAGGGCGGCGTGTACGGCGTCACCAAGGGGCTGCGCAAACGTTTCGGCGCCCGTCGCGTCTTCGACACCCTGCTCGACGAGCAGGCCGTCCTCGGCACCGCGCTGGGTACCGCGCTCGCCGGATTCGTTCCGATCCCGGAGATCCAGTACCTGGCCTACGTGCACAACGCCGCCGACCAGATCCGCGGCGAGGCGGCGACGCTGTCGTTCTTCTCGAACGGGCAGTATCGCAACCCGATGGTCGTGCGCATCGCCGGCCTCGCCTACCAGAAGGGTTTCGGCGGCCATTTCCACAACGACGACTCGCTGGCGGCCCTGCGGGACATCCCGGGCGTGGTGCTGGCGGTGCCCGCGCGCGCCGACGACGCCGCGGCCATGCTGCGCACCTGCGTTTCGGCGGCCAGGGTGGACGGCCGGGTGTGCCTGTTCGTGGAACCGATCGCGCTCTACCACACCAGGGACCTGCATCCGGGCGACGAATCATGGCTCGCCGCACCGTCTTCCGGGCATGTGCCGATCGGCAGCGCCCGCGTGTACGGTGACGGCACCGACCTCACCCTCGTCACGTTCGGTAACGGGGTGCCGATGTCGCTGCGGGTGGCGGACCGCCTGGCCGCCCGCGGCGTCCGGGCCAGGGTGCTCGACCTACGCTGGCTCAACCCGCTGCCGGTGCGGGATCTGCTCGAGCACGCCGCCGCGACCGGGCGCGTGCTGGTCGCCGACGAGACCCGGCGCGGGGGTGGGGTGTCGGAGTCGGTGTACGCGGCGCTGATCGATGCGGGCTATGCGGGCGCGCTCGCCCGCGTCACCAGCGCGGACAGCTTCGTTCCCCTCGGGCCCGCCGCCGACACCGTGCTGCTGGGCGAAGCCGAGATCGAGTCGGCCGCGCTGCGGATGACGGCGCCGGAGCGCTGAGCTCAGGCGAACTTGATCTCCAGGCCGATGCCGAGGATCGAGATCAGCCAGACGAGACCGACGAAGATGGTGACCCGGTCGAGGTTCTTCTCGACCACGGTGGAGCCGGACAGGCTCGACTGCACGCCGCCACCGAACAGGCTGGACAAGCCGCCACCCTTGGCGCGGTGCAACAGCACCAGCAGCACCAACAGCACGCTGGTGATCACAAGGAGGATATCGAGGAACAGCGACATGGCGTCCATCCTATGGGGTCGACGCCCGATGGGTCTAACCAGGCTCGACCGCGACCAGGTGGGAGACCGTCGCGGCACCGGCCGACCAGTGCGCGACGGTCTGTTCGATCTCCCGGTCGCGCGCGGTCAGCCGCACCTGGTGCTGGTGCATGTGTTCGGCCCAGGACCGCACGACGAAGGCCTCGACGAACCGGTCGAGGATGCCGACATCGCGGTAGAGCCGCCATTCCATCGCGCCCGTGCGCTGCCTGGACCGCCCGACCAGGGCCATCGCCTCGGTGAACGCGGCCACGTCGGCGGGCGGCACATCGTAGCCGCGCATCACCAGCACCGGCCCGTCCATGGGATCGGGCTCGACCACGAGCTGCGGTTCGGGCCAGAACGCCGCCGGGGACAGGTCGATGTCCTCCACGTTGTGCCGGATCGGCCACCACACCGTGCTCACCGCGCAGCAGGCCAGCAGCACGGCCGCGACCAGCAGCGCCGCCACCGCGCCGTAGGCGCCTGCGACCAGGCCCCACAGCAGCGAGCCGATGGCCTGCCCGCCCATGAACACCAGCATGTACACCGACAGCCCGCGCGCCCGCACCCACGCGGGCAACAGCAACTGCATCGTGGAGTTCAGCGTCGACATGGCCAGCAGCCAGGCCAGTCCCGCGCCGACCAGCAGCACCAGCACGATCGGCACACTCGGCACCAGCGCCGTCGCCACCGCGCCGAGCCCGAACAGCACCGCGGCCAGCGCCAGCCGCTGGGTCGGGGTGAACAGCACCCGCAGCCGGGACAGGCCGAGCGCGCCGCACACCGCGCCGAGCCCGAGCGCGCCGAGCAGCAGACCGTAGCCGTCGGAGGCCAGTCCCAGCCGGTCGTGCGCGATCACCGGCAGCAGCGACCACACCGCGCTCGCGGGCGCGATGAACAGGATCGCGCGGAACAGCACCCGCCGGATCGCGGGCGCGGCACGGATGAACCGCGTGCCCGCCTGCAGCGCGGCGAGCGGTCGCTCACTGGGCAGGGTGCGCGGCCGGGTGGGCCACTTCGACACCAGCAGCACCGCCACGATCCCGACGAAGGACAGCGTGTTGAACCCGAACACCACGGTGGGCCCCGCGATCGAGACGATCACACCCGCCACCGCGGGTCCGACCGCCCTGCCGATGTTGACGCTCATGCTGCCCAGCGCCGCGGCCGAGGTGATCTGGTCGCGCGGCACCAGTTCCGGCTGGATCGCCTGCCACGCGGGCGCCGTGAGCGCCTGCCCGCAGCCGAGCAGGAACAGCAGGGTCAACAGGACCGCCGGGGTCGTGTGCCCGGTCGCGGTGAACACGGTGAGGGTCAGCGAGGCCAGTGCCATGCCGCTCTGCGCGCCGAGGAGCAATCGGCGCCGGTCGACCAGGTCGGCCAGCACCCCGGACGGGATGGACAGCAACATGACGGGCAAGGCCAGCGCGGTCTGCACGAACGACACCAGCGCCGCCGCGTTCGGCGCGTCGACCAGGATCCACTGGGCGCCGACCGTCTGCATCCACGTGCCCAGATTCGACACCAGCTGCGCGATCCACAGCGCCCGGTACACCGGCGACCGCAACGGCGCCCACGTCGACACCGGTCCCGCCGCCACGCCTGTCACCCGCCGAGCATATCCCCGGCGACCGGCCCGCGACGCCACGCACGACCCCGCGCAGCATGACCGGCCGTGTGGCCCGTCGCACTACCATGGGCCCCATGTCGGCATCCCTGCTCCGCCTCGCCGCGCTCGGTGTCCTCGCCACCGTCGCGGCCACGGCCTGCTCCTCGTCCGATTCCGGAAAGGCGCCGGAGGACACCGCCACCCCGATGGGCCACACCTACATCTCCACCGAGGTCGTCGGCGGCGCCATCCCCGGCGGCGGTCCGCTGACGCTCACCTTCGCCGACGGCCGCGTCTCGGCCAACTCCGGCTGCAACACCAGCAGCGGCACCGTCGACCTGACCGACCACGTCCTGCGCCCGACCTCCCCGCTGGCGGGCACCCTGATGGCCTGCCCCGGTGACCGCGGCAACGCCGACGCCTGGCAGACCGCGTTCCTCGAATCCGGTCCCACCTGGCGGCTCGACGGCGACACCCTCACCCTCACCGGCGAGACCGTCACCGTCCATCTCACCGACAAGAAGATCGTCACCCCTGACAAGCCGCTGCTCGGCACCACCTGGATCGTCACCACCCTGCTCACCCCGCAGGGCCAGGTTCGGTCCACCACCCTCGACGAGGTGCGGCCGAACCTCACCATCGGCGAGGGCGGCACCGTCAACGGGCTGGCGGGCTGCAACCGGATGTCGGGCACCGCGGGGGTCGGCCCCGGCGACGCGGTGGCCTTCGCCGTCGGCACCACCAAGATGATGTGCGGCCCCGAGGTGATGGAGGTCGAGAACGACGTGCTGCGCGCCCTCGACGGCAAGACCACGGCCACCGTCGACGCCGACACGCTCACTCTCCGCAACGAGAACGGCTACGGCCTCGTCCTGCACGCGCAGTGACCGCGAAAGGCCGGAAACCACTGGGGTTTCCGGCCTTTCGACGGGGTTTCAGCTACCGATCAGGGCAGCGGCCCACCCGCGGCGATCGCCGACAGGGTGGCGAACTCCTCCGCCTTGAGCGAGGCACCGCCGACCAGGGCGCCGTCGATGTCGGGCTGACCGACCAGCTCGCCGACGTTCTTGGCGTTGACCGACCCGCCGTAGAGCACCCGCACGGTCGCGGCGACCTCGGGCGAGGCCAGCTCGGCCAGCTCGGCCCGGATCGCGCCGCAGACTTCCTGCGCGTCGGCCGCCGAGGCGACCTTGCCGGTGCCGATCGCCCAGACCGGCTCGTAGGCGATGACGACCTGAGCGATCTGCTCGGCCGTCAGGCCCTTCAGCGAACCGCGCAGCTGCTCGAGGTTGTACTCGACGTGGGTGCCCGCCTCGCGGACCCCGAGACCCTCACCGATGCAGACGATCGGGGTGATCTCGTTCTTCAGCGCCTGCTTGGCCTTGGCCAGCACGATCGCGTCGTCCTCGTTGTGGTACTGACGACGCTCCGAGTGCCCCACCACCGCGAAGGTGCAGCCCAGCTTGGCCAGCATCGAGCCGCTGACCTCGCCGGTGTAGGCGCCCGAGTCGTGCACCGACACGTCCTGCGCACCGTAGGTGAGCAGCAGCTTGTCGCCCTCGACCACCGACTGCACGCTGCGCAGATCGGTGAACGGCGGGATCACCGACACGTCGACCTTCGCGAAGTACTTCTCCGGCAGCGCGTAGGCCACCTTCTGCACCAGCGCGATGGCCTCGAGGTGGTTGAGGTTCATCTTCCAGTTGCCCGCGATGAGCGGCTTGCGTGCGGCCATCGCTCAGCCCTCCAGCACCGAAATACCGGGCAGCTCTTTGCCTTCCAGGTATTCCAGGGACGCGCCGCCACCGGTGGAGATGTGCGAGAAGCCGTCCTCGGGCAGGCCGAGGGTGCGCACGGCAGCGGCCGAGTCACCGCCGCCGACCACGGTGAACGCGCCCTTGCCGGTCGCGGTCACGATGGCCTCGGCCACCCCGCGGGTGCCCGCGGCGAACTTCTCGAACTCGAACACGCCCATCGGGCCGTTCCAGAACACCGTCTTCGCCTCGGTCAGCAGCGCGGCGAACCGCGACACCGACTCGGGGCCGATGTCCAGGCCCATCCAGCCGTCCGGGATCTCGGTCGAGGCGACCGTCTTCGCGTCGGCGTCGGCGGCGAACTTGTCGGCCGCGACGATGTCGACCGGCAGGTGCAGCACGTCACCGAAGCGCTCGAGCAGCTCCTTGCAGGTGTCGATCATCTCTTCCTGCAGCAGCGAGGTGCCCACCGAAAGGCCCTGTGCGGCAAGGAAGGTGAAGCACATGCCGCCGCCGATCACCAGGGTGTCGACCTTGGGGGCCAGCGCCTCGATCACGGCCAGCTTGTCCGAGACCTTGGAGCCGCCGAGCACCACCGCGTACGGGCGGGCCGGGTCCTGGGTGAGCTTGCGCAGTACGTCGACCTCGGCGGCGACCAGGGTGCCCGCGTAGTGCGGCAGCAGCTGGGCGACGTCGTAGACCGAGGCCTGCTTGCGGTGCACCACACCGAAACCGTCGGAGACGAACGCGCCGTCGTCCCCGACCAGCTCGACGTAGGCCGCCGCCAGCTTCGCCCGCTCGGCGTCGTCCTTGCTGGTCTCGCGCGCGTCGAAACGCACGTTCTCCAGCAGCAGCACGTCGCCGTCGGTCAGGCCCTCCGAGCGCGAGAGCGCGTCGTAGCCGACCACGTCACCGGCCAGCTGGACATTGCGGCCCAGCAGTTCGGCCAGCTTCGCGGCCACCGGGGCCAGCGAGAACTTGGCGTCGGGCTCGCCCTTGGGACGACCGAGGTGGGCCATCACGACCACCTTGGCACCGGCCTCGACCAGCGCCTGGATGGTCGGCACCGAGGCGATGATCCGGCCCGGGTCGGTGATCTGGCCGTTGTCGTCGAGGGGGACGTTCAGGTCGGAGCGCACGAGCACGCCCCGACCCTCGACACCCTCGGCCAGGAGATCCTGGAGTGTCTGAACCGTCATCGCGTCAGAGCGACTTGCCGACGAGATCGACCAGGTTCGCGAGGCGGTTGGAGTAACCCCACTCGTTGTCGTACCAGGACACGACCTTGACCTCGTTGCCGATGACCTTGGTCAGCGGGGCGTCGTAGATCGAGGAGTGCGGGTCGGTGACGATGTCGCTCGACACGATCGGGTCCTCGTTGTACTTCAGGATGCCCTTCATCGGACCCTCGGCGGCGGCCTTCATCGCGGCGTTGATCTCGTCGATGGTGGCGGCCTTGGTCAGGGTCGCGGTCAGGTCGGTGACCGAGCCCGTGGGGACCGGAACGCGCAGCGCGTAGCCGTCGAGCTTGCCCTGCAGCTCGGGCAGCACCAGGCCGATGGCCTTGGCGGCACCGGTGCCGGTGGGCACGATGTTCAGGGCCGCGGCGCGGGCGCGACGCAGGTCCTTGTGCGGCGCGTCCTGCAGGTTCTGGTCCTGGGTGTACGCGTGGATGGTGGTCATCAGACCCTGCTCGATGCCGAAGGAGTCGTGCAGGACCTTCGCGATCGGGCCGAGGCAGTTCGTGGTGCACGAGGCGTTGGAGATGATGTTCTGGGTGCCGTCGTACTTGTCGTCGTTGACGCCCATGACGATGGTGATGTCGTCGCCGGTGGCGGGCGCGGAGATGATGACCTTCTTGGCGCCGGCCGACAGGTGGCCCTTGGCCTTCTCGGCGGCGGTGAAGATACCGGTGGACTCGACGACCACGTCGACGCCCAGGTCGGCCCACGGCAGCGCCGAGGGGCCCTCCTTGATCGCGAGCGCCTTGATCCGCTGCTCGCCGACCACGATGGTGTCACCGTCGACCGACACGTCCTGCGGCAGACGACCCAGGATGGAGTCGTACTTCAGCAGGGTGGCGAGGGTGTTGATGTCGGTGAGGTCGTTGACCGCGACGATCTCGATATCGGTCTTGCCGACAGCCTTCAGCGCCTCCACCGCACGGAAGAAGTTACGTCCGATACGACCGAAGCCGTTGATACCTACCCGGACAGTCACGTTATCGCTCCTCAGCTTTCAAGCGGATTCATTCCGACGGTCACCACAGTAGTAGTCGACCCAACCCCACCGACACCCACCTGCGGTTTGTGAGTCCCTGGCCCCTGACCTCCAGGAACGCCCAGAGTAAAGGGCAGAGCGGTCATGCATGACCGCTCTGCCCAAAACGTCGGATTCCCCACATGTTCGCCGCGCGAGCGCCTAGGCGTCGTCGAGGAGCTCCGCGGTGACCGCCGACTCGGTGTCGGGGATGCCCAGATCCTTCGCGCGGCGGTCGGCCATCGACAGCAGCCGCCGGATACGACCGGCGACAGCGTCTTTCGTCATCGGCGGGTCGGCCAGCTGGCCGAGTTCCTCGAGCGAGGCCTGCCGGTGCTCCACGCGCAGCTTGCCCGCCGCGGCCAGATGGTCGGGCACGTCGTCGGCGAGGATCTCCAGCGCGCGCTCCACCCTGGCCGCCGCCGCGACGGCCGCCCGCGCCGAGCGGCGCAGGTTGGCGTCGTCGAAATTGGCGAGTCGGTTGGCGGTGGCCCGCACCTCGCGGCGCATCCGGCGTTCCTCCCAGGTGAGCCTCGTGTCCTGCGCGCCCATCCGGGTGAGCAGCGCACCGATCGCCTCGCCGTCGCGCACGACCACGCGATCGGTGCCGCGGACCTCCCGCGCCTTGGCGGTGATGCCGAGCCGCCGCGCGGCGCCGACCAGCGCCAGCGCCGCCTCCGGTCCGGGGCAGCTCACCTCGAGCGCGGAGGACCGGCCCGGTTCGGTGAGCGAACCGTGCGCCAGAAAGGCGCCACGCCAGGCCGCTTCGGCGTCGCCGATACTGCCGCCGACCACCTGGGCGGGCAGCCCGCGCACCGGGCGTCCGCGTACATCGAGCAACCCGGTCTGGCGGGCCAGCGCCTCACCCTCCTTGGACACCCGCACGACGTAGCGGGAGGTCTTGCGCAACCCGCCCGCGCCGAGCACGTGCACATCGGAGCCGTATCCGTAGAGCTCGAAGATCTCCCGGCGCAACCGCCGCGCGATGGACCCCATGTCCACCTCGGCCTCGACGATCACCCGGCCCCCGACGATGTGCAGACCGCCGGCGAACCGCAGCAAGGCCGACAATTCCGCCTTGCGCGAGCTGACCTGCGACACCACGAGCCTGCTCAGCTCGTCCTTCACCTCGGCTGTCATCGCCACGAGACGCGCTCCTTTCCCACCGACCCGGAACGCACATCCGATCCCGTGTGCCGTCCCTCGACTCGAAGCCCTGCCAGTTGCGGCCGCGGCTGCTGGATCAGCTGATCCAGTGCGGCGGCTAGTTTTCCGGGATGATGCCGATCCGTTCCCGGCTCGGCGACATCGCAGAACGTTACCCGTGCGCGCAACTGTTCGGCGGCTCTTGCCACATGTTCCCGTTGCCGCCCCTCGGGCACCGACGCCGAGTCGACGAGCACGTCGTCGACCGCGAAATCCGGTGCGTGCTGGGACAATACATGCAGATGACGTTCGGCGGAGAACCCGGCCGTCTCGCCCGGCTCCGCCGCCAGGTTCAACACGAGCACCTTGCGCGCCCTGGTGTGCACGAGCGCGTCGTGCAGCTGCGGCACGAGCACATGCGGAATGACGCTGGTGAACCACGAACCCGGGCCGAGCACAACGACATCCGCGTGCTCGATGGCCGAGGTCGCTTCGGGGCTGGCGGGCGGATCGGACGGAATCAGCCGCACCCGCCGGACCTTACCCGGCGTGGTCGCCACCGCAACCTGGCCGCGCACGCACCGCCCGATCCGCGGGTCCGACTCCAGCCCGGACACCTCGGCCTCGATGTCGAGGGGGATCGGCGACATCGGCAGCACCCGGCCGGTGATCCGCAGCAGTCTGCCCACCTCGTCCAGCGCGGCCACCGGATCGCCGAGCACATCGGTGAGCCCGGCCAGGATCAGGTTGCCGACCGAGTGACCGGCCAGCGCGCCCGTCCCGCCGAAGCGATGCTGCACCGTGGTCGCCCACACGCCGTCACCGTCCTCGGCGAGCGCGGCCAGCGCCATCCGCAGGTCGCCCGGCGGCAACATGCCCAGCTCACCGCGCAGGCGGCCGGAGGACCCGCCGTCGTCGGCCACCGTCACGACCGCGGTGATCCGCCTGGTCAGCCTGCGCACCGCGGTCAGGGTCGCGTAGAGCCCGTGACCGCCGCCCAGCGCGACGACGGCTGGATCGGCCTCCCAGCCACTCATTCGCGCCCCAGATCCCGGTGCACGACGCGGACGACGTCCACCGCCGCGTGCCCGGTGTCGGCGCCGATGCGTTCACCGAGCGCCTCGGCGATCGCGACGCTGCGATGTTTGCCGCCGGTGCACCCCACTGCCACCGTCATGTATCGCTTCCCCTCTTGGCGGTATCCGGTCGTGGTCAGGTCGACGAGATGGTGGCAGGTCGACAGGTAGTCCTGCGCGCCCGGCCTCGACAACACGTAGTCGCTGACCACCGATTCCTGGCCCGTGTGCTCCCGCAGTTCGGGAATCCAGTGCGGGTTGGGCAGGAATCGCACATCCAACACCATGTCGGCGTCGAGTGGAACACCGTACTTGAAGCCGAAGGACTGCACGGTCAGTTGGAGTGCGGCGGGCGCGCCCGCGCCGTACACCTCCTCCAGCTTGCGGTGCAGCTGATGGATCGAGAGCTCGGTGGTGTCGATGACGACATCGGCGGCCGCCTTCACCGCGGCCAGCCGGACCCGCTCGGCGGTCAGGCCGGCCGACAGCGTGCCGTCGGGGCTGTCGCTCTGCAGCGGGTGCCTGCGCCTGGCGAAGCCGAAGCGCCGGATCAGCACGTCGTCGGAGGCCTCGAGGAACAGCACGCGCGTGCGGATGCCCATCCCGCGCAGTTGCTCGGTGACGCCGGAGAGGTCACCGGTGAAGAACCGGCTGCGCACATCCATCACCAGGGCGAGCCGCCTGATCGGCGGGTCGGCCGCGGCGCCGAGTTCGATCATCCGCCCGATCAGTTCGGGCGGCAGGTTGTCGGTGACGTACCAGCCGAGATCCTCCAATACACGTGCGGCGGTACCGCGGCCCGCACCGGACAGACCGGTGACGATGACCACTTCCACTGGCTGCTGTGTGTCGGAGACCGACCCGGCCTTTCCGGGTACCGCCCCCGCATTGTTGTTCGATTCGACGCGTGTCATGTCCTACCGGATCCGTTTCTGGGTGCCTTTCGATCATCCCGCACCGGTTCGGGTATCGGGCGCAGACACACAACGTACGGCACTCGCAATCTTGCGTCCTGTGATCCGCCCCGCCCCCACTACGGGCTGTTGAGTGCTTCGAGCACCGCCTTCGCCGTGGAGACGCCGATGCCGGGCACCGCGGTGATCTCGTCGACGGTCGCGTCCTTGATCCTGGCGACCGAGCCGAAATGGGTGACCAGCGCGGTGCGTCTCGCCTCGCCGAGGCCGCGCACCGAGTCCAGCGCCGATGCCGTCATCCGGCGCGAGCGCTTGCTGCGATGGAAGGTGATGGCGAAGCGGTGCGCCTCGTCGCGCACGCGTTGCAGCAGGTAGAGCGCCTCGCTGTTGCGCGGCATGATCACCGGGTCTGGTTCGCCTGGCACCCATACCTCTTCGAGGCGTTTGGCCAGCCCGATGACGGCGACATCGGTGATGCCGAGCTCGTCGAGTACCTCGGCGGCCGCGGCGACCTGCGGCGCGCCGCCGTCGACGACGTAGAGGTTCGGCGGGTAGGCGAAGCGGCGCGGTTTGCCAGTAGCCGGGTCGACGCCGGGCCGCGAGCTCGGCTCGTCGGTCTCGTCGGGTTCGAGTTCGGCGACCTGCTGCCGGTCGCGCGCGAGGCGGGCGAAGCGGCGGCGCGTCACCTCGGCGATGCTGCCGACGTCGTCGGAGCGCCCGTCGCCCGCGGCCTCCTTGATGGCGTAGTGCCGGTAGTCGGATTTGCGGGCGAGGCCGTCCTCGAAGACCACCAGCGAGGCGACCACATCGGTGCCCTGCACGTGGCTGATGTCGACGCACTCGATCCGCAGCGGTGCGCTGTCGAGATCGAGGAAGTCCTGGATGTCTTGCAGCGCTTGCGATCTGGAGGTCAGGTCGCCTGCCCGCTTGAGCTTGTGCTGGGCCAGCGCCTCGCCCGCGTTGCGCTGCACGGTCTCGGCGAGCGCCTTCTTGTCGCCGCGCTGGGGCACCCGCAGCGAGACCGCGGAGCCACGCAGTTCACTCAGCCACTCCTGGATCTGCACGGCGTCGGCGGGCAGTTCGGGGACGAGCACCTCGCGCGGGACGACGATCACCTCGGCGTCGGCGTTCTGTTCGGCCATGGCGGCCTGCTCGCCGTAGAACTGGGTGAGGAACTGTTCGACCAGGGCGGCGAGTTCGGTGCCGGACTCGGCGACGTCGAGCGCGTCACCGGACTTGTCGACCACCCAGCCGCGCTGACCGCGGACCCGGCCGTCGCGGACGTGGAAGATCTGCACGGCCGCTTCCAATTCGTCGGTGGCGAAGGCGATCACGTCGGCGTCGGTGCCCGTGCCGAGCACGACGGCCTGCTTCTCCAGCGCGCGGCGCAGGGCCTGGACGTCGTCGCGCAGGCGCGCCGCGGTCTCGAAGTCGAGGTCGTCGGCGGCCTCGTGCATGCGGCGCTCGAGCGCGCGCACCATCTTGTCGGTGCGGCCGGAGAGGAAGTCGCAGAAGTCGTCGACGATCTGGCGGTGTTCGTCGGCGGTGACCCTGCCCACGCACGGCGCCGAGCACTTGTCGATGTAGCCGAGCAGACAGGGCCGCCCGATCTGGTTGTGCCGCTTGAACACTCCGTTGGAACACGTGCGCGCGGGGAACACGCGCAGCAGCAGGTCGAGGGTCTCGCGGATCGCCCACGCGTGCGCGTAGGGGCCGAAGTAGCGCACGCCCTTCTTCCTGGCGCCGCGGTAGACGAACAGGCGCGGGTACTCCTCGTTCAGCGTGACCGCGAGCACCGGGTAGGTCTTGTCGTCGCGATAGCGGACGTTGAACCGCGGATCGAATTCCTTGATCCAGTTGTATTCGAGCTGCAGCGCCTCGACCTCGGTGGAGACCACCGTCCACTCCACGCTCGCGGCCGTGGTCACCATCTGCTTGGTGCGCGGGTGCAGCGAGTACACGTCGGCGAAGTAGGAGTTCAACCGGCTGCGCAGGCTCTTGGCCTTGCCGACGTAGACGACCCGCCCGTGCGCGTCCCGGAACTTGTACACACCGGGTTCGACGGGAATGGTGCCCGGCGCCGGCCGGTACGTCGCGGGATCTGCCACCCGTCCAGCCTATCCACCCGGTCCGACAGGCTCACCGACCCGACCGGACCGTCTGGTCTGCCCGTGTACCGTGAATGTCCGGATTCGTTCCGGAAAGGACCACCGTTGACCGACCCCACCGCCGCCCTGCCCACGGCCCTCGACGACCGCTACGCCGACGAGGCGCCGCCGCCCGGCCTGATGCCGGGCACGGTCCGTGGCGCCCGGCTGATCGCGCTGGTCGCGACGCTGGTCGGGATGGTGCTGATCGTGCTCACGGTCGCGCTCGGGAACGACGGCTCGCTCGGCACGCTCGTCGCGGGTTACCTCCCCAGTCTCGCGCTGGCCCCGCTGTCGCTGCTGTTCGGCCGCGGCGGCGACCGGGTCAGGCAGGTGGCGGTCGCCCTCGCCGGACTGGCCGCGCTGGCGTCGAGCACCGGCATCCTCACCGGCCTGCCGCCCGGCGCGGTCGGCATCGTCGCCAACGGCGCGATCCTCGCGCTGCTGCTGCGCCCCTCCGCCAAGGCCTGGTTCACCCGCGAACGCTGACCCGCCGCACGCCGCGTTCCGGCGCGGCAGGCGAGGGCGGGTCAGCTGGTCGCGACGATCCCGTGCGCGGCGAGCGCGTCGATGAGGGCGCGCGGCCGGTCGGCGGTCGGCAGGGGGTCGACGAGGGCGAAGCGGGCGCCGAGCAGCGTCGCACCGCCGTCGGCCTCGGCGCTGTCCCCGATCATCAGTACACGCTCCGGCGCGACGCCGAGGCGGTCGATGGCGTCGCGGAAGATCTCGGCGCTCGGCTTGATCGCGCCGACCTCGAAGGACAGCGTCATCGCGCCGATCAGCTCGGTCCATCCCCGCCGGTCGAAGGCGGGGCGGATGTCGAAGGCGATATTGCTGACGATCCCGATCGGAATGCCGTGGGCGGACAGCGATTCCAGGACCATGCCGGTGTCGGGGTACGGGGTCCACGCGAGGGGGTCGATCAGGCGTTCGTAGAGCCTGCCCGCCTGGCGGTCGGGAACGCCGGAGCCGCGCAGCACCTCGAGATAGGCGTGCCGGTGCAGCGCCGGGTCGAGGTCGCGGTGGTCCCAGGCGTGCTGGCCCGCGGCGTCGAAGGTCATGAACTGTTCCACCGGGGCCGTCATGCGCCGCAGCACTTCGGCTTTCGCGGCGACGTCGAACGGCGCGCCCGCGTCGTCGATCAGCTCGTCGGCCCAGGTCCGGTCGTCCTCCAGCCGGAAGACCGTGCCGGAGAAGTCGAACAGCACCGCGTCGATATCCATGTCGCCAGGGTAGCGAGCACGGCGCGGGTCACCCGGCGGAAATCGGTTCGGCAACCGAACATTCGCGCCGCCGTCACCGCCGCGCCGCCCGCCCCGTGGCGGGGAAAAGGGCGGCCCGGCGGGCCGGGCGGGGTTACGCTGCCAGGATGACGCCAAGGCGACAGACCTGGATCGGCGCCGCGGCGGCCGGTTTGCTCACCATGGGACTGCTGACGGGCTGTTCGTCCGAGGACAGCGCGGCCGCCGAGTGCACGAGCACACCGAACGGCACCCCCGTCTCGGCCGCCCCCGCGACCGGTGCCCCGACCTCGCAGAACCTCAGCACCAACCCGGAGATCGCGTCGGGCTACCGCTCGGACATGACCGCGGTGCGCACCCGCACCTATGCCGTCTCCACCGCGAATCCGCTGGCCACCGAGGCCGCGTGCCGGGTGCTGCGCGAGGGCGGCACCGCGGCCGACGCGCTGGTCACCGCGCAGGCAGTGCTCGGGCTGGTCGAGCCGCAGGCCTCCGGGATCGGCGGCGGCGCCTTCCTGGTGCACTACGACGCGAAGTCGCGCACCGTCGAGGCCTACGACGGCCGCGAGACCGCGCCTGCCGCGGCCACCGAGAACTACCTGCGCTGGGTCAGCGACACCGACCGCACCGAACCCGCGCCGAACACCCGCGCCAGCGGCCGCTCGATCGGCGTGCCCGGCGTGCTGCGGATGCTCGAGCTCGCGCACCGCGAGCACGGCACGACCGCCTGGAAGGAGCTGTTCGACCCCGCGATCAGCCTGGCCGACGCCGGTTTCGAGATCAGCCCGCGCCTGGCAGGCCAGATCGCCGAGTCCGCCAAGGACCTCGCTGCCGACGAGGGCGCGCGCGCCTACTTCCTCGAGGCGGACGGCGCGCCCAAGAAGCCGGGCACCCTGCTCACCAATCCCGCGCTGTCGAAGACTCTGTCCGCCGTGGCCACCGACGGCGCGCAGGCCCTCTACACCGGCGCGATCGCGCAGGACATCGTGGAGGCCGCGGGCAGCACCGCGGGCGGGCGTACGCCGAGCCAGCTCACCACCACCGACCTGGCGAACTACCAGGCGGTCAAGCGCACCGCGCTGTGCACCGGCTACCGCAAGTACGAGCTGTGCGGCATGCCCGCGCCGTCCTCGGGCGGCACCACGGTCGCCGCGACGCTGGGCATCCTGGCCAATTTCGACCTCGCCGCGCTGCGTCCGCAGGATCTCGACGCCAACGGCGGGCGACCGGACGCGCAGGCGGTTCACCTGATCTCCGAGGCCGAACGGCTCGCCTACGCCGACCGCAACAAGTACGTCGCCGACCCGGATTTCGTTCCGCTGCCCGGCAATTCGGCCCTGTCGCTGGTGCATCCCCAGTACCTGAAGCAGCGTTCCACACTGATCGACCCGCAGCGGAGCATGGGCACCGCCAAGCCGGGCGATCTCGGTCCGGTGCCGCTGGGCAACGGCCCGCAGCCGCCCGAGCACGGCACCAGCCACATCTCGGTGGTCGACAAGTACGGCAATGCCGCGGCGATGACCACGACGGTCGAGTCCGCGTTCGGTTCGTTCCACTTCGTCGACGGGTTCCTGCTGAACAATCAGCTCACCGACTTCGCGAGCGAC
This sequence comes from Nocardia sp. NPDC050717, assembly GCF_040654275.1. NCBI lineage: Bacteria > Bacillati > Actinomycetota > Actinomycetes > Mycobacteriales > Nocardiaceae > Nocardia > Nocardia sp. NPDC050717. The sequence goes on from NZ_JBFAHR010000011.1 coordinate 85,732, forward strand.
CCGCTCGACCCGGACGGCACGCCCGTCGCCAACCGGCTGCAGCCGGGCAAGCGGCCGCGCAGTTCCATGGCGCCGACGCTGGTCTTCGATCGCAACGACGCGGGCGATCGCGGCGACCTGGCCCTCGTCACCGGCTCCCCCGGCGGATCGGTGATCATCCAGTTCGTGGTGAAGACCCTGGTCAACGTCCTGGACTGGGGTGTCGACCCGCAGCAGGCGGTCTCTGGCGTGGCCTTCGGCGCAGGCAACACGCCGGTCACCGGGATCGGCGGCGAGCATCCCGCCATCGACGCCACCGACAACGGCGATCACGATCCCCTCGTGCAGCGGCTGCGTGCCATGGGCCACCAGGTGTCGGTGGCACCGCAGACCAGTGGTCTGAGCGCCCTGCAACGCGACGGGTCGGACGGCTGGACCGGCGGCGCCGACCCCCGGCGCGAAGGCGCGGTCCTGGGCGACACCCGCTAGCGCGCGGTACCGGGCCGGTGCACGAGCGGCCCGGTCAGTCCTCGGTGGCCGAGTAGCGGGCGCCGAGTTCGCGCAACCGCTCGATGGCGTCGGCGGCGTGGGCCTTGTCGTTGGAGCGGATCGCCAGCATCGGGACGTAGTCGTCGTCGGCCAGCTCGAGCCGGGCCCAGGACTTGCGGTCGGGGAACGAGGCGCCCCGGATGTAGGCCCACGGGTATTCGTGGTCGCCGAGGATGTTGCGGACCGAGACGCCGCGGGCGCCCGCGCGGACCCGGGGCCGGGTCAGCAGCAGGACCGCGCCCGCGCCGAGCACGCCGATCAGGACCATCGCGATCTGGTCGGCGAACCGGAAGTTCACCCCCGTCGATCCGGTGCGCAGCAGGATCCCACCCGCGGTGAAGAAGACCAGGATGACGATCGCCACCACGACGGCGGTGCGAACGGCCCGGCGCGGCCGCACCTCCAGCTCCCAGTCCGCACCGGGTTCGGGAGCACCCGCACCGCGTCGCCAGGTCCGCACCACCGGCACGGTCACGCCGATCGCAGCGCGCGCAGGGTGAGCGCGGCGTCGAGGGCGGCGGCGCACGCCTGCTCGCCCTTGTTCTCGGCCGAACCGGGCAGTCCGGCCCGGTCGCGCGCCTGCTCCTCGTCGTTGGTGGTGAGCACACCGTTGGTGACCGGGGTGGCCGCGTCCAGCGACACCCTGGTCAGCCCGGCGGTCACCGCGTCGCAGACGTACTCGAAATGCGGTGTGCCGCCGCGGATCACGACGCCGAGCGCGACGACGGCGTCGTGCGTGCGGGCCAGCTCCTGGGCGACCACCGGCAGTTCCATCGCGCCCGCGCAGCGCACCACGGTGATGTGCTCGACGCCGGCTTCCTTCGCGACCCGCTCCGCGTTGGCGACCAGGGTGTCGCAGATCTCGGTGTGCCAGCGCGAGGCGACGATGCCGAGTCGGACGTCTGTGGCCTGTGCCAGCGCGAAGGACGGGACACCCGTGCCGCTCATCGTTGCTACCTTTCGGAAGTGGTGGTCACTGCGCGGTTTCGCCGAGGTCCAGATCGTCGAGGCCGACCAGGTCGTGCCCCATCCGGTCCCGCTTCGTGCGCAGGTAGTGCAGATTCTCGGCATTGGCGCGCAACGGCATCGGCACCCGCTCGGTGATCCGCAGGCCGTAGCCGTCGAGCCCGACCCGCTTGGCCGGGTTGTTGGTGAGCAGCCGCATCGAGCGAATACCCAGGTCGACCAGGATCTGCGCGCCGGTGCCGTAGTCGCGGGCGTCGGCGGGCAGGCCGAGGTCGAGGTTGGCGTCGACGGTGTCGCGGCCGGTGTCCTGCAACTGGTAGGCCTGCAGCTTGTGCATCAGGCCGATGCCGCGGCCCTCGTGTCCGCGCATGTACAGCACGACACCGCGGCCCTCCTGGTCCACCATCTCGAGCGCGGCGTCCAGCTGCGGACCGCAGTCGCAGCGCAGCGAGCCGAAGACGTCGCCGGTGAGGCACTCGGAGTGCACGCGCACCAGCACGTCCTCGCCGTCGCCGATGTCGCCGCGGACCAGCGCGACGTGCTCGGCCTCGTCGAAGATGCTCTGGTAGCCGACCGCCTTGAAATCGCCGTGCGCGGTCGGGATGCGCGCCTCGGCCACCCGCACGACGTGCTTCTCGTGCTTGCGCCGCCAGGCGATCATGTCGGCGATCGAGATCATCGCCAGATCGTGCTCGTCGGCGAAGACGCGCAGCTCGTCGGTGCGGGCCATGTGCCCGTCGTCCTTCTGGCTGACGATCTCGCAGATCACGCCCGCCGGGCGCAGACCGGCCATCCTGGCCAGGTCGACCGCGGCCTCGGTGTGACCGGGCCTGCGCAGCACGCCGCCGTCCTTGGCGCGCAGCGGCACGACGTGGCCGGGCCTGGTGAAGTCGTCGGCCTTGGCCTGGGCGCTGGCCAGCAGGCGCATGGTCACGGCGCGGTCCGCGCCGGAGATGCCGGTGGTGATGCCCTCGCGGGCGTCGACCGAGACCGTGTACGCGGTGCCGTGCTTGTCCTGGTTCATCGCGTAGGCGGGCGGCAGGCCGAGCCGGTCGCAGTCGTCGCCGGTCAGCGGCACGCAGATGTAGCCGGAGGTGTAGCGGATCATGAACGCGACCAGCTCCGGGGTGGCCTTCTCGGCCGCGAAGATGAGATCGCCCTCGTTCTCCCGGTCCTCGTCGTCGACGACGACGACAGCCTTACCGGCCGCGATATCGGCGACCGCGCGCTCGATGCTGTCCAACCTGGTCACGTCTGCTTGCTCCGTATTCTTGGCGGCTGACGCCGCGGGTTGCCGGGGATGGCATTGGCTACCACATTACGGCCTGCGATCGGGGGTTCCGGCGACCGCATCCCGTCTGCTGGGTCACCCGCGCTGCGCGAGTCGCTCCACGTACTTGGCGATCACGTCGACCTCGAGATTCACGGTCGTGCCGACGGGCGCGGTGCCGAGGACGGTCAGCGCGAGGGTGGTCGGGATCAACGAGACCTCGAACCAGTCGGTGGCGCCGTCGGCCGCGGGCTCGGACTCGCGGCCGAGGCCGGAGACGGTGAGCGAGACGCCGTCGACGGTGATCGAGCCCTTCTCCACCACGTACCGCGCGATCGCCTCGGGCAGGGAGATCCGCACGACCTCCCAGTTCTCCGACGGCGTGCGGGCGAGCACGGTGCCGGTGCCGTCGACGTGTCCCTGCACGAGGTGGCCGCCGAGGCGGCTGTTGAGCGCGGCCGCGCGTTCGAGGTTGACCCGGGAGCCGACGACCAGTGCGCCGATGCTCGACCGGTTCAGGGTCTCGGCCATCACGTCGACGGTGAAGCTGTCGCCGTCGACGACGTCGACCACGGTGAGGCAGACACCGTTCACGGCGATCGAATCACCGTGCCCGGCATCGGAAGTCACCAGCTTGCCGCGGATCGTCAGCCGGGCGGCGTCGGTCAGCTGTTCGGTGGCGACGATCTCGCCCAGCTCTTCGACGATCCCTGTGAACATGCCTGACTCCCTTGTCGCTTCCTGTACCCCGATGGGCCCAACAGCGGGTGCGCGGCCGCTATTCCCGGCGGTACCCGTCCGCCGCACAGCCTAGTGGCGGGCGCTGTGCGGACCGTCGACTCGGGGTCGGATCCGACCGCGGGCACGGTGACGTCGCCGAAAAGAGCGACGCGTCATCGATTCGGCGGCGGAAGCGGGTCGGCACGACCGAACACCGCCGTTAATCATTCCGGCGGTAATCGTTCAATCGAATTTTCTGAGAACCGGTCGCGGCCATTCCGTGGACGGTCCTATCCTTGCTTTACCCAGGAATGCCGAACTTGCAAACACGATGATTCGAATGCTTGCGCCGATCCCGCCATTGACGCAATATTGTTATGTCGCCGATTCCCGCCGTTCAACTGCTGACGGCCTGATCGACGGCGCATCCGACCCGCGGCGATGCCGCCACGGGGAGTTCGACCCAGGGCTAGTCCACCACTCCAGGAAGACAGACAACTGTGGGTCACAACAAGTTCGCTACGTGTGGGGGTGCCGTGTGAGCACATTATTGGATTCCGCGCTGGAAATTCGTTGCGTGCGTTATCGGCGGGAACTACACCTGCCCGCGACGATCGAGCCGGACTCGCGCCGCATTCTGTTGCAGATCGGCGCACACTACGGCGCGGTCACCATGCCGGGCGATCTGGGTGAGCGGGTGCAGGCCCGGTTGCGCGAGGCCGCCATCGCGGGTCCGGTCGTCGCCCACCCGCGGGCCAGGCGCTGGACCTTCCTCACCGGACCGTGCCGCGCCGACACCCTCACCACCACCGCCTCGGCCGAGCTGTTCCGGCTCTACACGACGGTCGCGTGCCACGGCAGCCAGATCGTGCTGCCCTCCCCCGACGACGAGCGCACCGGGTACCGCACCTGGGTGCAGGCGCCGGAGGCGGCCGACAACCGACCGCCGCTGCACGCCGTGATCGAGGCGGCGCGGGCGCTGGGCACCCGCAAACTCCGCTCCCTGTAACCGAATTCGCCGTTTACGGCTGCCAGACGGCAGTCGCCATGCTGCGCAGTGTCTGCACGGCGGCACCGGGATCGGCGGTGTTGTAGACCGCCGATCCCGCGACGAAGCAATCGATGCCCGCCGCGGCGGCCTGCTCGATGGTGTCGGTGTTGATGCCGCCATCGATCTCCACGACGAGCCGCAGCTCACCCGCGTCGACCAGATTGCGCACGATCCGGGCCTTCTCCAGCACCTCGGGAATGAACGACTGGCCGCCGAAGCCGGGCTCGACGCTCATCACCAGCAGGGTGTCGAATTCGCGCAGGATCTCGAGGTACGGCTCGATCGGCGTCTTCGGCTTCACCGACAGGCCCGCCTTGCCGCCCGCGGCGCGGATGTCGCGGGCCACCGCGATCGGATCGTCGGTCGCCTCGGCGTGGAAGGTGACGTTGTAGGCGCCGGCCTCGGCGTAGCCCGGCGCCCAGCGGCCCGGGTCGTCGATCATCAGGTGGCAGTCGAACGGGATGTCGGTGGCCTTCAGCAGGCTCTGCACCACGGGCAGGCCCAGTGTGAGGTTCGGCACGAAGTGGCCGTCCATGACATCGACGTGGAGCCAGTCGCATCCTTCGACGGCGGCCGCCTCAGCGGCCAGATTCGCGAAATCCGCGGACAGGATGGACGGGGCGATCATCGGCTTCGCCGGGCGGGAGAACGTCGGTGTGGACACAGCGCGCAAGTGTAGCGACCAAATGGTGATTGCCCCGGGGGGATGTGGGTAGCCTGCATAGGGTGACCAATATTTCGGCGGAACAAGGGCTGTTCAGTGCCCCGGTGGAGATTCGCGTAGCAGCATCGCTCAACCAGCTGCCCATCCTGCGCGGCCTGGCCGAAACCCTGGTCCTGCTCAGCGATTTCACCCTCGACGAGGTCGCCGACGTGCGCCTGGCGGTGGACGAGGTCTGCTCGACGCTGATCGCGATCGCGGCCCCGGATTCGCAGCTCACCTGCGAATTCCTCGTGGGTGACACCGAACTGCTGGTGCGGGTCGACGGTGTCGCGGGCTCGGAGGGCATGCCGGACCAGCGCAGCTTCGGCTGGCACGTGCTGCGCACGCTCAGCGACGAGGTGACCGCCGACCAGCAGGGCTTCGACGCGGCAGTGGCCGGATATCCGACGACGGTCCGATTCCGTCGGGTCCGGGGGAAGGCGTAGTGCACGGCGAGGACACCACCGAAGAGCACGCGCCCGACCAGGAGAACAGCACCGGCACCGAAACCACCACGGAGAACCCCGCCGAGCCGGAGAACCCGGTGGAGGCGGAGACCGAGGACGAGGAGACCGACGAGCCGGTTTCCGGGTACGACGATGTGAGCGCGCTGTTCGAGCGCCTCGCGGCGACCGAACCCGGCAGCGCCGAGCACGCGATCGCCAGGGATGCGCTGATCAACCGCTGCATCCCGCTGGCCGATCACATCGCCAGGAAGTTCAGCGGGCGCGGCGAGCCGTTCGACGATCTGTCGCAGGTGGCGCGGGTCGGCCTGGTACACGCGGTGGACCGGTTCGACCTGAGTCGCGGCTCCAACTTCCTGTCCTTCGCGGTCCCGACGATCATGGGTGAGGTCCGGCGCTACTTCCGTGACAACACCTGGGCGATGCGGGTGCCGCGGCGGGTCAAGGAGACCCACCTGCGCATCGGCGCCGCGGTCGACCAGCTCTCGCAGCGCCTCGGCCGGTCCCCCACGGCCAAGGAGATTGCGGCCGAACTCGACGTCGACCCCGATGAGGTGACCCAGGCGGTCATCGCGGGCAACGCCTACCAGCCCACCTCGATCGACGCCGCCTCGGTCGGGCGCGACAGCGACGCCTCCCTGCTCGACACCCTGGGCGAGGAGGAATCGCAGTTCGACCGGGTCGAGGAATACATCGCGGTGCGCCCGCTGCTCGCGGGCCTGCCCGAGCGCGAGCGGCGCATCCTCACCATGCGGTTCTTCGAGTCCATGACGCAGACCCAGATCGCGTCCCAGCTCGGCATCTCGCAGATGCACGTCTCGCGCATCCTCGCGAAAACCCTTGCGCGTCTGCGCGAATTGTCCGAACGGGACTGACGGCCGCGCACGGGACAACGGCGTCCCTACGCGCCCTGCCGCTCCCGCCGCAACCGGGCAGGCGCCCGCAGCCACCACGCCGCGTCGACGAGTTCGGCCAGCTGATCCGGGTCGACGACCGCGAGATCGATCAGGATGAACGGGTGCCCGTCGTAGTGCGGGGTCGTGTAGAACGCCGGATCGCCGGAGGCCAGCAGGGCTTGTTTCTCCGGGATCTCACACAGCAGAGCCAGGCCGCCTTCGGCCTCGTCGCGCAGGCGCGCGAACCCTTTACCGCCGACCTTCAGGCCGGGTGAGCGCCACCAGGTGCCCTCCTCGACCCCGGGCAGCGCCGTCGCCACACCCACCACCTGTTCCCACGTCATCGCCATGGGTCGATTCTGCGCCCGCGCACCCCGTCGGCGCTTGGACGAATGTCGCGTGGCGTGCCGACCGGTTCGCCCGGCCGCTCGCCGATTCCGGGTGCAGGCGACTGTCGACGGTCTCGGAGCCGGGCCCGCGCCGGGTGGCAGGACCCGGCTCCGCGTCGGTGGCCGGCCTCAGTCGAGCGGCTTGCGCAGGGCCGCGACGAACATCGCGTCGGTGCCGTGGCGGTGCGGCCACAGCTGAGCCGACGGTCCGTCGCCCAATTCGGTGACGCCCGGCAGGCATTCGCGGGTGTCGAGCTGCTCGGCGCCGGAGCGGCGGACGAAATCGCCGACGACGCCCAGGGTTTCGGACAGGTGCGGTGAGCACGTGGAGTACACGACCACACCACCGGGACGCAGCAGATCCCAGGCCGCGGCGAGGAGTTCGCGCTGCAGGGCGACCAGTTCCGGCACATCTCCGGGTGTCCGCCGCCAGCGGGCTTCGGGGCGGCGGCGCAGCGCGCCGAGGCCGGTGCACGGCGCGTCGACGAGAATGCGGTCGTAGCCGGGGGCGAGACCGCTGTCGCGGCCGTCGGCGACGTGCACGGTGACCGGGAGGTCCCTGGTCGACTTGCGGACCAGTTCGGCGCGGTGCTCGGCCGGTTCGACGGCGTCGACGGTGAACAGGTCGATGGCGGCCAGCGCGCCGAGCAGCGCGGCCTTGCCACCGGGACCGGCGCACAGGTCCAGCCAGCGCCCCTGGTCGGGGCCGTGCAGCGGTGCCCTGCTCAGCGCGAGGGCCACCAGTTGGCTGCCCTCGTCCTGCACGGCGGCGATGCCCTCACGGACCGGTTCCAGCTGACCGGGGTCGCCGCCGTCGAGGTACACGGCGTAGGGCGACCAGCGGCCTTCCTCGCCGCCGGTGACCAGGGCCAGCTCCTCGGCGGTGATCTCGCCGGGCCGCGCGACCAGGTGCACGAGCGGGCGCGCGTCGTCGGCGGCGAGCAGGTCGGCCAGTTCCCCGGCGCGGGCGCCGAGCGCGTCGGCGAAGGCCTGGGCGATCCAGGTCGGGTGCGCGTGCTCGAAGGCGAGGGCGCCGACCGGGTCGGCGGGCGCCAGCTCGGCGATCCACTGTTCGGCCGTCTTCTCCCCCGCGCGCCGCAGCACCGCGTTGACGAAACCCGCACGCCCCTGGCCGAATTCGGACCTGGCCAGGTCGACCGAGGTGTCCACGGCGGCGTGCGCGCCGATGCGGGTGCGCAGCAGCTGGTAGACGCCGAGCCGCAGGATGTCGAGGATCGGACCGTCGATCTCGGCGACCGGGCGGCCCGCACAGGCCGCGATCACCGCGTCGAGCTGGCCGAGCGAACGGCACGCGCCATACGTGAGCTCGGTCGCGAACGCCGCGTCGCGCCCGCTGATCTTGCGCTCCCGCAACAACTTCGGCAGCACCAGGTTCGCGTAGGCCTCCCGGTCCCGCACCGCGCGCAACACGTCGAGGGCCACCTCACGCGCCGGATCCACCGGCTCCCCGCGCCGCTTGCGCGGACTGGGCACACTCGGATCGGCCCGCTCGTCCCGGCGCCGCCCACCACCGGCCCGCGCACCACTCTGGGCATCGCGCCCGGCCCGCGCGCCCGCACGGGTACCGCCGGACGGCTGGCCACCACGCGAATCCCCGGCACGCGCGTCACGTTCCGCGCCGGACCGACTCCCGGCGCCGCGCCCCGGGCCGCCCGAGCGCGCGCCACCGGAACGATCATCACGCCGGTTCGCACCGCCGCCGGAACCACCGCGTCCACCGGCCGAGCGCCGCTCGCCACTGTCACCGAACCGCCGCTCCCCCGCGCCGTCGCCGGAACGATCGTCGCGCCGGCCCGCGCCGGCCGAGCCACCCCGGTTGTCGGTGCGGTCGGCCGAGCCACCCCGGTTGTCGGTGCGGTCGGCCGAGCCACCCCGGTTGTCGGTGCGGCGGGGCCCGGCGGATCCACGGTCGTCCGACCGGCGGGAGGCGCGCGGCGCGCGGCGATCGTCCCCAGCGGGAACGGTGCCGCCGCCCTTGGCGGCGCGGGCCGCCCAGCCGCCGTCGACGTTCTTACCGGTCACCTTCCGGTCGTCGCGGGGCGCGGCGCCGGAGCGCTGGTCGGCTTCGCGGCGACGCCTGCGGTCGGAGGCACTCATGCGGTCACCTCACCGACGCGCGGCTCCAGCACGACCGGCACGGCACCGGCGTCAGTCCGCTCGCTCATCCGATCACCGCGCCGGGGGCCAGGCGGGCGCCGCGAGCCCAGTCGAGGGCGTTCATCATCTTCTTGCCCGGCGGCTGGACCTGGCCGAGGCGGACCGCGGTGGTCGCCGTGCCGACGAAGACGCCGGATTTGCGTACCTCGATCTCGCGTTCGGGCAAGGTTTCCTCCACCATCTCCACCGGACCGAGCTTGAGGCGCAGTCCGTTCATCTCGGTCCACGCGCCCGGCGCCGGGGTGACGGCGCGGATCCGGCGGTGGATGGCCAGCGCGGGCTCGTCGAAGCGGATCCGGCCCGCCTCCACGGTCACCTTCGGCGCGTAGGACACGCCGTCGGTGGCTTGCGGCACCGCGCGCACGGTGCCGTCTTCCACTCCGTCGAGGGTCTTCTCCAGCAGGACCGCGCCCGCGTCGGCGAGCCGGGCGAGCAGCTCGCCCGCGGTGTCGGTGACGCCGACCTGCTCGGTCATCACGCCGTAGACCGGGCCGGTGTCCAGGCCCGCCTCGATGAGGAAGGTCGACGCGCCGGTCATGTCGTCGCCCGCGTCGATCGCCGCCTGGACCGGCGCCGCGCCGCGCCAGGCGGGCAGCAGCGAGAAGTGCAGATTGATCCAGCCGTGCCGGGGGATGTCGAGCACGCGCTGCGGCAGCAGGGCGCCGTAGGCCACCACCGGGCAGCAGTCCGGGTTCAGCTCGGTGAGCGCGGCGACGAAGTCCGGGTCGGCGGGCTTGCCGGGGGTGAGCACGGGGATGCCGTGCTCGTCGGCGAGCTGCCCGACCGGCGAGCGCATGATCTTGCGGCCGCGCCCGGCGACGGCGTCGGGCCGGGTGACGACCGCGACGACCTCATGGCGTTCGCTCTCGATCAGCCTGCGCAGCGAGGGCACCGCGGGGTCAGGGGTTCCGGCGAAGACCAGCCGCATCAGTGGCCACCGCCGACACCGCTGGACTCACGGACGGTGATGCCCGCCTTGAACCAATCGGATTCGCGGATGGTGCGCATCGCGTCCTTGCGGTCGGCGGGCTCGAGCTTGGCGATGAACAGCACGCCGTCGAGGTGGTCGGTCTCGTGCTGCACGCACCGCGCCAGCAGTTCGGTGGCCTCGAACTCGACCGGAGCGCCGGCCTGGTCGACACCGGTGACGTGCACGCGCAGCGCGCGGCGCACGTCGTAGCGCACGCCGGGAATCGACAGGCAGCCCTCGGGCCCGACCTGTTCGTCGTCGCCGATCGCGGTCCACACCGGGTTCACCACATGCCCGGCGGCGTCGCCGGTGTCGTAGACGAACACCCGCAGCCCGACGCCGATCTGCGGCGCCGCCATACCGACGCCGCCGTCGTCGTGCATGGTCTCGGTGAGGTCGGCGACGAGCTGGGCAAGCTCGGCCCCGAACTCGGTCACCGCCTCCGCACGGGAACGCAGAATCGGATCGCCGAACAGGCGAACGGGCTGGATGGTCACGCGGCGGCTCCCGGCTGGACGATGGGCGGTCGTCCTATTCTATGGACCGCCTCAGGACTCCTTCCGCCGCACCATCTCGGCGATCCAGACGGGCGCGAACGGCGAGGTGCAGTTCGGCGGCGTCGGATAGTCCGCGAGCACCTACAGCCGCGCACCGATCTCGACCGCGCGGGCCCGGTACCCGGGATGTTCGATCCCGATCTGGGCGAGGCAGGTGTTCATCGCCCACTGCAGCCGGTCGGGCGCGTCGGCCATCTCGGCCTCGATGACGTCGAGCAGCCCGGCCAGGTCGAGCCCGTCGGGCCGTTTCACCACGCGATCACTGGTCAGCGCCCAGCCCGCGCTCGCGACCACCGGGTCGGGGTCGGCGAGCCACGACTGCCGCAGGTCTTCGGCGCCCGGGTGCTTCTTGACCACGTAGTTGACGAGCCAGTCGTGCGCCTTGGGGGTGCGGGCCTCGCGGAGCATGGTGTCGAGCTCGGCGCGGTCGAAGGACTTCGGGCGGCAGATCAGCAGCGCCAGCAGGCGTGCGGCGGTGTCGCCGGTCGCCCACAGCTCGCGGGCGAGTTCGTGCCGGGTCTTCAGCCGGGTGGCGATCGCGCGCAGCGCGGTGAGGTTCACGCCGTGGTCGTCGCCGTGTTTCTCGTTGACGGCCCGGATCTTCGGGTTGTCGAGCGCGGCCAGCTCGGCCAGCAGCTCGGGCACGGTCTCGTCGGACACCGGGGCCTCCTGTCCTCCACGGGGAGTGTCAGCCTACGAGAGGACAGGAGACCCGGGCGTCAGGAGTTGCCTGCGATGATCACCTGCGGGATGCCGGTGCCGAGGGAAACCGGCTGGCAGACCGGCGCGGGAGCGTGCTCGGGGTCGAGGACACGCAGCAGCAGTTGCTGCACGAACGGGTCGTAGACCAGGTGGAAATGCCCGGTCAGGTCGTCGGCGCACAGATCCTGCAGGACCAGGTTCTCCGCGCCCGCGCCGTGCAGGGCGATGTTGTCGAAGGGCTGGATCATCTCGTCGACCCGGCTGCCCACCGTCACGTACCGGACGCCGGGCACGGTGTCGCCACCGGCGTTGAGCTCGACCATCAGCGGCTCGCCCTGCGCCTGCTGTACCGCCGCCGTCGAGGTGACCTTGGCGTAGACGTCCATCATCCCCGGAATCGCCTGCCCCACCGGTACCAGCCCGTACATCACCCCGCCGTAGCTCGGCGAGGCCAGGCCGACCCACGTGCCGACCTTCGGCGCGCCACCGAGCTTGTTCACGTAGTACCGGCTGACGTTGGCGCCCTGCGAGAAGCCGACGAGGTCGACCTTCGCCGCGCCGGTGGCCGCGAGCACGTCGTCGACGAACGCGGCGAGCTGGGCGAAGCTGATCCGCATGTCCTCGGTGCCGTAGGTGTCGGCCCCCGGCGCGCCGCCGTAGTTCAGCGCGAACACGCACATGCCCGCGTCGACGAGCTGCGGACCGATCCCCGCCCAGTCGGAGTAGGCGCTGGAGTCGGTACCGTGCACGAGCACCACCGGACGCGGATGTGCCGCGGTGGGCCGACAGCCGAAGTCGTTGACCCCCAGGGGAACAGCGGCGGGATGGGTGTCGATGTACCGCGCGGCGGAGAGGTGGTCGCTCTGCCGCGGCCCGGCTTCGGTCGGCACCACGGCGGGCCGGTACCCGGCGGGCGCGGCGGCGACCGGTGCCGCGGCGTGCACCCCGAACGCCGCGACGACCGCCACCGCGAGCGCGCCCGCGCGTCGCTTTTGTGCCATTCCCCAACCCCACAACCGATTCCGCTGTTCCATATCCCAAACAAGTACCCCACCGGAGCGGGTTTCGCATCCTCGAAACCGGGTATTCTTTGCCCCCATTTTTTGGGGTGGACGCGACACGGCCCCGACACGCCGCGACCTTGGGCATTCCGGTCCCCGCCGACCGCGCCCGAACTATCCTGGAACTGGACAATCGTTCAACAAAACTTCGCCGGAGGGTCGTCGTGACGGGACCGGACGTTTGTGATGTCGTGGTGGTCGGCGCCGGGCTCGCCGGACTCGCCGCCGCCAGGAAACTCCACGATCGCGGCCACCGCGTCCTCGTGCTCGAAGCTCGCGACCGCGTCGGCGGGCGCACACTGAACGAGCCGATCGACGACGAGCACGTCGTCGAGGTCGGCGGCCAGTGGATCGGGCCGACCCAGCACCGCGTCCTCGACCTCGTCGCCGAACTCGGGCTCGACCTGCACGCCACCCATCAGCACGGCGACACCCTCGTCGAGTTTCGCGGCCGGTCCAAGCGCTACCGCGGCCGCGTTCCCGCGTTACCGCCGCACGTGCTCGCCGACGTCGCCCAGGCTCAGCTGCGCCTGGACCGGATGGCCCGCAAGGTCCCCCTCGCGGCGCCGTGGACCGCGCCCAGGGCCGCCGAGCGGGACAGCCAGACCCTCGACACCTGGCTGCGCAGGCACGTGCGCACCCGGGGCGGCCGCGAGGTGTGCGCGCTGGTGTGCCAGGCGGTCTTCGCCGCCGAACCCGCCGACCTCTCCCTGCTGCATTTCCTGTTCTACCTGCACTCCGGCGGCGGCATCGATCAACTCACCTCCACCACCGGCGGCGCGCAGCACTGGCGCGTGGTCGGCGGCACCCAGCGCATCGCCCAGGAGATGGCACGGCGACTCGACGGGACCATCGAGCTGTCGAATCCGGTTCGGCGGATCGAGACCACCGACCTCGACGTCAGCGTCGTCGCCGACCGGCGCACCGTGCGTGCCAGGGCGGTGATCGTGGCCATCCCACCCACCCTGACCGCGCGCATCAGTTACGACCCGCCCCTGCCCGGACACCGGGATCAGATGGCGCAGCGGTTCGTTCAGGGTTCGGTCATCAAGTGCATGGCCGTCTACCCCGAGCCGTTCTGGCGGCGCGACGGCCTCAACGGCCAGGCCACCAGCGACGTCGGCCCGGTGAAGCTCTGTTACGACAACTCCCCGCCCGACGCAGGCAAGGGCGTCCTGCTCGGTTTCCTCGAGGCGAACCACGCGCGCAGGCTCGGACAGCTCCCCCTGGCCGAACGCCGCGCCGAGGTACTCGGTTGTTTCGCCCGCCATTTCGGCCCGGCGGCCGCGGCTCCCCTGCGCTACCTGGAGAAGGACTGGAGCCAGGAGGAGTGGACCAGGGGGTGCTACGGCGGCTACCTGCCGCCCGGCGGCTGGACCGCCTACCGCGATGCCGTCCGTGCGCCGATCGGCCGGATCCACTGGGCCGGAGCCGAATCGGCGACGGTCTGGAACGGCTACATGGACGGCGCGCTCACCTCGGGCGAGCGCGCCGCCACCGAGGTACTCGCCGTCCTCGACGCGGGCAGTCCGCGGCTCATTCCCGGGTGAGGACCTCCCAGATCCATTCCGCCACCACGGGCGGCGGCGTCTGCGGCAACTCCGCCAGCCAATAGGCGATGACGGCGAGCATCGCGCCCGCCAGCGCGGCGGCGTCGACCTCGACCGGGATCACCGCGGCCACCGGCGCGTGCTCCCCGAGCAGCCGGATGCCGTCGACCAGAATCGTCGCGATGCTACGGGCCAGCCGCGCGTGCACCGCCGCCGACCCGTGCGCGCCGAGCACATTGCGGTACAGCTGCGCGTGATCGGCGATGTGGCGCACGTACTCGATGAGGAACTGCGGTGGCTGATCCGGTAGTCCGTCGCCGAGTCCCTCCGCGCGCAGCGTGACGCCCGCGTCGAGGGCGTGCCGTTCGATGGCGTCGGCGAGCAGCGTCTCCTTGTCGGTGTAGTGGTCGTAGAAGGTACTGCGGCTCACGCCTGCGCGCTGGGTGATGTCGGAGATCGCGATCCCGTCGACCGGCCCGGCCCGGCCCAGCTCGAGGATGGCGTCCTGAAGCAGACCGCGACTGCGGAGCACCCGCGGGTCGTCGGAGGTCGGCTTGCGCTGGTCCGGCTGCACTCGAATCACTTCTCCACCTTCACATCTGTCGCCCCTTGTGTCGTGCGACACGTTGACGGCCGCCGGTCCACCGGACCTATCCTACACATGTAGGTAATCAGCCATCTGTAGGTTAAATACCCTGGAGGGGTAACCATGGCTCGCGCTCTCTATCGCCTCGGCGATCTCTGTTTCCGAAATCCGTGGTGGGTGGTCGCGGCCTGGTCGCTCCTCGCCACGATCGTCGCCCTGGTCGGAATCACCTTGGGCGCCAAGGTTTCCGACAAATTCGACATCCCCGGCACCGAATCCGATCGGGCCCAGCGCGTCCTGATCGAGAGCTTCGGCAAGGGCGCGCCGACCACCCCCGGCGAGGGCGCGGCCCGCCTCGTCGTCCGGGCACCCGAGGGCAAGCCGCTGCCGCTGACCCAGCTCGACGCCGAACTGTCGACCCTGTCGGGCACCCCCGGCATCGACGGCATCACCCCGGCCGCGCTCGCCGTCGCCGAGCGCGGCGACGTCACCTTCGTCGACATCACCTTCGCCGACCCGGTGAACCCGACCGCGAAGACCGCCGTCGACACGGTGCGCACCCGCCTGGAGGCCCAGGGCCTGCGCCCGATGCTCACCGGTGGCCCGTACTACTCGGAGGCCTCGTTCGTCGGTCCGGCCGAGGCGGTCGGGGTGGCGATCGCGATGGGCGTGCTCCTCGTGACCTTCGGGTCACTGCTGGCCGCGGGCCTGCCGATCCTGCTCGCGCTGGTCGGTGTCGGCATCGGCACCGGCGGCGTGGTCGCGGTCTCGACGCTGTTCGACGCGTCCTCGGCGACGCTGGCGTTGTCGCTGATGCTCGGCCTCGCCGTCGGCATCGACTACACGCTGTTCATCGTGTCGCGGCACCGTCAGCAGCTCGCCGAGGGCCTGCCCGTCCGCGAATCGGCGGCCCGGGCGACCGGGACGGCGGGCAGCGCGGTCGTCTTCGCGGGTGCCACGGTGCTGATCGCCCTGTGTGGGCTCGCGATCGCGCGGATCCCGTTCCTCACCGGCATGGGTCTGGCCGCCGCCGGCAGCGTCGGCGTGGTGGTGCTGCTGGCGATCACGCTGCTGCCCGCGCTGCTCGGCTTCGCCGGGGCGCGGCTGATCCCGGCCGGCCGCGGGCTGACCGCGATCGAGGGCGCCAAACGTCCCAACCGCTGGGGTCAGACCGTCACCGCCCATCCGATCGCCACGCTGCTGGCCGGCGTCGCGGTGCTGGCGGTGCTCGCGCTGCCGGTGCTCGAGCTGCGCCTCGGGTTGCCCAACGCCGGGCACGAAGCGACCGACACCGTGCCGCGCAAGTCCTACGACGTTCTCGCGCAGGCGTACACGCCCGGATTGAACGGCCCCCTGGTCGCGGTGGTCGAGGGCGAGGCCGGCCGGATCCAGGCCCAGACCCAGGCCGCGGTGGAGCGGATCAGCGCGCTGCCCGGGATCGCGATGGTGTTCCCACCGGAGGTGAACGAGGCGGGTGACACCGCCCAGTTCGTCGTGATCCCCACGACCGCACCGAGTTCCGAGGACACCGCCACCCTGGTCCGCGCCATTCGCGACACCGGTCCCGGCCTGCGGGCCGACCAGGCGGCCACCCTCCACCTCACCGGCGAGACCGTCATCGCGATCGATGTGGCGCGCAAGCTCTCCGGCGCGCTCGTCCCGTTCCTGATCGTCGTGGTCGGCCTGGCGCTGGCACTGCTGACGCTGGCCTTCCGGTCGCTGCTGGTTCCGCTCACGGCGGCACTGGGGTTCCTGCTCTCCCTGGCGGCCGCGCTCGGCGCGACCACCGCGGTCTACCAGTGGGGCTGGCTCGGCTCGGTCCTGAACGTGCATCGGCCCGCGCCGATCCTGGCGTTCCTGCCGATCCTGCTGATCGGCGTGCTGTTCGGGCTGGCGATGGACTACCAGGTGTTCCTGGTCTCCCGGATGCGCGAAGCCCATGTGCACGGGCGTGGTTCGGCGCTGGACGCGGTGCGCGCGGGCTACGCGAGCAGCGTCCGGGTGGTCGCGGCGGCGGCGGTGATCATGATCGCGGTCTTCGCCGGATTCCTGTTCAGCCACAACACGATGATCGGGCCGATCGGCTTCGCGATGGGGATCGGCGTGCTGTTCGACGCGCTGATCGTGCGCATGACGCTCATCCCGGCCGTCATGGCACTGCTCGGGCGGCACGCCTGGTGGCTGCCCGGCCCGCTCGAGCGCCTGCTCCCCCACGTCGACATCGAAGGCGAGTCGCTGCCGGAGCCGGCGGCACCGAAACCAACAGTGAGTGAACCCGTAACGGCCTGACGGCTTTTCGGGCACGTCGACGTCGTCCGGTGCGCAGGCACCCGGGCGCCGTCGACGTGCGCTTTCGCTGATCCGACACGCCCGGAACACAGCAACGCCGACCGCGTCGGGAAATCACCCAACCGATCCCGACTGTTCACCTCCACGTTCCCTATCGTCGAAATCCCTTGCGTTACTTTGGATTTCGCGGGGGTCACAACGGCGTAACGCATCCGCATCTCGGATCAAGCAGCTTCTACCGGGTACGTCGCCCGATCTCGGTCGCGGCGACCTCTCGGAGTGGAGGGAACATGAGCACCAACCGTGAATCCACCTTCCTGATCACCGGCGCCTCCGGCGTCATCGGCGGGGCGCTCGTCGAGCTCCTCGCCGGCCATCGGATCTACGCGCTCGGACACAGCAAGACCGGTGCGGCACGGGCGGGCGTCACCTGGCTCAGCGGTGACATCCGGCAGCCCGATCTCGGCCTCGGCGAGGACTACGCGCGCATCGCCGACGAGGTCGACCGGGTCATCCACGTCGCGGCCATGGTCGATTTCAACCGCGACGAGGAGACCATCCGGTCGATCAATGTGAACGGCACCCGGAACGTGCTGCGGTTCTGCGAGGTCGCGGGCGCCGGCATCGTGCACACCAGTTCGTCGTTCGTGGCCAGGGCCGAGTCGGCGAAGGTCGTCACCGGCACCGGCTGCGCCGGGGGACGCGACGACTACCTGCGTTCCAAGATCGACGGCGAAGCCGCCGTGCGGACCTCGGGCATCGACTACGTGATCGCCCGGCCGTCGCTGCTGATGGGCGATTCGGCCACCGGCAAGATCGTGCGCCACCAGGGGCTGCACACCTTTCTCGGCGCCTACGTCAAGGGCGCGCTGCCGTTCGTGCCGTTCAGCGACACCGCCCAGGTCGACTTCCTCGCCCAGGACATGGTCGCCGCGGCGCTGGCCCGGCTGGCCACCGCCGAGCTCGACGGCTCGGAGTACTGGCTGACCGCGGGCGACAACGCCGTCGCCACCGGCGAGATCGTCGCGCTGTGCGGTGAGCTCTACGGCGCGGCGGGCATCGCGCTGACGACCCCGCGCTACTTCCAGATCGAAGCCGTCCAGCGGCTGATCCTGCCCGCCCTCGGCGATGTGCTCGATGCCAAGGCGCGCAACAAGTTCGACAACCTGCTGGCCATGGCCTCGCTGTTCACCGACGCCCCGTTCGAGTCCAGCCTCGGCAGCGGCCCGTTCGTCGGCATCGAACCGACCGCCGAGACCGCGCGCGACCTGCTCACCCGCACCGTGCGCGCGTACTGGCTACCCGAGACGGTGGCGGCATGATGGAGCGCGCGGAGATCGTCGAACTGACCCGCGCCCACCTGGGCCGAGGCCGGGCGGCGCTGGCCGAATTCGTCCACGCCCCTGTCGAAGTCGCCTCACACGGCGCGATCGTGGAGACGGCCGACGGCCGCTCGTTCATCGACTGCGGCGGCTACGCGGTGTTCCTGCTCGGGCACTGCCCGGAACCGGTGGTGCGGGCCGTGGTCGAGCAGGTGCGCACGCATCCGCTGGCCACGCGACTGCTGCTCGAGCCCAAGGTCGCCGAGGCGGCGCGGGCGCTGGCCTCGATCGCCCCGGAGGGCCTCGACGCCGTGCAGTTCCTCAACTCCGGCGCCGAGGCCACCGAGCTCGGGCTGAAAATCGCTCGGGCCCACGGCAAGACACGGCTGATCACCATGCTCGGCGGGTATCACGGCAAGACCACCGGGGCGCTGGCGGTCACCCCGAAGGCCGAGTACCAGCAGCGGTTCCAGCCGCTGCTGCCCGCCACGGCGGTGCCGTTCGGCGACCTGGCGGCGCTCGAGGCCGAGCTCATCGCGGCCGACGGCGACGCGGCGGTGATCCTGGAGCCGATCCAGGGCGAGGGCGGGGTCGTCCTGCCGCCGGCCGGCTACCTGGCCGGTGTCCAGCGACTGTGCCGCACCCACGAGGCGATGCTGATCGTGGACGAGATCCAGACCGGACTCGGCCGCACCGGCACGATGTGGGCGCATCAGCCCGAGATCGATCGCCCCGACGTGCTGCTGGTGGGCAAGGCGCTCTCCGGTGGCGTGGTGCCGGTGTCGGCGGTGCTGGCCACCGCCGAGGCGTTCCGCCCGTTCGCCGACGACCCGACGCTGCACTCCTCGACCTTCGGCGGCTCGCCGCTGGCTTCGGCCGCGGTCGTGGCGACCGTGCGCGCGCTGGTGGACGGCGATGTCGCCGCGCGGGCGGCGGAGCTGGGCGAGCGGATGCTGGCCGAGGTCACCGAGATGTGCTCCCGGCACGTCGGCAGGACGGTGCGCGAGGTGCGGGGGCGCGGGCTGTTGATCGCCATCGAGTTCCTGCGCCCCGACCTCGCCGGGGAGCTGGTCACCGACCTGCTCGCGCGCGGCGTGATCGTCAACCACTCGCTCGGCGCCGGTTCGGTGGTGCGGCTGAGCCCGCCCGCCGTGCTCACCGAGGACCAGGAGCACACGGTCCTGTCCGCGCTCGATCTGTCGCTGTCCGCCCTGCTGTCCCACGTCTGATCACAGGAGATTGATTGCCATGCCCACTGTTTCGCTGAGCCGTCGCATCGAGAACATCGACGCCGACATCGTCTTCACCCAGCTCAAGGATCTCGACAGCTACCCCGAGATCGCCGACGGCGTGCAGAAGGTCGAGGTCCGCTGGGACGCCGACGGCGCCGCCGCGACCAGCGACTGGGAGGTCAAGTTCCGGGACGGCGCGCTGCGCTGGACCGAGCGCGACTTCTTCGACGCCGAGGCGCGCACCTACTCGTTCACCCAGGTCGCCGGGGACCTGGTCGCCTTCGAGGGCCGCTGGCAGGTGCAGGCCGACGGCGCGGACACGGTGGTGAGCTTCGCCGCCGAGTTCGACCTCGGGATGCCGAGCCTGGCCGCCATGCTCGACCCGATCGCCGGGCGCGCGCTGCACGACAACATCGAGGAACTGATGACCGCGATCAGCTCCTCGGTCAGCGTGTCCTGATCCCTGGTCCACCCGGCCCGCGCGCCCTGCCGCAGCACAGTGTGGCGCTCGGCAGGGCGCGTTCGGCCCGGCCATCGCGGGCTCACGCCTCGTCGGCGGCGTCGTTCCCCGGCGCGATGTCGTCCTCGGCGAGGATGCGATACAGCGCCCGCCGGGTCTCGGTGAGCACCTCGGCCGCCTTGGCCGCCTGCTCGGGGGTGCCGACCTGGGCGACCTGCCCGACCGCGCCCATCACCTGGCCGACCAGACCGCGCAGGTCCAGCGCCTGGGCGCCGATATCGTCCTTGACCTCGGCCCACGGGTCGCCGAGCTCCTCGCGATGGGTCTCGACATAGGCCTTGCCCTCGTCGGTGAGCTGCGCGGTCTTGCGACCGGCCACCTTCTCGATGAGCACCAGACCCTCGTCCTCGAGCTGCGCCAGCGCCGGGTAGATCGATCCCGGGCTGGGACGCCAGATGTCGTCGCTGCGTTCGCGGATCCGCTGGATCAGCTCGTAGCCGTGCATGGGCCGCTCGCCGAGCAGCAGCAGGACCGCGGCGCGCACGTCACCGCGCCTGCCCCGCCCGCCGCGACCGCGGCCACGACCGAAGCCAGGGCCGAAACCCGGCCCGAAACCGGGACCGAAGCCCGGCCCGAAGTCGGGACCGTGCCCGTGTCGCCCACCCCGGCGGAACTGCCGCCGATCGGGACCGAATTCCACCGGACCCGGCCCACGACCGCGACCGAACTTTCCGAATTCTCGATGTTCTGCGTTGTGCATGACAGCCTCCTCAGGCTCTCTCGTTGTTCGTAACACTATCGACGATATATCGACAATGCATCGAGCGCAAGGAGTAGGGCCGGAGGAGTTCAGCGACGGGAGAGTTCGTCGATCCAGCGTTCGAGTCGCGCACCCTCGGTCACCATCAGCTCCGGATCACGGAAGGTGTTGGCGAGCAAGGAGATTCCCTGATAGGCGGCGACGAAGGCGATGGCGAGTTCGTCGGCGTCGGACCTGCCCATGGCGGCGAACTGGGTGCGCGCCCAGTCGATGAGCAGGCTCATCACCCGCGCCGGGGCACCGCCGAACGCGTCGTCGCGCTTGTCCAGCTCGGCGGCGAGCGAACCCGTCGGGCAGCCGTAGCGCGCGGCCTGTTCCCGCTCCTCCACCCAGCCCCTGACCATGGCCTTCAATCGCTCAGCCGGGTCCGGCAGCGGCTCGAGCGCCGCGATGATCCCGGCGAACACCCCCGCATGCGTCTCCAGCACCGCCTGGACGAACTGGTCCTTGGTCTTGAAGTAGTAGTAGACGTTGCCGACCGGCACGTCGGCCGCGTGGGCGATGTCGGCGATGGTCGTCTTCTCGACGCCGCGTTCGTAGAAGACGCGCGCCGCCGCCTCGACCAGGCGTTCCCGCTTCCCCGCCCTCGGCTTCTTCTGCGCCACTGAGTCAGTCATGCAACTAACTATAGACAAGCTCGCGGATCGCCTGCTACGTTCTTGTTAGTCAGTCAACTAACTCAAGGAGTTCTCATGATCGTCGTCACCGGAGCCACCGGAAACATCGGCCGCCGGCTGGTCGGTCTGCTCGCGGAGGCGGGGGCTCAGGTCCGCGCCGTTTCCCGGGGCAGCGCCCCGATCGAGCTGCCCGCGGGTGTGGAGCATGTCACCGCCGATCTGGGCGATCTCGACAGCCTCTCCCCCGCCCTGCACGATGCGGAGGCCCTGTTCCTGCTCATCACCGGTGAACAGCTGATGACCGGACCCGAGCCGGCCCAGCTGCTGAAGACCGCGGCCGCCGCCGGGGTTCGCCGCGTGGTGTTCGTGTCCTCACAGGGGGCGGTGACCAGGCCGGATTCGGCCGGATACGCGCGCACCCGGGCCTTCGAACAGGCGCTGGCCGAGTCGGACCTGGTGTGGACCGCGCTGCGGCCCGGCGGGTTCTTCTCCAACACGTTCGCCTGGATCGAATCCGTGCGCACGCAGCGCCTCGTGGCCGCGCCGTTCAGCGAGGTGGGGCTGCCCGCCGTGGATCCGGGCGACATCGCCGCGGTCGCCGCGGCGGCCCTGACCTCCGATGACCACGCCGGTCAGGCGTACACGCTGACCGGGCCCGCCCTGGTCACCCCGCGCGAGCAGGCGGCGGCGATCGCCGCGGCCGTCGAGGCACCGGTCACCTTCGTCGAACTCACGCGCGACCAGGCCAAACAGAACATGCTGCGGTTCATGCCGGAACCGGTCGCCGACCACACCCTCCACATCCTCGGCTCACCCACCGCCGAGGAGCAGCAGGTCAGCGGTGACATCGAACGCGTGCTCGGCCGGCCCGCGACCTCGTACGCCGAGTGGGCACTGCGTCATCGCACGCTGTTCGCCTGAGCCAGGGGCACCTCGGATCCGCACCATGTCGGTCGGACCCGGCGATGCCGGATCCGTTCGGCACGCATGGCCGTCCCGCGCGGGAGGGGCTCAGGTGGACAGTCGACCGGGGCAGTGTGACCGGGCGGGGCGAACCGGAACCGGACGGTCTGGGCCGGGCGAACCGGGCGGCCTCGCGAGCGCGAGAGTGGCTAGCCGGCTCGCTCGGGTCGCACCCGATTGTTGGGACAGGTCAGGCGCTGGTGCGGCCCCGGGCGTACGGTCTCAGGTCGCGCGGTGGTCCCCCTGCGAGACGCGGTCGCGCAGGATGGGGAGGCCGGGGCCGGTGAGGTCGTCGCAGTAGGCGACGCGTCCGGCCATCGCCATGACCAGCGCGATGGTCGGGCCGCTGACCAGGGGGCCGGTGCCCGCCGCGAAGGGGCCGTCGGTGGCTTCGACGCGCAGGCCCTCGATCGCGCTGCGGCCGGCGACGGTGAAGTCGCGGCGCGCGAAGAACTCCGCCACCGCGGTGGCGGCGTCGATCGAGGGCGCGGTGGTCAGGCCGAGGGGGCGGCGGATGTCCTGGGCGTGGACGACGACCTCGCCGAGCCAGGCCGCGGTGTGTCCGGACGCCCCCGTCGACGTGTCGACGACGGCCCGGAAGCGCGCCAGGGTCTCGGCGGGTGTCGCCCCGCGGTGGGCGGCCACCTGCCGGGCATTGTGCAGGTCGAAGTCGAAGCGGGCGCGCAGCACGCTGGCCAGCCAGCGGAACCGGCCGATGCTCGCGCCCGCGGTGAGGTGCGCGACCACCTCCTCGACCGTCCACTCCCCGCACAGCGATCGAGCCGCCCACTGCTCGGCGGACAGCCCGGCCAGGTCCGCGGCCAGTGCTGCCCGCTCGGTATGGGCCAGGGCCCAGAGTCGTTCACGCTGCGCGGTTTCGGTCACGGCTGCCTCCACTCGGATGGAACACGCGAGGGATCGGGCCCACCGGAGGGTGCGCGGCACCCACGATCAGCTCACCCGCGCGAAGGGTGTCGAAAGTCCAGACGGGCGAACCCGGAGGAATTCATCGGAGCGGCTCGCCGGCCGCGCGGCGGGCGGATTCAGCTCTGCAATGCCGCGGCCTGGTCGCCCAGCTCCGCCAGGTCGACCTGGCGGCGGGCGTTGGCGAGCGCGGTGATCACGCAGGTGCCGAGCCGGCCCGCCCGGTCGTAGAGCGTGGCGGTGCTGACCGCGACACCCGCCGACGCGACATGGTCGAGCGCCTGGAGGCCCAGTTCCGCGCCCTCGGGCAGGCGCGACAGGGTCAGGGTGACATCGGTGTTGATGTAGCCGACACCCTCGGAGCCCCAGTGGCAGACCAGGTTGGTGACATCACCGATCGCGGCCGCCCGCTGGAACGGCGAGAACGGTTCGCCGGCCACCAGCGGCGGCAGGTTGTGCCAGGCGACCTTGCGTTCGGCGTTCTGGACGGCCGCGAAATCGGTGGTCCAGTCCTCGTCACCGCACTTGAGCAGGGGCGGGGTGCCGTCGGGGTCGTCGAGCACGCGGTCGGGGACGGGCAGGACGCGCTGGGGTTCCCAGACCTCGCCGGGCGGGTTGTCGGTGGCGGCCAGGTACAGCACCGTCGCCCTGGCCCGCACCTGACCGTGCTGCATGATCCAGGAGTCGACCACCCGCACCCGATTGCCCGCCCGCACCACCTCGCTACGCAGCGTGATCGGCTCGTTCAGCACCGGACGGAACAGGTCGACGGTGAACCGGGCCGGAACGAATCCCGCTCCCGGACTGTGCTTCTCGGCCTCCTTCGCCAGCAGGCCGCACACCCCCACCCCGTTCAGCTGCTTCGACGACCACCGGCTGATCGCCAGCTCACTCGCCACATACGAACCGTCGCGCACCGTGAAGAACTCCACCGCTCGCCTCTCTACTCACGAACGTCGATTAGAACACGTAACAATCAGCTCGCTGACGGGCCGTCCACGCCATCGGCCGCACGCCGAACCGCAACGTCGCGGGCAAGGCGTACCGTCGGATCACACTGTGCGTCAGCCGATGTCGACCGGATCGATCTGGACGCGCAGGGGTGCGTCGGAGCGGTGGGAACTGCGCACGGCGCGGGCGGCGGTGAGAGCGCGGGCCAGCGGCGCTCCCGCGGAGCGACCGACCCGCAGGAGCATGCGTTCGACCTCGGCGGGTTCCTCGGCACCGGAGAACGGTTTGCGGGCCGTCGGGGGCAGCGGGACCGGGCCGAGAACTTCCACGTGATCGGGAAGCTGTGCGACATCGAGCAATTCGGCGATGGCGGCGGGCGTGCCGTCGATGGCGGCCAGCCGGACAGCAGGCGGAAAACCGACCTCGGCGCGGGCTTCGAGTTCGGCGGCGGCGTGGTGGACCGGGTCCCAGCGCACCAGCGCCTGGACCGTCGGCAGCGACGGCTCGGCCATCACGATCACCTGGCCGCGCGGCCGGACCAGCGCCGCCGCGCCCATCCAGCGGCGCAGGGTGTCCTCGGTGGCGCGCAGATCGGCGCGGCCGAGCAGAGCCCAGCCGTCGAGCAGCAGCGCCACCCCGTACCCGCCACGCACGAGGGGTTCGGCGCCGACGGTGGCGACCACCACCTGCGCGCCCGGTTCGACCACGTCGAGCACCTCCCCGCCGCCGGAGCCACGGATCGGGACGCCGGGGAAGGCGCGGCCGAGTTCCTCCGCGGTGCGGGCCGCGCCGATGACGGTCGCCCGCAGCGCGCGGGCACCACACGCCTGACAGCGATAGGCGGCCTCGGTGATGCCGCACCACTTGCACTGCGGGCTCGCGGCCTCCCCGGTGTTCGACTGCGGCAGCGCCAGCGGCCCGTGGCAGTGTCTGCAGCGCGCCGGGGTGCGGCACTTCGCGCACGCCAGCGACGGGACGTACCCGCGCCGTGGCACCTGCACGAGCACCGCCGCGTTCTCGCGCAGCGCCGCGCGCGCGGCCGCGAACGCCACACCGGGCATCCGCACCGAGCGGGCCAGGGCATCGCGCTCCAACGCGAAGTCGGTGTCGCCGGGGGCGCTGATCCGCGGCATCACCTCGCGCAGGACCTGCCGCTCGGCGAGAAGATCACGCGCCCAGCCGGATTCGACCACTGCCTGGATCTCGGCCGTGCGCGCGAAACCGGCCGCGACGAAGGCGGCGCCGGTCTCGTGGGCGCGCAGCATGGCGACCTCGCGGGCATGCGGATACGGCGCCCTCGGCTCGGCATAGGTGTCGTCGCCGTCGTCCCAGAGGGCGATCAGCCCGAGATCGCGCACCGGCGCGAACACCGCGGCCCTGGTGCCGACCACGATCCGCGCCTGCCCACGCAACACCGACAGCCACCGCCGGTACCGCGCGGCGGGCCCCAGCCCTGCCGACAGTCCGACCGCCGAATCCCCCACCAGCCGAACACATTCCGTCAGCAGCCGATCCAGGTCGCGCTGGTCCGGCACCATGAGCACCACCCCGCGCCCACCCGCCACCACGGTCGCCGCGAGCTCGGCCAACCGCGCCGCCCAGTCCTCCCCCGGCAGCGCCTGCCACGCCGCGCGCGGTCCGCGCCCCGCCCGCAACGCCGCGACGAATGCCCCGCCGTGCGCATACCGCCCCCAGGCCGACGCATCGACCTCGACCGCGGGGCCTGGCGCGGTATCACCTTCCGTGGTCTCGCCGACCTCCGCGTCACCCCGCGCCGGGCCGGGAGCTGCCGTGCTCTCACCGGCCGCCTCGACTGCCACCGGCGCCGACGTGGCCGAGCCGGAGACGGCCGTCCCCGGCCCTTCCGGCACAGCGGGCTCCGACGTCGACTCGTCCGTCCCGGCGGGCGGAGCCACTTCCGAGGATTCGTCCGCGACGACGTCGAAAGCCGTTCCGTCCGTACCCGTTTCGTCAGAGGAGTCACGTTCGGCCGGCACCGCCACGGCGGACTTCGTCGACCCGGAACGGGATCGCCGGGGCGTGGCCGGGCCGTTCTCGGTGCGGGCGTGGCGCGGCGGGATGGCCAGGCGGAGGACGTCGGCGCGGGTGCCCGCGTAGCGGGCGGCCACCGTGGTCGCCAGGCGCAGGATCTCGGGGGTCAGGACCCGCTCGGCGGAGACGACCCGTTCCAGCGTCATCATCTTGCCGGTGTGGTCGGTGCGCGGGAGCCGTTCGAGCAGGTAGCCGTCGACGAGGCGGCCCGCGAACCGGACACGGACCCGCACACCCGGCTGCGCGATCTCGTCCAGCTCGGGCGGGACGAGATAGTCGAAATCGCGGTCGAGGTGCGCAGGCGACAGCAGCGGGAGCACCCGAGCGATCGGGTGTCCCGCTGCTGTCTGTGTCTCGTCCGCTGCCACGCGGGCCGTGGGAACTACAGGCCGACGGCCGCGCGCAGCTTGTCCGCGCGGTCCGTGTGCTCCCAGGGCAGGTCGACGTCGGTGCGGCCGAAGTGGCCGTAGGCCGCGGTCGGCGCGTAGATCGGGCGCAGCAGGTCCAGGTCGCGGATGATCGCGCCCGGACGCAGGTCGAAGACCTCGGAGATGGCGGTGGAGATGCGGGTCGGGTCAACCTTCTCCGTGCCAAACGTCTCGACGAACAGGCCGACCGGAGCCGCCTTGCCGATCGCGTACGCGACCTGCACCTCGACCCGCTCCGCCAGACCGGCGGCCACGACGTTCTTGGCGACCCAGCGCATGGCGTAGGCGGCCGAGCGGTCCACCTTCGACGGGTCCTTGCCGGAGAAGGCGCCGCCGCCGTGGCGGGCCATGCCGCCGTAGGTGTCGACGATGATCTTGCGGCCGGTCAGGCCCGCGTCGCCCATCGGGCCGCCGAGCACGAACTTGCCGGTGGGGTTCACCAGCAGGCGGATGTCGGAGGTGTCCAGCGAGGGCAGCTCCAGGTCACCGATGACGGCGTCGACGACCTTCGCGCGGATGTCGGGCGCGAGCAGGTTGTCCAGGTCGATGTCGGCCGCGTGCTGGGTGGAGATGACGACCGTGTCCAGGCGGACCGGCTTGTCACCGTCGTATTCGATGGTGACCTGGGTCTT
Source organism: Nocardia sp. NPDC050717 (assembly GCF_040654275.1). Taxonomy (NCBI): domain Bacteria; kingdom Bacillati; phylum Actinomycetota; class Actinomycetes; order Mycobacteriales; family Nocardiaceae; genus Nocardia; species Nocardia sp. NPDC050717. The sequence goes on from NZ_JBFAHR010000011.1 coordinate 113,013, forward strand.
GCCGTCGGGCCGCAGGTACGGCAGCACGCCGGACTTGCGCACCTCGGTGAGCTTGCGCGAGAGCCGGTGCGCGAGCGCGATCGGCAGCGGCATCAGCTCCGGGGTATCGGTGGTCGCGTACCCGAACATCAGGCCCTGGTCACCGGCGCCCTGACGCTCGATCGCGTCGTCGGAGCCGCCGACGCGAGCCTCGTGCGAGGTGTCGACGCCCTGCGCGATATCGGGCGACTGGGCACCGATCGCGATGTTGACACCGCAGGAGTTGCCGTCGAATCCCTTTGCGGAGGAGTCGTATCCGATCTCGAGCACCTTTTCCCGCACGATCCGCGGGATGTCGGCGTAGGCCGACGTGGTGACCTCGCCCGCCACATGGACCTGACCCGTGGTCACCAGGGTTTCCACCGCGACCCGGCTGCTCGGATCCTCCGCGAGCAAGGCGTCGAGGATGGAATCGCTGATCGCGTCACAGATCTTGTCCGGATGACCTTCGGTTACGGACTCACTGGTGAATAGCCGACTACCTGTCGTACGCACAGTTATTCCCTCTCCCTCAACGGGTTACTCGTGTCGGCTTGTGACGGTAGCTCTCGGGGGCCACCGCACAACCCTTCTATCCAGACTATTCCAAACCACCGACGAGGTGGCGGAGTGCACACAGACTGACCCGGACTGTTCACCGAACCGGCGAACCCGCCCACCGATCTCATCCGTTCGCACTAGACTGCGCGGCAAATCGTTGCCGCACAACAATTCTCGTGCGAACCCGTCAGCGCAACAGCGGCACGAGCGCGTCGAGCACCCGGCTGGCCAGCAGCGCCTTCGACCCGTGGTCGAGGGCCTGTTCGGTGCCGTCGGCCCCGAGCAACCAGCCGTCGTTGGTGTCGACCTCGAAGGCCTTGCCCTCCCCGACCGCGTTGACCACGAGCAGGTCGCAGCCCTTGCGGGCCAGCTTGGCGCGGGCGTGGGTGAGCACGTCACCGTTCTCGTCCCCGGTCTCGGCGGCGAAGCCGACGATCGCGGTACCGGCGAGCCTGCCGTCGGTGCGGGCGTCGACCAGGCCGGCGAGGATGTCCTCGTTCTTGGTCAACGGGATCACGTCGGGCTCGTCCACGCCCTTCTTGATCTTCGCCGCCGCGACGTGAGTGGGCCGGAAGTCGGCCACCGCTGCCGCCATGATCACCGCGTCGGCGCCGAGCGCGTGCTTGTCGACCGCGGTCTTGAGCTGGTCGGCGGTGGTGATGTGGACGAGTTCGACAGCCGCGGGGGGCGCGAGTTCGATGGTGTTGCCCGCGATGAGGGTCACCTGGGCGCCACGCTGGGCGGCGACCCTGGCCAGGGCGTAGCCCTGCTTGCCGGAGCTGCGATTGCCGAGGAAACGGACCGGGTCAAGGGGCTCCCTGGTACCGCCGGCGGTGATCACCAGGCGGCGACCGGTCAGGTCGCGGGGCAGCGCGTCGGCGCGCTCGAGCAGCAGCGAGGCCAGTCCGAAGATCTCCTCCGGCTCGGGCAGGCGGCCCGGACCGGTGTCGGTGCCGGTGAGCCGGCCCGACGCGGGCTCCATGACATTGGCGCCGTGCGCGCGCAGCGTCGCGACATTGGCCACCGTCGCCGGATGCTCCCACATCTCGGTGTGCATCGCGGGCGCGAACAGCACCGGACATCGGGCCGTCAGCAAGGTGGCGGTGAGCAGATCGTCGGCGCGCCCCTGCGCGGCGCGCGCCATCAGATCCGCGGTGGCGGGGGCGATGACCACGAGATCGGCCTCCTGGCCGATCCGGACATGCGGCACCTCGGGCACGTCGGCGAACACGCCGGTGTTGACCGGCTGTCCCGACAGCGCCTCGAAGGTCGCCTTACCGACGAACTGCAGAGCCGACTCGGTGGGAATCACCCGCACCTGGTGGCCGGTCTCGGTGAACCGGCGAACGAGGGCACACGCCTTGTAGGCGGCGATGCCCCCGCCGACCCCGACGACGATCCGCATGGTCTCTACGCCTCCGGAAAAGAGATTGTCACTCGCCCTCGGTGTGTTCGAGCAGGTCGGAGTGGATTTCACGCATGGCGACCGACAGCGGCTTCTCCTGCAGGCCGGGCTCGACGAGCGGGCCGACGTACTCCAGGATGCCGTCGCCGAGCTGGTTGTAGTAGTCGTTGATCTGACGCGCGCGCTTGGCCGCGTAGATCACCAGGGCGTACTTGGACGACGTGCGCTCGAGCAGCTCGTCGATCGGCGGGTTGGTCAGGCCGATCGGGGTGTCGTACGCGGGCGCGGCTGCGATGTCCGTACTCACTAGGGGAGGCTCCTGCGGGGTTAGTGGGTCAAGAACTCGAATTTGTGCTAACGAACAACGATACCAACTGCTCGCAGGCGGTCGTCACCTCGCTGTTCACGATGACCGTGTCGAACTCGTCACAGGCCGCCAATTCGACCCGGGCGGTCTCGAGTCGGCGCTCGATCACCTCGGGTGTCTCGGTGCCGCGCGAACGCAGGCGCGAGACCAGTTCCTCCCAGCTGGGCGGGGCGAGGAACACCAGCAGTGCCTCCGGCATCGCCTTCCGCACCGAGCGCGCGCCGGCCAGGTCGACCTCGAGCAACACGTGGTGTCCGGCCGCCAGCGCTTCCCGCACCGGGGCCGCGGGGGTGCCAGAGCGCTGCAGCCCCCCATGGATGTCCGCCCATTCGAGCAGTTCGTCCGCCGCGATCATGGCGTCGAAGTCGGCTCGGGAAACGAAACGGTAGTCACGGCCGTCGACTTCCCCGGGCCGGGGGGCCCGGGTCGTCGCGGACACGCTGAAAACCAGTTCGGGCAGGCGTTCCCGCACGCACCGCACGACCGTGGACTTACCCACGGCCGAGGGGCCGACCAGTACAACCAGCCGACCCTTCCGCGTGTGTTCGACCACCTGAATCAGGCGTCGAAGTCGAAGCGAGCCAGCAGCGCCTTGCGCTGACGGTCGCCCAGGCCACGGAGCCGCCGGGTGGGGGCGATCTCCAGCTCGGTCATGATCTCGGCAGCCTTGACCTTGCCCACCTTCGGCAGAGCCTCGAGCAGCGCCGACACCTTCATCTTGCCGAGAATCTCGTCGGACTCGGCGTCGGTGAGGACCTGCTTCAGGTTGGTGCCACCACGCTTCAGGCGCTCCTTGAGCTCTGCCCGAGCGCGGCGAGCGGCAGCCGCCTTCTCCAGAGCAGCGGCGCGCTGCTCGTCAGTCAGCTGGGGAAGGGCCACGGGTTCCTCCGTCTCATCGTTCATTGCTAGATCTACCGCCGGTTACCCGGACGGTCTGTGCGACCGTACCCACGGTGCGCGCCGATTGCGAACCCGACCCCCAGGTCAGGGCACGAATACGGATGCCGTATGGGGCGCGCGGGCCCGATGCGGTGACCACCGATTCCTCCGCACCGATCGTACCGCCGAATCCTAAAAATGCATCCCCACCTGCGGTTTTACCGATATGGGCGATGTTAGCCACCGGGTAGCGCGACCGGCCGTGGCCGACCCCGCAAACCGGGCGCGTCGCGACCAGGGGGTTTCCCGAATTTCCCCGCGTGTCGCGCGAATTCGTACCGCGTGTCGTCAAGATCGGGAACGGAACCGGTCCAGAACCGCGCCGGTGGCGGTCGCGGTGACCTCGTCGATCCAGTCCGGAATCGGGGCCGCGCGGGCGATGTAGTCGCGCACGAGGCCGTACGGAATGGCCTTCACGGCGACCTCGGCGACGGCGGTCGCGTGGTCGTCCGCGGTGCCGAATTCGGTCACCACCGCCGTCAGCAGCGCGGCGTTCATGGCGTCGTTCACGGTGGCGATCGCAGTCCGCAGCTCCTCTGGCCCCACCTCGAGCAGCTCCTCGCGGTGGAACATCTTCATCGCCCTGGCCTCGGTCGGATGCTCGCGGCAGTAGCGCGGCAGATAGGTCGCCGCGGCCAGCAGCGGCGACGGGCCTGCCAGCGCGTCGAGCAAGCCGACGTGGAACCGCTGGATCGAGCGCAACCACAGCCGTGCGAGGAGTTCGTCACGTGAGGCGAAGCGCACATAGATCGACCCCGTGTGCACGCCCGCGGCCTTGCCGACGGCGGTGATCGCCGGGCGGGTGATCGCCGGATCGGCGAGGAGGTCGCGTGCCGCGTCGAGCACCTGATCGTCGGTGAAGAGACGGGGTCTTGCCACCGGCTCAGCCTAGTGGCACAGTTTATGAATATGAATTCAAGAACTAGATTCCCGCTGGCCGGGTCCGCGGTGGTGTTCATCGCCGGGGTCCACACCGCCCTGGGTGTCGCGGATTGGCTGCGCGGCGACCAGGCCTCCGAGCTGTCGTTCTGGTTCACCCTGTTCGGGGTGATCGGGGTGGGGCTCGGGCTCGCCATGATCGAACTGGAACGGGCGCGTGGCTTCGTGCCGGTTCCGGTGCTGGCCGCCCTGGCCGTCACGACCGGTGCCGGATTGGCCTACATGCCGGTGTCGGGGTTCCTCACCCTCTTGGTGCCCCTCGGCGTCGGAGCACTGGGCTGGTGGCGGGCACGGGCGGGCGTGCCGGAGCCCACCGGCGCCTGACCGGGACACCCGCGCGGTGGAGCCGTCGAGGCCCACGCACGGCCGGGTCCGGGCACGACGACGGAGCCGCCGGTGTGCGTCGCACCGGCGGCTCCGTCGGATCGGGTTGTCAGGCCTGGAGGAAGGCGAACTCCTCCTGCAGGCGCGCGGTCTTGTCGCACAGGGCCGTCACCGACGGGCCCGCGCCGAGGACCTCGCGCGAGACATTGGGCACCACGGCCGCCAGATTCGCCGCGGGGACCAGGGCGCGGATGGAGTCCGCTCCCCCGCCCTGCGCGCCGACACCGGGCATCAGGATGGGCCCGTTGAGGTTCGACAGATCGGGCGCCTCGGTGAGCGTCGCGCCGACGACGACGCCGACGGAACCGAAGCCGTGCCCGGCGTTGCGGGCCGCGGCCTCGTCGACCATCGTCTGCGCGATCGTGCGCCCGTCCGCGGCGGTGATCCGCTGCAGTTGCGCCCCTTCGGGATTCGAGGTCGCCGCGAGGACGAACACGCCGCGATGATTGGCCTGCGCCAGGCTCAGCGCCGGGTCGAGTGACCCGAAACCGAGGTAGGGCGAGACCGTCACGGCGTCCGAGCCGAGCGGCCCGTCGCCGAGCCAGGCGTTGGCGTAGGCGTCCATGGTGGAACCGATGTCGCCGCGCTTGGCGTCGGCCAGCACCAGGGTGCCCGAGGCACGCAGCACTTCGATCGTGCGTTCGAGCACCGCGAGGCCGCCGGAGCCGTAGGTCTCGAAGAACGCGACCTGCGGTTTGACCAGGGCGACCCGGCCGTCGAAGGCCTCGACGCAGATCTCGGCGAACGCCTCGAGCCCGTCGACGTCCTCGGTGAGCCCCCACGCCCGGAGCAGCCCGGGGTGGGGGTCGATGCCGACGCAGAGCGGCCCGAACTGCCGCATGGCGTGCCGCAACCGATGACCGAAGCTGTGCATGTCAGCCACGCAGCACCGAGTGCAGTTCCTGCAGGGACCGCACCCCGATGCCGCCGTTGATGCCGGCTTCGATGCCCTGCACGGCCGCGGCCGCGCCCTGCACCGTGGTGATGCACGGGATGTTCGCGCCCACCGCGGCGGTGCGGATCTCGTAGCCGTCCACGCGGGGGCCCGAGTTGCCGTAGGGGGTGTTGAACACGATGTCGATCTCGCCGTCGCGGATCTGCTCGACGATCGAGGCCTCCGGCATGCCGGTGGCCGGGTCGGTGGCCTCCGGGTCGGAGTGCTTGCGCACCTGCTCGCACGGAATGCCGTTGCGGCGCAGCGTCTCCGCGGTGCCCGCGGTGGCGAGGATGCGGAAGCCCAGGTCGTGCAGGCGCTTGATCGGGAACACCATGGCGCGCTTGTCACGGTTGGCGACGGAGACGAACACGGTGCCCTCGGTCGGCAGCGAGCCGTAGGCGGCGGCCTGGCTCTTGGCGAAGGCGGTGCCGAAATCGGCGTCGATGCCCATGACCTCACCGGTGGACTTCATCTCCGGCGAGAGCAGCGAGTCGATGCCGGAGCCGTCGGCGCGGCGGAACCGATGGAAGGGCAGCACGGCTTCCTTCACCGCGACCGGCGCGTCCAGCGGGACGTGGCCGCCGTCGCCCTCGGGGGGCAGCATGCCTTCCTTGCGCAGGTCGGCGATGGAGGCGCCGAGCATCACCCGGGCGCAGGCCTTGGCCAGCGGCACCGCGGTCGCCTTGGAGACGAACGGGACCGTGCGGCTGGCGCGCGGGTTGGCCTCGAGCACGTAGAGCACGTCGTCCTTGAGGGCGTACTGCACGTTGAGCAGGCCCTTCACGCCGATGCCCTTGGCCAGGGCGATGGTGGAGCGGCGCACGGCCTCGATGTCGCTGCGGCCCAGGGTGATCGGGGGCAGCGCGCAGGCGGAGTCACCGGAGTGGATGCCGGCTTCCTCGATGTGCTCCATGACGCCGCCGAGGAAGACCTCCTCGCCGTCGCACAGGGCGTCGACGTCGATCTCGATGGCGTCTTCCAGGAAGCGGTCGACCAGCACCGGGTGTTCCGGGTTGAGTTCGGTGGCGCGGGAGATGTAGCCCTCGAGCGAGGTCTCGTCGTAGACGATCTCCATGCCGCGACCGCCCAGCACGTAGGACGGGCGGACCAGCACCGGGTAGCCGATCTCGGCGGCGATCTTCTTCGCCTGCTCGACGGTGGTGGCGGTGCCGTACTTGGGCGCGGGCAGCCCGGCCGCGACGAGCACGTCACCGAACTCGCCGCGGTCCTCGGCCAGGTCGATGGCGGCCGCGGAGGTGCCGACCACCGGAACGCCCGCGTCGGTGAGCCGCTGCGCCAGGCTCAGCGGGGTCTGGCCGCCGAGCTGCACGATGACCCCGGCGACGGTGCCCGACTCCGATTCCGCGTGGTACACCTCGAGGACGTCCTCGAAGGTGAGCGGCTCGAAGTAGAGGCGGTCGGCGGTGTCGTAGTCGGTCGACACGGTCTCGGGGTTGCAGTTGACCATGACGGTCTCGTAGCCAGCGGCCGACAGCGTCTGCGCGGCGTGCACGCACGAGTAGTCGAACTCGATGCCCTGACCGATGCGGTTGGGGCCCGAGCCGAGGATGATCACCTTGTCGCGTTCGGTCTGCGGCGCGACCTCGGACTCGGCGCCGGGATCCAGCTCGTAGGAGCTGTAGTGGTACGGCGTCTTGGCCTCGAACTCGGCCGCGCAGGTGTCGACGGTCTTGTAGACCGGCCGCACGCCGAGGCGGTGGCGCAGGGAGCGCACGCCCGCTTCGCCGGCGAGCTCGGGGCGCAGGGCGGCGAGCTGACGGTCGGACAGGCCGTAGTGCTTGGCCTGGCGCAGCAGGTCCTCGTCGAGGACGGGCGCGTCCAGGATCTCCTGGCGCAGCGCGACCAGCCCGGCGACCTCGGCGACGAACCAGGGGTCGATGCCGGAGGCGGCGGCGGTCTCCTCGACGCTCGCGCCGAAGCGCAGCGCCCGCTCGACCTGGTAGATGCGGCCCTCGATCGGCACGCGCAGGTCGGCGAGGACGGCCTCGATCGCCTCGCGCACGGAGGCGGGGTCGTTCGCGTCGGCGGGGGCCCACTCGCCGTCCTCGGCAGTCCAGAAACTGGCGGCCTTGGTCTCGAGCGAGCGCAGCACCTTGCCGAGGGCCTCGGTGAAGTTGCGGCCCAGCGACATGGCCTCACCGACGGACTTCATGGTGGTGGTGAGCGTGCCGTCGGCGCCGGGGAACTTCTCGAAGGCGAACCGCGGCGCCTTGACCACGACGTAGTCGAGCGTGGGCTCGAAGCAGGCCGGGGTCTCCTTGGTGATGTCGTTGACGATCTCGTCGAGGGTGTAGCCGATGGCCAGCTTGGCGGCGATCTTGGCGATCGGGAAGCCGGTGGCCTTGGACGCCAGCGCCGAGGAGCGCGAGACGCGCGGGTTCATCTCGATGACGATCAGGCGGCCGTCCTTCGGGTCGACCGCGAACTGGATGTTGCAGCCGCCGGTGTCGACGCCGACCTCGCGCAGGATGGCGATGCCGAGATCGCGCATCTTCTGGTACTCGCGGTCGGTGAGGGTCATGGCCGGGGCCACGGTCATCGAGTCGCCGGTGTGCACGCCCATCGGGTCGACGTTCTCGATGGAGCAGACGATGACCACGTTGTCGCGGCCGTCGCGCATGAGCTCGAGCTCGTATTCCTTCCAGCCGAGGATGGACTCCTCGATCAGGACGTTCGCGGTCGGCGAGGCGGCCAGGCCGCCGCCGGCGATGCGGTCGAGGTCCTCGTGGTTGTAGGCCATGCCAGAACCGAGGCCGCCCATGGTGAACGACGGGCGCACGACGACCGGGAAGCCGAGTTCGGCGACGGTCTCGCGGACCTCGTCCATGGTGTAACAGACCTTGGAGCGGGCGCTCTCGCCGCCGACCTTGGCGACGATGTCCTTGAACTTCTGCCGGTCCTCACCGCGCTGGATGGCGTCGAAGTCGGCGCCGATCAGCTCGACGTTGTACTTCTCCAGCACCCCGCGCTCGTGCAGCGCGACCGCGGTGTTGAGCGCGGTCTGCCCGCCGAGGGTGGCGAGAATCGCGTCGGGGCGCTCCTTCTCGATGACCTTCTCGACGAACTCCGGGGTGATCGGCTCCACGTAGGTGGAGTCGGCGAACTCGGGGTCGGTCATGATCGTCGCCGGGTTGGAGTTCACCAGCGACACGCGCAGTCCCTCGGACCGCAGCACCCGGCACGCCTGGGTACCGGAGTAGTCGAATTCGCACGCCTGGCCGATGACGATCGGGCCAGAGCCGATCACCAGGATGTGCTTCAGATCCTCGCGGCGAGGCATCAGGCTCCTTCCATGAGACCGGCGAAACGGTCGAACAGGTATGCGGCGTCGTGCGGGCCTGCGGCGGCCTCGGGGTGGTACTGCACCGAGAAGGCGCGACCGTCGATCAGTCGCACACCCTCGACGGTGCCGTCGTTGGCGCAGATGTGGGAGACCTCGGCCTTGCCGAAGGGGGTGTCGAACACCTCGCCCTTCTCGCCCTCGAGGGCGAAGCCGTGGTTCTGCGCGGTGATGGAGATGCGGCCGGTGCCCGCCTCGACGACCGGGATGTTGATGCCGCGGTGGCCGAACTTCATCTTGTAGGTGTCACGGCCCAGCGCCCGGCCCAGGATCTGGTTGCCGAAGCAGATGCCGAACAGCGGGATTCCGCGCTCGAGCACACCCTGGGTCAGCGCGATCGCGCCGGTCTGGGTGGCCGGGTCGCCGGGGCCGTTCGACAGGAACACGCCGTTCGGGTTCAGGGCCAGGATGTCGTCGAGGGAGGTGTTCGACGGCACCACGTGGGTGCGCACGCCGCGCTCGGCGAACATGCGCGGGGTGTTGGTCTTGATGCCGAGGTCGACCGCGACGACGGTGAAGCGGTGGTCACCGACCGGCTCGATCGTGTACATGCCGTCGGTGCTGACCTCTTCGGCCAGATCCGCGCCGAGCATGGAGGGCTGGCCGTTGACCCGGGCCAGCAGCTCGTCGTCGGCGGCCAGAGCGGCACCGGAGAAGATGCCCGCCTTCATCGAGCCGCGGGTGCGCAGGTGGCGCACCACCGCGCGGGTGTCGATGCCGGCGATGCCGACCACGTTCTGCTTGTCGAGCTGGTCCTGCAGGGTGCCGGTGGCGCGCCAGTTGGACGAGATCGGCGAGGGGTCGCGCACGGCGTAGCCGGCGACCCAGATCTTGCCGGACTCGTCGTCCTCGTCGTTCCAGCCCGTGTTGCCGATCTGCGGGGCGGTGGCCACCACGATCTGGCGGTCGTAGCTGGGGTCGGTCAGGGTCTCCTGGTATCCGGTCATCGCGGTGCAGAACACCGCCTCGCCCAGGGTCTGGCCCTCGGCGCCGAAGGCGGTACCGCGGAACACGCGGCCGTCCTCCAGCACGAGGGCTGCCTTTGTCTTCGTCATTCGTCGTCTCCCGTCGTCGCCCTGGTCGCATCCGCGGTCCATGCCGGGTACACCGTCTTGTCGTCGCCCCGGAATCCGGTATCGATCTCGGTTCCGGTCGGCAGTGTCCAGCGAATTACCAGCACACCATTCTCTGTCATCACTTTGCCCGCGTGTCCGCGTTCGGTGCGCACGGCCGTCACGGATTCCTGCGGAATCCAGATCGGCGTCGCCCCGTCGCGTTCGAGCAGGATTCCGCGTTCGAACCGCGTCAGTTCGGCGGTCGCCCGGAATCCCAGGTCACCGACCGCGATCCGGTCCTGCCAGCTGGGCGCGAGGGTGCTGCCCAGGTAGAGGCCGGTGGTCGGTTCCAGCAGCTGGGCGCCCAGTTCGGTGGGCACCGTCGGCAGTTCACCGATGCGCCCTGCCTGACGCACGGCCTTCTTCTGCCAGGCCCGGTACATCAGCCACAGGCACACCAGGAAGAAGACCAGACATCCCAGTACCCACAGAATTCTCTCCACGTTCCTGGCCTCCTAGATCCCGGCCGCCTTGCCCTCGCGGGCAGTTACCCGGCCGCGCAGCACGGTGGCTGACACCTGCGCCGGGAACGTCATGTCCTCGAACGGTGTGTTGTTCGAGATGCTCGCCAGTTCGGCGCCGCGCACCGTCCACTCGGCGTCGGGGTCGATCAGGGTCAGGTTGGCGGGCTCGCCGACCGCGATCGGGCGGCCGTGGTCGTCGAGGCCGACGATCGCGGCGGGCTTCTCGCTCATCACCCGCGCGACCCCGCGCCAGTCCAGCAGGCCGGGCGCGACCATCGTCTGCACGATGATCGACAGCGCGGTCTCCAGCCCCAGCATGCCGGGGCGGGCGGCGGCGAATTCGCAGCACTTGTCCTGCTCGGCGTGCGGGGCGTGGTCGGTGGCGACACAGTCGATGACGCCCTCGGCCAGCGCCTGGCGCAGAGCGGTCACGTCGGCGGATTCGCGCAGCGGCGGGTTCACCTTGTTGACCGCGTCGTAGGTCTCCAGCCGCGAGTCGTCGAGCAGCAGGTGGTGCGGGGTGACCTCGGCGGTGATCGAGATGCCCTGGGACTTGGCCCATTTCACCAGTTCGACGGTGCCCGCGGTGGAGGCGTGACAGATGTGTACGCGGGCACCCGCGTCGCGGGCCAGCAGCGCGTCGCGGGCGACGATCGACTCCTCGGCGGCGCGCGGCCAGCCGGCCAGACCCAGGCGGGCGGCGTTGGGGCCCTCGTGCGCGACGGCGCCCTTGGTCAGGCGCGGCTCCTCCGCGTGCTGGGCGATGAGCACGCCGAGCGAGTTCGCGTATTCGAGGGCGCGGCGCATGATCAGCGGGTCGTAGACGCAGTGGCCGTCGTCGGAGAACATCCGCACCTGGCCCACGCCAGCGGCCATGGTGCCCATCTCGGCGAGCTGCTTGCCCTCGAGCCCGACGGTGACCGCGCCGACCGGGAACACGTCGACCAGGCCGACCTCCTGGCCGCGCCGCCACACGTGATCGGTGATCACGTGCGAGTCGGCGACCGGGCTGGTGTTGGCCATCGCGAACACCGCGGTGTAGCCACCGAGAGCGGCTGCGGCCGAGCCGGTTTCGATGGTCTCGGTGTCCTCGCGGCCGGGCTCGCGCAGGTGGGTGTGCAGGTCGACGAAGCCGGGCAGCAGGATCTGGCCGTCGCCCTCGATCACCTCGGCGCCTGCCTGCGCCTCGATGCCCGCGGCGATCTCGGCGATGACGGTGCCGCGCACCAGCACGTCCACCGGCTCGCCCTCACCGTAGGGCCGGACATTCTTGATCAGCAGCTCACTCACGCTGTCTCCTTCTGGCGTGCTCGGGTGGCCTCCGTGGTGACGCTGCGCTGCCGCCTCCGGCCGCTGACCGCTCACGCCGCCACCTCCTGAGTGCCGACGAGCAGCCGGAACAACACGGCCATTCGCATGTGCACTCCGTTCGTCACCTGTTGCAGGACCGCCGCTTTCGGCGAATCGGCGACCGCCGAGGCGATCTCCATGCCGCGCAGCATCGGACCGGGGTGCAGGACCACCGCGTCGTCGCCGAGCAGGCCCATCCGCCGTTCGGACAGTCCGTAGTTGATCGAGTACTCGCGGGCCGACGGGAAGAAGCCGCCGTTCATCCGCTCGGCCTGCACGCGCAGCATCATCACCGCGTCGGCGCCGGGCAGTTCCGCGTCGAGCGAGGTCGCGACCCGGCAGGGCCAGCTGTCCACGCCCACCGGCAGCAGGGTGCGCGGCGCGACCAGCACCACCTCGGCACCGAGGGTGTCGAGCAGGAACACGTTCGAGCGCGCGACCCGGCTGTGCAGGATGTCGCCGACCAGCACGATCCGCTTGCCCTCGATGTCGCCGAGGCGCTGACGCAGGGTCAGCGCGTCGAGCAGCGCCTGGGTGGGGTGCTGGTGGGTGCCGTCGCCCGCGTTGATGATCGAGGGGGCGGCGCGGTTCTCCTCGCGCGCCCACTGCTCCATCCAGCGCGCGATCTGGTGCGCGGCGCCGGAGGCCGGGTGCCGGACGATGAGCGCGTCGGCGCCCGCCGCGTGCAGGGTGAGCGCGGTGTCGCGCAGCGATTCGCCCTTGGAGACCGAGGAACTCGAGGCGCTCACGTTGATCACGTCGGCGCTCATCCACTTGCCCGCGACCTCGAACGACACCCTGGTGCGGGTGGAGTTCTCGTAGAACACGGTCATCACTGTGCGGCCGCGCAGCGTGGGCAGCTTCTTCACCTCGCGGCCGAGCAGGGCCTGTTCGAAGCGCTCGGCCTCGTCGAGGAGTTCGGTGGCGGTGCCGCGGTCCAGGTCGGCGACCGTCAACAAATGCTTCACTGCTGCGCCTCCTGGTGCAGGTACACACCGTCGTGTCCGTCGTGTTCGGTGAGCAGGACCGAGATGTCCTCGGCGCGCGCGGTCGGCACGTTCTTGCCGACGTAGTCGGCGCGGATCGGCAGCTCGCGGTGCCCGCGGTCGATCAGCACGGCCAGCTGCACGGCGCGGGGGCGGCCGAGGTCGCGCAGGCCGTCGAGGGCCGAGCGCACGGTGCGGCCGGAGAACAGCACGTCGTCGACGAGGACGACCAGCGCGTTCTCGATGCCGCCGTCGGGCACCGAGGTGCGCTCGAGCGGACGGTGCGGACGGCTGCGCAGGTCGTCGCGGTAGAGGGTGATGTCGAGCGAGCCCAGTGCGGGGCGCACGCCGGAGAATTCCTCGATCTTGGCGGCCAGCCGGTTGGCCAGGGTGGTGCCGCGGGTCGGGATGCCCATGAGGACCACGCGTGGCGCGTCGGCGTCGCCGGAATCCAGGGCGGTCTTCTCGATGATCTGATGCGCGATGCGCGCGACGGTGCGTTGCACGTCCGACGGCGACAACAGTTCGCGGCCGGCTGCCACCCACTCCGGAGTGTGCCGCTGCGATTGTTCGCCCGCGCCGGTTTTGGCCGCCCGTTCGGGCACAGCCATGCCGACCTCCTTCCCCGCCTCACCGGACGGTCCGTTAAAGGATGCCTAACTCGCGCTCCACCCTATCAGCGTCACGACACCTCTTTGACCAGGTAGGCCCACCTGTGAGCGCGGACACGGACCGCGCGGGGCCTGCCGTGGTGCGGCTGCGCTCACACGCCGCGCGAAACTGTGGTGATCACAGTGATTTCCGGCCGCGGACGCGGGGCCGGCGATAAGCGTTTGCGGTCGGCCGAGCCTCCGGGGTGCAATCCAGCTATGGAATCGCAGGGGTTGAGCGGCCGGGTGGCGATCGTGACGGGCGCGAGCCGCCGGGCGGGGATCGGCTACGCGGTCGCCCGTCGGCTGGCCGAACGGGGCACGTCGCTGTTCCTCACGCACTGGGCGCCCCACGACGCGGACCAGCCGTGGGGCGCCGAGGACACCGACGAACTATGCCGGGAACTCGCCGCGTTCACCGAGGTGGCCGATCTCGCGGTCGACCTGGCGGACCGCGAGGCCCCGGAGCGGGTGCTCGACGCGGCGATGTCGGCGTTCGGCCGGGTCGACATCCTGGTCGCCAACCACGCGCGCAGCGGCGGTGACGGCTCCCTGCTCGACATCGATGCCGACATGCTCGACGGCCACTGGGCGGTCGACGCGCGCTCGGTGCTGCTGCTCACCCAGGCGTTCGCCCGGCACTATCGCGCCGATGCCGACCCGGTCCGCGACCGCGGGCGCGTCCTCTGGCTCACCTCCGGCCAGCACCTCGGCCCGATGCGCGGCGAAATCGCCTACGCCGCGGCGAAATCGGTGCTGGCAGGGCTCACCCCCACCGTCGCCGACGAACTGATCGAGCGCGGCATCCTGCTCAACACCGTCAACCCGGGACCCGTCGACACGGGCTACCTCTCCGCCGCCACCGCCGACCGTGACCTCGCCGTCGTCGAGGCCGTCCACGCCGCCTTCCCCCGCGGCCGGGCGGGCACACCCGACGACCCCGCCCGCCTGATCGCCTGGCTGGCCTCCGACGAGGCCCGCTGGATCGTCGGACAGGTGCTCGACTCCGAAGGCGGATTCCGTCGTTCTCGCTGGTGAGAGCGCGTGTTCACGCTGTCGTCATGCCGTGCGCGGCTCGCGCGAACCAGGTGAACACCGGGCCGGGGTCCGGCTGTTCGGGCCGGCCGTTGACAGCGCCGAGCAGACGCCAACAGCGGTGCACGCGTGGGTCGACCTCGAGCCGTGCGAGATCCAGCGGCAGGACACACGTCGTCACCTACCGGCACCCGCCCGGCGCAGGCGTTCGGCGGCTTGGGCACGGAGACCCTTTCCGCACAGCGGTTCGTCGCCGTGTAGGTACTCCCAGCGCGCGTTGTGCGCGGCGGGCCACACACCGGCCGCCCACGCGACTTCGCACTCCTCCACACTGAATCGCCGGCCGCGCAGCTTCTGGTACTCGGTCAGGAAAGCGGCGGAGCTCTCGATCGGCGCCAAGGTAGAGGGTGATTCGCCCGCGAAAGATCCGGACGCGGCTCCCGCGAGCGCGGCTTCGGGCTGCCACGCGAGGCTGTCCCAGTCGTGAACGACCCCGATGTCGCCACCGTGCCAGCGGAGGTTCTGCGCTTCGAAGTCGGCGTGGCCGAGGACGCACGGCAGGTCGGCCGCGAGCAACCGCGCGCGGGCACGGGCGGCCGCCTCGACGACGAAGTCGGGCACCGCACGCTGGTCACGGGCGTCGAGTTCCGGTATCGCCGGCCACAGGCCGGGGTCGCGGTGATCCCAGCGAGACCACCGTGGGTTCGGCAGTGGCGCAGGGACTTTCAGCTCAGCCAGCTCGCCTGCGAGGCGTGCGAACACGGTGGCGTAGCGCCGTGCGATCGCCGGGGAATCGCCGCGCAGGAGATCGCCGCCCGGCCTGTATTCCTCCGCGTGGACGGCCAGATGCCCTTCCCGGAGGACAGGTGTCAACGGGCGGGCACAGGGAAATCCGCGAGCGGCCAGAGCGGCTTGCGCGGTGACACAGGGCGCCGCGCGACCGTCGTCCGGCCTGGCCTTCACGACGACTTCGCGCCGGTCGGTCAACCGCAGTCCGTATACCGCCGAGATGCTGTGCGTCGCGAACAGCAGACGTGTGGGTTCGGCGCCCAGGTTGTCGTCGCACCAGCGCGGTAACCACTCGGGTGCACGCGGGAGCGGGGCTGGCCGGCGGCCGTCACTGTGACGGGTCATGAGGTGGGGTGGGCCAGGTGGCGGTGTCGGGGTCGATGCCGTGGGCGCGGGCGTTGGCGTCGATGGTGGCGCTGAGCCAGGTGGTGAGGCCGGGGGCGATGGCGTCGTAGAAGGCGCGGTAGCCGGGGTCTGTGAGGTAGCCGCGGCCGAGGCAGACGTGCATGGTGTGGGTGCAGTCGAAGTGGGCGGCGATACCGACTCGGTGGCGTTCGGCGAGGGCGTCGGCTTCGGGTGAGCCGGGGCGGACGCCCGCGCGGACGGCGGCGCCGAGGTCGGCGTGCAGGGCCTCGGTCGCGGCGGTGATCGCCTGCCAGTCCCGCGCGGATCGGGCGGCGGCGTGTTCGGCGTACTGGGCCCACTGCGGCGTGTCACCCCACCGGTCACGGGCCTGCTCGACCCAGGTGGGCTGCCAGTCCTCGCCGAAGATCGCGACCTGGTCGTCGGCGGAGAGCAGCAGTCCCGACTCCCGCGCCGCGATCATCCGTTCGACCGCCGCGGTCATCCGTTGCAGCTGCCGGGTCTTGGCGCGCAGGTCGTCGTGTTGGCGGCGCAGGGTGGCGAGGGCGTCGGCGGTGGGCGCGTCGAGCAGGGCGCCGATCTCGTCGAGGGGAACGCCGAGTTCGCGGTAGACGGTGACGCGCTGGGCGCGCACCAGGTCGGCCGCGGTGTAGAGACGGTAGCCGGCGGGCGTGCGGTCGGACGGGTGCACCAGCCCGACCGCATCCCAGTGGTGCAGCGTGCGCGTCGTCACGCCGAGCAGTTCCGCCGCGGCGCCGACGGTGAGCGGTTCCGACACGTCATCCAGTGTGCCGTGCCCGATCGCCGTCACTGGTCAGGCGCCTGGATCCCGATCGACCGCAGGTGCTCGGCCTCGGGGCTGTCGGGATCGTAGGGCCGCGCGGCGGTCATGATCACGCGGATGTTCTCCGGCGTGCGGACCTCCAGCTCGACCGAATTCCAGGGCATCACCCGAGGACCGGTCGTGCATCCCGGCGACACCCGCTCGCAGGCCGCCGCGATCGTCTCGAGCTCGTACAGGACACACGAGAAACCGACGGTCATCGCGGGCGCCTGCGCCTGCCGCTCCCCCGGAACCAACAGGACGTCCTGAAACGCCCAGCGGCGCACATGGATCACGTGCCCGGGCGCGGCGAACAACTCGATGAACCCGAGCCCGTTGATCCACAGATCCGACGAAGCCGCGAGGTCGGCGGTCGGCACGGTGACGAACATCGGCATGCCGTAGATGCCGCGGAACGGCTCCGGCGCCACGGCGTCGGGGCCGGGAACAGGAACGGGACTGATCTCGAAAGCGGGGTGAAGTGCGTTCATGGGAGCAGCGTGGGCCCTCACGCTACGTCAGGGTCAAGCGCGGCCCCGCACCGCGAGCACCACCCCGACGTCGGGATCGCCCACCGCGACGTCCCGGCCGAGCGGCGCGATCATGTCGTCCCAGGCCACGAACTCCGTACTCCAGCCGTGCTCTGCGAGCCACCGCTCGCCCGGCCGCTCGACATCGCGCGCGACCACACCTGCCTCGGTGCCACCGGCGACCAGCCGACGTAGCTCGACGTACGGTCGGGCGGCGTGGTCGACGGCGAAACGGCTCAGGCCGAACTGGCTGCGCGGCGCCGACAGTGCCGTCAGGTCGGCGAGGACACGGTGATGCTCCGCGACGGACAGATAGCCGAGCGCGCCCTCATCGATCCACCGGGTCGGTAGGTCGGCACGAAAACCCTTCGCCCGCAACGCGGTCGCCCACTCGGCGCGCAGATCGATCGGCAGGACGTGCCGACGAGCCGTCGGCCGGGCGCCCGCTGCGCGCAGCACCGGTTCCTTGAAGGCGAAGAGTTCCGGCAGGTCGAGCTCGAAGACGGTGACGTCGGCGGGCAGGTCCAGCCGGAATGCGCGGGTGTCCAATCCCGCTCCGAGCAGCACGATCTGGGGACATCCCGCGGCGACGGCCGCCGCCACACGGTCGTCGACGAGCCGCACACCGACCGACCGGCCCGCGAAGAACTGCTGGGCCACCGACTCCACCCTGGCCCAGCGGGCCGCGCCCTCGGCGGTGCGAGTGAAGTCCTGGCGCGCGGCGGCCACGAAAGCGGCGGCCAGCGGGTCGTCGTAGAGCCGATCCCGTCTGCGGGATTCCCACTCCCTGATCAGCGCGACTCCGATCGCCGTGAGCGCGACCCCTTCGGTGGGGGCGTATGTCATGAGCCCTCCCAACTAACTAGCCGACCGGCTAGGTATCTCGGCTGTGCTCCGACGGTAGGCTTCCCCTAGCCGGTCGTCAAGCAAAAGGAATCACGTGGACGGACGTCGTAGCGACACCAGGGAACGCATTCGCGCGGTGGCGATGGAGTTGTTCTCCGAGCGCGGCTACGAGAAGACCTCGTTGCGTGAGATCGCCGAGCGTCTCGGCGTCACCAAGGCCGCGCTGTACTACCACTTCCGCACCAAGGAAGACATCGTCGTCAGCCTGTCCGACGATCTGCGGCGCGGTATCGACGACATCGTCAGCTGGGCGGAGCAGGCCCCGCCGGGACCCGAACGGGCCGAACAGATTCTGCATCGCTACAGCATGCTGCTGCACAGCCTCGGTCGCGACATGGTGCGCTTCTGGCACGAGAACCAGCCCGCCTTCCGCGATCTCGGATTCGGGGCTGGCCTGCGCTATCAGTTCCGGGTCCTGGCGGACCTCATGACCGCGCCCGAGCACGCGCCGCTGGACGTCTATCACGCGAGGCAGGCGCTGCTGGCGATCAGCTGGAGCCTGTCGATGATGGGCGACCTCGACCTCTCCGACGACGAGATGCACTCGGCCGCGACAGATATCGCCGTCGACATCCTCGCGCGGATCCGGTAGGGCTACTACAGCGGCGCCGGTGGTTCCGGTGCTGTCTGGCGGGTGGGCAGGGCGGTGATGGTGAGCGCGAGCATGACCAGCGCGATCCCGGCGAGTTCGGCGACCGACAGTCGCTGGCTCAGCGCGATCGCGCCGACGACGGCCGCCGTGGCGGGCAGCAGCGCCAGCAGCAGGGCGAAGCGGGCGCGGCCGATCGCCGTGAGCACCACCTGGTCCAGGGCGTACGGGATCGCGCTCGACAGGACGCCGACACCGAGCCCGAGCAGCCAGGTGCGGGGATCGGCGAAGACGGACGCGTCGATCGCCACCTGCGGGACGAGGACGAACGGCGCGAGCAGCACCGCGGCGGCGGCCATCCCGACGGCCAGGGAGTCCTGGCCGTCGCCCGCGTCGGCGACCCGCTTGCCGACCATGATGTACCCGGCCCACAGCACAGCCGAGGCCAGCGCGAAGCCGACCCCGACGGGCTCGACATCGAACTGCACCCCGGCCAGCAGCACCACACCGACGGCGACGAGCAGCACGGCCACCACATCTCGGACCCGCCGCGACCCGAGCGTGGCGACGGCCACCGGGCCGAGGAATTCGATGGCGACCGCGGTGCCGAGCGGAATCCGCGCGATCGCCTCGTAGAACACGATGTTCATCGCCACCGTGACCACACCGAATCCGGCCGCCACCGCGATCCCCCGCCGCGTCCACCGGCTCCGCCACGGCCGTCGCCAGGCCAGCAGCGCTACGCCGGCGGCCGCGGCGCGCAACCAGGCGACGGTCGCCGGTTCGGTCGTGTCGAACAGAAACACGCCCAGCGCGGCACCGACGTACTGGGAGGTCGCCGCGACGACGAACACCAGCGGCACGGACCAGCCGGGAAGGACGGCCCGGCGCGACCGCCCAGATGTCGACATCACATTCATCCCAGGAGTACCCCGCAACTCATACCGGAATTCAACGCCAGACCCCGCGCATGCCGGTCAGGCACTCCCGCACCCGCGACCACGCTCAGAGCTGTCCGACCCAGCGGTCCAGCGCGTCCCGCAGCGTCGGCGCGGCGGTGCCGGCGGATTCGTCGACCGCCGCGGCCCAGGCGACAAAGGCGTCGGGCCGGATCAGGATCGCGTCGGCGGGCCGGTCCTCGGTTTTCGCGGTGACGATCACGAGCCGCGGCTCCCGCTCGCGGGCCTGCTCGCGCAGGTCCGCGCGGTCGGCGAGGTCGAGCAGGACCGGGCGGGCGGCGTGCAGGAGTTCGGCGACGCTGGTAGCGCCCTGCTCGGTGAGCAACGGCAGATCGGGCGCGAAGCTGCCCGCCAACGGGTGCGGGTCGGCGCCGGGCACCGCGTACCGCACGTCGTTGGCCGAGATCATGCCTGCCAGCCTGCGCAGCGCGGGCTCGTCGGTGAACAGCTCCTGGAACACCGCGCGCAGCGCGTCGGCCGCCTCGTCCTGGCCGCGCCGCAGGGCCGCCTGCGCGCGGGTCTGCTGCAGCGCCCGGCCCGCCGCAGCGTGCCGTTCCTCGTGGTAGCTGTCGAGCAGCCCGGCCGGCGCCCAGCCCTGGACGGTGGCCGCGAGCTTCCAGCCCAGGTTGACCGCGTCGAGCATACCCACATTGAGGGCCGTGCCGGTGGCGGGCAGCAGGTGCGCCGCGTCGCCTGCCAGCAGGACGCGGCCGGACCGGAAACGCTCGGCGCGCCGAGCCTGGAACTGGTAGCGCGACAAGCGGATCGGATCGCCGAGGGGCAGCTCGGTGCCGAGGACCCGGTGCGCGCTGGCGGCGAGTTCGGCCAGGGTGAGCGGGTCGTCGTTGTCGTATTCGGTGAGTTCTTCCTCGGTGGTCTGGAAGAACATCGTCCGCTGCGCGGGATCGACCGGGCCGATGGCGAACACGCCGCGTTCGGTGCGGGTGAAGCCCGGCGAGATCGGGCCGTAGCCGGGCAGGTCGAGCCCGCCGTCGGCGCGGACGGGCACCGTGTCGGGCACCGTCACCATGCCGAGCCGATTGACCTCGGGAAAGGTGTTGCCCGGGAAGGCTATTTCGGCGAATTCACGGATCCGGCTCCGGCCGCCGTCGCACCCGACGAGATACCGCGCCGTGAGCGTGTAGACATCGTCCGGCCCCTCGACCCGGACGCGCACGCCCTCCTGGTCCTGGTCCAGCGCGACCACCTCGTGCCCGCGCCGGATCTCGGCACCGAGCTCGCCCGCCCGCTCGGCCAGCAGCTCCTCCACCCGCGCCTGCGGGATCCCCATCGCGTCCATCGGCCCGTCGGCGAGGCTGGTGAAATCGACGTGCATCCCGCCGAAGGGGAAGATCGGCGCCGCGATCGGGCTGCCCACCGCCGCGAACCGGTCGAGCAGGCCGCGGTAGCGCAGCACATCGAGGATCCGTCCGCCCAGGCCGCTGGCCTTGTGCGCGGTGCCCGGCACGGCACGGCGTTCCAGCACGATCGGCCGCACCCCGGCCAGGGACAGTTCCCCCGCGAGCATCAGTCCGGCGGGTCCAGCGCCGACGACGATCACGTCGGTCTTCATCTCACGCACTCGTGTAACTCCCATATCCACTGGTCCGAACTGTCGACGTGCGATTGTGCAGGACACCCGGGGCCTTGCGGCAAGCCCCCGGGTCGGCTATACCTTGGAAGGGGCAGGGGGAATAACCATTCCGGCGTCGCGCGCTGTCAGATACGCGTCGAGCTGAGCCGCACCGGCCAGCAGATTCCGGCTCCGGGCGACCAATCGCTCCTGCCAGGCGTCCAGGAACGCACTGAGCACTTCCGGCCCGCCCGCCGCACGCAACCGCGCCACGAACTGCGCGACCTGGGACAGGCCGTATCCACCGCGACGCAGCTGCCGGGCGATCTCGGCATCACGGACGGCCTCGGGCCCGTAGTGCCGGTATCCGGTCGAGCGATCGCGTTCCGGGCGAAGGATGTCCGCCGCCTCCCAGGTCCGCAGCGTGGCCGGGTGCACACCGATGCGGCGCGCGAGTTCACCGACGGTCAGCGCGGGACCGGCGAGCGGAGTGGGCGGCGAACCCGACAGGGTGCCCAGCGCGGTCGCGACCTCGGCGCGGGTGGCGCGTTCGTCGAGCAGGTCGGCGTGCGCCGCGTCGATCCGGCGGAACGCCGACTCCGGGTCGTCGCGATGGATCGCGCGCATGATCGCCGCGGCCGCCTGATGCCCGTGCCCGGTGCGCAGGCCGAGAAAGGCCCGCAAAGCCTGGGCGTGCAGGGGCGTGTACCGCCGGTAGCCGACGGCGGTGCGGTCGGTCGGGGGCAGGACGCCCGCGTCGTCGTAATTGCGCACGGCCTGCGCCGACAATCCGTGTTCGCGGGCGAGATCGACCGGCCGCAGGGACGCGTCGCCTGTTTGAGGCTTTTTCATTCCCAACCTGGACCTTCTCGCCAAAAGTTTCCACCGAACCTTCAACGATACTGTTCAAGGGCAGGACCTTCCGAAAGAGGAGAACATGCCTGCCTTCACTCCGCTCACCCACCCGCTCCACGATCAGGCGGCGCTCGGCCGCACCCTCGACGAATTCCTCGCCGCCCGCCCCGAGCCGCTCGACATCCTCGCTCTCGGCGAGCCGACGCACGGCATCGCCGCGTTCCCCTTGCTGCGCAACGAACTTCTCGTCCATCTCGTCACAAGAGGGTTTCGGTCGATCGTGCTGGAGAGCGACTTCTTCGCCGCGTCCGTGGTCGACGACTACGTCAACGGCGGCGCGGCGGACCTGGACACCGTGCTGGAGACCGGGTTCAGCCACCATTTCGGCGCGGTCCCGGGCAACCGGGAACTCGTCGAATGGCTGCGCGCCCACAACGCCGACCGCGCACCGGGCGACCGCGTGCGGTTCCACGGGTTCGACGCACCGCTCGAACAGACCGACGTGCCGAGCCCACGACACACCCTCACCGCGGCAGTGCGCCACCTCCCCGTGGCACTGCGCCCCGCGTCCACCCGCGACCTGGACGCCCTGCTCGGCGACGACACCGACTGGACGAACCCCGCAGGCATCTACGACCCGTCGGCCTCGATCGGCGACTCCGACCGGGTGCGTGCCCTGCGGGTCGTCGCCGATGACGTCGCCAGCGCGCTGCGCCGCGCCGCGCCGCCGCTGCATCGGGCCGACCCGGCCGGCTACGCCCTCGCCCTCGCGTCCGCCCGCACCGCGCAGGGCTTGCTGCGCTTCCACACCGCGATCGCCGACACCGGCCCCGATCGGTTCGCCACCCTGCTCAGCCTGCGCACCGAGATGATGGCCGACAACCTGCTCGCCATTCGCACGGCCGAGCAGCGACGCGGCCCGAGCCTGGTGTTCGCCCACAATGTGCACCTGCTGCGCGGCGAGTCCACCATGGCCATGCACACCGGCGAGGTGCGCTGGTGCGGCGCGGGCGCGCTCCTCGCGTGCGCGCTCGGCGACCGGTACGCCGTCCTCGCCACCGATGCCAAGCCGCACAGCACACCCGGGACCCTGCAGGGTCTGCTCGCGGCCGCCACCACCGGCCGCACGCTGTTCCCCGCCCCGGCGTTGCGCGCCGCGTTGCCCGCACCGATCGACGCGGACGCACCGATCCTGCCGGGCCACATCCCGCTCGATCCGGCCGATCTCGCCGGCGCCGACGCCGTCGTGTTCGTCGCGGACACCGATGGCCACCGGCATCAGTATCGATAGCCGGTATTCGAACACATTTTCGAACACGGGGTAGACTGACGGCCATGTCGCTGCCCCTGCAAGGTTCACTGTTCGACGGTGAGGCGGTTGCGCTGGGTCCGATCGAGAAGATCCAGCGCACCCAGCTCGACGCGACGGCCTGGGTGGACACCCTTCCCGGCTGGCTGAGCGGTGCGAGCGAGGTGTTCGAGCGGCTGGCCGAGCGGGTGCCGTGGCATGCCGAACGCAGGCCCATGTACGACCGCGTCGTCGACGTGCCGCGCCTGGTGTCGTTCTTCGGCGAACACGACCCGCTCCCCGACCGCATTCTCGTCGCCGCACGCGACGTACTCACCGGCCATTACGCCGAGGAACTCGGCGAGCCGTTCCGCACGGCGGGCCTGTGCTTCTACCGCGACGGGCGCGACAGCGTCGCCTGGCACGGCGACACGATCGGGCGGGGAGCGACCGACGACACGATGGTCGCGATCGTCTCGGTCGGCGCGCCGCGCACCCTGCTGCTACGCCCGCGCGGCGGCGGATCCAGCGTACGTTTCACCGCCGGACACGGCGATCTACTGGTGATGGGCGGCGCGTGTCAGCGCACATGGGAACACGCGGTGCCGAAGACGACCCGGCCGGTCGGCCCGCGCATCAGCATCCAATTCCGTCCGCGCGGGGTGCGCTGACGTTCCGCCACACCGGTCGCGCCGGACCGATCACGGAGCCTCGAGCACCGAACGCACGAGTTCGCGCACACCCGCACGCAGGCGATCGACCTCGCCCGCCCTCGCCAGGTGCTGGGCGAGTTCCCCGCCGAGGGTCGACAGGAGCAGCGCGCCCACGGTCTCGGCATCGATGTCCGGGCGCACCTCACGCAACAGCGTGGTGACGTGCTCGGCCCAGAAGGCGTGGAACTCGGCGCTGCGGGGATGCGGGGGCATGGCCCGGTAGGCGGCGATCAACTCCACATCGTCGGCGACCATGCGGGTCATGGCATCGAAGAAGGCCAAGAGCCGGTCGGTGGCCGGTGCGCCGGGACCGAGCGGCGGCGGCCCGTCGGACACCGCCGCCATCAGCGCGATCGCCCCCTCGGCCACCAGCTCGTACAGCAGGCCCGCCCGGCTGCCGAACCGGTGGAAGATCGTTCCCTTGCCGACCCCGGCGGCCGCGGCGACCCGGTCCATGGTGATCCCCGCCGCGCCGTGCTCGGCCAGCAGCGCGGCGGTGGCGTCGAGGATCGCTCGGCGGTTGCGCGCGGCATCGGCACGTTCGGTGGGGCGCGGCTCGGTCATCGCTATCGCTTCCTCGGCACAGCCGATCCGTTGACAAGTTGACCGACGGTCCATATCGTTCGGATATCTGGACCGCTAGTCAACTTATGGAGTTCTGATGCGAGCAATCGTAATGACCACGACCGGCGCACCAGAGGTGCTGGTGCCCCGCGACATCGACGACCCGACACCCACGGAGGGTCAGGTGCTCGTCCGCGCGGCGGCCGTGCCGGTGCTCTATCCCGAGACCAAGGTGCGCGCCGGCGCGTTCCCCTTTCCCGCGCCGCTGCCCGCGGTGTTCGGTTTCCAGGCGGCGGGCACGGTCGTGGATCTCGGCGCCGGAGTCGACCCCGCACTGCTCGGCGCGCGGGTCGTCGCCGCCACCAGCGGTGTCGGCGCCTACGCCGAACTGGTCGCCGCCGAGCAGGGTTCGGTGACGGTCATTCCGGACGGCCTCGAGACGGAGGCCGCCGCCGCGATCCAGATGCCGGGATCGGTCGCGCTGGCCCTGATCGCGACCGCCGCCCTCACTCCCGGCGAGACCGTGCTGGTCGAGGCGGGTGCGACCGGCGTGGGCAGCTGCCTCGTCCAGCTCTGCGCGGCACGCGGGGTCCGGGTGATCGCGACCGCGGGCGGCCCGGACAAGGCCGCGCTGGCGCGCGAACACGGCGCGGCGGCGGTGCTCGACCACTCCGCGCCGGCGTGGGCCGACCACCTCGGCGAGGTGCTGTCCGGCGGCACCGTCGACGTCGTGTTCGACTCGATCGGCGGCGAGTCCCTGACACCGCTGCTCGACCACATCACCCCGCTGCGCGGGCGGATCCTCAGCTACGGCTGGCTCGCCGGCACTCCCGCGCAACTCGGTGCCACCGACCTCGTCTTGCGCGGCCTCACCCTCACCGGATGCGCGGGCGCCGCCTGGCTCGACACCGTCGCCGCCCAGCGCCCGGCCGCCCTCGACGCCGCGGCGCGAGGACTCCTGAGCGTCGGCATCGACGCCGTGCTGCCGTTGGACGCCGCCGCCGAGGCGCACCGCAAGCTCGAGGATCGCGCGGCATTCGGCGCGGTGCTGCTGCGCCCGTAGACGATCCCGCAATTCACGCCGCCCTCCTGAAACCCTGTCTGCTACTTGATGATTCGCTCATACTCGAAGACGGAGTAACGCGGACCGAGTGGGGTGGCCGAGATGACGTCCAGCAATGATCGAGAAATCCTGCGCCTGCGAATCGAATACGAGATCACCCACGCCGTCGGCGAACTGCCCGGCCGATCGAAGAACATCTACACCGCCCTGTTGCTGGACGCTCGCAGGCAGTGGCGGCTGCTTCTGCACCGCTCCCAGCCCGCACCCGCGAGCCGATGCGACAGCCTGTTCCTCGGTCCGCGCGGCGTATTCGCCCTGAACATCGTCGACGAGTTGCCCGGTGCGGCTCAGATCCGCAGGCTGCGCGCCCAGGCCGAACAGCTGGTCGCCGGGGTCACCATCGCACCGCACGGCAACGAATTCGTGCGCGAGACGGTCGAATTGGTCTTCGTGCTGCCGGTCGGGCAGCCGCCGGCGACCGACGGCCGTTTCGTCGTCACCACGGACGCGACCCTGCGTTCCCTGCTCACCCGTGACCGGGTCATGACGGCTGCGGCGGCCGACGCGCTCGCCGAGCACACCGGCCGCCGCAGCACCGACTACCAGCTGATCCCGACCATCGTTCCCGCGCAGGCCGCCGAGACCGATGGACTGCTCGAGGTCGCCGACCTGCGCGCCGACCAGGTCACCGAGGCGCTGGCCAGGCCGTTCCCGTCCTGGTTGGCCTTCCTGGATCCGGCGCAGAATGCGCTGGTTTCGCGCGACTACAACGGTCCCGCGCGGATCGTGGGTCCGGCGGGGACGGGGAAAACCGTTCTCGCCCTGCATCGCATGGCGTATCAGTCGCGGCGCTCGACCGGGCCGCTGCTGTACACCACGCTGGTCAAGAACTTGCCGCCGTATCAGAAGACCGCCTTCGCTCGACTGTCGCCATGCACGGCCGACCGCGCGGAGTTCACCAACCTGCACGCGTGGGCACGGGAGCTGCTCACGCGCAGGAGAATCCCCGTCGCCATGGACATGGACCGGGCGGACAACGCGTTCGCCATGGCGTGGTCGCGGGCGGGCGCCCACGGACCGCTGGCCGAGATCTCCGTCGATATCCGGTACTGGCGGGAGGAGATCGACCGCGTGATCAAGGGTCGCGGGCTCGGCCTCGACGACTTCGCCCAGTACGCCGCTCTGCGGCGGCGCGGCAGACGAGTCGCCCTGCACGATGCCGCCCGCACGCGCGTATGGGACCTGTACCGGCAGTACGAGCGGCTCCGCCGGGAAGCCCGGTTCCACGACGCCAATGATGTGATCGCCCTCGCGCTGAATCAGCTTCGCGTCGATCCGCTCGAGCGGCCGTACGCCATGGTGGTCGTCGACGAGGTCCAGGACATCACCGTGCAGAGCCTGCGCCTGGTCCACGAACTCACGGGGAACGCGGCCAACGCACTGCTGCTGGTGGGCGACGGGCAGCAGCGGATCTATGCCGGTGGCTGGCGGCTTGTCGACGCCGGCATCCACGTCGTCGGCCGCAGCGAGACCCTGACGAAGAACTACCGCAATCGCAGGGCCATCGTCGAATTCGCCGCCGCCCTGCCCGGTGCGGCGTCGATCCGGGATCTGGATCCCGAGGACAGCCACCTCCTCGCGAGAGCCGGCGCCGCGCTGCCCGGCGGCCGCGTGGACCGATGGTCAGGACGCTCCGACGACCTACCCGCCGCCGTGATCGGCCAGATCCGGAACCTGCGCGCCGCGGGTGTCGCCGACGAGGACATCGCGATCATCACCATGACCGTCTTCGAGGCCGATCGGCTCCTGCGCGCACTCGAACGCGCCGGCATTCCCACCCAGAACATGGAACGATTCCACGGCGCCGACGACGACGCGGGCGTGAAGGTCGGCACTGTCTACCGCGCCAAGGGCCTGGACTTCCGCGCTGTCATCCACCCGTTCGCCGAACCCGCGCCACCGACGACCGACGCGGAGCGGGAACGTCACGAACTGACCATGCGCCAGCAGTTCGTGGCGGTGACCAGGGCCCGGGACTTCGTGTGGCTCGGCGTGGTCCGGGACTAGTCGCGCATCCACCGCTGGGCAGGTGAGTGGGGCCCGCGGTGGGGTGGTGCGGTGAGAGCGGAAATCGGTATTGCCGATCTCGTTGCTCGGCAACAGGATTCGGTTTCGGTGTGGCTGATCCAGGTCGTATCCTGGTAGGGTCCGCATTCGGTTGCACAGGGGGTCGTGGTGATCGTCGTTGTCGCGGACGAATCCGAGCTCGAAGGCGCAGAAGAGGTCGTCGCGGCGGCGATCCGGGACTGGACGTCGGAGGCGGGTGGTATCGCGGTTTTCCGCTGCCATGTGCCGGAGAGCCGCGGCGGATCCGTCGAGGTCGACGCGCTGGTGTGCACGCCGCAGGGCGCCACCGTCATCGAGGTGAAGGGGTTCACCGCCCGCCAGGACGGCACACTCGCCACCCCGCCGAACGGTCCGTGGACGGTCGACGGCGCGGAGGCCGCGCTCTATCACGCCGTCCGGGTGCCCAATCCGTTCGTCCAGGTGCGGCGACAGGTGTTCGCGGCCAAGAACCTGCTGCAACAGTCCGGCATCTTCGGCTGGGTGAACGCGTTGGTGGTGCTGGTCCCCCAGCCCGGTTCGCGGATCGCCCTCGAGGAATCGCGCATCGCCGACGGCTACCGGGCGGTGCTGATCGACCGCGACGACGCGTCCGCGCTGCACGACTACTTCCACGCCGAGACCGGACGCACGGTCCGGCTCAGCGTCAACGACGTGCGCCGGGTCTTCGACGCGCTGAACCTCGCCCATTTGCTGCCCAGCCGGGTAGAGCTGGCGGATCAGGGATTCCCCGCCCGCCTCGCGCCGACCACCAGCAGCCGCCCCACCCCGACCGCCCCCGAGTCGGAGGAGAAGAAGGACACCGAGGCGGTACCCACCGGCGCGGGCGCCGCGTCGCCGCTGAGTATCCGGGCGAGCGCGCCCGCGTTTCTCGCCGCGATCGATCGGCTCGCGCATCGGCCGCGCAAGTCGGGCGAGCCGGACAGCGAACAGCGAATCCCGGCACGGGAATCCGAAGCGGATACCGTCTCGGGCGCGGGTGACCAGTCAGCGTCGGCTGCCTCGCCATCAACGTCGGCTGGCTCGCCATCAACGTCGGCTGGCTCACCATCAGCGTCGGCTGGCTCACCATCAATGTCGGCCGCCTCGCCATCGGGTTCGGCCGCCTCGCCATCGGGTTCGGCGGATGAGGCTGCTGGTTCGGCGGACGAGGCTGCGGGGGTCGTGGCCTCCGTCGATGGCCACTCGCAGGTCGGTGGATCTCCCGGGGCGAATCACGGCGACACCGCCGCGCGGCAAGCACCAGCGAAGGGACACGCCACACCCGGAGCCGAAGTGGGCGGCCCGAACGAGGTCTCCGCAGCTTCGGAGTCACCGGCAGACACCGTGGGCGGGCTGCGCTCCTCGACGGAGTCCGATGCACGGAGCCGGATCAGAACAGCTGAGGACTCGGGCCCAGCTTCCACCACGGACCCCGGCGACTCGTCTGCCGGTTCGCGGCCTGCCGAGAGCAGCCGCACACCCGTCAGCAAGGTCGCCGCTGCCACCGCAGCGGGAGCTGCGGTCGTGGCAGCGGGAGCCGGTGCTCGGAAGGCGACCTCGACAGAAGCCCCGAACCCACAAGCCGAGGCGACAGAGCCGACACCCGAGGGAACCGAGACGCCGGAGACCGCCTCGTCGCGAACCGACGCCTCAACAGGCACCGACGCTGCAGCAACCGACCCTGCCACCCCCGACGCTTCAACAGACAACAACGCGACGGCAACCGATCCCGCCACACCCAACGCTCCAACAGACAACAACGCGGCAGCAACCGATCCCGCCACACCCAACGCTCCAACAGACAACACCGCCGCAGCAACCAACCCCGCCACACCCAACGCTCCAACAGACAACAACGCGGCAGCAACCGATCCCGCCACACCCAACGCCTCAACAGACAACACCGCCGCAGCAACCAACCCCGCCACACCCAACGCTCCAGCAGACAACACCGCCGCAGCAACCAACCCCACCGCACCCGACGACGCGGCGGAACCCTACGTCGCCGTGGAGGAGACAGCAGGAGCCACCGAACCAAGTGGCGGCGAACCCGACCGTCCGGGCTCAGACTCGACTTCGACCGCTGCGGGCGAGACCGGCAGCATTACTGCCGGTCCGGCACAGTCCGACGCGACAGCAGCCGAAGGCATGGGGGCGGCAGCCGTCGCGGCAGCAGGTGCGGCGGCAGCGAGCGCAGCGGCAACAGGTGGGGCCGCAACCGGTGCGGGAAAGTCCGGTGGGCAACAGCTCGGCACTACCCCGGAGGTAGCGGGAGAGACTGCACTCGGTGGAGGCGGAGCGGGCGCCTCGTCCGCGGAAACCACGGCCTCGCACCATGACCCGGGTGACCTGACCGGCGGCGGGGGTACCGGTGACTCGGCGGGCCGCGAAACCGCTGGCCACGGTGCACGTCCGAGCGAATCCGCCGCACTACGTGAATCCACCGACCCACCGATCACGGGTAGCCCACGAACCGCAGAATCCGCGCCCGACGTAGTTTCGCTGACCAAGTCGCCCACGCCGATGGCCGAACCGGGCCAGCCGGACCGCCCGGCACCCTCGGAGTTCGCCGCCGCGCACGACACCGCGCGCGAAGAAGAATCGACCGACCGGAATCCGGTCGGCGAGAGTGTCCCACATGAGGGCTCGTGGCATGAGCCGGAGGAACCGGCCCATCGCGGGCGATCGGTGGCCCAGACCGCGACAGCCGCCGGTCACGGGGCGGCTGCCGGTGCTGCGGGCGCGGCTGCGTGGTCGGCCCGTTCGTCGAGCGACCCACGCACCGCCCAGCAGTCCGAGACCGGCGAGCCGTACGACAGCTCGGAACACTGGTCGCAGTGGGTCGAGGAGGACCGGCGCGCTCCGCGGCGGTCCGTGTCGAGCCGCATTCGTAAACGTGTGGGCCGACGGTCGAGCGGGCCATCGCTGCTCGAACGGTGGCGCAACACGCCCGTCCGGGAGCGGCGTCAGCGGAGCCGCAGGTGGGTGCGGATCGGTCCCGGCGTGGGGCTGATCCTGTTCATCGTCCTGTTCGGGGCGGGGTTCTTCGCAATCACGGCGGTCAACGCGAGCCGGTTCGAGATGTCGGACTACGACCGGATGTGTGGCGACCGCAAACCGTTCCCGAATGCCGCGGAGTACCAGCGCGACGGCGCGCGGCCGATCTACCTGTCCGGCGAGCTGGCCACCATGGTGGCCGCGAGCGAGTCCAGCGCCTGGCGGCCGAGCGACACCTCCTCGGTGCAGCTCATCGCCTGCATGACGCAGGTGAGTCTGGGCGATCTCGTGGTGACCTGCCAGTACCCGCCCGCTCCCGGCGAACCGATCGGACGCACCGTCAACCTGTTCCGGGCGACCTACGAGGTCGCCGTCTACGAGCTGCGCACGGGCCGGGAGGTCGCGCGCGCGACCATGATCGGCGAACGCTATTCGGCCGACCCCGCCAACACCGACCCGGATCGCTGCCGTGGCGCGGCCGACGCACCGGACTATCTCGGCCGCCGGCTCGGTCAGCCGTCGACCGCGCAGGTCACGGGCTTCCTCGCGCCGCTGGTCCACGCCGACCGCTGACGCCTTGACCTCGAGCGCACTCGAGGTAGCAAGATCACCGGGTGCCTCGCGCACGCCCGACACCGGCGCTCCCCGGCGACGGTCGCGCCTCCGCCGGTTTCCCGTACACCCACCGGCGGAGGCCGTCGGGAACGACGACAGCCGCACACCCGAAAGGACATGCGGCTGTCGCGGTTCGGGGATCACGCCGAGACGGTGATCTCCCATTCGTAGATCGTCAGGTCCGACGCACCGGTGGTGTGCAGCGGATCGGTGTGCGCGAGCGCCGTTGCGGCGTCCAGACTTTCGGCCGACACGACATACGCGCCGCCCGTCCCGTCGGTGAACTTCCCGCTCTCCACCAGCTGGCCCGCGGCGAGCAGGCGCTGCAGGAACTCGCGGTGCGGTTCGATCACGGACTGCTCGAAAGCCGGTGTGCGCATAACCATCACGAGGTACTTGTTGCTCACGCCCGGTCCTCCGGCGCGGGTCGCGCGGCACGGGTGGCCGCCGCGGCGGCGCGCACCTGCGGCGCCACCTGGACGACCTGGCCGAGCACACCGTTCACGAACGACGGCGAGTCGTCGGTGGACAGCTCCTTGGCCAGTTCGACGGCCTCGTCGACCGCGACCACCGGCGGAACGTCGGTGGCGTGGAACAACTCCCACACCGCGATCCGCAGAATCGCCCGGTCGACGGCGGGCAGGCGCGACAGCGTCCAGTCCTGCAGGTAGCCCTCGATGGTGCCGTCGACCCGGTCCAGGTCGTCGGCGACGCCTTCGACGAGCACACCGGTGTAGGCGTGCACCGGCGCCACGCTCTGGTCACGGGTGGCCAGCTCCGCGCGTTCGGCGAGCAGGTCCGAGACGTCGACGTCGCGCGCCTCCGCCTCGAACAGCAGGTCCACGGCCCGGCGGCGCGCCTTGTGGCGCGCGCCGAGCTTCTTGAACGAGCCCTTCTTGTCTGCCGGGGAGTCCGTCACGATCAGGCGTTGACGCGGCCGAGGTAGCTGCCGTCGCGCGAGTCGATCTTCAGCTTGTCACCGGTGTTGATGAACAGCGGGACCTGCACCTCGGCGCCGGTTTCCAGGGTGGCGGGCTTGGTGCCGCCGGTGGACCGATCGCCCTGCAGGCCGATGTCGGTGTGCTGCACGAGCAGCTCGATGGTGACCGGGAGCTCGACGAACAGCGGCGCGTCCTCGTGCACGGCGACCTGCACGCCCATGTTCTCCAGCAGGAAGCGCGCGCCCTGACCGATGGTGGCCTCCGGGATGGAGATCTGGTCGTAGGTCTCGCCGTCCATGAAGATGTAGTCGGTACCGTCGTGGTACAGGTAGGTCATGTCGCGACGGTCGACGGTCGCGGTCTCGACCTTGACGCCCGCGTTGAAGGTCTTGTCGACGACCTTGCCGGACACGACGTTCTTCAGCTTGGTCCGCACGAAGGCGGGGCCCTTACCCGGCTTCACGTGCTGGAATTCGACGATCTGCTGGAGCTGACCGTCGATCTTCAGCACAAGGCCGTTCTTGAAGTCGCTGGTGTCCGCCACTGTCCTCGGATCTCCTCGTTCGTTTACTGCGGTCTCTGGGGACCGGCGTCACTCGACGACGGTCAGGTCCTTGCTGGTGAGGGTGAGCAGGTCCGGGCCCGCCTCGCGTACCACGAGCGTGTCCTCGATCCGGACCCCGCCGCGGCCGGGAAGGTACACACCAGGTTCGACGGTCACCGCCACGCCAGCAAGAAGTGTACCGGTACTCGTTTTCGCGACTCCCGGCGCTTCGTGGATCTGCAGCCCGACGCCGTGTCCGAGGCCGTGCACGAACTGGGGGCCGTAGCCCGCCTCCTCGATGACGACCCGCGCCGCCGCGTCCACCTCGGCGGTGCCCGCGCCGGGCTCGAGCGCCTCGCGGCCCGCGCGCTGTGAGCGGGCGACCAGGTCGTAGATCTCGCGCTGCCAGTCCGCCGGCGGGCCGAGCACGAGGGTGCGGGTCATGTCCGAGTGGTAGCCGTCGACGACCGCGCCGAAATCGAGCTTCACGAAATCGCCGGTGGCCAGCACGGCGCCGGTCGGGCGGTGGTGCGGGACGGCGGAGTTCACGCCGGTGGCGACGATGGTCTCGAACGAGACGGCTTCCGCGCCGTGCTCGAACATCGCCCACTCGAGATCACGGGCGACCTGCCGTTCGGTCCGCCCCGGGCGCAGCAGCCCGCGCTCGAGCAGGCTCGCCAGGCCCGCGTCGGCCGCCGCGCACGCCGCGCGCAGCTGAGCGACCTCGTAGGCGTCCTTGACCATGCGCAGTTGCTCGACCAGGCCGTTCGTCGGCACCAGCTGCAGGCCGGTCCGCTGCTCGACGAACGACTGATGCTCGGCGACGGTCACCACATGGCTCTCGAAGCCGACGCGGCCGAGCTGCCACTCACCGGCCAGCTCCAGGATGCGGCGCGCGGTGGCGCGGGAGATCTCGGCGCGCAGGTCGGGGACCTGCGCCGCGACCTGCGCGGAGTAGCGGCCGTCGGTGCCGATGACGGTGCGCTCCTCGGCGCCGCGCATGTCCCACGAGTGCACCAGCAGGACGGCGTTCGAGCCGGTGAAGCCGGTCAGGTAGCGGATATTGACCAGATCGGTCACCAGCAGCGCGTCGACGCCGTTCTCCACCAGCAGGCTCCGCAGGGCGCCACGCCGTGCCGCGTGATCTGGGCCCGTGTAGTCAGCACACATGGGTCAACGCTACCGCTGAACCGACGACACGTCGGCGGTGCGTTCCACGCGGTGGGCGCGTCGGCCGGGCCGAAACTGACCATCTGAATATTCACAGCGACCGGAGTTGTCCACATTCGT
This sequence comes from Nocardia sp. NPDC050717, assembly GCF_040654275.1. Lineage (NCBI taxonomy): Bacteria > Bacillati > Actinomycetota > Actinomycetes > Mycobacteriales > Nocardiaceae > Nocardia > Nocardia sp. NPDC050717. The sequence continues at coordinate 147,032 of NZ_JBFAHR010000011.1, forward strand.
GATCGCGACCTGGATCGGGCGGGACGCGCCCAGCACGATCGACGTATGACCACTGCCGCGTTCTGCCTGCTCATCGCCTGGTGTGTGCTGCTGGGCGTCATCGATGTCCATGCCCGGCGGCTCCCCAACGCCCTCACCGGCGTCGGGGCCGCCGCGGTGTTTCTCTACGCCCTGTACACAGGGCAGCTGGCCACCGCGGTGATCGGCGCCGCGCTGTTGACCATGCCGTATCTCGTCACGCACCTCGTCTCCCCCGCCGCGCTGGGCGCGGGCGATGTGAAACTGGCAGTCTCGCTGGGTGGTGCCGCCGCGCTCGCGGGCGCGCCCGCCTGGGTGTGGGCCGCGCTGGCCGCACCGCTGCTCACGGCCGTCGCCGCGGTCCTCGTCCTGGGACGGGATCGGCTGCGTTCCGCCCGGGGAGGCGGCGGCGCACCGCGTCGGCGGCCCACCGGGCGAATGGTGCCCCACGGCCCGGCCATGTGCCTGGCGACGGTCACCGCGATGGCGCTGGCATGAGCGCGCGCACCGCGGCGCCGGTCGCGCCCTCTTCCGCGCTGGCCGGGCGGGAATCGGATGTCGACGGCGCCGGACCGTCACGCCGGCACGCCGGGGTCCCGCGGCGGAGTGCGGCGGCAGTGCGCGGCCTCCTTCGTGGCGCCGGGGCCGCGAATCGGCGCTCGCGCCGGAGCGATCGGCGCCGCACCGCATGCCGTCGCGGCGGCGCCGAGAGGGCCCTTTCGCCACGCCCGGCGCACCGGCGCACCGCGGCCGCACTCGGCGCGCGGAACCACCCGGAACCGCACGATCGGGCCGGTGGGCGCCACCGCCCCACCCCGCGCGCAGGCGGGGTGCCGCTCGTCACGGTGGACCGCGTGCCCTACGACGCGCGACGACATGGGAAGATGGTCGGCGTGTTGCGCTGGATAACTGCCGGAGAATCCCATGGTCCCGCTCTCGTCGCCCTCCTGGAAGGGATGGTCGCCGGAGTCGAGGTGACATCGGACGACGTCTCCGCACAGCTCGCGCGCCGCAGGCTCGGCTACGGGCGCGGCGCCCGCATGAAGTTCGAGGCCGACAAGGTCACGCTGGTCGGCGGCGTGCGCCACGGCCGGACCATGGGTGGTCCGGTCGCGATCGAGATCGCCAACTCCGAGTGGCCGAAGTGGACCGAAGTGATGTCGGCCGACCCGGTCGACGAGACCGCGCTCGCCGGCATGGCCCGCAACGCGCCGCTCACCCGTCCGCGCCCCGGCCACGCCGACTACTCGGGCATGCTCAAGTACAACTTCGACGACGCCAGGCCGGTGCTCGAGCGGGCCAGCGCGCGGGAGACCGCGGCCCGCGTCGCCGCGGGAACCGTCGCTCGCAACTTCCTGCGCCAGGCCTTCGGCGTCGAGGTGATCTCGCACGTGGTCTCGATCGGCACCGCGGCCAACACCACCGGCGTCACCCCGGGCGCGCACGACCTCGACGCCATCGACGCCAGCCCGGTGCGCGCGTTCGACGCCGACGCCGAGGCGGCGATGATCGCCGAGATCGAGGCGGCCAAGAAGGACGGCGACACCCTCGGCGGCGTCGTCGAGGTGATCGTCGACGGCCTGCCGATCGGGCTCGGCTCGTTCACCAGCGGCGAGCAGCGCCTCGACTCGCGGCTGGCCGCCGCGCTCATGGGCATCCAGGCGATCAAGGGTGTCGAGGTGGGCGACGGTTTCGAGACCGCGCGCCGACGCGGCAGCCAGGCACACGACGAGATGCGGCCCGGCCCCGACGGCGTGCTGCGCTCCACCAACCGGGCAGGCGGGCTCGAGGGCGGCATGACCAACGGCGAGGCCCTGCGGGTGCGCGCCGCGATGAAGCCGATCTCCACCGTGCCCCGTGCGCTGGCGACCGTCGACATGTCCAGCGGCGAGGAAGCCGTCGCCATCCACCAGCGCTCCGACGTGTGCGCGGTACCCGCGGCCGCCGTGGTCGCCGAATCGATGGTGGCGCTGGTGCTCGCGCAGGCCGCGCTGGAGAAGTTCGGCGGCGACTCGCTGGCCGAGACCGTCGACAACATCACCAGCTACGTCAAGCGGATCGGCAACCGCCCGCACGTGCCCGCGGACAGCCGTATCCCGTGACCGGGCAGGGGCAGCAGGGGGCCGCGGAGGACACCGACGCGGGCCCCCCACCGAACGTCGGCGCTCCCCGATCCGGCATCGCACCGCACCCGGCCTCCCCCGCCGACCCGGCGGCCGACCGGGTCGTGGACGACGCTCGCGGCACGGCGGCCGGAACCGCCGCTGACGGCATCTCCGCGAGTGCGCCCGCTGTCGCCGAAGGCACCGCGAGCACTCCCACGAGTGCCCCGGCCGACAGCACCTCCCCGAGCGCGCCCGCCGACGCTGGCACCGACCACACCGCGAGCACTCCCACGAGTACCCCGGCCGACAGCACCTCCCCGAGCGCGCCCGCCGACGCAGGCACCGACCACACCGCGAGCACTCCCACGAGTGCCCCAGCCGACGGTGACTCCACGACGCGTGGCGGCGTGGACAGTCACACCGCCGCTGGTGTTCGCGCGGAAGCGCGAGCGAACAGCACCGCTCCGAACTCGGGAACGGACACCGAGCGCGACGCCGCGGACATGGACACGACCGATGGCGTCGACGCGGGCGGAGACACCGCCACCGGCCTGGCCCCGGGGGCAGACGCCGGAAGCACCACGACCACCGACGCTTCCGTCGGCGCCGATGCGCACACCTCGGGAACCGACGCCGAAGCCGGCACCGTCGCTCCCGCCGACGATGGTCCGCGGGCTCGGATCGTGCTGGTCGGTCCTCCCGGGTCGGGGAAGTCGACGATCGGGCGGAAGCTGGCGCGTGAGCTCGGGGTCGAGCTCTTCGACACCGACGCGGGGATCGAGGCCGAGACCGGGCGCGGGATCCCGGAGATCTTCGCGACCGACGGGGAGCCGGAGTTCCGGCGGATCGAGGAAGACGTGGTGCGCCGCGCGGTGCTCGAGCACGACGGCGTCGTCTCCCTCGGCGGCGGTTCCGTGCTCTCGGCGCGCACCAGGGCGGTCCTGCGTGGCGCCACCGTGGTCTACCTGGAAATCAGTGTGGGCGAAGGACTTCGGCGCACCGGATCGAGCAATGCCCGTCCGCTGCTCAACGGCACCGACCCCGCGGCCAAGTACCGGGAGCTGATGCGGATCCGGCGGCCGCTGTACCGCGAGGTCGCCACCGTCCGCGTGCGCACCGACGGCCGCAGCCCCGGCCGGGTGGTGCGGATGATCATGGCCAAGCTCGGACTCGAATCGGTGCGCACCGATCTCGACGCGCAGCGCGGCACCGGAACCACCTCGGCGGCAACGGGTTCGGTCACCAGCAGGCCCGGAGTCGGCAGCAATCGTTCCCGCGCGCGCCGCCGCGCCAGGGCCCGTGCCGCCGCCGCGCGCCGCGCGGCCACCGCCCAGCCGGGCACGATCGACCGGTCCGGACCAACACTGCCCGGCGGCGGGGCCGCGACCGGCGAGGGCACCGAGGCGAACACGGCCGCGAGCACGGCCGGCGAGCGAACCGGCGCCCAGCCCGGCGAGCCGGGCACGCGCGCGACGGGCCCCCGCCGCCCCCGCCGCGCCCGCTCGCGACGGGGTGGGCGACTGCGGTCCTCGGCCGCCAACGCCCAGGGTTCTACCAGCGGCACCGCTGGTACGCAGAGCGCCGCCGGCACGCGGAATGCCGGCAGTGCGTCCGGCACTGTGAACACTCAGGGCTCCGGTGCCCCACAGGGTTCCGGCAGCACACCCCGTACTACCGGCACGCAGAGCTCCGGTGGCCCACAGGGTTCCGGCAGCGCACCCGGTATCACCGATACGCAGAGCTCCGACGGCGCGTCCGGCACCACCGATACGCAGGGCTCCGGTGGCACGCGAGGTGCCGGGAGCGCAACCGGTGTCGGCGGCGCAGGGAAAGGGGCCGGCGGCACCACCAGCGGGCGCCGCGGGGCGGTGGGGCAGGCCGCGGACGCGGATCGCTCGGCGAATCAGGCCGGGGAGCGGGCGCGCCGGAAGCGGCCGCGCCGGCGGGGGCGAAGCAAGACCAACGACCAGAAAGAATCGGAGCAGCGCACGTGACAGAGCCGACGACCATTCAGGTACGCACCGCCGACCCGTATCCGGTGATCATCGGCCGCGGACTGCTCGGCGATCTCGTGGAGGCCGTCTCCGCGGGCAATGCGGTGCGGACCGTGGCGATCTTCCATCAGCCGCCGCTGGCCGAGACCGCCGAGGTGGTGCGCAAGGCGCTGGCCGACACCGGGATCGACGCGCACCGGATCGAGATCCCCGACGCCGAGGACGGCAAGGACCTGGCCGTGGCCGGGTTCTGCTGGGAGGTGCTCGGCCGGATCGGCCTGACCCGCAACGACGCCGTGGTCAGCCTCGGTGGTGGCGCCGCCACCGACCTGGCCGGGTTCGTCGCCGCCACCTGGATGCGCGGAGTGCGCATCGTGCACGTGCCGACCACCCTGCTGGCGATGGTCGACGCGGCGGTCGGCGGCAAGACCGGCATCAACACCGAGGCGGGCAAGAACCTCGTCGGCAGCTTCCACGAGCCGAGCGCCGTACTGGTCGACCTGGCCACGCTGGAGACGGTGCCGCGCAACGAGATCGTGGCGGGCATGGCCGAGATCATCAAGGCCGGATTCATCGCCGACCCGGTGATCCTCGACCTCGTCGAAGCCGATCCGGAGGCCGCCCTCGACCCCACCGGTGACGTGCTGCCGGAGCTCATCCGGCGGGCCATCCAGGTCAAGGCCGACGTCGTCGCGGCCGACCTCAAGGAGTCGAGCCTGCGCGAGATCCTGAACTACGGACACACCCTCGGCCACGCCGTGGAGCGCCGCGAGCGCTACCGCTGGCGCCACGGCGCGGCCGTCTCGGTCGGCCTGGTCTTCGCGGCCGAGCTGGGCAGGCTGGCCGGGCGCCTCGACGACGCCACCGCCGACCGGCACCGCACCATCCTGGAGAGCGTCGGCCTGCCGGTGAGCTACGACGCCGACGCGCTGCCCCAGCTGATGGACGCGATGCAGACCGACAAGAAGACCCGGTCGGGCGTGCTGCGGTTCGTGGTGCTGGACGGGCTGGCCAAGCCGGGCCGGCTCGAGGGTCCCGACCCGTCGCTGCTGGCCGCCGCCTACTCGGCGATCGCCCGCGAGGCGTCCACCGGCGGCCCGATCCTGCTCTGAGACGACGACGTGCCCGGCAGGACGGCCTGCCGGGCACTCGACGCGGAGGACACTCAGGCCGTGGCGAACTCGGGTTGGGTGGCCGGCGCGGCGGATTCGGGAGCGCGGCGAGCCCGGCGGCGGCCGAAGGCGACACCGGCCAGCGCGGGCAGGAAGATCAGCAGCATGATGAACGCCGCCGAAGAGGTCAGTTCGAAGAGCGCACCGGAGTCGCCGAGTTCGACACCGGGGATCTGATCCAGGACCAGGCACACCGCGCCGCTGGCGAGCCCGGCGACCGCACCGGCGGCCATCCAGCGGACGGTGAGGTCGACAGCGGCGGCCGAACGGCCGTCGCGCATGCCCCACACGGCGGCGACACCGACGATCACGACCAGGCACGCGACCCGCCAGACGAGGCCGAAGGTCGGCGCGAACGCCATCGCGAATCCGAGCAGCAGCCGTAGCCCGACGACCAATGCGCCGAGGACGGTCGCACGCAACACCCAAGCGGTCATGGGCAACACCCTAGCCGGTCAAAACTAGAACAGGTATCAATTCCGTGGATCAGCTGTCGAGCGCCGCGGCCATCGCCGCCCGCGGGGCGGGCTGACCGGTGAACTGCTCGACCTGCCCGTAGGCCTGGTTCAGCAACATCTGCAGTCCGCTGACGACCGTGTGCCCGGCCGCGTCGACCGCCTGGGCCAGCGGGGTCGGCCACGGGTTGTAGATGGCGTCGAGGACCACCGGCGCGACGGCGACCGCCTCGGCGATCGGCGCGGCCGCCTCGGCGGGCACGGTGCTCACCACGGCTCCCGCCGACGCGCACACCGCCCGAACGCGGTCGGCGTCGAGCGGGGCGACGGTGGCACGCATCCCGAGCCGCTCGGCCAGCTCGAGCGCGCCGCGCGCCCGGCCCGCGTCGCGCGCGATGACGGTGACCGTCTTCGCGCCCAGCTCCGACAGCGCCAACAGCGCCGGCCTCGCGGTACCGCCCGCACCGAGCACCACGGCCTCGTCCAGGGTGGTGACGCCACCGCCGCGCAACGCGCCGAGCACGCCGTCGACATCGGTGCAGTCGGCCCGCCAGCCCGCCTCCGCGCGGACCAGGGTGTTGGCCGAACCGACCAGCACGGCCCGCTCGGTGCGCTCGTCGGCGACGGCCAGGGCCGCCTCCTTGCCCGGCATGGTCACCGACAGCCCGACCCACTCCGGTCCGAGGCCCCCGACCAGCCCCGGCAGCATCGCGGCGTCGCATTCGATCCGCTCGTAGGTCCAGTCCAGACCCAGCGCGCGGTAGGCGGCCAGGTGCAGCTGCGGTGATCGCGAATGCGCGATCGGCTGACCGAGCACCGCGGCTCTGCGCACCGTCATCGCCTCGGCCCCGCTCATCGCCCGCTGTCGAGAATGCCGCTCTGATGCGCCTTCTGGATGTTGCGCAGGTGCTCGGCGTAGCTCTCGGTGAACAGAGTGGTGCCCTTCTGATCGATCGTGACGAAGTACAGCCAGGTCCCCGGCTCCGGATTCTCCATCGCCGCCAGCGCTTTCAGCGACGGCGCGGCGATCGGATTGGCCGGCAGCCCGGACATGGCGTAGGTGTTCCACGGCGTGACCTCGGCGCGGTCGGCGTCGGTCGTGGCGACCTCGGTCTTGTCGAGCGAGTAGTTGACCGTGGAGTCGAACTGCAGCGGCTGATCGATGCGCAGCCGGTTGACGATCACGCGCGCGACCTTGGGCATGTCCGGCGGCAGCGCCTCCCGCTCGACCAGCGAGGCGGCGATCAGCGTCTGATACGGGTCGAGCTGGTTGGTGGCGCCCGAACGCAGCAGGCCGGTCGATTCGTACTGGGCCGCGCTGGTGGTGATGAGCTGGCGCAGGATGTCGACCGGGCCGCCGCTGGGATCGAAATCCAGGGTGCCCGCGGCGATCAGGCCGTCGAGCTGCCTGCGCCGGTCCGGCGCCGCGGCGACGGACTGCTTGGCCCAGTCCGGCACCCCGAGCGCGGCGAGGTCGGTGCTCGCGCCCGCGGCGTCGAGCTGTTCGTAGGTGACGCACTTCGCGGCCGGGGCGGTGCCGATGCAGCTGGCGGCGGCGATCTTGGTGTAGATGCCTTCCTTGCGGGCCCCGGTGTTCACGTCGTGCTGGTCGTGGAGCTGGCGGCCCTCGGAGACGACGAGGTTGCCCACGCGCGAGGACTTCGACACCAGCGTGGTCACCGCGTGCTCGGCGGGACTGTTCTGCTGGACGGCGTAGAAGCCGGGCTGCACGCCGTTCATGTTCGAATTGCGCACGGCCGCTTCGTAGAACGCCTCGGCGCTGGCGACGACGCCCTTCTCCTTCATGGACTCGGCGATCTGTGTCGCGGTGTCCCCGGAGTGCACCTGGACCACCACGGGCGCGCCGGGCGGTCCCGCGAAGTCCTCGGGCGGGGTGAAGCCGCTCATCAGCTTGTACCCGGCGAAACCGGCCGCCGCGACGAACAGGACGACGAGCACCGCCCCGACCGCCCACAGGTTGCGGCGGCGCCGTTTGCGCTCTGCCGCCTTGCGCGAGGCGATCCGCGACCGCTTGCTCCGGCCGGCTGCTGCCTTGCCGCGGCCCGACGGTTCCTTCCCGCGGCCTGAGCCTTCCCTGCCACGCGCGGACGGTCCTCGACCACGCGCGGGGGCGGCTTTCCCCGCCGCCGCGCGCCCCGCCGGGGGCCGCCTGCGCGCCGGAGCGACCGGCTCGGGCTCGGGCTCCGGCTCGTCGTAGAGCTCGTCCTCGTAGCGCGGGATGACATTGGTGTCGTCATCGTCGTCCCAGTGCGCCTGATCCGGTTCGGGCTCCGCACGTGCCGTGCGGGCGTCCAGACCCCAGTCGTCGCGCCGGGGGTAGCGCCGATCGGCCTCCCGCGCCCGGTAGCGTTCCTCGGCCCTGGCCCATCGGTCGGTCATGCGTCGTCTCCGACCCTGTGTGCCGCGTCTGTCGCGTCCTTCAACACCGAACTCCGCTCGTCCAACCATCCTTGCAGAATCGACACCGCTGCCGCCTGGTCGATCACCTGCCGCTGGCCACGTGCGCGAACCCCGCTGTCGCGCAGCGCACGTGCAGCAGACACCGTAGTCAAACGTTCGTCGGAAAGGCGTATCGGAATCGGGTCGATCACCCGGCGCAACTCCCGGGCAAACCGGCGCGCGATGGTGGCCGCCGTTCCGTTTTCGCCGCGCAACGTGCGCGGGAGACCGATGATCACCTCGACCGCTTCGTACTCCGAGACGATCTCGGCAATTCTTGCGATGTCGGCGGGTGGGCCCGCCGCGCGCCCACCGGATTTCGCCGGTTTGGCGCGCGGCACGGTCTCCACGGGCGTGGCGAGGATGCCGTCGGGGTCGCTCGAGGCGACACCGATCCGGACACTGCCGACATCGATCGCGATCCGGCGCCCGCGACCGGGATCGGTCGCCGCGTCGGGGCGGTCGGCCGGGTCCTGATCGGTGGCGCCGGTACCGGCAGCCATCAGCCGGCCAGTTCGGCCACCCGGGCACGGACCGCGGCCAGACCGGCCGGGATACCCGACGGATCCGACCCCGAGCCCTGCGCCATCTCCGGCTTGCCGCCACCGCGACCGGCGATGCTCGGCCCGAAGCTGGCGACGAGGTCGCCCGCCTTGAACCCGAGATCCTGGGCGCCCGTGTTCACCGACACCACGAACGGCGCCTTGCCGTCGGCGTTGCCGAGCAGCACGACCACCGCCGGATCGCTGCCGAACCGGCCACGGATGTCGGTGGCCAGGGTGCGCAGATCACCGGCGTTGACGCCTTCCGGCGCCGCCGCGGCCACCAGCAGCACCGAACCCACCCGCTCGGCCTGCTCGACGAACGTGCCCGCCGAGGACAGCACCGCGGCGATCTTGGTGCGCTCGAGTTCCTTCTCGGCGACCTTGAGCCGCTCCACGAGCTGCTCGACGCGTCCGGGCACCTCGTCGGAGGGCACCTTCAGCGAGGACGCGACACCGGCCAGCAGCGCGCGCTCCTTGGCCAGGTACTTGTAGGAGTCCAGACCGACGAAGGCTTCCACGCGCCGCACGCCCGATCCGACCGACGACTCGCCGAGCACGGTGATCGGGCCGATCTGCGAGGAGTGCTCCACGTGGGTGCCACCGCACAGCTCCATGGAGAACGGGCCGCCGATCTCCACGACGCGCACCTCGTCGCCGTAGTTCTCGCCGAAGAGGGCCATCGCGCCCATCTCCTTGGCCTTGGGCAGATCGGTGACGAAGGTGTTGACCTGGAAGTCGGCGCCGACCGCGTCGTTGGAGACGGCCTCGATGTCGGCCTTCTGCTGCTCGCTCAGCGCGCCCTGCCAGTTGAAGTCGAAGCGCAGGTAGCCGGGCTTGTTCAGCGAACCGGCCTGGACGGCGTTGGGGCCGAGCACCTGCCGCAGCGCGGCGTGCACCATGTGCGTGCCGGAGTGGCCCTGGGTGGCGCCGCGACGCCAGGCCGGGTCGGCCTGCGCGAGCACCACATCGCCCTCGGTGATCTGGCCCTGCTCGACCGTCGACTTGTGCACCCACAGCTTCTTGGCGATCTTCTGCACGTCGTTCACGCGCAGCTTCAGGCCCGACGCGGTGATGGTGCCGCGGTCGGCGATCTGACCACCGGACTCGGCGTAGAGCGGGCTGCGGTCGAGGATGACCTCGACGTCCTGGCCTGCCTGCGCGGCGGGCACCCGCACGCCGTCGGCGATCAGGGCCAGCACGTTCGCCTCGGAGGTGAGCTCGTCGAAGCCGGTGAACTCGGTGGCGCCGCGGTCGACCAGTTCCTTGTAGACGGTCAGGTCGGCGTGCGCGTGCTTGCGGGCCTGGGCGTCGTCCTTGGCGCGCTGACGCTGCTCGGCCATGAGCGAGCGGAAGCCCTCCTCGTCCACCGAAAGGCCCGCCTCGGCGGCCATTTCGAGGGTGAGGTCGATCGGGAAGCCGTAGGTGTCGTGCAGCGCGAAGGCGTCGGCGCCGGCGATCTGCTTGCCGCCCTTGGACTTCACCGCGGTGGCGGCGTTGTCGAAGAGGGTCTCGCCGGTGTTGAGGGTCTTGAGGAAGGCGGTCTCCTCGCCGACCGCGACGGTCTCGATGCGGCCGAAGTCGGTGGCCAGCTCGGGGTAGGACGGCGACATCAGGTCGGAGACGACCTTCATCAGCTCGCCCATCACCGGCTTCTCGGCGCCGAGCAGGCGGGCCGAACGCACGATGCGGCGCAGCAGGCGGCGCAGCACGTAGCCGCGGCCGTCGTTGCCGGGGTTCACGCCGTCGGCGATGAGCATCGCGGAGCTGCGGACATGGTCGGCGATCACGCGGAAGCGCACGTCGTCGGCGTGTTCGACGCCGTAGGAGCGGCCGGTGAGCTGCTCGGCCTTGTCGATGATCGGGCGCAGCAGGTCGGTCTCGTAGACGTTCTCCACACCCTGCAGCAGCATGGCGACCCGCTCGACACCCATGCCGGTGTCGATGTTCTTGCGCGGCAGCGAGCCGACCGGCGGGTGACCCTGCTTGGGGCTCAGCTCGCCGCGGATGTCCTGCATGAAAACGAGATTCCAGATCTCGAGGTAGCGGTCCTCGTCGGCGACCGGGCCACCTTCCTTGCCGTAAGCGGGGCCGCGGTCGTAGTAGATCTCCGAGCAGGGGCCGCCGGGACCGGGCACGCCCATGTCCCAGTAGTTGTCCTTGCCGTCGCGGAACTGGATGCGCTCCTTCGGGATTCCCGCGACGCGATGCCAGATCTCGGCCGCCTCCGGGTCCGACTCGTAGGCGGTGACCCAGATGCGTTCGGGGTCGAAACCGAAGCCGCCCTCCTCCTGCGGCTTGGAGATCAGCTCCCAGGCCAGGGTGATGGCGCCTTCCTTGAAGTAGTCGCCGAAGGAGAAGTTGCCCGCCATCTGGAAGAACGTGTTGTGCCGGGTGGTGACGCCGACCTCGTCGATGTCACCGGTGCGCACGCACTTCTGCACGCTGGTCGCGCGCGAGTACGGCGGTGCCTCCTGGCCCAGGAAATACGGCTTGAACTGGACCATGCCCGCATTGACGAACAGCAGGTTGGGGTCGGCCAGGATCAGCGAGGCACTGGGCACCTCGGTGTGTCCGGCACGGACGAAATGGTCCAGGAAACGCCGTCTAATCTCGTGGGTCTGCACAGCAGTCCAGCCTACCGCCTGCATTCCACCTGTTTTCCGCCGGAGTCCGTGGTCTCGGCGACACCGCGCCGGGACCACCTACTTCCCGCGCACGATGCGGCGCAGCTTGCCCAGCCTGCCGCCGACCTCCCGTTCGAAGCCGTGGTCGGTCGGCTCGTAGTAGTCGGTGCCGACCAGGTCGTCGGGCGGGTACTGCTGGGCCAGCACGCCCTCGCGCGCGTTGTGCGGGAACCGGTAGCCCTGCGCGTTGCCCAGCGCGGCGGCCCCCGCGTAGTGACCGTCGCGCAGGTGGGGCGGCACGGCGCCGGACTTTCCCGCGGCGACGTCGGCCATGGCGGCACCGAGCGCCGAGGTCACCGCGCCGGACTTGGGGGCGGTGGCCAGGTGGATCGTGGCCTGGGCCAGCGCGAGCTTGGCCTCGGGGAGCCCGACCAGCTGCACCACCTGAGCGGCGGCGGTGGCGGTCTGCAGGGCCATCGGGTCGGCCATGCCGATGTCCTCGCTGGCGTGGATCATCAGGCGGCGGGCGATGAAGCGCGGGTCCTCGCCCGCGGTGAGCATGCGGGCCAGGTAGTGCAGGGCGGCGTCGACGTCGGAACCGCGGATCGACTTGATGAAGGCGCTGATCACGTCGTAGTGCTGGTCGCCCGCGCGGTCGTACCGCACGGCCGCCTTGTCGACGCTGGCCTCGACCAGGGCGACGTCGACGACACCGTCGAGCGAGGACTCCGCCGAGGCCTCCAGCGCGGTGAGCGCGCGCCGCGCGTCCCCGCCCGCGATGCGCACGATGTGGTCGAGCGCCTCGTCGGTGACCGTGTACTCCCCCGCCAGGCCGCGCTCGTCGGCGATCGCGCGGTCGAGCACCGACCGGATGTCGGCAGGCGTGAGCGATTGCAGCTGCAGCACCAGCGAACGCGACAGCAGGGGCGAGACCACCGAGAACGACGGATTCTCGGTCGTGGCGCCGACCAGCAGCACGATCCGGTTCTCGACCGCGGCCAGCAGCGCGTCCTGCTGGGTCTTGGAGAAGCGGTGCACCTCGTCGATGAACAGGACGGTCTGCTCCCCCACCGTCAGCCTGCGCCGGGCCACGTCGATGACCGCGCGCACCTCCTTCACGCCCGCCGACAGCGCGGACAACGCCTCGAACCGGCGCCCGGTGGCCTGTGACAACAGCGAGGCCAGCGTGGTCTTGCCGGTGCCGGGCGGGCCGTAGAGCAGCACCGAGGCCGCGCCGGAGCCCTCGACCAGGCGCCGCAGCGGCGAGCCGGGGCCGAGCAGGTGCTGCTGGCCGATCACCTCGTCGAGCGAGCGCGGCCGCATCCGGACGGCCAGGGGCGCCCCGGGGTCGCGCCGCACCACCGCGTCGAGCCCCTGCGCGGGCGCTGGGTCGGCACCGGGCACGTCGAACAGGCTGTCACTCACGTCGAGCAGGGTACCGATGCCCTCGGACAGGTCCGCGAGTTGAACGGCTGACCAATTCTTGCGTGTCCGACTTGCGCGCCGGGCCGCGCTGGGATGAGATCGCTGATCGTGGTCGAAAACACCGAGGTCGCCGTGGGACAGTTCGCTCGCCGCACCCTGTTCAAAGGCGGCACCGCGGCGGCGGCCGCCGCCCTGCTGACCGCCGCGCCCGCCCACGCGTCGGGTGCGGTGTTCCGGCACGGTGTCGCCTCGGGCGATCCCCTGCCGGGCGCGGTGATCCTGTGGACCAGGGTCACCGTCGCCGAGGACGCGACCCCGGGTTCCGGGCTCGGCGACGCGGCCACCGTCCGCTGGGAGATCGCGACCGACGAGTCGTTCACCCGGCTCGCCGCCTCCGGGACCGCCACCGCCACCGCGGACGGCGACCACACGGTGAAGGTCGACGCGACCGGTCTGGCCGCGGGCACCGACTACGTCTATCGCTTCACCGCCCTGGGCGAGACCTCCCCCGTCGGCCACACCCGCACCGCCCCGGCCGACGACACCGAGGTCGAGCGACTGCGTCTCGGGGTGGTGTCGTGCTCGAACTGGGAGGCCGGCTGGTTCGCCTCCTACCGCCACCTGGCCGCGCGCGGCGATCTCGACGCCGTCCTGCACCTGGGCGACTACCTCTACGAGTACGGGCGCGGCGAGTACACCGGGCGCGGCGGCGCGGTCCGTGGACACGATCCGGTGCACGAGATCGTCAGCCTGGCCGACTACCGGATCCGGCACGGCCAGTACAAGACCGATCCCGATCTGCTGGCCCTGCACGCGGCGGTGCCGTTCGTGTGCACCTGGGACGACCACGAATCCGCCGACAACTCCTGGCGCGAGGGCTCCTCCCACCACGATCCCGCCGTCAGCGGCCCGTGGCAGGACCGCAAGGCCGCCTCCACGCAGGCCTACCTCGAATGGATGCCGGTGCGCGCCGACCGCGCCGACGGCGGCCTGCGGATCTACCGCCGGTTGCGGTTCGGCACGCTCGCCGAGCTCTCGATGCTGGATCTGCGGACCTACCGCGACAAGGAGGCCGGGCCCGGCGCGGGCTGGCGCCACGCCGACGATCCCGCCCGCACGATCACCGGCCGGGCCCAGATGGAATGGCTCACCGCGGGTCTGGTGTCCGCGCCCACCCGGTGGAAGCTGATCGGCAACTCCGTGATGGTCGCCCCGGTGGTGTTCCCGCCGCTCGAGCCGGCGACCACCGACGCCATCACCTCGCTGCTCGGTCTGCCGCAGGGCGGCCTGACCGTCAACGGCGACCAGTGGGACGGCTACACCGCCGACCGCGCCACCCTGTATCGCGCGATCGCCGACAACGAGGTCGGCGATGTGGTGTTCCTGACCGGCGACATCCACACCTCCTGGGCCGCCGACCTGCCCCTCGACGCCGCGAACTACCCCGGCGGACCGACCGTCGGCGCGGAATTCGTCGTCCCCTCGATCACCTCGTCCAGCGTCGGCGACCTGCTGAAGGTGCCGCCGCGCACCGCCTCGGTCCCCGCGGAGGAGGCCATCAAGGCCGCCAACCATCATCTGCGCTACGTGGAGCTGGACTCGCACGGCTACGGCGTGCTGGAGGTGACACCGGAGCAGGCGCGGATGGACTGGTTCTACGTGTTCGACGTCAACGACCCGGCCACCGGCGTGCGACACGCCGTCTCCTTCGCGGTGCCCTCCGGCGGTCGGGTGGAACCGCGACCGGTCCACTGAGCGCGGACTCTCCCGGCGCCACGAAAATCGGCGCAGAATTTCTTCGAGCGGCTGTCGATCGCGGCCGCACTCGCCCGTCGGAACTGTACGGCCACCCGACGAGCGGGCAGCCGAAGATCCGAAGGAGAGCCCTCATGAGCCAGTACCTGGTCCTGATCTACGGCGACGAAGCCACCTACGCCGCCATGTCCCCCACCGAGCTCGGTGACATGCTCACCGCGCACCGCGCCTTCCAGCAGCTCGCCGGTGACGCCAACCTCGGCGGCCACGCCCTGCAGCCCACCGGCACCGCGACCTCGCTGCGCCACGAAGCCGACGGCGAGGTCGTCATCACCGACGGCCCCTTCGCCGAGGCGAAGGAAGCACTGGGCGGCTACTACCTGCTCGAGGCACCGGACCTGGACGCGGCGATCGCGCTCGCCGCGCAGGTTCCCGCGCCGACCGGGGGCGTCGAGGTGCGCCCGATCAAGGTCTTCCCGCAGCCGTGACAACGGCGGCGGCCGCGGCCGTCGAGCAGGCGCACCGTCGCGAATGGGCCTTCGTGCTCGCCGCGACGGTGCGCCTGGTCCGCGACTTCGACCTGGCCGAGGAATGCGTGCAGGACGCCTACGCCGCGGCGCTGACCGCCTGGGCGAGCGACGGCGTCCCGGCCAGGCCCGGCGCGTGGCTGACCACCGTCGCCCGGCGGCGCGGACTCGACCTGCTGCGACGCGACAGCACCCTGCGCCGCACGCTGCCGCGCCTGGTCGTCGACGAACCGGTCGCCGATCCCGCCGACCTGGCCCTGGCCGACCTCGACGGCCCGGCGATTCCCGACGACCGGCTCCGGTTGATCAGCACCTGTTGTCATCCGGCGCTGGCCCGCCCGGCACAGGTGGCGCTGACCCTGCGGTTGGTCTGCGGCGTGACCACCGCCGAGGTCGCCCGCGCGTTCCTGGTGAGCGAGGCGACCATGGCCGCGCGGATCACCAGGGCGAAGAAGAAGATCGCGGTGGCCGCGATCCCGTACCGGGTGCCTTCGGTGCGCGAGCTGCCGCACCGCCTCGACGCGATCTGCGCGGTCATCCATCTGCTGTTCACCACCGGCCACACCGCGCCCGTCGGCGAGCAACTCGTCCGCACCGATCTGGTGGGCCGCGCCCGCCAACTGGCACGGATGATGCACGCGCTGGTGCCCGACGACCCGGCCGTCACCGGGCTGCTCGCGCTGATCCTGCTCACCGATGCCCGCCGCGCGGCCAGGGTGGACGCGACGGGCGAGCTGATCACGCTCGAGTTCCAGGACCGCGGCCGCTGGGACCACGCGGCCATCTCCGAGGGCATCGCGCTGGTGAAACAGGCGCTGCCGCACACGGATCGGTACACGCTGCAGGCGGCCATCGCCGCCGTCCACGACGAGGCGCCCACCTGGGCCGACACCGACTGGCCGGAGATCATCGGGCTCTACCGGCTGCTGCTGCGCGTGTGGCCATCGCCGGTCGCCCGGCTCAACCACGCGATCGCCGTCGGGTTGGCCGGCGATCCCACCCAGGCCCTGGCGCTGCTGCGCCCGCTCGGCGACGAGCCCGCGCTGGCGACCTACGGCTACCTCGACGCCGCCCGCGCCGCCTTCCTGGCGGAGGTGGGCCGCACCGACGAGGCGATCGCCGCCTACGAGGCCGCCCTGCTGCTCACCGACAACACCGTCGAACGCGCCCACCTGCTGCGCAAGCACTCGGCGTTGGCCGGGTGACCCCGGCGACTCATGGCACCCGGCGCACTCGGCATCGTCGCCACGCGGGACCCTCGGCGAACCACCCCCCGATCGTCGACGGCGTGATCTCTCTCAGGCGCCCTCGGCCGCGAACGCGCGTTTCCACTCGCGGAACCCCTCCTCGGAGCGTCCCCGCCGCCAGTACCCGGAGATCGAGAACCATTTCGGCGCGACGCCGCGTTCCGTGCGCAGGTAGGGGCGAATGTGGCGCATCACGGCCTCGGCCTCGCCGTGCACGAAGGCGTGCACCTGCCCGGGCAGCCACTCGGCCGCGCGAACGGCGGCCACCAGCGGCGCGTGCTCGCCGGCCAGATCGTCGGGGATCAGGTCCGAGGACACGCCGCGATGCACCCACCGCAGGCGCAGGTCGCCGGGTGAGGTGAGCGCGATCTCGTCCTCGGGGCCGCCCACCTCGACGAACACGAGCGCGGGCGCGCCCGCGGGCACCGCGTCGAGGGCCGCGGCGATGGCCGGCAGCGCCGACTCGTCCCCGGCGAACAGATACCAGTCGGCCGCGGGGTCGGGGGCGAAGGCACCGCCGGGCCCGTTCAGCCAGAAGCGCGCGCCCGGCTCGACCGCCCGCGCCCACGGCCCCGCGATGCCCTCGTCACCGTGCACCACGAAGTCGATGCTGATCTCGCGCCGTGCGGCGTCGTAGGACCGCACGGTGTAGGTGCGCAGCACCGGCTGACTCTCCGGGCCGAGGGTCGCACGCACGGTGTCGAGGTCGAGCGGTTCCGGATACTCGACGCCCGGCGGCGGGAAGACGAGCTTCACGTAGGCGTCGGTGAAGGCGTTCGGCGTGAATTCCGGGCCCACGGCGCCGACGATCCGCACCAGGTGCGGGGTCAACCACTGCTTGCGGACGACGGTGACACTGACCGGATTCGGCACTGCTGCTCCCTACTTCCTCGGACCACCGCGACGGTACTCCCGTCGCGCCGGGAAGTGGGGAGCTCGCTACTCCGCCCAGCGTTCCTCGAGCATCGCCGACACCTGTTCGGCGAAATCGCCGACCGCGTCGTCGCCGGTGACCCTGGCGTCCTCGGCCAGGGCCGACCAGCGATTGATCAGCGCCTCCGAGCGCGGCACGGACAGGCCGTGCTCCCTGGCGGTGGCGATGCGCGTGTGGTCGGCGGGCAGGAACCAGTACGTGGACAGCCACACCCAGATCAGACGCGCCTCGAGGATCCGCTCGGCCAGCACCGTGTCGTCGGCCAGCGACGGCCACACGCCGACCACGGCCGAGCGCCACGCCTCCACCATCTCCCTGGCCCGGCTGCGCGACAGCTCGAAATCGCACAGGCAGCCGGGGAACGAGACCAGCGCGTAGGCGATGTCGAGCGTGGCGTCGCGGAATCCGCCCCACTCGTAGTCGAGGAAGCGGGCGCCCTCGTCGTTCATGATCACGTTGTCGGGGCACAGGTCCGACGGGCTGAACGCGCGGTAGCGGCCGCCGGTGAACAGCCGGTTGCCGTGCACGATGCGTTCGGCGATCTCGCCGGGGACCTCGATGCCGAGTTCGGTCTGCAGCAGACCGGGGACGTCGGCGATCGCGGCCTGGGCCTGCTGGGCGATGCCGTCGACGCGGTGCGCCGAGTCGACCCGCCGCATCAGCGCGACGAAGTCCGGCTCGCGCCCGACGGTCGCCGCGTGCATCCGGCCCAGCGCCTGCGCGAACGCCATCAGCGAGTTGCGCGTGCCGGGCTCGGCGCGGGTCTGCAGCACGGAGGTGAGCAGCGCGTTCTCGCCCAGATCCGAGAGCACCAGCAGCCGGTCCGGCACGCTGTGCGCGATCAGGTAGGCGCCGGGGCGCTGTTCGCGGCTGAGCGCGGTGGTGAACTGGTAGGACACCGCCTCGCGCAGGAACGCGGCATCGATGCTGGCGACTCCGGGCGCCATGCCACCGGTGACGCGGTCCGAGGCGGTACCGCGCACCTGTTTCACGATCAGCGTGCGCGGCAACGAGAAAGCGTTCTCCGCGACACGCACCCGCAGGACTGTTGTCCTGCCACTGCCACTGAGCTCCATCGGATCACTCAGCTTCACCGGAGCACCCATTCGCTTTGTGAGCAACTGTTGTGCTGCGGACACGACGTCGGCGGCGCGTTCGGCCAATAGTGCGGTCATCGCCTCTCAAGCTACTCGTACCTGGTCACTTCTAGCGAGCGGTTACACAACCTTTCCGCGTCGCTCGGCGTGTTGGAGCCAGGGTTGCGCCGGGTGTGCCTGTTCGCTTGACACACCAGTGCGCCGTCGGGTTTTCTCATCGTCAACTGCTGTGCGCCACACCGCAAACCGGTTGAGTCGAAAGGTCTACCACAGTGACCGACACACCGTACGCCGCATCGAGCGATTCACCGGGTGGGCCACCGCGTTCCGGCGGTGGCGGACAGTTCGCCGAAGGCACGGGCCGCCACGAGGGACCTGGTCAGCCGCCCGCGGCGAGCCAGGGGCCGAGCAGGCACGGAATGGCCGGTGGCGCAGGGTATCCGCAGTTCGAAGGGCCCGGCGCCGCGCAGTACGGTGACGAACCGCTCGAGCCGGCCCCGCCGGTTGCCGGCGCCGGCCACGCGGCCCCACAGTACGGTCCGGCGGCACCGCAGTACGGGCCTGCGGGCACCGGTCCCGGTTATCCCGCGCCGCAGGCGAAACCGGACACCGGGGGCTATCCGGTCACCCCCGCGCCCGGCGTGTCGGGCACCGGCGGCCGGCAGCCGCAGGGTTACTACCAGCCGGAAACACAGACCCTCGATGTCGGGCGGTCACTGAGCTACGGCTGGGAGCGCTTCCGCGCCAATCCCGGCCCGTGGCTCGGCGTCACGGCGGTGGGGGTGCTGATCTATCTGGCCGTCCTCGCGATCGTCCAGATCTTCGATCCCACTTCGCTGTTCACGGTGCTGTTCCTGTTCCTGCTGGTCGCGGTCGCGCTGTGGCTGCTGCAGGCCGTGATGATCCGCGGCGCGCTCTACGAAACCGACGGATACCCACCGGCTTTCGGATCGTTCTTCCGCTTCGTGAACGCGGGCAATGTCCTGCTCACCGCCCTGTTGGCCTTCGCGGCGACGCTGCTCGCGTCCTCGCTGTGCCTGCTGCCCGGGCTGGTGGTCGGGTTCCTGTGCATGTTCTCGCTGCACTTCGTCATCGATCAGGACTACGGTCCGCTGGAAGCGATCAAGGCGAGCGCGATCCTGGTGGTGAACAATCTGTGGGCCGCGCTGCTGCTGGCGCTGACGATCTCGCTGGTCACCGCCGTCGGCCTGGTGCTGTGCGGGCTCGGATTGTTCGTCGCCGGTCCGGTGTGCGCGATCGCGGTCACCTACGGCTATCGGGTGCTCACGGCCGGACCGGTCGCCCGGATCTGAACGCGGGGGCTCAGCGCCCGGGCAGGGTGCGCATCCCGAGTGCGCGCTTGAGGCGTTCGAACGGACCGTCCTCGTTGCCCGCGCGCGGACGCAGCCACAGCACCAGCACGCCGGCGACGACGATGCCGAGCAGGTTCACCGAGATCTGACCGACCGACTGGAACGCCCGCTGCCATTCGCCGATCGTCGCGGCCACCACCGCGTATCCGGCGGCGGGCACCGTCGTCACCGAGATGAACACACCGACCAGCGCCGCGGACTTCGAGGTGACCAGCGAGAGCATGCCGGCCGCACCCGCAAGCACGGCCACCACCAGGGAGAACGGCCCCACCTGGTAGATGAAGTCGACGTTGTGCGCGTCGAGCACACCCTCGGTGGTGATCCAGCCGATCTTCTCCCAGATCATCGTGGCCACCGCCGTCACCGCCATGGCGATCGGGAACGCGACGACCAGGGCGATGAGCGAACGCCGGGCCAGCCGCCACTCGCGCCGCACCAGCGCCACCGACAGCGCCGCCAGCGGCCCGAACTCGGGGCCCACCACCATCGCGCCGACGATGGTGACGGCCGAGTTGGTCGCCACACCGATCGAGGACAGCAGGCAGGCGATCGTCAGAAAGGCCACGAAGGTGGCGTTGAGCGAGGATTCCTCGTGTGTCTCGGCCTGGAGTTGTTCCCAGACCACCGCGTCGTCCGGGTCGCCGGGCGCCTCGTGCACGGCGTGCTCGGCGGCATCGGAGAGCACGGTCTCGACCGGGCCGAGCGTGATGCCGCCGCTGTGCACGATGCCGAGGTTCTTGATGTCGGCGAGCACGGCGTTGGCGGCCTCGCGGGCGACATCGGCCTGGACGAGATCACCGGCGGGCTCGACGGCGACGCCGCGCGCGAGCGTCACGTGGGTGACGCCCGGATCCGCCGCGAGCACACCCATCAGGGCATCGGTCCGCTCGGGCGGCGAGATCACACGCAGGTGAAGCACAGGGTGGCCCTTCCGGTCGGCACCGCGGCGCGGCGCGTGAACAGACCAGAAGGTACCGGGTCCCCGTGGTGCGCGCTATTTCTCCGCGGCAACGGCTTTCGCGTCGGCCGCGGTCTTGGCCTCGCCCTTGGCTTCGGGCTTGGCGTCGATGCCGGCTTCCTTGCGCTGCTGCGCGGTGATCGGCGCGGGCGCCTCGGTGAGCGGGTCGACGCCGCCGCCGGTCTTCGGGAAGGCGATCACCTCGCGGATCGAGTCCTCGCCCGCCAGCAGCGCCGTGATGCGGTCCCAGCCGAAGGCGATGCCGCCCATGGGCGGGGCGCCGTAGGAGAAGGCGTCGAGCAGGAAGCCGAACTTCTCCTGGGCCTCGTCGTGGTCGATGCCCATCACCTTGAACACGCGTTCCTGCACGTCACGACGGTGGATACGGATCGAACCGCCACCGATCTCGTTGCCGTTGCAGACGATGTCGTAGGCGTAGGCCAGCGCCGAACCCGGGTCGGTGTCGAAGGTGTCGATCGACTCCGGCTTGGGCGAGGTGAACGCGTGGTGCACCGCGGTCCAGGCCGAGTAGCCCAGGGCCACGTCGCCGCTGGCGGTGGCGTCGGCGGTGGGCTCGAACATCGGGGCGTCGACGATCCAGACGAAGGCCCAGGCGTTCGGGTCGATGAGGTCGCACTTGCGGGCGATCTCGCCGCGCGCGGCGCCCAGCAGGGCCCGGCTCGGCTTGGTCTGGCCCGCGGCGAAGAACACGCAGTCGCCGGGCTCGGCGCCGACCTGCTTGGCCAGACCCTCGCGCTCGGCGTCGGACAGGTTCTTGGCGACCGGGCCGCCCAGGGTGCCGTCCTCGTTGATCAGGATGTAGGCCAAGCCCTTGGCGCCACGCTGCTTGGCCCACTCCTGCCAGGCGTCGAGCTGGCGCCGCGGCTGGCTCGCGCCGCCGGGCATGACGACCGCGCCGACGTACTCGGACTGGAACACCCGGAACGGGGTGTTGGCGAAGTAGTCGGTGAGCTCGGTGATCTCGACGCCGAAGCGCAGGTCGGGCTTGTCCGACCCGAAGCGGCGCATGGCCTCGGCGTAGGTCATGTGCGGGATCGGGGTGGTGATGTCGTGGCCGACGAGCTTCCACAGCGCGACCAGGATGTCCTCGGCCAGCAGGATCACGTCCTCCTGGCGCACGAAGCTCATCTCGATGTCGAGCTGGGTGAACTCCGGCTGCCGGTCGGCGCGGAAGTCCTCGTCGCGGTAGCAGCGCGCGATCTGGTAGTAGCGCTCGATGCCGCCGACCATCAGCAGCTGCTTGAACAGCTGCGGGCTCTGCGGCAGGGCGTAGAAGCTGCCCGGCTGCAGGCGGGCGGGGACCAGGAAGTCGCGGGCGCCCTCGGGGGTCGAGCGCGTCAGGGTCGGGGTCTCGACCTCGATGAACTCGTGGCGGCCGAGCACCTCGCGGGCGGCGGCGTTGACCTTGGACCGCAGCCGGATGGCATGGCCGGGGCCCTCGCGGCGCAGGTCGAGGTAGCGGTACTTGAGGCGGGCCTCGTCACCGGGGGTCTCGTCGAGCTGGAACGGCAGCGGGGCGCTCTCGTTGAGCACGATCAGTTCCGAGGCGTTGACCTCGATCTGACCGGTCGGCAGCTCCGGGTTCTCGTTGCCGTCGGGGCGCTGCTCCACCACACCGGTGACCTGCACACAGAATTCCGCGCGGAGCTTGTGGGCCTGCTCGGCCGCCTCGCCCTCGCGGAAGACCACCTGCGCGACGCCGGACGCGTCGCGCAGATCGATGAAGGTCACCCCACCGTGGTCACGACGCCGGGCCACCCAGCCGGTGAGGGTGACGGTCTGACCGGCGTGCTCGCTTCGCAGCGAACCAGCCAAGTGGGTGCGCAGCACGGTATTCCTTTCGACGACTCGTCGCACCGGCGGAGACGACCAGGTGCACTGCCATCGTAGTGAGACACGATCCCCGAGTGGAAACCGATATCGCGGTCGCCGTGTCAAGCTTGTGACGCATGCCCGCCGTCAGTCGCGTCCGGGGCGGTGAATCATGCTGCAGGACAGCTGGTCAACCTAGCGAAGGCGAGTACGGCGATGACCTTCAACGAAGGTATGCAGATCGATCCAGGCCGGGCCTCCTCCGGCGGCGGCCCGGGGATGGGCGGCAAGCTCGCACTCGGCGGTGGCGCGGGCGGCTTGATCCTGGTCGTGCTCACCCTGCTCCTCGGCGGCGATCCGGGCTCGGTCCTCGGCAACTTCACCGGCGCCCAGAACGAGCAGCAGGCGGGTCAGCAGGGCACCGCGGGCACGCCCGCGCACTGCAAGACCGGTGCCGACGCCAACAAGTACGTCGACTGCCGGGTGGTGCTCACCGCGCAGAGCCTGGACGCGGTGTGGTCGCAGGAGCTGCCCAAGCAGACCGGCAAGCGCTATGTCGAACCGAAGCTGGTGCTGTTCTCCGGCGCGGTGGCCACCGGCTGCGGCAACGCCACCAGTGACGTCGGCCCGTTCTACTGCCCCGCCGACCAGACCGCCTACTTCGACACCAGCTTCTTCCAAGAACTCACCGACCGCTTCGGCGCGAGCGCCGGACCGCTGGCCCAGGAGTACGTGGTCGCGCACGAGGTCGGCCACCACATCCAGAACCAGCTCGGCGACATCGGCCGCGCCCAGCGCGACCCCAAGGGCGCCGAATCCGGCGCGGTGCGCACCGAACTGCAGGCCGACTGCTACGCCGGGATCTGGGCCTACTACGCCGACAAGCAGAACGCGCCCGGCGGCAGCCAGCCGTTCCTGAAGCCGCTGTCCGACACCGACATCCGCGACGCACTCTCGGCCGCCAACGCCGTCGGCGACGACCGCATCCAGCGTGCGGCCGGGCGCGGGGTGAATCCCGAGTCGTGGACCCATGGTTCGTCCGAGCAGCGCCAGAAGTGGTTCCTCGCCGGGTACAAGACCGGCTCGGTGAAGGCGTGCGACACCTATTCCGCGGGTGACCTGAACAACCCACCCGGGCTACGCTGACCCCCGAACGCGACGCCGTCGCACCGACTTTCGATCGAGGGGTACCCATGCGCCTGACCATGACCGGACTGCTCGTCTGCGCTCTCGCCCTGCCCGGCGTGAGCGCCGTCGCCCATGCCGATCCGGCGCCGCTACCCCTGATCAGCGTCACCACGATCCCCGACGGCTGGTCCCAGCGGACCGACCTCCGGCCGGTCCTGCAGGTCTTCCCCGACGGCAAGGCCGTGCACTCCCCGGACGCGGTGAGCAACGACCGCAAGCCCGAGACCGCGGCCAAGCAGGTGACCGGCACCGTGCCCGCCGACGTGCTCGCGGCCGCGCGCGCGGAGATCGAGGCGCTCAAGGAGATCGACTTCGGCATCCCGGCCGGTGAGGGCAAGGGCACCCAGATCATCGACCTGATGCCGGAGGACGCCGAGGGCGAGGCGCACCTGGTCGTCTACTCCCCCGATTCCACCGACGGCCTCGACCCCGATCAACAGGCGGCGCGCAAGCGCTTCGCCGACCTCACCAAGAAGCTGGTCGACGCCTTCAAGAAGAGCTGACCGCGCACCGACGCAGCCCCGGGAACCGGAGAGTTCCCGGGGCTGCGTCGTGTTCGCTCAGAACCGGTCTTCGTCGGCGTCGCGTTCGTCCTCGTGGACCGCGCCGATGACCTCGGGCGTGGATTCGCCGAGGGGGCCGGTGAGGTCGTCGTTGCCGGTACGGCTCTGGTAGGGCTGCACGGTACGGCTGTGTTCGTCGTCGTTGTTGCGCTGGCCTGCGCCCGCGCCTGCGCCGCCACCCATGAAGCCCGATCCGCTGGTGCCGGTGCCCGTGGTGGTGCCGAGGCCGGTACCGGTGCCCATGCCGGCCGTCATCACGCGCCCGCCGGGCACGGTGGCGCCCGGCACCGCCGTGGTGGCCTTGGGTGTGCCCGTGCTCGGGGTACCGCCGCCACCGGCGCTGCCACCCGAGCCGCCGCGCGCGGTGCCGAGCGCGCCGAGCGCGGCGCCGCTGCCACCGCCGGAGCCGCCCGTGCCGCCGGTACCGAGCCCGGCGGCCGAGGTGGAGCCCGGGGTGGTGGTGGGCGAGCCGGTGCTCGCCGCGGCGGCGGTGGTGTCGTCACCGGTGCCGGTGAGGGCGCTCTCGGCCTGGGTGAGCAGGGGTTCGCCGATGTTCTCCGAGACCGCCGACAGCGCTTCCTCGGGCGAGGGCAGGCCGCTCTGCGCCGCGAGCTGCGACACCGCGCCGTTGAGCTGAGCGGTGTGCCCGGCCAGCTGTCCACGGGTGGTGTTGACGACCGTGACCGCGGACCCGAGATGCTCGGTGGCCAGGCCGATCAGCGTGGCCTGGGTGGGCGGCAGCATGATCGTCGGCGCCAGCGCGGTGGCCTGCGCGGCGAAGGTGGTGGCGATCGCCGAGAGCTGCGCGTTGCCCGACTGCACGACGGCGGCGGCCTGCTCGGTGAGCGCGGCGATGTCGAAGCCGCGCTGGCTGGTCTCCTGGCCCTCGACCTGTGCCTGCTGGCTGGCGGTGGTCGCCGCGTCGGCGGACTCGCCCTCCCACAGTTGCTGCACGGTCTTCAAGCCTCCCTGGGCCACGGTCATCGCCGATTCGATCAGCGAGGACGATTGGCTCAGGATGCTGGTGGGGTCGAGCGAGCCGAACACGCCGGTGCCGAAGCTGTTGAGCAGCTGCAGGATCGGGTCGAACAGCGAGTCGATACCCGGCAGCGCGGGGATCGAGAGCCCGTTCATCAGCGCGGTGACCGGGTCCTCGGACAGGGTGGTCGCGGCGGCGGAGTTCGCGGTGCCGCCGGAGGTGCCGGTGCCCCCGGTCGACGCGCCGGTGAAGGCGCTCTTGGCCTGATCGAACGCCGTCTGCGCGGCAGCCAGGGCGGGTCCGGCGGCCTGGCCGAAGGCGGTCTGGGCGCCGCTGAGCGCCGCCGACGCGTCGGCGGAGACGCCGGAGAGGATGTCCTGGGCGTCGACGTCCCCGGTGCCGAGACCGGACAGCCCGGACAGGCCCGCCGGGGAGACGGCGGCCTGCTGGGTCTCCTCGGTGATCTTCTGCGCGAGGGTGAAGACCGGGTCCTCGGCGGTGACGACCTCCTCGGGCAGCTGCATGAGCGGCACGTCGAGGATGGCCTGATCGGTGTAGTCGACCGGGACGGCACCCAGCGCCGACTGCGTCGCGGCGTCGGCGGTGGCCATCGCGACGTCGGGCGTGATGACGCCCGAGTCGCCGGTGCTCAGCGGCTTCATGCCGCGCCTCCGATCCCGGCGGCCTGGCGCGCGAGATCGGCGGCATTGGCCACATCGGTCGCGTCGAACTGCACCGACGAGGTGAACGCCGCGTCGGACAGCTTGGAGAACTTCGCGGACAGGTCGTTGATGTCCTTGGCCTGCAAGGCCTGCGCGACCGCGAACATCGCCAGGTAGTCGGCGCCGATGAGCCCGAACACCGGGGTCATCGCGGCGACGTTGCTCGCCGCGTCGTTGATGCCGGCCGCGGCGATATCCCCCGCCACTGCGGCATTCGTCCCCGCGAAGGCGGCGACGGCATCGGTCTGCACCGAGAGATCGGTCATGCGAATCCCCCAACTCGTCGTGAAAAGGCTGCTCTGAGACCGCGATCGGAAGCCGCGAAACTCCCGACGCGGCCGCCCGAGGGCGCAGTGCGCCAAATATAGCCGAATACCCCGACCAGGATCGACCCGTGTCGGCTCCGATCTGCGGCATTCGCTTTCAAAACTAGAACATGTTCTATATCCTCGGCGGAATGAAGGTCGCAGTGACCGGCGCAGCCGGCTACCTCGGTTCCAACCTGATCCCGCAGCTCCTCGAGCGAGGCCACGAAGTGGTGGCCATCGACCGCGCCGCGCCGACCATCTCCGATCCCGCCGTCACCTGGGTCTCCGGTGACGTGCTCGATCCGGCGTCGATGCGCACGGCCCTGGCGGGCGCCGAGGTCGTCTACCACCTGGTCGCGCTGATCACCCTCGCGGAGAAGAACGACCTGGCATGGCGGGTGAACACCGAGGGCGTGCGGGTCACCGCCGAGGCGGCGCTCGAGGTCGGGGTGCGCCGTTTCGTGCACACCAGCTCCATCCACGCGTTCGATCAGTACCGGGCGGGGCACATCGACGAGACCACCGTCCGCTCGGCGGATCCGGGTCTGCCGGTGTACGACCGGTCCAAGTGGGCGGGCGAGCAGGAACTGCGCACGGTGATCGAGCGCGGCCTCGACGCGGTGATCGTGAACCCGACCGGTGTCTACGGTCCGGTCGACCATCCCGACCGGCTCTCACGTCTCAACAGCGTCACCGCCGAGGCGATGCGCGGCCGGACGCCGGTGATGATCGGCGGCGGCTTCGACCTGGTCGACGTGCGCGACGTGGCGCACGGACTGATCCTGGCGGGCGAGAAGGGCCGCACCGGCGAGAACTATCTGCTCGGCGGCTATATGACGTCACTGCTCGACCTGTGCCGGATGGCCGCGGCGCGCACCGGCGCCAAGGGGCCGCGCTTCGCGATTCCGGCCAAGGCCCTGGGCGCGGTCCTGCCGATCGTGGAGCCGATCGGCAAGCGCTTCGGCTCCGACATCCTGTCCAAGGCCGCCCTCGGCGCCATCCTGTCGGCCCCGATCGTCGACCACGGCAAGGCCGAACGCGAACTCGGCTACCACCCGCGGCCCACCGCGGAAACCGTCGCCGACCTGGTCGATTTCCTGCGCGCACCGCGCACCGCCTGAGCACAGCCCCTACGCCGCGGCCCGCACCGCCGCGTGGACGATCTCCGCGGTGGCCTGCTGTCCCGCGGCGTTGGGGTGCACCGGTGTGGCATTCGGCTCGCCGGGAACCAGTGGCTCGATCCACCGGGTGCCCGGCTCGCGGCACGCGTCGTGGCCGATGCCGGGGGTGTAGATGTCGAGGTAGGTCGCGCCGTTGGCTTCGGCTTGCCGCCGCAGCGCGGCGTTGAGCTCGAGCTCGACGCCCCGCGCGTAGGCGGTGTCGAGGGTGCTGAGCGGAATCCGCGGATAGCAGCGGCCCGATTCGGGCAGCACCGCCGGATACCCGAGCACATAGACTCGCGCGTTCGGCGCGAGTTCCCCCACCCGCGCGATGGCGGCTCCCATCGCGGGCTCGTAGCGGGCGATGTCGTCGCTGAACCGCGATCCCCACGCGTCGCGACACGGTGCGCCGACGTCGGCGGCATTGCCGAGATTCACCGCGACGCACGACAGCACCATGGTCTGGAACAGATTCCCGTCGTTACCACCGAGCTGGTAGGTGACGATCCCCGTCCGCGCCGACAAGGCGTCGAATTGTGGTGGCTGATCGGCATATTGGGCGGTGCCGAGGTGCGCGGTCGCCGCCGAGGCACAGCTGACGTCGGTGAGCTCCCACCCCGTCGCCGCGGCCAGCCGATGCGGATAGTTCGCCGCCGAGCGCGTGCACAGCGGCGGGCTGCCGGGAACGGGATCGAGCAGACCGGGCGCGGCGGCATAGGAGTCACCGAGCGCGACGTAACTCACCCCGGATACCGCATCGGCACCGGGAAACAGCAGACCGAGCGCGAGTTGCGCAACGGCCGCGGCCACCACCGGCCTTCTCATCGTGCACGCCCACCGAGACACCCGCCGAGCCGAACGGCCCGCCACCTGCGATTCTACGCGCGCACCGGCCTCGCGGCCGACCATCACCTCCGCCCACCTCGAACCCCGGTGCCATGATCGAGTCCATGCGTCCGCAGTCGAGCGCCGAAGCCGTTGTCGAGGGATGGAAGTCGCGACTGGTCGCGCTCGCGGCCGCCCCGGAGCACGTCTTCGTCGACACACCGCAGGAATTGATCGACCGGTATCAAGCCCGTCTCCGCACCTTCGAAGGCTGCACCAGCGCCGAGCTCGAGGCGATCGAGGCGCGGGTGGGCGGTCGGTTTCCCGAGGTGTTCCGCCAGTATCTGCTGCAGATGGGTGAGGCGCGCGGCGATCTGTTCCGGGGCAGCGACTGCGGGGGGTGCCCGCGACTTCGATCAGCTGCGCGAGGACGCGCGAGAGATCGTCGACGATGCCGGCGGCACGTGGACGCTGCCGCCCGACGCCGCTGTCGTGCTCACCCACCAGGGCTACACGTTCGACTACGTGCGGGCGATCGGCGGGTTCGACCAGCCGGTCATGCGGTGGTCCGACTCCGCGCCGGACCTGGATGCCCAGTGCGCGCCGTCGTTCACCCACTACGTCGAGGCGCACCTACGCCTGATGGAGCGCAACAACCGCACCGCCCGCGAGCGCGGCGGCTACTACAGGACCCTCTATCCCGGTGGCGGTGGACGAGACGTTCACCCGGCCCGCAATTCCGGTGACCGCCCACTCGACAGCCGCTGAGCTCGACATCGTTCAGACGTCGACCCCCGCGTCATCATTTCCCCAGGGCAGCACGCAGGCGCCGGGCCAACGCGCCGGCCTGCTCCGGCGTCCAGGGCAAGACCCCGTTCCGCCATCAGCGCATGGACCTGCTGCTCGTGATACGGGACCCCTGGAGGCAACGGCGAAATATGCCAATGCCTCGGTTTCGGCGACCACCTCGTGCCATCCGTCGCTGCCGGGGCTGCCGGGGCTGCCCGCCACCTCACAGATGAAGCAGGAGCTCGACCGAACACGCTGGACATAGACTTCCACGTCGAACGGAATACGGTGCATACCAAGCGATTCCGCCGACACGGCGAAGGTGTGGCCACCGTTGACTTGCGCACCCAGGGGAACATATGTTCGACTCGATGGGTGCGGTGGCAAGCGCAGACCCTGGACGTCGAGGACGGCGCCCTGCCCGGATTGACCAGGGCGGGGCTGGTCCGATCCGTCCGCACGCCCGAGTTCGACGGGGTCACCTTCCACGAGGTGCTGTGCAAGAGCGCGCTGAACAAGATGCCGGAGAACTCGTCGTTGCCGTTCCGCTGGACGATCAATCCGATGCGCGGGTGTACGCACGCCTGCCGGTACTGCTTCGCCCGGAGCAGCCACGAGTACCTCGATCTCGACGCGGGGCGCGACTTCGACTCCCAGATCGTGGTGAAGACCAATGTGGCGGCGGTCCTGCGCCGCGAGCTCGGCCGCCGGTCCTGGCGGCGCGAGGCGGTCGCGCTGGGCACCAACACCGATCCGTATCAGCGGGCCGAGGGCCGATACCGGTTGATGCCGGGCATCATTGCTGCCCTCACCGACGCGGGCACACCGTTCTCGATCCTCACCAAGGGCCCGCTGCTGCGCCGCGATCTGCCGCTGCTCACCGAGGCGGCCCGGCGGGTGGAGGTCAGCGTCGCGGTGTCGATCGCGATCCTCGACACGGACCTGCACCGTGGGCTCGAACCGGGCACGCCGGCGCCACGCGCGCGCCTGGACCTGGTGCGCGCACTCGCCGACGCGGGTTTCGCGGTCCATGTGATGGTGGCGCCGGTGATCCCCTGCCTCACCGACAGCAGCGCGCACCTGGACGCCCTGTTCGCCGCGATCGCCGAGGCGGGCGCCACCAGCGCCGTCGCGTTTCCCATGCATCTGCGCGGCAGCACCCGCGCGTGGTTCCTCGAGTGGCTCGGCACCGAGCACCCAGCCCTGATGCGCCGGTACCGCCAGCTCTACGGTCGTGGCGCCAACGTCGCCCCCGCGTACGCCACCTGGTTACGGGAGCGCGTGAATCCCCTGCTGGACGCCTACGATCTGCGCCGTCCGCAGGGTTGCACGACACCCGCCGCACCGGAACCCGCTCCGGCGGACGCTCAACTCGCCCTGTTCGGATGAGGGACCGAGCCCCGGTCGTCGAACGACCACCCGGCCCCGACGGGAGATTCAGACGAGCGAGGCCACCTCGGCATCGGTGAGCACGACCGTGGCGACGGCGTCCTTGTCGCGGACCAGGCGCACCCCGCGATACAGCGGACGCTCGCCCAGCGCGGCATCCCGGGCCTCGGCGCGCAACTGCTGCACCAGCACGTCGGAGATCGACACCGCGGCGGCGAGTTCGCTCGCGGCCAGGGCGTCGGCGAGCGTGCGCAGGCCCAGCAGGTGCAGTTCGCGGCCGCTGCCCGCGTCGGTGTACATCGCCAGCGGGATCAGCTGGATCTCGGCGCCCGCGGTCACCTTCAGCACGATCCGGCTCAGCCTGCCGGGGAACACCAGCAGCTGCACACCGGTCGCGTCGGCGAGGTCGATCCGGCGCTCCCCGAACAGCCGATGCGCGCGGATCACGGTGCCGCTCAACCACATCCGCCGACGCCGGAACGCGACGACGTACCCGATGGTCGGCACGGCGACGACCAGGCCGAGGACGATCGCGTACGGCCAGCTCAACCACACCGCCGACACCAGCGTCACCGCGAGGCCGACGCCCAGCGCGCCCACCGCGAGCCTGCGCAGCATCGGCGCGAACACCTCCGGCGCCACCAGGTCGATGCCGACCGGTTCCGCCGCGGACTTCCCGTCCACCCTGTCCCTCTCCACCACGTCCCGGCCCACCCGGCGCGCGGCGCGGTCAGAGTACCGCGCCGCACACCGGCGGGCTCAGTGCCCGAGCGCGGTGCGCAGCACCCCGACGACCTCGCCGAGCGGCACCTGACGCTGCTCGCCGGTGCCCATCTCCTTGACCCCGATCGCGTGCTCCTCGAGGTCACGATCGCCCAGAACCAGGGTGTACTTCGCGCCCGAGCGGTCGGCGCCCTTCATCGCGCCCTTCATCCCGCGTCCGCCGTAGGCCAGGTCGACGCTGATACCCGCGCCGCGCAGCTCCCCGGCGAGCGCCACCAGCCGCGCCTTGGCGGCGTCACCGAGGGCGACGCCGTACACCTGGCAGCGCGCCGGGTCGGCGGCCGTCTTGCCCTCGGCCGCCAGCGCCAGCACCGTCCGGTCGACCCCGATGCCGAAGCCGATGCCCGACAGCGGCTGCCCGCCGAGTTCGGCCATCAGCCCGTCGTAGCGGCCGCCGCCGCCGATGCCGGACTGCGCGCCGAGCTGGTCGTGCACGAATTCGAAGGTGGTCTTGGTGTAGTAGTCCAGGCCGCGGACCATGCGCGGGTTCACCACGTACGGCACGCCGAGCGCGTCGAGGTGCGCGAGCACCTGCTCGAAGTGGGTCTTCGCCGATTCCGAGAGGTGGTCGATCATCAGCGGCGCGTTCGCGGTGAGCTCGCGGACCTCGGGGCGCTTGTCGTCGAGCACGCGCAGCGGGTTGATCTGGGCGCGGCGGCGGGTCTCCTCGTCCAGCGGCAGGCCGAACAGGAATTCCTGCAGCAACTCGCGGTACTGCGGTCGGCAGGTCTCGTCGCCGAGCGAGGTGATCTCGAGCCGGAAACCGTCGAGGCCGAGGCCGCGGAAACCGGCGTCGGCCACCGCGATGACCTCGGCGTCGAGCGCGGGATCGTCGACGCCGATCGCCTCGATACCCACCTGCTGCAGCTGCCGGTACCGGCCCGCCTGCGGACGTTCGTAGCGGAAGAACGGTCCGGCGTAGCAGAGCTTGAGCGGCAGCTGACCGCTCTTGTCGAGTCCGTGCTGGATGACCGCGCGCATCACGCCCGCGGTGCCTTCGGGGCGCAGGGTGAAGCTCTCGCCGTTGCGGTCGGCGAAGGTCCACATCTCCTTGCTGACCACGTCGGTCGACTCGCCGACACCCCGGGCGAACAGGGCGGTCTGTTCGAAGATCGGCAGCTCGATATGCCCGTATCCGGCCAGTCGGGCGGCGTCGATCAAGCCGTCGCGCACAGCGACGAACTCGGCCGATCCGGGCGGCACGTAATCCGGGACCCCCTTCGGGGCGGTGAAGCTGCTGGTCTTGGTCACGATCACCCAGTTTTCCCCACGGGCGCCCCCGGAGTCCAACCGGTTACCCTCTAGACGAATTCGACGACACGGGAGGAACGCGGTAGTGCCGAGCAATGAACAGCGACGGGCGGCGGCCAAGCGCAAGCTGGAGCGTCAGCTGGTACGACGGGCCGAGCAGGAGAAGAAGCGCAAGCGCCTCATGATCGCGGGCTCGGTCCTCGGTGTCATCGTGGTCGCGGCCGCCGTGACCGGCGTGTACTTCCTCACCAAGAGCGAGGAGGGCGACGCGTCGGCCGAATCGTCGTCGCAGGTGCCGACGACCACGTTCGTCAACACCCCGCTGGACCTCCCCGGCCCACCGCCCCCGGCGGCCAAGCCCGCCACCGTCGACTGCGCCTACCCGGCGAGCACCGAGCCCGCCGCCAAGCCGGTCAACGCGCCCGCCACGACCTCGGTCGCCACCGACGGTCCCGAGGTCAAGGTCGCCATCGACTCCACCCAGGGCCCGATCGGGCTGACGCTCAACAGCGCCCAGGCGCCGTGCACGGTCAACTCGCTGGTGAGCTTGGCCAACCAGGGCTACTTCGACAAGACCAGCTGCCACCGCATCGTGGCCAGCCCCGGTTTCGGCATCCTGCAGTGCGGTGACCCGCAGGCCAGCGGCATGGGCGGCCCGGGCTACACCTTCGACAACGAGTACCCGACCGACGTGTTCCCCGCGGGCGACCCGGCGCTCGAGCAGCCGGTGAACTACAAGCGCGGCGTGGTCGCGATGGCCAACGCGGGCACCTCCCCCGACGGCAAGGGCACCAACGGCAGCCAGTTCTTCCTGGTCTTCGGTGACACCCAGCTGCCCCCGAACTACACGATCTTCGGCACCATCGACGAGGCCGGGCTGGCCACGCTGGACAAGGTCGCCGGCGCGGGCGTGAAGGGCGGCGCCGAGGACGGCGCGCCGGCCATGCCGATCTCGTTCACCACCGTCAAGGTGGCCTGAGCCCACCCCGAGACCCACGACGGGCCGGACGCCACCGCGGCGTCCGGCCCGTCGTGTTTCGGTCGTGTCCTTCGCGCGGTAGTCTCAGATGTCCACTTCCACAGCCGCATCGGGGAGCAGTCATGGCGGAACTCGACGACATCGGTAGCGAAACTGCGGCGATGATGCGCACCATGCTGCAGATGGCCACTCTCGTCGCGCTCAAGTCACGCGAACACGGGCAGAAGGAAGCCGAGGCCCGCGCGAAGGCGGTCGAGGCGAAGATGAAGGAAGCCAGGGAACTCCAGGTCCGCGAAGCGCGCGATCTGAAGGCCAAGGACCCCCGCAACATCGAGCTGGTCCAGATGATGTCGGTCGGCAACAAGGCGACCCAGGCACGCGGGCTCAGCCTGGAGAAGGACCCGTCCTCCCCGTTCGCCAGCACCGCCGCCGGCAGCACCGCGGCCTCGGCCGGCGCGAATGTGCCGCAGGTGGGCTACGACTCGGTCGAGCGGCGCGCGGCCATCGCCGCCCATCTCCAACGGGCCGGTGTCGCACCGGAACTGGCGGAGGTGCGGATGCTGGTCGAGATGGGCCAGGGCATTTCGCCGGAGGAGGCGATCCGCCGCACCAACGCGGGCGCCCGCCGCGCCGGTTTCGAACGCAGCCTCGAACGCGGCATCGAGCGCGGCGTCGACCGCGGCCGCTGACCCGCACGGGTGTTCGGTGGCGGCGGGCGTCGCCCCCACCGAACCGCGCCGGTCAGGGCCTGGTCTTGTTGATCGTCATGTCGACATCGGGGTCCGTGAACAGTTTCCGGTCCGCGCCGACCTGCTCCTCGAAGGGCAGCGGTTCGAGCATGTCCTTGTGCCCGTTGCGGACGCTGCAGTATTTGAACGGCCCGCGCGAATCGAACAGCTTCGCCATGTGCGGATCGGCATGGTCGAGGAACCACACGCTGATCCCCGGTCCACCCTCCAGCCGGAAGTGTTCCCACGCCTGCCACAGCGCGTGCAGCCGGACCGCGGCCTCGGGATGGCGCCACCATTCGGGGCACCAGACCGTATCGCTGATGTCGGTGACCTGCCTGCTGTACACCCGGCTGAGGTAGTCGGTCACGAAGTCGAACACCGTGGCGTACCCGTTGGTGAGCTCGCGTGCGGGTGGCGTTTGATCGTTCACAGGGGCTTGACCTCCTCGATGTCACCGATCTGATCGGGCGGAGTGGACTGGGACAGCACGGGGGTGCCGATGAGATCGTCGATGCGGGTCTTGCGGGTCGGATCGTTGTACTCGATCGACTGCTTCACCGCCTCGGCGTACTCCGACTCCCACCACGGCACGGTACGGACCAGCACGGCGGGCTGACCGGAGGTGAACACCACCGCGCGGCCGCGGGGCAGCGTCGCCAGCCCCTGCGCGGTGAAGGTCACCGAGGAACTGAGCGACCGCGAGTAGCTCTTGCTGTTGCCCGACTGCGACATCGACGACGAGATCGAGTCGTATTCGCCGATGGCCTCGGAGCGGTCGCGCAGGAACGCCATGTCGTCGACGCCGCTGCCGAGCACCTTGATGTTGGCCGCCGACCACAGCGCGCTCATGCCCGCGTCGCCCCAGCAGCGCGCGCCCTGTGCCCACGACTGCAGCACCGTCATCACCACGATGCCGCGCGAGCCGAAGTGGCTGTACTGCTTGGGCAGGTCCTTCCAGCGCACCACGTTGGCCGCCTCGTCGAGCACCGCCAGCAGCGGGATCGGCAGCCGGCCGCCCGACGACATCGCCGCCTTGCGCATCGCGACGTCGATGACGGCCTCGGTGAGCGCGCTCACCAGCGGCGCGGCCGAGCCGCGGCCCTCCAGCGAGAGGCAGTAGAGGGTGCCGTTGCGTTCGACGAACTCGAGCTCGTCGAACTGCAGGCGGTCCCCGGCGCCGCGGGTGATCCACGGGTGCACGTTCGACATCTGCAGGCAGCGCACCATCTTCTTGGCGGTGCCGAAGATGCCGCTCTTGGTGCGCTGTTCGGCGTTGTACTGCATGGCCAGACCGGACGCGGTGAAGTCGTGGCCCTCACCACGCAGATGCTCGATCGGCTCGCTGTTCTGCGGGTTGGTCACCCATTCCCACACCTGGGTGATCGGCTTGCCCGCGATCGCGGCCGCCAGGAAGAGCCCGGCAAGCAGGTCCTCGGCCTCGGGGTCGAAGAAGCTGTCGGTGGTGTCGGCGCCACCGCTCTCGGCGTCGGCGAAGTGCCCGGCCAGGCGGGCCGCGCGCATCTCGCACCCCTCCCGCCGGTGGTCGACCCAGGCCAGCGGATCCCAGAACCAGCCCGGCCGCTCCCCGGCCACGCCCTGCGGGTCGAAGACGAAGGTCGCGCTGCCCTTGGCCTCGCGCACGTTGCGGGTCGCGTCGACCACGTCGCGCTTGTTGGAGGTGGTCAGCACCGGGCCGATGGCCGACAGGATCGCCGGGATCACCCGGGAGGTCGACTTGCCCTGGCGCGGGCCCCAGATGTCGAGGTGCAGGTCCTCGTAGGAGCCGTAGAGCGGGGTGCCGTCGGCGACGGCGACTCCGATCGGCACGCCGGGGGCGTCGTTGGTGCCCAGGCGCACGCCGAGGTCCTTGGCCTTCTCCCGCACGCCCGCCTCGGTGATCGAGGCGATGGCGCTGCCGGTGCCCATGTGGTCGGCCTTGTCGTCGATCGAGAGCCTGCCCTTGACCGCCCGCTTCTTGAGCTGCTTGCGGATCACCACGTACGCGATCACCGCGAGCACGACCATGATCACGATCACCGTCGAGGCGCGCGGCCACCGCAGTTTGCCGCGGGCCAGGTCGGCGACCACGGCGATCGGGTTCACCGGGATGTTCTGCGGCACCACGGAGAGCGCGTTGCCCAGGTGCAGCGCGACGGCGAGGGTGATCAGCGTCGCAAAGCCGAACACGATCAGGATCAGCGTCGTGTCGGGTCCGACCGCGGCCGGATCCGTCACCTTCTTCTTCGCCACGTGTGCCTCCTTGTGGACCTTGTCGGATGGTGGTGGGTGCTCAGCGGAACGCGTCGAGGCGCCAGCCCTGCGGCGTCTGCACCACGGTCGCGATGACCGTGCTCGGCGGTAGTTCCTCGGACCGCCCGTTCGGATAGACGACCGTCTGCTCGATGCCGATCTTGTACTGCGCCACGGCCGGATCCGCGCCGGTCGGCGCCGGCTCCCCCGAGGCGAAGGTGAACGCCTCGACGTGCGCCTTCGCCTTGCCCCAGTCGGCCCACTGCAGCGAGGGTTTCGGCGTTCCGGTGACCCCGTCCGAGCTGTCCAGCATACGGATCATGCTGGGCCCCAGCCATTTTCGCGCGCGCTGCACCGAGTCGCCCGGTTCCTCGGTGGTGGGGTTCCAGGTGTAGATCTCGCGCAGGGCCACGACCGCGACGCCGTCGGGCGTCGTCGGGTCGACCGTCGCAGCCTCGAGCAGCCGGGTGGTCGAGGGGGCGCCGCCGGAGCGCGCGGTATCGGCGTCACCGCCACATGCGGCGACCGTGCTGAGGACCGCCACGAGCATCACCGCCGGGATCGTGCGGATTCGTGTTCTCTCCCACCAGGTTATCCCCGGTGCGCGCCGCCGTGTGGTCACAACACCCTCCTCGCCCGCGCGTCACCCGGCACCGCCACCTCGACGACGCCACCCCCACCGCTGGACGCGGGCACCGCCTGGATCATCTGTCCGTTGCCCGCGTAGATCCCGACTTTCGACGGCCCCTTCGGCCCGAACCCGCTGAAGACCAGGTCACCTTCGGCGACCTTGGCGATCGGGACCTCGCGGCCCGATTCCCATTGCTGCTCGGCCGTTCCCGGCAGGGTCACCTCGCCCGCCGACGCCGCGAACACGGCCGCGGCGGTCAGGCCCGGCCCGTCGAAACCGCCGCCGCTCGGCCCCTGCGCGCCGCCACCACCCCACACGTACGGTGCGCCGAGCCAGTCGTGCGCGGCCTCGACGATTTGCGCACCGCCGCCGCCGGGTTCGGGGGTGAACCGGCCCTGCGCGCCGGGCGCGCGGTACTGCGGCTCCATCGCCAGGATGTTGGTGACGTAGGGCCGGGTCTCGGAGTAGTGCGCCGCATACTGATTCGGCATGCCGCCGGAGGCGAGCACGGCGCCCTCGCCGGCGTTGTAGCCGGCCAAGGTCAGGGCGGCCAGGTCGCC
Source organism: Nocardia sp. NPDC050717 (assembly GCF_040654275.1). Taxonomy (NCBI): domain Bacteria; kingdom Bacillati; phylum Actinomycetota; class Actinomycetes; order Mycobacteriales; family Nocardiaceae; genus Nocardia; species Nocardia sp. NPDC050717. The sequence continues at coordinate 184,662 of NZ_JBFAHR010000011.1, forward strand.
GGAGACCCGTCCCTGCGCCATCCAGCCCGAGATCTTGTGCGCGAGGGCGCACATGTAGCGCGCCTGGCCGATGATCGCGTCACCGTCGTCCCAGACGCTGGCCGTCCCGTTGCCGTCGGCGTCGAGGACATACGGTTTGCCGTCGTCGGGATTGATGCTCGCCGCCGTGCCGGGCAGGAACTGGGCCAGGCCTTGCGCGCCTGCGGGCGAGGTGAGGCCGCGCCGGAATCCCGACTCCTGCTTGGCCTGCGCGGCCAGCAGCGAGGAGGAGATCTCGGGGCAGACCGAGCCGGCCCTGCGGTACCAGATCTCGAGCTCGGCGGGCACCTTGCCGTCGGCGAGCGCGCCGCCGGCGCTGCCGAATCCGCGCACACAGGCGGGATCGATCGAGAAGGCCCGCGCCCCACCGACATCGGGGGTCGGGGCGCCGTCGAGCCACGGCATCGGGTCGATCTGGCGGCCGCCGGTGAAGCGGCCGCCGGGCACGATCTCGAAATGCAGGTGCGGGCCGGAGGATTCGCCCGCCGAGCCGACCATCCCGATCGGCTGTCCCGCGGTGACCGTCTGGCCGGTGCGCACCTTCACGCCGTGGTCCCACATGTGGCCGTAGACCGCGGAATACGCGCGGCCGTTGGTGTCGACCGAGTCCACGACGATCCAGTTGCCGAATCCCGACGCGGGTCCGGCGGCGACGACGCGGCCGTCGGCGACCGAGTAGATGGTGGTCCCGTCCGTGGCGGCCATGTCGATGCCCTTGTGGTCACCGCCGCGCGAGCCGTAGACATCGGAGATGGTGAAGGTGCCGACCTCGAGCGGCAGCGTGCGCCGCAGCGGGCCGACACCCGCTGCCAGCGAGGGGGTTCCGGTGACGGCCGGGTTGGTCGTGGTCGGCGAGCCGCTCGCCCTGACATCGCCGGGGAGGTCGCCGCCGAGCGAGGGCAGCGTCGGTACAGAGGAACCGTCGAGCACGTCGGTGGTCTCGCAGGTCTCGTCCGAGGCGGGGAGCACGATCACCAGCACCAGCGCGATCAACCCGATGACTGCGCCGAACGCCGACATCGTCATGGTGCGGAGGTTCACCGGCCGCCTCCCGGCGTTCGGCGCCGGGCGCCGGGATCCGGGTCCGCGGAACACGACTGTCTGTCCCCGCCCACCGGCGAACCGGAGTTCGCGGCGATTCTCACGTCCGGCGCCGGGTTTCGTTCAGCGTATCGGCGAGGGTGCGGTTCATCTCGGCCGCGGCGGCCAGCTGCTGTTGCAGCAGTACCACTTTGCGGCGCAGCGCGGTGGCGTCCATCCGCTCCAGGCTCGGCCCCTCGGCGGCGCGCACCCAGTTGCGCACCGAATTCGCGTGCACGCCGATCTGTTCGGCCACCACCCGGCAGGCCTCGGATTCGCTGCGCAACTTGTCGGTCAGGGCCATGACCTGCTCGACGGCGGCGGTGCGGACCTCGGGCGAGACCCTGCGGTAGGACCGGTGCGGCATCATTGCCGACCTCCGTTCGTCGACGGTTCGCCTGCGGCGCGCGGGGTCTCGCCGAATTCGCTGAACCGCTGATTCGTGTCGTGGATTCCGCTTTCCTTCTCCGACACCGTGAACTCCATGTGGAAGGGGATACCGGGGCGACGGTCCTCGCCGATCTTGAGCAGGAACTTGCCGGTGCCTGGCGGTGACGGACGCTGCTGGCCGGGGCGCAGCGCCTCACCGGTGAGCGCCTGGGGCGCCGACCAGCCCGTGACCATCTCCTGCTCGGCGGAGGTGAACGGCACGGTGGAATCGAGCCTGCTGATCTCCTCCGCGGGCAGGGCGCCGAAGATTTTGGCGCGCGCGCGTTCCAGGAAGCCGATCGCCTTGGCGATGGCGGCGTCCGAGCCGAGTGCCTGCAGGTCCTTGATGGTGTGGCTGATCATGATCAGCGCGGTGGCCAGGCCGCGCTGCAGACGGGTGAGTTCGTCGACGCGGTCGACCATGAAGTCGCCGAGGCCGAGCACCTGCCACAGCTCGTCCATCACGACCTGGAAGTAGCGCTGCGGCCCGAGCTTCGCGTCGGCGAGCACGTGCGCGGCCTCGACCGAGGCGAACCCGTCGGCCCAGCAGGCCAGCATGACCGCGGCCTTGAGCTTCTTGTCGCCGGTGGGGATGTGCGAGACGTCGATGCACACCGCCACGGCGCCGGTGTCGATCGGGACCGAGGTCTGGCCGTTGAAGATCGCGCCGAACGGACCCTGGGTGAGCGCGCGCAAGGAGCGGCGCAGGTTCTTGATCGCGTTCTGGTACTCGTCGTCGTTGTCGGCGCCCGCGTCGAGCATCAGTTCGGCGCCGCCGCCGACGATCACCTCCAGCAGGTTCTCCATGATCGGCGGCTTGTCCGGCGTGTAGCCGCTGCCCGGCTGGTACAGGATGCGCAGCGAGGTCGCGATGAGCGTTTCCTCGAAGTCGGCCACCCTGGCGCCGCGCACCAGCTCGACCAGACCGGCGATCAGGGTGACCTGCCTGGCCCGCAGGTCCTGCAGCACCTGCCGCTGCAGCGCGGGGAACTCGTCGAGCCGGGGTACCACCGAGCCGAGCACGCCCGCGGCCAGCGGGTTGAGCTTGCCGTGGCCGTAGCCGAGGTCGATGACCTGGCCGCCGACGAGTTCGACCATCTTGCGGTAGTCGGGTTTGACGTCGGCCAGGATCAGCGGCGTGATGCCCTGGGCGATCCCGCCGAGCACGATCCGGCGCACCAGCGAGGACTTGCCGAAACCGTTGAGGCCGAGCACGAACAGGCTGGGCGCGGTGATGAAGCTGCCGCGCATGAACCAGTTCATCGGGTCGAAGCAGACCGGCGCGCCGGTGTGCAGGTGCGAGCCGAGCGGGGTGCCGATCAGCGGCGCGCCCGCGCCCACCGACCAGGGCCACAGGCCGGCGACCTGCGCGGTGGTGGCCCGGTATTCGACCGGGCGGCCGACGACGTTCATCTTGCCGCCGCCGGGGCCGGAGTAGCCGCGGTCGGTCAATTCGGCGGTGGTGCGGTCGAATCCGTCGCTGACGACCGCCTCGTTGCGAGCCTGGGCGTTGTTGCGGCGTAGGTCGTCGGTGTGGATGCGGAAGGTCGCCCAGGCCGCGCGAAGGCCCGACTGTTCGCGGGCGATCATCTCGTAGCGGGCGCGGGTGGCATCGTCGAGCAGCGGCGGGCCGGACTGCTTGCGCCGCTCCGGCTTTCCCTTCGCCTTGGACCGGCCCGCCCCCATGGCGCGGTCGGCGAGGTCGTCGGGACGATCCGCCTTCGGCTGGCGCACGGGCTTGACGAGCTTCGCCGGCTCGGCCGGGCGCGGCTTGCGCCGCGGGTTCATGGCCCGTTCGTGGTCCAGGCGCGGGCCGTGGTCCTCCGGCCGCAGCCCGCGCTCGCCCTCGCGCCGGGCGCGCTCGGCCTCGGGGCGCGGTCGGGTCCGCCGCTCCCCCACCGGGCGTTCGCCGCGGCCGGAGCGCGCGGCGTCGCCGCGGCGGCCGCGCGGCGGGTCCTCGGGTGGCCTGCGGTTCTCCCTCGGCCTGCGATGCTCGTCGTCGGGACGCGCGCGCCCGGTCGGTTCGCCTGCCGCCCTGCGCGGCTCGTCCGCGCGTCCTCGGCCGCCGGGTTCCCCGGCGCGCGTGCGACGTTCGCGCTCGGCGTGCTCGTCGGCCGTGGACGTCCCGCGCGCCGACTCGCGGTCGGCGCGTTCGGTGCGCTCCTCCAGGCCGAGCACGTCGTCGCTCACGCGCGACGAGCTCCCGACCGGTCGTGGCTCGCGTTCCCCGCGGATGCGGGGCGGCCGGTGGACGGGCCGTAGCGCGATGTCGTCGAAGTCGCGTCCCATGATCGCCTCACCCCGCCAATGCCTTCGGAATGGTCGCGTGCTCGGGCAGGATGACGCCACAACCGAGGGAGGCCGCGAAGGCCGCGGCCTGGTAGCGGTAGCAGCGCCGGATCTTGAGCCGGGCCTGCGTCGAGAGGTCGCGGGTGATGGCCTCGATGCGCGGCAGGTCACCGCGCAGCGGCTCGGTGATCGTCACCAGCGCGCCGAAGCGGGTGACGCCGTGTCCGCGGGCCTGTTCCTCGCGAGCCTGCTGGGTCGCGCCGACCCGCAGTGTGGCGGCGGCCGAGACGACGCCGCGTTCGCTCTGCTGCGCGACGAGCGCGTTCTTGAAGTCGTCGTCGACGATCTCGGCGGCGTCGGCGGCCGAGTGCGGCCGGTAGACGATCGCGATGCGCTTGCGCGGCACTTCGGGATTCGGCGCGAGCAGCCGCTGCAGCACCCGCTCGTCGACCGCGCCCTCGGGCGCCGCGTCCATCTCCCAGGTGACCGAGCGGCCACCGTCGTGGATGAGGTGGTCCCACTTCTCGTCGTGCGAGACCGGTCCCGCGTCGTCCCAGCCGAGGCCGTGCCCGCCCGGATCGGCCGCGGCCACTTCGAGATCGGCCTGGGCGGCCGGGTCGTAGCTGCGCCGGATGAAGGAGATGACCTCCTCGGCCGACATCGGCTGCGCGCGCACGCCCGCCTCGGCCAGTGCCGCGCAGATGCCGGGCAGCCTGCGCCCGATCTCCACGGCCTCCTCCGCCGGGTTCTTGCGGCGCTCGGCGGTGGTGGCCTTGAACGTGATCGCCACGCGCGGCAGCAGTTGCACCCGCTCCTGCGGCAGCTCGGTGGCCAGCTCGTACATCACCTGCTGGGCCAGGTCGGGCGCTTCCGGGCGGGTGATGGTGGAGACCTCGTTGAGCAGCCGGTTGCCGGTCTCGGGCACGGTGTCGATCACCGGGACCACCGCGACGATGTCGCTGGTCTGGCCGACCGAGGCGAGGAAGGTGCCCCACGCGGCGACCCAGCGGTCGATCACCGGCTGGTCGACCGCCTCGTGGCCCTGCGGCCAGGCCCGCAGCACCACCGTGTACTGCGCGAACGCGGGCAGGTGGATCATCCCGAAGTGGTAGCCGCCCGCGTCGATGCCCTCGTAGAGCTTCGAGGGCGCGAGCAGCCCCGGCAGCTTGGTGACACCGCCGGGGATCCGGGAGAACCGGCCGCCGCGGTACACGTGCTCGCCGTTCTTGCGCGAGCGCATCCAGTTGAACATCATCAGTCCCGTCTCATAGCCCGAACGGCCCCCCGTCCGCCACACCAGGGGCACCATCACCAGCGCGCCGAGGCCGCCGACGACGAAGCCCCACTTGAACCCACCGACCATGGCACTGATCAGGGCCGCGATCACCACGACGAAACCGATCACGGTCTCTTCCCAGCGCAGGCCGAAAAGGCCCGCGCTGCGCGGCTTCTGCCACAGCCCGTACGAGCGCCGCTCGTAGGTGTCGGTCGAGGTGGTCGTCATCGCGGAATCGTGCTCCTGCCGAGGTCGGGTGAACGATTCGCCCAGCGGTCACCGGCGAGGTCGCCGGCCGACTGATCGGCGCGCTGGGCGCTGCCCGCCGCGGCCCTGGCGGCGACCACGCCGCGCGCGGCGCCGGAGGGCACCGAACCGGACGTGGGCGGTGGCGCCGCCGCGCCGCCGCCACCGCGGGGCGGCGGAGTGGGCGCCGGGCCGCGCGGGGACCGTCCGCCTGCCGTGCCGCCGGCGCCGCCGGGGCGGGTGCCGCCCGCGGCGCTGCCGAAGTAGCCCGCCGACCCCGGTGCCGCGGCGGGCCGCGAGGCCACCGCCTTGGTGCCGATCGCGCCGAGCGCCATCGCGCCGACCGCGGTGCCACCGGCCACCATCAGACCGGAACCACCGGTGCCGACCGTGGCCACGGCGGGCGCGACCAGTCGCATCAGCGCGGGCAGCACGAACGCGACACTGCACAGCAGCACCAGCGCCACCAGCATCCGCTGGGCCTGTTCGCCTTCGGGCAGACCGCCGGAGGTGGTGGTCTCGTCGACATGGCCCGCGGTGGTGAACGCGATCATGTACACGATCGCCGCGACGGGTTTGAACAGCATGAACGCGATGATCCAGCCGATCAGCTTCTGGTACGACTGCTTGCCGGTCCCGGTCGCCGAGGCGGCCGCGGCCAGTGGCAGCACGCCTGCGGCCACCACCAGCAGGCCCTGCCGCACGATGGCGAGCACGATCTGGGCGAGCGCGCCGAGCAGGCCGACGATCGCGATGATCAGCACCAGGCCCGGCGAGAAGGCCTGCAACTTGCTGGTTTTCACCATCAGTTCGGCCATGTTCTTGGCATTGCCGCCCGTGGCGTCCTGGATGATCCACTCGGAGAACTTGTCCGAGGCGCGCGTACCGGCGACGATCACCGCGCCCAGCATCCACGAGCTGAACACGACGCGGGCGAACAGGCGGAACGATTCGGCGGCCTCGCTGACGGCCGCCCCGCGTCTGGCCTCGGCCAATCTGCCGCCGGTGATGATCACCGAGGCGATCAACAACAACATCTGGATCTGATACGTGTAGTCGTTGATCTTGGTGAAGAGGGCGCCCGAATCGCTCACCGCCTCGTTGGGCACCTTCATCCAGAAGGTCAACGCCAGGATCAGCGCCTCGCCGAGGCCCTTCATCAGCGAGTCGACCACCTTGCCGAAGGTGGAGTCCCACGCCTTGTCCTTCACCGCGGTCGCCGCGTCACCGGGATGCGTGGCGGCGTTGCCCGCCTTGCACACCGCCGAGGCCGCGTCACCGAGGGAGACACCGGGAATGGCGACGCTGTCGAGCGTGTCGTGCAGTTCGTTGCACGCTTCGTCGAAGCCGTACTGCTGGCCGTAGGCCACGGTCGGCGTCGCGAGCATCACGGTGAAGATCACCGCGAAAATAGTGACGATCCGCCTCAGCATTGTTGGCACCCCTCGATGGTCCGCAGGGAATCGATCCGGGCTGTGCTGTACACCGATGCTCACCATTTCGTCCACCCCGCCAGCGATTCCACGTATTCGGTCTGGGTGTTGGTCGTGGTCGACGGCTTGAGCCGCCAGTCCCCGTCGTCCCACACCACGATCATCCGCATGGCGGCGTACAACTGCTTACCGTCGATCACCGGGCCGCGCGAGGCGAGTCGCACGATCGCCATGTCGTCGGCGTAGTCATCGATCTTGAACGCGTCGGAAGCCACGAAGTAGCGGGTCACCTTCTCCGGCTGCTGTTCCGGCAGCCGGTCGTTCGACAGCGCCGAATCGTAGGCCGCCAGCTGCGCGGTGCTGGCCCGCACCTGCGTGACGTACAGCGCGCGGTCGGCGGGCCGCGCGTTGAGCCGGTAGGTGATCTGGGCCGCGGCCAGCGCGGCGCCCTGCGGGGTCCGCGCGTAGCCGACGGCCATCCCGTTCTGGATCCTGGTCGGCCCGTCGGAGGTGGAGAACGGCACCGAGGCGCCGTACACCCGCTGCCAGCCGTGCGGTCGGTTGGTGCCCACCGGCGCGGCGGTCAGCCAGTCCGAATCCACCGGCGTGCGCTGGGTTCCCGGCACCTGCTCGAGCGGCTGGCCCGCCGGATTGTTCGGGATGTCGACCCGGCGGCCGAGCACATCGATCTCCGGATCGGCGAAACCGGTTCCGCCCGCGGCCTGGGCGGGCGGCGGGGCGTCGTCGGTGGCCGTGTCGCCGCCGCTGGTGAAGTAGACGACCGCGCCGACGACCAGGATCAGGGCGAGCAGGGCGCCCGAGGCGATCATGCCGAAGGAAGCGCGGTCGCGCGCGCCCGGCTCCTTCTCGCTCACCTCGGTGCCTCCAATGTCACGATGTCGGTGGGTAGTTCGTCGATGGCGTCGACGGGCCGGTCGGTGGACAGCGGATCGGGTAACCGCAGGCGCCAGTCCCCGCCGTACCAGCTGACCGTCGTGTGGTTGACCGCCCGTGAGCGGTCCGAATACTCCGTGTACACCTCTACCCTGGACTGCTCGTCACGATATTCCGTGATTTTGTAACCCAACAATCTCGGCGCGTACTCGGGCGCGGCGGGCCCGGTGATGGACAGCTGCACCCGGTTGATCGCCCACTCGTCTCTGGCCGGGCCCGGCACCAGTTCCTGGTTCACCACCTGCGCCCACTGGTTGTCGGGCGCCACCGACAACCGGATGGTGTGGGTCAGCGCCGCCAATCCGGCCCCGCGCGGGGAATGCTCGAAACCGGTGGCGGCGCCGCCGGTCTCACTGGCCGGTCCCTGCTCGGTGCGCGGCAGCGGGATGCCCTGGTAGTCCTGCCAGCGCACTCCGGTCGGCGCGGCGGACAGGTCGGGGCCGGTCTCGCCGCCCCGGCCGCAGCCCACCGCCGCGGCCAGCAGCGCGATACCGACCGCGACCGGGCGCGTCATGGCACCACTCCTCACGCCGGCAGGAACGCCAGCGCGATGCCGGACGCGGTACTGGCCACCGCGGCGCCGATCAGGCTCATCAGCACACCGTGCGACGCGTCGTTGACGGCCAGATCGGAACGGAACGCGATCCACAACCGGCCTGCCGAGAGGATCATCCAGGCCAGGCACGACAGCAGGACGAACCAGAGCAGCCAGTTGAGCAGCTGCATCATCGGCGCCAGCACATCGGCCGGGATCTGCTTGTAGGCGAGCACGGTGATCACGTACCGATGACCGCGTTCATGATGGTGCCCGCGCTCGTCGCCACGACGCCGCCGATCATCGCGCCCGCGACCATCTTCGGCGACTCGAGGCCGCCGCCGGTCCAGCGCTCCCAGGCGAACTTGCCGCCCGCGTAGGTGATGCCGCAGATACCCGACAGCAGCACGAACCAGGTGAGGTACCGCACCAGCTGCAGGATCTTCTCCGAGCCGGGAGGAGCTTCCGGTGTCGGATTACCCACCTGGGCCAGGACAGTGCCGTACGTGTCCTGCACGGCGAGGAGGATCATGCTCATCGGGTGCCTTTCTCCCACTGTAAAGGTGTTGTGCCACAAACACTTCGACGCCGACACACGTTTGTACACCACCGGCGGCCCGAGCGCCCGGCGGTCATGATCGACCCTCCCCCGGCGCGGACGTATCGATACTCGCACGGATGGCGGCGACCAGATCGGTACCGAGCTCGCCGATCTCGGCGGGCACCTCGTCGAGCGGATCGACCCGGCGTTTGCGCGGGGCGACCTCGTCGCCCGGTGACCACACCGGCAACGCCTCCGACTCCACCAGGGTCCATTCCTCGATCCACGGCACCTGCCAGACGTGCCCGGCCAGCGAGCCGACCACGTCCCGGTACCGCCGGATCTCCGGCGGCACCCGTCCCGGCCGCGCCGCGACCGTGATCAGGCCGAGCACCAGTGACGGGCCAGCGAGCCCGGCGTGGTGCTGGCGCAGCAGATCGTGCGCGCGGGTGAGACCGGAGATGGTCTCGCGCGCGACCAGGACGACATAGGGGGATTCGCGCTCGAACACACCGGGCCAGCGGCCACGGGCGTCGGCGGCGGGGGCGAGCACGTGCGCGAGGGTGGTGGCGCCGGAGCCGCCGTGCACCCCGAGCAGCCACACCAGCGGCGCCCGGCCCACCCCGGGCACTGGACGTTCCCAGATCGGCGCGCGCAACGATTCCGGCGGCGCGACGACCCCGATACCGGCGGGCGCCGGTTCACGACGACGACGAAGATTCATAGCGGCCGTCATGATGCCACCCCGGCGAGCAACCGCCCATATGCCGCACGCGTGGTCTCGGCCAGCTCGGCGTGCCGAACCAGCTCACCGCGGGCCAGATGCGGATCGTAGGGGATCTCAACGACCTCGCGCACCCAGCCGGACAGATGCTCGCGCAAATGCTCGGCAACGCGCGAGTCGTCGTGCGAATACTGGTGCGACACAACGATGGTGGTGTCGGCGACGACGCCGGCGCCGTCGTCGCCGTAGTGGTCGTCGAGCCATTCCAGCGTCACCCGCAGGCGGTTGGCGGCGTCGACCCTGGCCGGAATCGCCAATACCAGCGCGATATCGGCGTCGTCGAGCAGGGGACGCAGTTGCCGTCCGGCAATCGGGTTGCCGCCGTCGTAGACCGCGGTGTACCCGCCGGCGTCCAAAGCCCTGGCGACAGTGAGATATGTCGCGCGCCTGCGCAGCGGGGTGGCGTCGCGCCAGAGCAGCCCGAACCCGGAGGTCGAGCGCGACAGGCACTCCTCGAGCGGCGCCGGTTCGTCGTCGCCGCGTCCGTAGACCCAGGACTGCAGGTTCACCGGGTGCAGGTGCTTGTCGGCCCCGCGCAGCGCGAGATCGCTGCCGGCCGCGGTGGCGTCGACCGCCACCGTCGCCGCGCCCTCGGTGACCAGTTCGGCGGCCAGCCCGAGCGCCGTGGTGGTGGTGCCCGCGCCGCCGCACCCGCCGACGACCAGGATCGGCCGGTGTCCGCCGCCCGCGCGATCGCGGTTCTTGCGCCGCAGCCGCACGACCGGCGCCGGATCACCCGCCGCCTCGCCCCACGGCTCCCCCTCGGGGGCGTCGTCGAGCCATCGGCTCCAGTCGTCTGTCATCGCCTCTGCTCCTTACCCTGCCGCGATGCCCGTGATGAGCGTGCGATCGCCGACCTGCGCGGTCCGCACCGACTGCTTGGTGTACGTGGCCGGCGCCCCGGCGGGCCGGAACTCGGTCACCTCCACGGTGTACCGGTTCTCGGCGACCGTGGTGATCCGCACGCAGTGGGTGGTCCCCATCGGGATGGAATCGATGCCGCGCTGGATCACGGCGGCGGGCGAGACCGCGGCGTCGGGGGTGACGACCGACCTGGCCAGCTCGCCGGAGCGAGCCACGTAGTAGGCGTGCTGGAAGGCGAGCACGGCGTCGGGACCGGACGCGGTGCCGCCCGCCTCGTTGCTGCGCAGCACCGTCTCGGTGCGTTCGGTGGGGCACGCGCCCGGGGTGTCGGCCGTCAGGTTGCCCGCGGTGAAGTGCAGGGGCGCCGCGTGCTTGGCGGTGTCGCGACCGAACAGCAGGAAGAACACCCCCGTGGCGGCGAGGACGAGCACGAGCACCGACACCGCGAGCACGATCCAGGCCCGTTGGGCGCGACGGCTGTCACGCAGCGCGCCCGAGGGCTCGAGCACCCTGGCCTCGTCGTAGTCGTCGTCGGCGGCGTCGGGCCAGGGGAACTGGACCAGCTCGGCGTCGTAGTCGTCGTCGGGACCCGGCGCCGGTTCGGCGACCCAGTCCGACCAGCCGCCGGTGAATTCACTGCGGCGCGCGGCCAGTTCAGCGGGCGGCGCAGGCGCCGGTTCGGGCTCCGGCTCGAACCCGCCGACGTACTGCGGCGGAGCCGGGCGGACCGGCTCGACGTCCGCGAAGGCACGGGGATCGAGAGCGATCTTCTGTTCCGGCGGATCGCCCGCCACGATCTCCGGCGCCGGCTCGGGATGCTCGGCGGCCGGTGCGGCGGACGGGGCGCGCTCGGGGCGCTGCGAATATCGGTCGGGACCGTCGTCCTCGCCCGCCGCCTCGGCGGTGGCCTGGCGCGCAGGGTCGGCTGCGTCGGTCTCCGGTTCGAGCGCCGAATACCAGCGCGACAGTTCGTTGTACGACTTCAACATTTCCCCCTTTCCGCGACGCCGGGCACAAGGATTCGCATGTCAGACCTCTCGGTGATCAGTTCACAGAGAACGGGCGGGTGGTGGGAGCGGTGGTTCCGGGTAACGCGGCAGGCGGAGTCGACGCGCCGCCGGATGAGGCGCCATCGGCTCCTGTCCCGAACGGAAATTGTCCCCCACCGGAGGGTTCGGGTGTCGTAGACGCGCCGGTCGGGGAAGTGAAGATTCCGCCACGGCGCTGGTCCGAGCCGCCGAGCGGCACCGCGCCGCTGCCCGAGGTGCCCGCCGCGTCGCGGGCCAGGGCGGCGAACCAGTCGGCCACGTACCTGGTCGGGGTCGCGCCGTCGGCGCCGACGCCCATGCGGGAGTAGGCGTCGTGGCGCTGGGTGGTGTCCCAGTAGCGCACCCAGGTGGAGACGTCCAGGAGTTCCTGGTTGTCGGTGATGTTCTGGGTGACGGCCGTGAACGCCTCGTTGACCAGCCGCACGCCGGTGGTCGGCGGCACCAGTTGCGGGACCGCGCCGGCCAGCTTGGTACCGAGCAAGGTGAGCCCGACCAGCGGGTTCGACAGTGTGGCCGTGGCCAATTCGGCGATGCTCGCCGGGTTGAGCACGCTCTTGACCACGGTGTGCACCGCGTTGAGCCCGATCATGCCGACCTTCAGCAACGCCTGCAGCGCGCTGTTGACGTCGAGCGTGCTGCGCGGGTCGGCCGCGTCGGCGAGACGCTCGGAGATCGACTTCGTCGGCGAGAGCGACACATCGGCGAGCGTGCTGCCGGAGATGTCCTCGTTCACCACCGTCGTCGCGGTCTTGATGGAGGTGAAGGCCAGCGCCTGCGCGATCGAGACCAGCGAGCCGATGGGATCACCGCCGGAGAGTTTCACCTGGCTCACCAGGTTGGTCACCGCGCGCAGCAGCGGTGCGCCCTGCGGCGCGTCGCACGCGAGATCGCCTGTGGCGCAGAAGCTCGCGACCCGGCCCGTGAGGGTGCCGAAGTCGGCGGGTTGCTCGGTCTGGTTACCCAGCCCGCCGCCGGGGGCGGGTGCCTGGCGGACGGCGGCGATGTCGTCGAGGGCGGCGCCCGAGGTGCCCGGCGCCGCGATCGGCGCGGTGCGGTCGGGCGCGCCGGGGAACAGCGGGGCGTTGGCGCCACGGGTCGGGTCGGCGAACAGGGCGACCGCGGCGATCTTGTCGGCGGGCACCGCCCCCTGGTTCGCGCCGACCTCCTGGGCGAACAGCGAGGCCACGTGGGCGCCTTGCGAATAACCGACGACGCCGATCCGCGACTGCGGGCAGCGCTCGATCACCTGGGTGGCCATCGACCGCAGACGTTCGAGCCCGCCCGCGACGGATTCGCTGTAGGGCACCACGCCGCCGGGAACGGCTCCGCCGAAGCCCGCCTCGTAGGGCACATAGGCGCGGTCGACCAGGCCCGGCTCGGCGGCCTTGGCCAGCATCGGGCGGAACACCGTGGACAGCATGCCGGTGTCGGTGCTGGTCGCCGCGTCGGGAGACGATTCTCCGGTGCCCTGAATCCCCAAGGCGTACAGTGCGGGACACGCCGAGATCGAAACGTGCGTGGACGGCGCGTCGGTCGACTTCTCGTCCGCGTGGGCGACACCTGTCGACACGGACGCGAAGGCGACGGTGGACGCGATCATCGTCCCCGCGAGTCGTGCCGAGCACCGAGCCATATCGATCCGCATCACAGTCCATTTCAGGCTGACCAGTGGAGCGTTGAAACGCACTAAACCGTAACAGATTCCGGCCTATCGAACCGCTGCCCTAACTGGCCCTTTCACTGCCCCAGCAAACCCGCCGAGAGCCAGCAACTTCCTGGCGAAACGCTGCCGCGCGGGACACGAAGCGGCCCGGGCACACTCGCGGGTGCCCGGGCCGGTGAACGGGAGTCAGGCCGCGGAGGTGACCCGGTAGACGTCGTACACGCCTTCGACATTGCGCACGACGTTGAGCAGATGTCCCAGATGCTTGGGATCGCCCATCTCGAAGGTGAACTTGCTGATCGCGACGCGGTCACCGTGGGTGGCGACCGACGCCGAGAGGATGTTGACCTTCTCGTCGGCGAGCACCTTGGTCACATCGGAGAGCAGGCGGGTGCGATCCAGCGCCTCGATCTGGATGGCGACGAGGAACACCGACGACGGCGACGGCGCCCACTCCACCTCGATGATGCGCTCCGACTGCGACTGCAGCGACCCGGCATTGGTGCAATCGGTGCGGTGCACACTCACCGCGCCGCCGCGGGTGACGAAACCCATGATCTCGTCGCCCGGCACCGGCGTGCAGCATTTGGCCAGCTTGGCCACGGTCCCCGGCGCACCGGGAATGAGCACGCCCGCGTCGCCGGTGACCCGCTGCCTGGCCGGCGTGGTGGACGGCGTCGACCGCTCGGCCAGTTCGTTCTCGACGTCACCGATCCCGCCGAGCTGGGCCATGAGCCGCTGCACCACGTGATGGGCCGAGACCTGGTGCTCGCCGACGGCGGTGTAGAGCGCGGAGATGTCGGAGTAGTGCAGTTCGTGCGCGACCGCGGTCATGGCGTCGACGCTCATCAGCCGCTGCAGCGGCAGCCCGACCCGGCGCACCTCCTTGGAGATCTGCTCCTTGCCGCTTTCGAGCGCTTCCTCGCGCCGCTCCTTGGCAAACCACTGGCGAATCTTGGCCTTCGCGCGTGGCGAGACGACGAAGTTCTGCCAGTCCCGGCTCGGCCCGGCGTTCTGCGCCTTGGAGGTGAACACCTCCACGACCTCGCCGTTCTCGAGCTGACGTTCCAGCGCGACGAGGCGCCCGTTGACCCTGGCACCGATGCACTTGTGCCCCACCTCGGTGTGCACCGCGTAGGCGAAGTCGACGGGCGTGGACTTCTGCGGCAGCGTGATCACATCGCCCTTGGGGGTGAACACGAAGATCTCCGGCGACTTGAGGTCGAAGCGCAGCGATTCCAGGAACTCGGCGGGGTCGGCGGCCTCGCGCTGCCAGTCGAGCAGCTGCCGCATCCAGGCCATGTCGTCGACCTCGGCGGCGTCCCCGGAGTGCTTGCCCTTGGTCTCCTTGTAACGCCAGTGCGCGGCGATGCCGAATTCGGCGGTGCGGTGCATGTCGTGCGTGCGGATCTGCACCTCGAGCGGCTTGCCGTCGGGGCCGACGACGGTGGTGTGCAGCGACTGGTAGACGCCGTAGCGCGGCTGGGCGATGTAGTCCTTGAACCGGCCCGCCATCGGCTGCCACAGCGAGTGCACGACGCCGACGGCGGCGTAGCAGTCGCGGACCTCCTCGCACAGGATGCGCATGCCGACCAGGTCGTGGATGTCGTCGAAGTCCTTGCCCTTGACGATCATCTTCTGATAGATCGACCAGTAGTGCTTGGGCCTGCCCTCGACGACGGCGTTGATCCGCGAGGCGGCCAGCGTGTTGACGATCTCGGCGCGCACCTTCGCCAGGTAGGTGTCGCGCGAGGGCGCGCGGTCGGCGACCAGGCGCACGATCTCGTCGTACTTCTTGGGGTGCAGGATCGCGAAGGCGAGGTCCTCGAGTTCCCATTTGACGGTGGCCATGCCGAGGCGGTGCGCCAGCGGCGCGATCACCTCGAGGGTCTCCTTGGCCTTCTTGGCCTGCTTCTCCGGCGGCAGGAAGCGCATGGTGCGCATGTTGTGCAGCCGGTCGGCGACCTTGATCACCAGCACGCGCGGGTCGCGGGCCATGGCGATGATCATCTTGCGGATCGTCTCGGCCTCGGCGGCCGCGCCCAGGTTGACCTTGTCGAGCTTGGTGACGCCGTCGACGAGGTGGGCGACCTCCTGCCCGAACTCCTCCTTGAGCTGGTCGAGCGAGTAGCCGGTGTCCTCGACGGTGTCGTGCAGCAGCGCGGCGACCAGCGTGGTCGTGTCCATGCCGAGCTCGGCGAGGATGTTGGCCACGGCCAGCGGATGCGTGATGTAGGGGTCGCCGGACTTGCGGAACTGCTTGGCGTGGCGCTCGTCGGCGACGTCGAAGGCGCGCTGCAGCAGCGCCAGATTCGCCTTCGGGTACAGCTCGCGGTGCACGGTGGCCAGCGGCTCGAGCACCGGCTTGACCGCCGCGATGCCACGCTGGCCGGTCATCCGGCGGGCGAGGCGGGCGCGCACACGCCGCGACGCCGAACTCGGCACCGACGCGGTCGGGGATTGCTTGGGTGGCTCGGGGGTCGCCGGGGTGCCGTTGGTCCGCGGGGTTCCGGTGGACTCCTGCCCAACCTTCGCCTCGCCGAGTTGTCGAGTCATGCCACCGCCTCTCACGCTGCATTCGGACCACGTCGGCCGAGTGCTGCAACCGCCCGGACCACCAACTTTAGTCCCCGCACCGACCTGGTGTTCGATTCCCCGCGGTCACAAGCGTGAGACGGTCGGGACGCGACCCGAAATCGGCCGCCGACCTGCGGATCGTCAGCGTTCGTCGGCGGGCGCGGGCCGGGTGCGCAGGCTGTGGCCGTCGAGCGGTCCGGATGCCACCCCCAGCAGATCGAGCACGGTCGGGGTGATGTCGACGAGGGTGTGCGCGCCGGTGGTCGTACCGGGGGTGAAGTCGGCGCCGCGGGCGATGACGAAGTTCGCGGTCTCGTCGGGCCGCTGGCCGCCGTGTCCGCCGGTGGGCAGGTGGCCGTGGTCGGTGGTGACGAGCACGGTCCACTGTTCGTCCCGGTGGGCGGCGGCGCGCCGGTCGACGGCCGCGACGATGCGCCCGACCAGCGCGTCGGTGCGGCGGATGGCGGCGAGGTAGGCGCGCGAGGCCGCGCCGTGCCGGTGCCCGGCCAGGTCGATCTGGTCGAGGTGGGTGAACACCAGATCGGGCCCGGTGCGTGCGATGGTGGCGACGACCTCGGTCGCGGTGGCGTCGTCGGTGCGTGACTCGTCGGTGTCGCGGGGATCGGGCGCGGTGGTGAGGGCTAGGTCGGCGCGCCGTTCACCGCTGGCGGCGATGGTCGCGATCTGGTGCCAGGTGCCGATGGACACGGTGTGCCGGGCGGGGTCGGCGCGTTCGATCCGGGTGAAGACGCTGGGATGGGCCAGGAAGGGGCGCTCGTCGAAGGTGTTGTCGGTGATGCCGTGCGCGGTGTCCCATACCCCGGTCAGCACGCTCGCCCAGGAGGGGCCGGAGATGGTGATGTGGCCGTCGATGTGTCCGCGCGAGAGCAGGCCCTGGGCGGCGAGGTGACGCAGGCGCGGAGCCTGGACGCGGTCGGCCTTGTCGTAGAGCAGGCCGTCGATCCCGATGACGACGACCTTCGCGACCGCGCCGGGCCGCCCCGCCAGCGGCACCCCGAACGCGGCGGCGCCTGCCATGGGCGGCACCGGATCGTCGAAGGCGGTGTCGGAGCCCGCCGCCGAGCACAGCAGCGGGATGGTCAGGAGGGCGGTGGCTGCGGCCACCAGGACCTTCGCGGGTGCCGACAGCTCGCGCATGTCCTCACGATGCGTCGTGCGCGCTCGACCCGCCGAGCGCGCGCGGCCGTGTTCATCGACGTTTCACCGGCTCCGCGCACCCAGGTCGCCCGCCTGAACGAGGGGCCAACGGCGCCTTGCGTTCTGTCGTCACGCGGCGAGTTCCTCGGCCAGGACGGCGACGGTCTCGCGGATCTGTGCCTCGGTGTGGCAGGCGGTGACGAAGAAGCGCAGCCGCGCCAGGTCCTCGGGGACGGCCGGATAGATGATCGGATTGACGTTGACGCCCCGGCGCAGCAGCGTGTTCGACAGCCGCATCGTGCGCAGCGAGTCACCGATGATGCACGGGATGATCGGGGTGTCGGCGCTGTCGCCGGTGTCGATGCCCGCCGCGCGGGCCAGGCGCAGGAACAGTCGCGCGTTGTGCCGCAGCCGCTCCAGCGGGGCGGGGTCGGCGCGCAGTTGCCGGATCGCGGCGGCGGAGGCAGCGGCGTTCATCGGCGTCATGCCGACGCTGTAGACGAATCCGGGCGTGGTGTATTTCAGGAAGCGAATCAGCTCCGCGCTGCCCGCGACGTATCCCCCGCAGCCTGCCAGCGCCTTCGACATCGTCCCGGACCACAGCTCGACATCGCCGCGGTCCACCCCGAAATGTTCGCCGATGCCGCCGCCGTGGGCGCCGAGCACGCCGATGCTGTGCGCCTCGTCGATCATGAGCAGGGCCCGGTGCCGCTTCTTGATCTCGATGATCGCGGGCAGGTCGGGGATGTCGCCGTCTTGGCTGTAGACACCCTCGATGAGGATCAGGACGCGACGGTAGCGGGGCCGGAGTTCGTCGAGCAGCCGGTCCAGGGCGGCATGGTCGTTGTGCGGGAACGGCCGTCGCGTCGCGCCCGAGAGCACGCACCCCTGCAGGATGCTGTCGTGGGCGAGGCTGTCGTGGATCACCAGGTCGTCGGGGCCGACCAGGTGGCCGATGATGGTGACGTTGGTGGAATGGCCGCCCACCAGCGCGATGGCGTCCTCGGTGCCGAGCAGCGCCGCGAGTTCGGCCTCGAGTTCCCGGTGGACCGGCTTCTCGCCGGAGAGCACCCGGCTGGCCGAGCAGGAGCTGCCGTAGCGGGCGACGGCGTCCTGGACGGCGGCGACGACGGCCGGGTGCCCGGAGAGGCCGAGATAGTTGTAGCTGGAGAAGTTCAGCACCGGGACACCGTCGATCATCGAGGTGTCGCGGGTGACGCCGTCGTTGATCAGGAAGTACGGGTTCTCCAGGCCCAGCGCGGCCGCGCCGCTGAGCCGCTCCTCGATCGCCCGCACCTCGGGGAAGTCGGCGATCCGGTACTCCGGGGTGACGGTGCGCGCCGCCGGTGCGGACAGGGCGGGGCGTGGTTCGCCGGTCCCGGTGACCGGTTCGGGACCGACGTGCTCGGCACCGACCGGCGGCGTGGCGGAAACACCCCGGCCCGCAACGGGTTCGACCTGCTGGGAGACGCAGGCGACGACGTCACCGAGCGTGGTCGCGGCACTCGGCCAGGACGGGTCGATCCGCACGCCCGGCATCTTGCGCATCAGCCCGCCGAACAGATCCGCCAGCATCATGGAGTCGAATCCGAGGGCACCGGTGAGGGTTTCGGTGTCACGGAGCCGGTCGACGGAGTACCCGCTGACCCGTCCGCATTCCGCGCGCACGATGTCGGCGGCCGCGCGGGCGTCCGGACCGGAGGCAGTGCGCGGCGCGCTCTCGGTGGCCCCCACCCCTGCGGACGCGGCGCCGGCTTGCCCCGTGCTCGCCGCGTTCCGCACAGCGGCCACAGGGGCGGTCGTGCCCGAAGCCAGGCTCGCCAGCAGCGCGTTCTGTTCGCGGAAGAGCGCGATCATCTGGTCCATGGTGGTGTCCTCTGCCGGGGTGGCGGGTGGGGTGAGGGTGGTCGGTTCGATCCAGAAGCGGTGTTCGGTCGAGAAGTCGTAGCCGGGCAGGCGACGGCGGACGCGTTGCGCGGGCTCGTAGAGGTGGTCCCAGTCGGGGTCGAGGCCGTCGCGGTACAGCGCGGCGACGGTCTCGGCGAGTTCACGCCCGGTCGCCGCCGGCCCCGGGCTCGGCGCCAGGCAGCGCGGCAGCAGGTCGGGACCGACCAGCTGGGTGAGCTGGCGCCGCGGCCCGATCTCGACGAGATGGGTGGGTTCGGTCCCGAGCGCGGCGGCCAGCGCGTCCCCGAAAAGGACGGTGGCGCCGACGTGTTCGATCCAGTAGTCGGCGTCCATCGTCTCGTCCGCGGCGAGCAGCCTGCCCCGCACGGTCGAATAGACCGGCAGCGCGGGTGCGCGATAGTCGCATTCGGCGGCGACGGCCGCGAATTCCGCCAGCATCGGCGCCATCAGCGGGCTGTGGAAGGCGTGGGACACGGTCAGCGGCTTGGTGTTCACGGCGCGCTCGCCGAGCGCGGTCCTGATCCGGCCGAGCGCGGACGACGCGCCGGCGAGCACCAGGTCCTCGGGCCCGTTCACGGCGGCCACCGCGACCTCGGTTTCCTGGACGAGGAGATCGGCCACGCTATCGCGCGGCGCGCGGACCGCCAGCATCCCGCCGCCGCCGGGCAACCGCTGCATCGCACGGCCACGGGCGACGACCAGTCGGCAGGCGTCGGCGAGCTCGAGCACACCCGCCACCACCGCCGCCGTGAACTCGCCGATGCTGTGCCCGAGCACCCAGGCCGGACGCACCCCGGCGTCGGCGAGTGCCTGCGCCAGCGCGTATTCCATGGCGAAGATGGCGGGCTGCGCGAGTTCGGTGCGGTCGACGCTCGCGGTGTCGTCGAGCAGCAGCGCGCGCACCGAGCGACCGAACGGGGCGGCCATCGCCGCGTCGACGGTGCGCAGCGCGCGCCGGAACGCCCCGCTCTCCGCCTCGAGGCGCCGGGCCATCCCCGCGAACTGCGAGCCCTGCCCGGTGCACAGCCAGCCGACCCGAATCGGTCCCGCCACACCGGTTTCCGCATCGGCGCGCAGGCCGGCGAGCGCCGCGTCGCGGTCGGCCGCGACGATCGCGAGCCGATGACGACCGCTCGACTTCGCCCGGTTGCTCGTCCAGCAGACCTGCGCGAACCGCTCCACCGGCAGCGACCGCAGCGTCTCCGCGAAGCGAACGGCGTTGCGCTCCAGGCCTTCCGCGCTGTCGGCCGAGAGCGTGAGAACCCCACCGCCGCCCGATCCCGTCGACTCGTCGACCGGCGCACTGGCCAGCACGAGGTGCGCGTTGGTGCCGCCGATGCCGAAGCCGCTGACCCCGGCCACCGCCGGGCCCGCCAGCGGCATGGGCTCGGCGATCAGGCGCAGTCCGTGCCGGGCCAGCTGCAGGCGCGGATTCTCCCGGTCGGTGTACTTGGTCGGCGCGACGACACCGTGGTGCAGGCTAAGCGCGACCTTGATGAGTCCGGCGACGCCCGCCGCACCCTCGGTATGGCCGAGATTGCCCTTGATGGAACCGATTCCGCAGGGTCGCGCGCGATCGCGCCCGTGCAGCGCGCCCAGCGCCTTGACCTCGATCATGTCGCCGAGCACCGTCCCTGTGCCGTGCGCCTCGATGAAGTCGACCGCCCCGGCTTCGATGCCCGCCCGGCGCGACGCCTCGGCGATCACCTGCTGCTGCGCCCATCGGCTCGGTGCGGTGATGCCGTTGCTGCGGCCGTCCGAGTTCACAGCGCTGCCCTTGATCACCGCGTAGATCGGCAGTCCTTCGGCCTGGGCGTCGGCCAGGCGGCGCAGGACGAGCACCGCGACACCCTCGCCACGCACGATTCCGTCGGCGTCGGCGCTGAAGGGTTTGCAGCGGGCGTCGGGCGCCGAGAGTCCGGCCTGGGTGTAGAACACCCCGACCGCGGGCGTGAGCACGAGGTTGACGCCGCCGGCGACGGCCTGATCGCACTCGCCGGAAGCCAGTGAGGCACAGGCGAGATGGACCGCGACCAGCGAGGACGAGCAGGCCGTGTCGACCGCCAGGCTCGGCCCCCGCAGGTCCAGCTGGTACGACAGCCGGTTGGCCGTCATGAAGTAGCCGTTGCCCGAGCCGTGCTGCGGGGTGATCGCCGCGTAGTCCGACATCTGCAGATTGGCCCATTCATTGGCCATCACGCCGATGTACACGCCGGTGCGCGAACCGGATTGGGCGCGGGGATCGAGCGTCGCGTCCTCGAACGCGCGCCAGCTCGCCTGCAGCAACAGCCGCTGCTGCGGGTCCATCGTCTCGGCCTCGTGCGGGGTGATGCCGAAGAATTCGTGGTCGAAGGCGTCGGCATCGGCGATGAATCCGCCACGGTGGGTGTTGACGGTGCCCGGCCCGCCCGCCGGATCGTGGAAGTCCTCGGCGCGCCAGCGGTTCGCCGGAACCGCCGAGATCGCGTCGCGGCCGTCGAGCAGCAGCTGCCACAGCGCCGCTGGATCGGCCGCCTGGGGAAAGCGGCAGTCCATGCCGACGATCGCGATATCGGTCATGCCGGATCTCCTCGGCGTGCTCGGGCGGCCTCCGTGGTCACGCTCCGCTGCCGCCTCCGGCCGCTGACCGCTCACGACTCCACCTCGCAGGCGCTCGGCTCTGTCGCGTGCGAGGGCGCGGGCCGATGGTTCGGTCGCCGGCGCTCACTCATGCCGCGACGGCGAACTCGTCGGCGAGGAAGCCGGCGATCGCGGTGATGGTCGGATAGTCGAAGACCAGGGTCGGGTCGATCTCCACGTACCAGCGGTCCTCGATCTCGCCGCACAGCGACACCGCCGAGACGGAGTCCATGCCGAGTTCGGCCAGCGGGATCGACGGATCCACCTGGTGTGCGGCACGGTCGGTGTAGTCGGCGACGCGTTCGACGAGCCAGTCCTGGATCGGCGACTGCGACTGGGGGGTGCTGCGGAACATACTGGGCTCCTGAATGATTCGAGGCGATCAGACGGTCAGCGCGCGGTCGAGCGCCGGTTCGAGGTCCTCGTGCAGCACCCGTTCGAGGTCGTGCGCGAGGAAGGCCGCACGCATCGAGCCGCGCTTGACCTTGCCGCTGGTGGTGCGGTGCACCGCGCGGGCCGAGCGGGCGGCGAGGAGCACGACGTTCGGCGCGGGCACGTCGAATCCGCGGGCCACCGCGCGCTTGATGGTCGCGCTCAGTTCGGCGAGGGTGCTGTCGCCGAGCAGTTCCGGACGCGCGCCCTGCATCACGACCAGGCGTTCGCGGCCGAGCACGTCGACCGAGACCACCGCGCCCGCGTTGCCCGCGAGGGCGGGATGCAGATCCTGGACGAGTTCCTCCACATCGGCGGGATGGATGTTGCGGCCGTTGACGATCATCAGGTCCTTGAGCCGGCCCGCGACGTACAGCTCGCCGCCGTGCACCAGGCCGAGATCACCGGTCCGCAGGTACGGCCCGTCTGCACCGAGGTGGGCGTCGAAGACCGCGCGGGTCTCGGCGGGCCGGTTCCAGTACCCGGCGGCGACGCTGTCTCCGCGCACCCAGATCTCGCCGGTCGCGCCGTCGGGAAGTTCGGCGCCGGTCGCGGGATCGACGATCCGGATCTCGATGCCGTCGGCCGGGTGTCCACAGCTGACCAGCGGCGCCTCGCCCGCCCGGTCGTAGTACGCCGGTGTCGACCCGATGCGCGTGGAGGCGGCCAGCAAGGTCGCCTCGGCCAGTCCGTAGGCGGGCAGGAACGCGGTGGGACGCAGCCCGGCGGGCGCGAAGCGCGCGAGGACCGCCTCGATCGTGCGGGCCCGCACCGGTTCCGCGCCGCTCAGGGCGGCCTCCAGGCTGCTCAGGTCTAGCGCGGCGAGTTGCTCGTCGTCGACCCGGCGCAGGATCAGGTCGTAGGCGAAGTTGGGGGCGGCGGTGTAGGTCGCGCGGTAGCGGTCGATGGCCTGCAGCCAGCGCACCGGGCGCTTGATGAACGTCGTCGGCGCCATGAACACCAGATTCGCGCCCGCGTAGGCCGCGCCGAGCAGCATGCCGATCAGGCCCATGTCGTGGAACTGCGGAATCCAGCTGACGCCCGTCGAGTCCGCGGTGATCCCGCGCGCGGCGATCGCCGCCTCGTTGTGCAGCAGATTGCGGTGCGTGACGACGACGCCCTTGGGCGTCCCGGTGGAGCCCGAGGTGTACTGCAGGAAGGCGATCGTGCCCGGGTCGAGGTCGGGCAGCTGCCAGGCGTCGGCGTCGCCGAGCGGTTGGTCGGTCGCGACCACGGTCGCGGCGGTGGCGGCCTCGACCAGCGGGACGAAGTCGGCGGTGGTCAGGACGAGCTCGGCGCCGGAGTCGGCGATGACGCCGCGCACCCGCCGCGCGGCCCGCTCCTCGTGCGGCAGCGGTGCGGGGACCGCGACGACGCCGGCGTAGAGGCAGCCGAGGAACGCCCGCAGGAAGGCCATGCCGTCGAGGTAGAGCAGCACGACCGGTCGCGTGGCCTCGGGGCGCTGGGACAACCACTGGGCGAACGCGCGGGCGTCGCGGTCGAGCGCGCGGTAGGTGACGCTCTCCTCGACCAGCTCGCGGCCGGATTCCCGCAGGTAGACATAGCGGCGGTCGTCCCCGTAGCGCTCGAACTGCTGCCGGACGTGGTGTACGTAGCTGGCCTGCATGGCGTCCTTCCGCGGCGGATTTTCGGGGCTGGCTATTACTCTGCGCGCCCCCGCGGCCGCCCGGAAGCGCCCTCAGGGCCGGGCTGTCGAACCCTCAGGGTGGGTCCCTCCACCCCCTGTGGTGGAGGGACAATCGCGTTGACAGCCGCGGTCCGCTGTGGCCTCCTCGGCGGGTGGGGACCACCGCTTCGATCCGTCTCGCCGCCACCGCCGATCTGCACCTGCGACCGGCCGTCGCCGGAAAGTTCCGGCCCGGCTTCCTCGACCTCGCCCGGCACGCCGATCTGTTGCTGCTCGGCGGTGATCTCACCGAGGGCGGCACCGTGGCGAATACCGAGCTGCTGTGTGCCGAGCTCGCCGATCTGCCCGTCCCGGTGGTCGCCGTCCTCGGCAATCACGACCACGACGAGGACCGCGGCGAGTTCATCACGCGACGCCTCACCGACACCGGAGTCGTTGTGCTCGACGGCGATTCGACGATTCTGACGATCCGGGGGCACCGGATCGGGATCGCCGGGGTGATGGGCGGCTCCGGCGGGTTCCCCGGACATCCCGGCGATCCAGAGCGGGGGTCGGCCGAGCATCGGGCCCGGATGCGCCGAGGACCGGTCGACGCGGTGCGCCTACGGCAAGCACTGGACGGCCTCGACTGCGCCACGCGGGTCGCGCTGACCCACTTCTCCCCTGTCACCGACACGCTCGCGGGTGAGCCCGTGTGCATCTACCCTGGATTGGGCTGTCATGCCCTGGGCGAGGCGATCGACGCCGGCCGCGCCTCCCTCGCCCTCCACGGCCACGCGCACGCGGGCAGCGAGTGCGGCCGCACCGAGGGCGGTGTGGCCGTCCGCAATGTGTCCTATCCGGTGCTGCGCCGCACCTACGCGGTCTACGGCCTCGCGGTGGACACGGGCCGGGAGGTGAGCCGCGTCAGGCCGCCGAGTCCGTGAAGGCCCAGACGACCGCGGGCCTGCCGGTGGCCTTCACCCGTCGCCGTTCGCCGGTGCGCTCGAGCCCCGGAATGGCCGCGAGCGTCCGGTTCAGGTTGGCCGGATCCGGGCGGGTGCCGTGCAACGAGGTACTCAACTCGACCGCGCGGGTGGCGGGGAATTCGGCGCCGGCCAGGGCGCGTGTCAGGTTCCGGTCCTTCCACAGCAGCGCGGCGAGCAGGCCGCGGCTGGTGCCGACGATGCGGTTGTGGTCGAAGGCCAGCGGGGGCACCGCGTCGAATTCGACCCACTCGGCCGGGCCCTCGTGCTCGGCGACCACGGCCCACATGGCGATCGACAGCGTCGGACCGCGCGGATCGCGGTGCGGCTCATCGAAGGTGACGAGCTGACCGACCGCGCCGATCGCCTCGACCGGCACACCGAGCTTGGTGTGGACGGCCCGCCGCGCGGCGTCGGCCAGCCGTTCGCCCCGGCCGAGCAGCACGCCGGGCAGGGCGAGTTCGCCGGTGAACGGCTCGAACTCGCGGGCGGCGATCCCGATGCGCACCGCGCTGTCGGCCTCCCAGCACCGCAACGTCACGACATCGATCGATACGACGGATTGCTCCACGTCGTGCCATCCTGCCGGAAGCGCGCGCCGAATGGGAACCTCCGATCCCGCCGGTCCGCCGCGCGGATATGCCCCGGCGAACGGTGGCGGACACGCGACCGCGTTCACGCGGTCCGTGCGCCCGCGGCCACCCGGTGGGGACCGAGCACCGGCCCGCGCGGGACGCGATCCCCGCGTTCCGGTCCGTGACCGGTCAGGACGACCGGCGCGCCGAGGCGGCGGGCGAGCCAGTCCGCCGGATCGCCGTCGACGGGTTCGAGCACCGGGGTCGCCGCCGACAGCAGGCCGGTGAGCCGTTCCTGGTGCTCGAGATCACGCCACCGGCCCGGGACGAGGTCGGTGACCGTTCCCGCCGCCGTCTCGTATGCGGCTGCGGCACAGCCGTTTCCGATGGCGTCGAGATGATTGACCACCAACCCGTCGATTCCGCCGCACACCTCGACGGCGTAGCGCAGCAGGATCGGATCGAGGTGCCCCTGCCGGAACGCGCCCTGGTAGGGCCCGGTGTCGTTGTGCGGCTCCGGGTTGCCCAGCGGCGCCTCCGTCGGCAGCGGACCCGCGCCGTGCCGGGTCATGTAGGTGCGTGTGACACCGAGAACCCGTGCGGTGCCGCCGATTCCGGCGATCATGGCGCGGGCGTTGCGCGGTTCCACCGTCGACCAGGTGGTGTGCGGGTGCAGTCCGCGCCATTCGTCGAGCAGCACGCCCTGCGCGCCCTCGAAGACGAGCCTGCCCCGCGCCGCCGCCCGCGCGAGCGCGCCGTCCTCGGCGATCCGCACCGCCCGGGCGAAGTCGCGGTACATCCGCACCAGCTCGTCGATCGGTTCGTAGTGGTGTGCGCTCGGCCCGATCAGCGCGTCGTAGTGCGCGGCCAGCCGATCCAGCTTGGCACGCAGGACGGCGGGCGCGCGGCAGTCGGCGACTGTCGGTGCCGCGTGCGCCAGGGCGTACCAGGCGGTTTCGCCGATGCCACGCCCGCAGGAACCGTGCCGCGAGGAACCCCTCGCGTCCTCGCGGGCACGGTTGGCCGCGATGTGGATCGGCGTGGTCAGCAGGGCGCGCCCGTCGACGGTGAGCAGTCCCAGCGGATCGCGCACACCGAGCGCCGCGAGCCGCTCGGACTCGGCGGCCAGCGACATCGGCTCCACGAGCATGTGCCGCGACAGCAGAGTCGGCACGCCGTGGAAGGTGCCCGCACCGAACTGGGCGAAGGTGTGGTGCCGACCGTCGGCGACGACGTTGTGCGCGGCCTGCGCGCCGCCGTTGAACCGCACGACCGCCGCCACCCCGAGGTCGGCCTCGGGAGCGCACAGCCAGTCGACCGTCGCGCCCTTGCCCGCGTCACCGAAGCCGAGGTCGACGACGACCAGGTGCTCCCTGTCGAACATGGCTGTGCTCCTTCGCATCACACCGGTCACCTGCCGGGCGGCAGCGCTCGGACGCTCCTGACCGGCTTCGCGCCGAGCGCCCTGCCCACCGCGTCCGCCTCCTCCACCGAGCCGACATCGCGCAGATCGGCCAGGCCGGTGTCGACGTCGACGCGGTCCTCCCCCAGCCCGATGGTCAGCGCGATCAGTTCGCAGACCGCGCCGGGGTCGTCGAGCTTCAGGAAGTTCTGGCCCAGCAGGCCCGCCCAGTGCTCGGCGATCTCCGGATCGCGGTAGTACGCCGACTGATTCGGCAGGATGTAGTAGACGTGCCAGCGTTCGGCCAGCTCCCGGTAGATCGACTCGACGGACACGTCGCGGCGCACGTGATCGCCGATGACCGACCTGATGTGCCGGGCGGCAAGGCGCGGCTTGTTCAGCTCGTCGCCGATCACGAACAGATAGCCGCGCTTGCCCCGCTTCTCCCAGGCGTCGGTCACCACGTGCTGGGCCATGAAATAGGCGGCCAGCTCGTAGCTTTCGGACTTCTGCCCGCCTCCGCCGCCTTCGAGCAGGATCGAGCGCAGCTGCTCGTCCATCCGGTTGTCCGATTCGAACTGCCCCACCTGCAGCGGCACCCGGTCGGTGTCGGCGTCGCCGATCGCGCCGAACAGCACCTGCGGATCCTGTGCGTAGCCTTTGCTTTTCAGCAGCCCGTGCAGCTTCCCGAGCTTGTCCTGCATGATCCGCGGCACCCGGCCCATCGATCCGGTGACGTCGAACAGCACCGCCACCGGCAGCGAGTTCCCGTGCTCCGCCGAATCCCGGCACTCGCGCACCCCCACCCCGAACGGATCCAGTGCCGGATGCGCACACCAGGTGTCATACGCCTGCTCCCGCATCCGCGCGGTGTACCCGAAGTCGTCCTCCCCCGCCCGCGCCCGAAACGTTTTCCCCGCCCGGTACGCCCTGTCATCCCAGTTCCCATACCCCACCAGAACCACTCCCTTCGATCGTCCGTCGTTTTAGTCTATTCAACCAAAACAACGAACGTCAAGAGCCCAGCCGATTCACCCCTCGCGGCCCACATCGGCTACCTTCTGGCGCATGCCATCGGCTCCGCACGAAGTGGTGATCGATCTCTTCCAGCAGCAACCGGCCCTCGTCGCTCCGCTGCTGACCGAATTGGGCTGCCGCCTACCCGAATACGAATCCATCACCACCGTCCCCGGAGACGCGACCGTGCTGGCCCCGACCGAGTACCACGCCGATGCGGTGGTCGCCTTCCACCGTGGCGGTGAGCGCGTCCTGGCCGTGGTCGTCGAGGTGCAACTGCGACCGGATCCCGACAAGCGCTGGTCGTGGCCGGTCTACGTCACCTCGCTGCGAGCTCGCCTCCGCTGCCCCACGCTCCTGATGGTCGTCTGCCCCGACGCCAAGACGGCGCGATGGGCCGCGAAACCGATCGACCTCGGCTACGGCAACCCGCCCGTCGGGCTGTCCCCGCTGGTGCTCGATCCGGCGGGCGTACCCGTTGTCACCGACATCGACGTGGCGGTCGACCTGCCCGAACTGGCCGTACTGTCGGCCCTCGCCCACCCGAGCCATCCCGAGCACCGCCAGGTCTGGAAAGCCCTGCTCGCGGCCCTCGGCGCTCTCGGTGGCGACCGCGCCGCGCTGTACTATGACTTCATCCTGTCGACGCTGCCCGCCGCAGCGCGATCCGAGTGGGAGGCACTGATGGCCGCCGGGCTCCAAGGCTACGAATACCGCAGCGAGTTCGCCCGCAAGTACTTCGCCGAGGGCGAAGCACGCGGGGAAGCCAAATCAGTGCTGACCGTCCTCGACGCCCGCGGCATCACCGTGCCCGCCGACATCCGCGACCACATCCTGAACTGCGACGATCTGGACCAACTCCAGAAGTGGCTCCGCAAGGCGCTCGAGGTCAACCGGGCAGCCGACCTCCTGGGCTGACCTCACCCGTCTTTCCGTCCCGGCGGCTCGGGGAGCCTACGGTCGGGTGAACGGCTGCACTCGAGTAAGAGGACCCGATGCGCCCATGACCGAGGACCCTGAGGGCGTGCCCGTCGCCCGATTCCGGCGGGCCACCGTCGACAACGACATTCCCGCGCTGCTCGACACCCTGACCGAGGACGCTGAGCTCGTCTCACCGATCTCGGGACGCATGGTCTTCCGCGGCCGCGGCGACCTCACCCCACTCCTGACGATCATCTACCGGGCGCTGCGCGATCTGCGCTGGACCGACACCGTCGGCACAGGCGACACACGGGTCCTGTTGGGCGAGGCCAGGTTCGGGCCCTTCTCCCTGACGGAGGCGCTGGTGCTCGAGCTCGCGCCGGACGGGCGCATCCGACGGCTGCGCCCGCACCTGCGCCCCTTGGCCGCGATACTCGCCTTCACCCTGTGGCTCGGCCCCGCCATGGCCAGACACCCGGCGGTCGTCCGGCGCGCCGCCGGGTTCTAGGAACCTGCCTCGGCCAATCCCTCCGGGGTGAGTTCGAGGGTGCGGGTGATTCCGATGTCGTCGAGGAAGCGTTGATCGTGGCTGACCACGATCAGCGCGCCTTCGAAGCCGGCCAGGGCCTGGGTGAGGTGGGTGAGGCTGGGCAGGTCGAGGTTGTTGGTCGGCTCGTCGAGCATCAACAGGCGCGGGGCGGGTTCGGCGAGGAGCAGCGTCGCCAGCGCCGCGCGCAACCGCTCCCCACCCGAGAGGGCCCCGGCCGCGACGTCGGCGTCGGCGCCGCGGAACAGGAAGCGCGCCAACTGTGCCCGGATCCGCTCCGGGGAGGCGTGCGGCGCCGCGTCGGCTACATTCTCGAAGACGCTGCGCTGCTCGTCGAACACGTCGAGCCGCTGCGGCAGCAGCCGCCACGGGACCTTCGGGCCCTCCTCGACGATCCGGCGCAACAGCGTGGTCTTGCCCGCGCCGTTGCGTCCGGTGAGCGCGATGCGTTCCGGTCCGCTCACCCGCAGGTCCACCACCGGACCGTTGGCCAGCCGAGCCCGCTCGAGCGTGACGACGTCCTGGCCCGGATACAGCCGGGTGTCGGGCAGGTCGATCCGGATCTCGCGGTCGGCGCGCACCGATTCCGCAGCCTGGTCGAGGGTTTCGCGCGCGCTCTCGAGCTTCTCGATGTGGGCGGTGCGCAGTTTGCCCGCCGACACCTCGGCCGCGTTCTTGCGCAATCCGGCCACGATCTTGGGCACCCGCTTGGATTCCTGCGCCTTCTGCGCGAACCGCTGCCTGCGATCCAGTTTCGTCCGCGCCTCGACCAATTCGCGCGCCTGCCTGCGAACGTCGCTGCGGGCATCGCGCACCGCCGCCCGCGCCGCCTCCTGTTCCTGCTCGACGATCCGTTCATAGGCACTGAAATTGCCGCCGAAGGACCGGATCTCCCCGGACCGCAGTTCGGCGATGCCGTCCATCCGGTCCAGCAGCTCCCGGTCGTGACTCACCACGACGACGGTGCCCCCGAACTGACGGATCACGTCGTAGAGGCGCGCACGCGCGACCACGTCGAGATTGTTGGTCGGCTCGTCGAGCAGCAGCACCTCGGGGTCGCGCAGCAACTCCGCGACGAGTCCGAGCAGCACGGTCTCGCCGCCGGAAAGCGTGTCGAGGGTGCGGTCGAGGTCGGCGACCGAGCCCGCGACGTAGTCGAGGCCCAGCTTGCCCAGCAGGGCGATCGCCTCCTCCTCGATCTGCCACTGGACCCCGACGGTGTCGAAGTCCTCGGGGTCACCCACACCGCTCTCGATGCGCTGGATCGCGGCCCTGACCTCGGCGATGCCGAGCACGGTCTCGACCCGCTGCCCGGTGCGCATACCGAGGTCCTGGCGCAGGTAGCCGAGGCGCCCCGGCACGGTGATCGACCCGCGCAGCGGGCGCAGCTCCCCGGCGATCAACCGCATCAGCGTGGACTTGCCCGCCCCGTTGCTGCCGACGAGCCCGATCTGGCCCGGTCCGAGGACTGCGTCGAGGCCGTCGAAGACGACGGTGCCGTCCGGCCAATGGAAAGTGAGATCGGAAAAAGAAAGAGTTGCCATGCGGATCCCCTGGAGGTGCGACGGATGCACGGTGCGCGGAATGCGGACCGTCCGGAAGCGCTACCTCAAGAAATCAACGCACGACTCCGATCGCCGGGAACAAGACCATTCATTGATACACCCCGGCGCCGGATCACGCCACCCCTTTTTCGCGGGGCGGTCCCGCTACAGCTCGACGATCGAGGTGAGCGGGTAGTCGCCCTGGTGCTCGCGGCCCTTCAGGAACCCTAGTTCCAGGACGACGGCGGCGGCCACGACCTCGGCGCCCACCTCGGTGAACAGCGCGGCCGCGGCGGCGAGGGTGCCGCCGGTGGCGAGGACGTCGTCGAGCAGCAGGATGCGCTTGCCGGTCAGCTCGACGCCGTCGGCCGGGATTTCCAGTGCGGCCGAACCGTATTCGAGCTGGTACTCGCGCGAGACCACCGGCGGGGGCAGCTTTCCGCCCTTGCGGATGGCGAGCACACCGGTTCCGAGGGTGGCCGCGACGCCGGCACCGAGCAGGAAGCCCCGCGCGTCGACGCCGGCGACGAGGTCGACGTCGGGGGCCACGGCCGCCAGGCAGTCGATGACGGCGCGGAAGCCCTCGGCGTCGGCGAAGACCGGTGTCAGATCCGCGAAACGCACACCCGGCGTGGGGAAGTCGTCGTGCCAGCGGGTCAGCCGATGCACCGCGTCCGCGGCCTTGCCGGTCCGCTCACTGACCTGGTCGTCGGACTCGACCACCGCGTGCTTGCTCATCGACACCTCTCCGTCTCGGCCACGCTCCGCGTGCCTGCCACCACTGCTCATCGCTGCAACACCCAGCGATCCATGTTCCAGCCGGTTCCGGCCTGGGTCGGCCCGGCGATCCCGTTCTGCATGCCCGCGCCGAACGCGATGGTGCGCGGCGTGGCGAACAGCGGGATGCTCGGCAGCTGCGCCCACAGCAGGTTCTCGGCCTCGGTGAGCAGATTCAGCGTCGCGGTCGAGTCGGCCTCTCCCGCAAGCTGATCGGTGATGGCATCGTAGCGACCGTTGGCGAAGCCACCGACATCGAGTCCGCTACCGGCCCGCAACGCCGCGAACGCGGCGACGCCGGTGGCCGAGCCCGCCGGACCCGGCACCGACGCGGTACTGCCGAGGACCGCGTCGACCGCGCCCTCGGCCAGCTTGACCGGGGTGAAATCCGGTGCGCCCGCGTCGACCACGGTGATCCCCGCGCCCCGGCAGGACTCGGCGATAATGGCCACGGTCTTCGCGCGCCGCGCGTCGGGCGCCTGGTAACCGATGCGGATGGTCGGCTGACCGGCCTTGGCCGAGGCCAGGGTGGCGGTGGCAGCGGCGGCGTCGGCACCCTTGTACTGGTCGGCGGCGCCGATGACGGCCGGATAGTACAGCGAATCCTGCTGCACCACATGGGCGTTCAGCGGGCCGGCGCCCAGGCCGGACTTCGGTGGCTCCCCCGCCTTGCCGAGGGTGTCGAACAGCGCCTGCCTCGGCACACACTGGGCGAACGCGCGGCGCACTTCCAGCGGCCCGAAGACACCGGCGGTGCCGAGGACCAGCTGTTCGGCGCCACGGCCCGCGATCGTCTGCTCGTCGAAGCCGTCGAGCGACAGGTCGGCGACCGACCCGGCGCCCACGTCGACGACGCCGAGGGCGTTCTCCTTCGCCTTGGCCGCGTAGTCGGTGCCCTTGGGCCACACCACGATCCGGCTCGTCGCCGGGACGGCGCCCCACCACTTCTCGTTGGCCACCAGCACCAGACCATCGCTCGCGCTGAACGATTCGATCCGGTACGGCCCGGAGGACGGGAACTTCGTCAGCTCGAGCGACCCCGGCTTCATGGTCCACCCGGAGTTCCAGAAGTCGGCGATCCGCCCGAGCACGGCGCCGTCACCGGTCTGCAGCGCGTTCACCACGTTCGGCAGCCCGACCGCCTGCGCCACCACGTGGGCGGGCATCAGCTCGGCGGCGGTGAACAGCGTCCGCCACGGCAGGTAGTGCCTGCCGGGGCGGAACACCACCGTGGCGTCCTTGGAACCCGGCTGGCAGTCGACCCGTTCGATGTCCTCGTAGCCCACCGTGCTCGCCGCGTCGAACAGCGGCACGGGACCGCGGTCGCCGGGGCGGGTGAAACGGCCGGACCGGGCAGCCCAGGCCAGCACCAGATCGTCACAGGACGTCGCGACCCCGTCGGAGTACACCCCGTCCGGGTTGAGCCGGTACTGCACGGTCTGCGTCTCGCCGGGCACCTCCTTCGCGGTGCCCGCGTCGGTGTCGGCGACCTGCTGGCCGTCCGGGCCGGTGTAGAAGAACCCGGTCAGCACCCGGCCGAACACCGCGGCGGAGCCGCTGCTCGCCCCGAGCGTGCTGCCGCCGTTGTAGCTGGCGACCGCCGCGTCGACGGCGTACCCGATGGAGGGCACCTGGTTCTTGCTCGAGCATCCGGCCATCAGGCCGGTGGCGACGGCCGCGGTGGCCACCACGGTGATCAGTCGAATCGTGCCGCGTCGCATGATGAGACCCCCTGCTCTCGCCGTCAGTTCCTCCTCTTGTGACGCTTCCCGCTCGGCCGCGCGCCCGCGCGCGGCGCGGACGCGTCGCTCGGCCGTGGGCCACGGCTCGCGCCTGCACCGGCGCCCACCGGCACCCGGTGCCCGGTGTCGCCCGCGGCCCGCTTGGCGAGCACCTTCTTGGTGTGCGCGGCCACCGGGCCCCAGCGCTCCTTGATCGAGACCAGCACCGGAACGGCGAGGAAGATCGAGGAGTAGGCGCCGACGATCATGCCGACCAGCTGCACGAGCGCGAGGTCCTTGAGCGTGCCGACGCCGAGCAGCCACACCGCGATCACCAGCATGCCGATGATCGGCAGGATGCCGATGACGGTGGTGCTGATCGACCGCATCAGGGTCTGGTTGGCGGCCAGGTTCGCCTGCTCGGCGTAGGTGCGTTTGTTCAGGTGCAGCACGCCGCGGGTGTTCTCCTCGACCTTGTCGAAGACCACCACGTTGTCGTAGAGCACGTAACCCAGGATCGTGAGCAGACCGATCACCGCGGCGGGCGTCACCTCGAAGCCGACGAGCGAATAGATGCCCGCCGTCACGATCAGGTTGAAGAACAGGGACACGATCGCCGCGATCGACATGTCGCGTTCGAAGCGGATCGCGATGTAGACCATCGTCAGCGCGACGAACACCGCCAGCGCGATCAGCGCCTTCTGGGTGATCTGGCCACCCCAGGTCTCACTGATCTCGGCGATGCTGATCGCGTTGCGGGTGACCTGCCCCGAGGAGTCCCTGGGCTGGAACTCCTCGAACAGCGCGTTCTGCAACTGCTCGGTCTGGGCCGCGTCCAGGGTCTCCGAGCGCACCTGGATAGTGGCGGACCCGCCGGAGCCGACTTCCTGCACCGACACCGGCCCGTGGCCGAGGGTGCGCGAGTAGACGTCCTCGACCTGCTGGCTGGTGACATCGCCCGCGGCGGGGAGCTGGATCCGCGAACCACCGGCGAAATCGATGCCGAGGGTGAAGCCGCGTACCGCGATGCTCAGCACCGAGATCAGCAGCAGGATCGCCGCCAGCGAATAGAACAGCTTGCGGCGGCTGACGATCGGGAAGCCACCGGTGCCGGTGTAGAGCCGCTCGAAGAATCCGTGCTTCGGGCCCTGCGACGGCTCGGCCTTGTCCAGGTACACCGATTCCTCGGTGGGTCGGTCGTTGCTCATCGTGACATCTCCTTCGGCCGGACCTGGCCCGCGCCGCGTTCCCTGGCGATCTGCTGCATCGAACCGAGACCGTTCACCGACGGCTTGGCCCAGAACGGCGAGCGCGCGGCGAGCATCATCAGCGGTGCGGTGACCAGGTAGAGCACGATCACGTCGAGGACGGTGGTGATACCGAGGGTGAAGGCGAAGCCCTTCACCTGTCCGGCGGCGAGCAGGTACAGCACGACCGAGGCGATGAGGCTGACGGTCTTGCCGGAGAGGTTGGTGCGCTGCGCCCTGGCCCAGCCGCGCGGCACGGCCGAGCGGAAGCTGCGGCCCTCGCGCATCTCGTCCTTGATGCGCTCGAAGAACACGACGAACGAGTCGGCGGTCAGGCCGATACCGATGATCAGACCGGCGATACCGGCCAGATCGAGGGTGAAGCCGATCCAGCGTCCGAGCAGCACGATGATGCCGTAGACGGCGGCACCGGCCGCGATCAGCGAGAACCCGGCGATCAGCCCGAGCATCCGGTACACGAGCAGGCAGTACAGCAGCACCGCGATCAGGCCGACCGCGCCGGCGAGCAGGCCCGCCTTGAGCGAGGACAGGCCCAGCGTCGCCGAGACCGTCTCGGCCTCGGAGGTCTGGAACGACAGCGGCAGCGAGCCGTACTTCAGCGTGTTGGCCAGCTCGGCCGCGCTGTCGGCGGTGAAGCTGCCGGAGATGGAGGTGCGGCCACCCAGCTGCGGGCCCTGCTGCACCTGCGGCGCGCTCACGACCTTCGAGTCGAGCACGAACGCGACCCGCTGGTTGACGTATTCGCCGGTCAGATCGGCCCAGGCGTCGGTGCCGCTGCCCTTGAACTCCAGGTTCACCTCGTGGCGCGCCTGCTGGGAGTTCAGGCCGGAGGTCGCGTCGGCGATCTCCTGGCCGTCGATGCGGCTCGGGCCGAGCAGGAACACCTCGGTGCCGTCCTGCGAGCAGGTGACCAGCGGCAGCGCCGGGTCGTCGTTGCCCGCCAGCGGGTCCGGCTTGGTGCAGTCCAGGCTCGCCGCGGCGACCTGCTGCACGGACTGGTCGGTGCTCTGGCGCAGCGCCTTGGCGTCGGCGATCTCCTTGGCCTGCTGCTGCTGGGGCGTCAGCTCGCCACCGGGCGCGGGGGTGGGCGTCGGCGGCGCCTGCGCCGGGAACACCCGCGACTGCGGAGCGGGCGCGGTCGGCTCGCCCTGGGCCGGGGTCTCACCCGGCGTCGGCGCGGTCGACTCACCGGGCGCTGGCGTCTC
The DNA here is from genome assembly GCF_040654275.1 of Nocardia sp. NPDC050717. Taxonomy (NCBI): domain Bacteria; kingdom Bacillati; phylum Actinomycetota; class Actinomycetes; order Mycobacteriales; family Nocardiaceae; genus Nocardia; species Nocardia sp. NPDC050717. Next base: position 220,128 of record NZ_JBFAHR010000011.1, read on the forward strand.
GGTGGCCGGGGCCTGCGGGGTGCCGCCCTGGGTCGGCGGGACCTGCGGCGCGGCGCCACCGGCCTGCGGCTGGGTGGCCGCCAGCACGGGGCGGATGTAGAGCTTGGCGGTGGTGGCCAGCGCGCGAGCCTGCTGGCTGTCCTCACCGGGCACCGTGATGACGAGGTTGTCGCCGTCGATGACCACCTCGGAGCCGGAGACGCCGAGGCCGTTGACACGGTTCTCGATGATCTCCTGCGCCTTCTTCAGGCTGTCCTGGCTCGGCCTGCTGCCGTCGGGGGTGCGCGCGGTCAGGGTGACGCGGGTGCCGCCCTGCAGATCGATACCGAGCTTGGGCGTGGGGGAATGGTCACCGGTGAAGAACACCAGCGCGTAGATCACGGCCAGCAGCGCGGCGTAGACGCCGAGCAGCCGGAACGGATGCGCCGATCCTTGGGAAGGTGGCACAGCAGGTCATCTCCTAGGCGGAAGTCGAGGTCGGAACGGGTGGGCACGACGATGCCCGCACCGGGTGCGCGCCACGGCGGCGCGCAGGCACCGGTGAGAGGGAGTGGATCAGTCCTTGGTCAGCCGGGTCTCGGTCTGCTCCGCGGACTCCTCGACGGCATCGGCCGCGGTGTCGGTCGCGGCGGTCTCCTCGACCACCGATTCGTCGGCGCGCACCTCGCGGATCGCCTGGCGCAGCCAGGTGGTGACGACCTCCTCGGCGATCTCGAGGTCGACGGTGGTCTCGTCCAGGTCGACGACGGTGCCGTACAGGCCCGACGTGGTGACCACCTGGTCACCGACCTTCAGGCTCTCCTGCATGGACGCGACCTTCTCGGCCTCCCGCTTCTGTTTGCGGATGCCGAAGAACATCGGCACGAGCAGGGCGAGGATCAGCAGCGGAAACAGGAAGTCCATCGTCGAAGTCAGTCCCTAGTCAGTGGTGGACGTGCAAGTACGCCTGACAGTCTGCCAGTTCCCCGCGCCGGCGACACACCGGACACCGATCAGTGTCCCCGCGCGCCGCTCACGCCGTGCGACCGAAGGCGTAGTCGTCGAGCGGGAAGGCGACCGCCTCGCGGTGGGCGTTGAGGGTGCTGGTCGGGCGCAGCAGCGCCGCCTCGCCGTGCTGGTTGAAGTAGTAGCTGCGCGCGGTCGAGCAGTCGCCACCGTAGAAGACCGAGGAACCCAGCTTGTCGGTCACCCGGTCGAGGAACTCGGCATTGGCACGCTCGGTGACCTCGAAGGTCTGCTCGCCGCGCCGGAAGAGCTCGGTGAACAGCCTGCCCATGTGCTTCATCTGGGCCTCGATGGTGGTGAAGTAGGACAGCCCGCTGTAGGAATAGGGACTGTTGAGGCTGAGGAAGTTGGGGAACTTGGGCACGGTGATGCCCTCGTAGGCCTGGAAGCGGTTGTCGCGCCAGAATTTTCCGAGGTTCACCCCGTCGCGGCCGATGATCTCGATGGCCGGGAAGTTCACGTCCCACAGGTTGAAGCCGGTGGCCAGCAGCAGGGTGTCGATCGCGGTCTTGCGGCCGTCGGCGGTGACGATGCCGTCGGGTTCGACGTGATCGATCGAGTTCGTCTCGAGGCGCACGTGCGGCTGGTTGAAGGTCTTGAAGTAGGTGTTGGAGAAGGTGGGGCGCTTGCAGCCGAAGTCGTAGTGCGGGGTGAGCTCGGCCCTGGTCTTCTTGTCGCGCACCTGGGCGAACAGGTGCGCCTTGGCCAGCGCCGCCGCCGCGGAGTTGAGCGGTTTGGCCTGCGCGTAGTGCAGCACGCCGACGACCATCAGCGCTTCGAGCATGGCCGTGTTGGCCAGGCGGGCCGCCTTCTGGGTGAGCGGCACCTTCGCGAAGAGTTCCTGCACCACGCCGGGGATCGGCGCGTCGACCTTGGGCACCACCCAGATGGGGGTGCGCTGGAAGACGGTCAGCGCGGCGACCCGCTTGGCCACCTCGGGCACCAGCTGCACGGCGGTGGCGCCGGTGCCGATGATCGCGGCCCTGCGGTCGGTGAGGTCGTAGTCGTCGTCCCAGGCGGTGGTGTGGATGATCTTGCCCGCGAAGGATTCGATCCCGGGGAACGGCGGGGTGTAGGGCTGGGAGAGGAACCCGGTCGCGGTGAGCAGATAGCGGGCGGTGAGGGTCTCGCCCCCGGCGATCGAGACCGTCCACTGCTGGTTCTCGTCGTCCCAGCGCGCGCCGTCGACGACGGTGCCGAATCGCATCCGGCGGCTCAGGTCGTATTTACGCGCGACGTGGTGGGCGTATTTCTCGAGCTCGGCGCCCGGCGCGAACAGCCGCGACCAGTACGGGTTGGGCTCGAAGGAATACGAGTAGGTGACCGAGGCGATGTCGACGGCCAGCCCGGGGTACCGGTTCACATGCCAGGTTCCGCCGAGGTCGTCCTCGCGCTCCAGGATGACGAAATTCCGCAGCCCGAGCCGGTCGAGTTCGATGGCGGCTCCCATGCCGCCGAAACCCGCCCCGACCACGACCGCGTCCAACTGAGGTGCCACGACGAACCTCCATGTGCGACATTGTGTCTGTTACAGGATGACACATTATTTCTTCGGCGGCGACAGTGCCTGACGGCGGTGTACAGTCACGCCGTCGGACGGCTGTTCATCGACAGCCCGCGCGAGGGGCGAGCAATGGTGAAAAGCCATGGGATAGAAGGGCAATCCTGACACAATGACCGCTGTGACGCCCGACGATGTGAGCCGTACCCACTTCGCCATGCCCACCCTCGGCCACCGTGGCTACCACGCCGAGGAGGTCGACGCGTTCCTGGAACTGGTCTCGGCGACGCTCGACGGACAGGGCGTTCTCACCGCCGACGACATCCGTCACGTGCACTTCGGGGCACCGCGCTTCGGCGGGCGCGGCTACCAGGCCGACCAGGTCGACGATTTCCTCGACCGGGTACGGACCGAACTCGAGCACCGGCAGAAGGGCGGCGCCCCGGTCCCCGCCGCGCGCCCGGGCGACGATGTCGCCGAGATGCTCTCCCCCGACGACGTGCACCGCATGCGGTTCAGCCTCTCGGCCGTCGGGCGGCGCGGCTACCACGAGGAAGAGGTCGACGCGTTCCTCGATCTGGTCGCGGCGACGCTGGCCCACAACGGCCCGGGCAGCCTCACCGCCGAGGACGTGCGCGGTGTCCGTTTCACCGACACCCGGCTGGGCACCCGCGGCTACGCCCGCGAGGAGGTCGACGCGTTCGTCGATCTGGTGATCACCGCGCTCGAGCATGCCGAGCGGCGGCACTGATCAGCCCTGGATGCTGTGCAGTTCGGCCTCGCGCAGGTCGTCGGGGAACACGTAGCGCCGGAACGCCCAGAACCGGAACGCCATCGCCAGCAGCACGCCGAGGATCTGCCCGGAGACGAAGTTCGCGACCGCCTGCACCACCGGATCCACATGCGGCACACGCAGGTTCAGCACATACAGCGACACCGCCTGCGGGATCATGGTGACGCCGATCCCGAGCGCGCTGACGGTGAAGAACAGGGCGGCCTCGTGGCTGCGCTGCCTGCCGCCGCGGGTGCGGAAGGACCACTCGCGGTTGAGGATGTAGGAGGCGATGGTCGCGATCAGCGCACCGAGCAGGCGCGCGGTGAGCGGCTTCTCGCCGAGCACGGTCAGCTTCACCGCGTACACCACCCCGGTATCGATGAACCAGGTGATCGCACCGACGACCGCGAACTTCAGGAGCTCCCGATGCTTCAGGAGCAGGGAACGCAACGGCTCGGGGAGGCGCTGCACCACCGCTTGGACTGCCACCCGGCCGACAGTAGACGACCTCGCGGCGACCTGCCCACCGGGTTCAGTCCAGCAGGTCCATCGACGGGTGCGGTTCGCGCCCACGCACTTCGATCGCGCCGATGACCAGATCCGGCGGCGGCACCAGCCCGAGATGCTCCCAGGCCGTGGCGGTCGCGACCCGGCCGCGCGGTGTGCGGGCGACCAGCCCGGCGCGCACGAGGAACGGTTCGCACACCTCTTCCACGGTGGCCGCCTCCTCGCCGACGGCGACCGCGAGCGTGGACACGCCCACCGGTCCCCCGCCGAACCCGCGCACCAGGGCGCCGAGCACGGCCCGGTCGAGCCGGTCCAGGCCGAGCGCGTCCACGTCGTAGACCTCGAGCGCCGCCATGGCGATCGGATGGGTGATCACGCCGTCGGCGCGCACCTCGGCGAAATCGCGGACGCGGCGCAGCAGCCGGTTCGCGATGCGCGGGGTGCCCCTGGACCGGCCCGCGACCTCGGCGGCGGCGTCGTGATCGATCCGGACGCCGAGGATGCGGGCCGAGCGCTGCAGGATGCGCAACAGCTCCCCGGGATCGTAGAAGTCCATATGGCCGGTGAAGCCGAAGCGGTCGCGCAGCGGGCCGGTGAGCGCGCCGGACCGGGTGGTGGCCCCGACCAGCGTGAACGGCGCGATGTCGAGCGGGATCGAGGTCGCGCCCGGTCCCTTGCCGACGACCACGTCGACCCGGAAGTCCTCCATCGCCAGGTACAGCATCTCCTCGGCGGGCCTGGCCATCCGGTGGATCTCGTCGATGAACAGCACATCGCCCTCGACGAGATTGGACAGCATGGCGGCCAGGTCGCCCGCGCGTTCCAGCGCGGGACCCGACGTGATGCGCAGGGCGGTGCCGAGTTCGGCGGCGATGATCATCGCCATGCTGGTCTTGCCGAGCCCGGGCGGGCCGGACAACAGCACGTGGTCGGGGGTGGCGCCGCGCTGCCTGGCGCCGCGCAGGACGAGAGCCAGTTGTTCGCGGACGCGGGGCTGGCCGATGAAATCGTCGAGCGAGGTGGGGCGCAGGCCGGTCTCGGTCTCACCGTCGGACTGCAGGAACTGGGCGCTGAGCGCGGGGTCGTCGGTCTCGAAGGCGGGCTCGAAGTCGTCGTCCATGACCTACCTGTTCTTGCCGAGCAGGCCGAGGGCGGCGCGCAGGGCCACGGAGGTGGTGGCGGCGGGCTGGTCGGCCAGGACCGTGTCGACGGCCTGTTCGGCTTGTTTGGCCGGAAAGCCGAGGCCGACCAGCGCTTCGGCGACCTGTTCGCGCACCGGCGTGAGCGGTGCCTGCGCACCGGGCGGGCCCGCGGGCACCGGCACCAGGTTCACCTTGTCGCGCAGTTCGACGACCATGCGCTCGGCACCGCGCTTGCCGATGCCGGGCACCCGGGTGAGCGCGGCGACATTGCTCTCCGCCAACGCCTTGCGCAGCGCCTCGGGCTCCAGCACGGCCAGTACCGCCATGGCCAGGCGGGGGCCGACGCCGGAGACAGTCTGCAGCAGGCCGAACAGATCGCGGGCCTCGGTGTCGGCGAAGCCGAACAGCGTCATCGAGTCCTCGCGCACGATCATCGCGGTGTAGAGCCTGGCCTCCTCGCCCCGGGTGAGGCCGGCCAGCGTCGCCGGGGTGACATTGAGCCGGTAGCCGACCCCCGCGGCCTCGAGCACCACATGGTCGAGCGCGATCTCGAGCACCTCGCCGCGTACCGACGCGATCACCGGCGCACCACCTTTCGTTGTTCGGCCAGCCGCTGCTCGTAGCGGCGGCGGACCTCGTCCGCCTGTGCCTGCGCGGCCGCCATCCGGTCCAGCAGCGGCGCCCGCCAACAATGACAGATCGCGAGCGCGAGCGCGTCGGCGGCGTCGGCGGGTTTGGGCGCCACCTGGAGGCCGAGGATCCGGGTGACCATGGCGGTGACCTGCGCCTTGTCGGCGGTGCCGTTGCCGGTGACCGCGGCCTTCACCTCACTGGGCGTGTGGAAGGCGACCTTGATCCCGCGCCGGGCCGCGGCCAGCGCGATCACCCCGCCCGCCTGCGCGGTTCCCATCGCGGTGCGCACATTGTGCTGCGCGAAAACCCGTTCGATGGCGACCGCCTCGGGCTGATGGGTGTCCATCCAGTGCTCGGCGGCATCGGCCACGGCCATCAGCCGCAGCGCCAGCTCCGCGTCGACCGGCGTGCGCACCACCCCCACGTCGAGCGCGACGACCTTGCGCCCCGGCCCACTGTCGACCATGCTGAGCCCGCACCGGGTGAGCCCCGGATCGACGCCCATCACCCGCACCGGCAGCCCCTTCGAAGACACGAACAATTGTTCGAAAGTCTAGAGCATCTCCCCGCCGCCCAGGACCAGCGACACGGGCGCCCTCCCCCCGATCACGCCGGGCGAGCAGGCCACGATCCCGCACCGCTGGTGTGTCTGCCGGGTCCGGGGCGTTCCCGCCTCATGGCGTGCTCGGCAACCCGATCGCCGAATCGATGAACCGGTTGGTGACGATCGTGGCGGCGGTGACGCCGTCGGGCACTTCGAGCCCGCGCTTGCGCAGGATGGGGGTCACCGCGCCGATCACCCGGTCGACCCGGCCGGTGTCGAAGTCGCCCAGGGTGGCATCCGGGCCGTTGCCGACGATCTTCTGCGCGAGTTGCACTTTCACCGAATCGGTGTTGCCCCCGGCGGTCATCGGCGGGCCGTCCGGGATGGTCTCGGCGATCCGCAGCAGTGCCCCGTTGACCGGTTCGGGGTCGCGCACGTAGTCGACCTGGGCCTGTTGCAGCATCGGCACCAGCTTGCTCAGGCACGGCGCGAGCTCGTCCAGCGCACCGCTGCGCACCGACCACGCGTGCGGGTAGATCTCGTAGCCGGACTCGTGCACCAGCAGCGATTTCACCGGTTTGAGCCAGCCTTTGACATCGTGCTCCCAGCGATAGGGCTCGTTGGAGACATAGCCCTGCTGCATCGCCTTGCCCCGCTCGGCGACGAAGCGGCTCGGCGTGCCGTCGAAGGAGGCGTCGGCCTGGGCGGCGGAGACGTCGCCGTGCGCGATCAGGTAGTCCATGAACAGCTTGCCCTCGCTGTAGACCACCGGAGCTCCGGTGCCGGGCACGTCCTTCCACGAGCTGACCTGCGGATAGGTCGCCGGGTCGAACAGCACGATCTGCGGGTTCACGTCGAGCGAGGCGAACACACCGGTCACCGGGAACTTGGCGGCGGCGCGCACCGCGTCGTCGGTCGGGACGAAGCCGAGGGTGATGCTCTGGTCCTGGTACATCTGGGCGGGCACCGGCTGCCCGCCCAGGAACGGGCCACCCAGGCGCACTTCGACATTCACGCCGGTGTCACCGAGCGGACCGGAGTAGGCGCCCTTCTGCACGTCGACGGTGCCGTCCGGCCCGACCAGCTGATAGGCGGCGGCCCGCTCCGGCGTGGCGTACCAGTCGGTCTGGATGACGACGGTCGCCGGGCAGATCCCGGCGAGCGCGCCCTGACCGGTGGGCGCGGGCACCGAGCTCGCGCCGGTACAGGCGGTCAGCGCGGTGGCGCCGGCGAGGACGGCGGTGGTGAGGAGGTATTTCTGCACCGGGAGTTCCTTCGGGGTCGAGCGATGACGAGAGGGGGACGGTGGGGTCAGGCTTCGCGGCGCAGACCCTGCGCGCGGTCGACGCGCCGGGCCAGGAAGTCGAAGAACCAGAACAGGATCAGGCCGACGAGCGAGGACAGCAGCAGTGCGGTGAGCAGTTCCTCGGTGGCCAGCTGCTGGCGATAGACGTCGATCATCCGGCCGATGCCGGGTTCGCCCTGGCGGAAGAAGAAGTCGGCGACGATGGACCCGATGATCGCCATGCCGCCGGAGATCTTGAAGCCGGAGATCATCGCGGGCAGCGCGCTGGGCAGCTGCAGTTTCAGCAGCCGCTGCCACCGGCTCGCCCCGTGCAGGGTGAACAGATCGTGCTCTGCGGGCGCCACCGACTTCAGGCCGAACAGGGTGTTGGTGACGACCGGGAACAGCGAGACCATCACGCAGACGATCACCCGGCTGGAGAACTCGTAGCCGAACCAGAACCCGAACAGCGGGACCACCGCGAGGATCGGAATCGTCTGCAGCACCACCGCGTACGGATACAGCGAGTACTCAGCCCAGCGCGCCTGACTCATCACCACCGCGAAGCTCACGCCGAGCACGATCGCGACGACCAACCCGACCAGCGCCACCTGCACGGTCGACCACAGCGCGGTCACGATGGCGGTGCGCGCGACCGGGTCGAGCAGTCCCTTGGCAATCACCTGCTCCGGCGCGGGCAGCAGGAAGCGCGACTGCGGGTCGAGCAGGACGTGGCTCACCAGCGACCAGCAGGCCAGCACCGCGACGAACACGACGATCGGGGCGAGGATCCGGATCGGCGCGATCCCGAACGGCCGGCGCCGGTAGGTCTTCGGTGCCGTGCCGAGCCCGGCACCGGGCACTGCCACGGCGGTCATGCGGCCGCCTCCTGCTCGGCGCCGCGCAGCGCCGCCGACACCTCGGCCGAGATGGCCGCGAATTCGGGGGTGTAGCGCAGCTGCGGCAGGCGCGGGAAGTCGAAGGGCACCGTGATCTCGGCCGCCACCCGGCCCGGCCTGCCGGTCAGGACGACCACCCGGGTCGACATGAACACCGCCTCACCGACCGAGTGGGTGACGAAGACACCGGCGAAGCCGTCGCGCCGGAACAGCGCGCCGACCTCCTCGTTGAGGCGCTGCCGGGTGATCTCGTCGAGCGCGCCGAACGGCTCGTCGAACAGGAACAACTCCGGTCGCAGCGTCAGCGCCCTGGCGATGGAGGCCCGCATCCGCATGCCGCCGGACAGTTGCGCGGGCTTGTGGTTCTCGAATCCGGCCAGCCCGACCCGCTCGATCGCGTCCCGCGCGTCCGCGCGCCGGGTGGCCCGGTCGACACCGGCCAGCTCGGCGGGCAGCTCGACGTTGGCGGCGACGCTGCGCCAGGCGAGCAGCGTGGATTCCTGGAAGACATAGCCCAGTCTGCTGGTGCCGACCGCGACAGTGCCCGCGGTCGGCCGTTCGAAGCCGGCCGCGAGGCGCAGCAGCGTCGACTTTCCGCAGCCGGACGGGCCGACCAGCGAGACGAACTCGCGGGGCCGGACCCGCAGGTCGATATCGGACAGTGCCCGGGTGCCGTCAGCGAAGACGAGGGAGACTCCGTCGAAGGCCAGGGCCGATTCGGGGTCGAGACCGCGGTCGATTCTCGTATACGAGTCGGCGGCGGGCGACGCGGTGGAAGCCGTTGCGCTCATGGACTATTTCTAGTGACCCGTCGTTGCGGATCGCGGTCCTGCGGATTACACCCTTGTTTCGTATACGATCAATCGCCGTCGCGGAGCACGCCGTTCGCGGCGACCACCTGCCCGCGCTTGAGCACCAGCTTGCGCGGCGGCAGCGCGACCACCGCGGCGGCGGGCGTCGCGCCGTCGACGACGCACAGGTCGGCGGGCGCACCGGGCGTCAGCCCGTACTCGGCGAGGCCGAGAACCGCCGCGCCGCCGTGGGTTCCGGCCCGCAGCGCCAGCTCGATCTCCGCGTCGGCGACCAGGCGGTCCCGGTAGGCGACGGTGCCGACGCGGCGCAGCATGTCGCCGTCGCCGTAGGGCGTCCACAGATCGCGGATGCCGTCGTTGCCCAGCGCCAGCGTGGCCCCGGCCGCGGCCATCACCCGCACCGGCACCACCGGCGCCTCGCCGACCGCACAGGTCACCATCGCGACACCAGCGGCCGCGAGTTCGTCGGCGATGCGGCGCTGCTCGTCGGGTTCCTGTTGACCCATCGCGTAGGCGTGGCTGATGGTGACTCGCCCCGCGAGACCGAGCGCGCGGGTGCGTTCGATGATCAGGCCGAACTGCCAGGTGCCGAGGGAACCGCCGTCGTGCAGGTGGATATCGATCTTCGCGCCGTAGCGCTCGGCCAGCCCGAAGACGAGGTCGAGGTGCCCCGCGGCGTCGTTGTCGTAGCCGGCGGGGTCGAGCCCGCCGATGACCTCGACCCCTTCGGCCAGTGCCGCCTCGAGGAGCTTCGCGGTGCCGGGGCGCCGGAGCAGGCCGCCCTGCGGGAAGGCGACCAGTTCCACGTCGACGCGATCGCGGTGCCGTTCGGCGGCCGCGCGGACCACCTCCACCCCGGTGAGGCCGATCTCGGGATCGACGTCGACGTGACTGCGGACATGGGTCGTGCCCGCGGCGACCATGGCGGCGAGCAGGTTTCCCGCGTAGTCGACACGGGGAATGCCGAGTTCGGCGCGACGGCGCTCACCGTTGGCGATCCGCCCGGCCAGGGTGCGGCCACCCGTGTTCGGCACCCACGGCCCGCTCCACAGGGTCTTGTCCAGGTGGCAGTGGGTGTCGACCAGGCCGGGGAGCACGAGCGCGCCGTCGAGGTCGATCACCTCGGCGGTGGGCGCGGCGAGCGCGGTGCCGATGGCGGCGATCCGGCCGTCGCGCAGATGCACATCGGCCGGGGTCGGCGTGCGGCCGGGGGTCCACGGCCTGCCGCCGCGCAGGAGCAGTTCGGTCATCTCGGGTCCTCCTCGGGGACGTCCGCCCTGGTCAGGCGGTGAGCAACAGGGCGGTGCCCGCACCGGCACCGAAGACGATCACGACGCCGCGGAACACCGTGGGCCGCAGGCGATCGGTGAACCGGGCGCCGAGTACACCGCCTGCGAGACAGGCGGGCGCCAGGATGGCCACGGCGAGCCAGTGCACCGGACCGAACAGCGCGACCGCGATCATCGCGGTCGTCGACACCGCGACGGTGAGCACGCTCTTGAGTCCGTTGAGCAGCTGCGCGGACGCGTCGAGACCGAGCGCGAGCGCGGTCAGCAGGACGATCCCCATCCCGCCGTTGAAGTAGGCGCCGTACGCGCCGCCGAGGAACACCCCGGTGAACAGCATGAGCCGCGAATCCGACTGCCGCACGGCCAGTGCGCGCGAGAGCCACGGCTGCGCGGCGAACAGCGCGGTCGCGCCGAGCACCAGGTACGGCACCAGCGCCGCGAACACCGCGGGCGGCGCGACGAGCAGGACGAGGACGCCGCCGAGCGCGCCCGCGGTCCCGGTGATCACCAGGCGCGGCAGCAGTTCCCGGTACTCCCCCGTCCGCTTGCGCAGCGCCGCGGCGCCGCCCAGGTAGCCGGGCCACACCGCGACGGCATTGGTGACGGTCGCGGTGACCGGCGGCAGCCCGAACGCCAGCAGGGCGGGAAACGACAGCAGGCTGCCGCCACCGGCGATGGCGTTGCAGAAACCTGCGCCGACACCCGCGGCCAGCAGCAGGGCCATGTGCACGGGATCCATGACAACCTTTCCGAAAGAGCGTGGCGCGATCGTATACGACCGAAGGTCAGGGGGCTCGGCGAGCGGCGGTGAGCCGCACCACCGGCTGGTCGAGGCCGGTATGCCGTAGATTCAAGGGATATCGGGCCGCGGATCGTAGACGAACCGTGCGGCACTTCCACCGTGATCGACCCTGGAGGCGACGTGAGCAGCACCGTGCGCCGGATGACGCCCCAGCAGGTCTGCCGGGCCATCCGCGACGACATCATCCGCGGCGACTTCGTCTCCGGCCAGCGCCTGACCGAGGACACCCTGGCCGAGCGCTACGGCGTCTCGCGCGTCCCGGTACGCGAGGCGCTGCGCACCCTCGAAGCCGAGGGTTTCGCCACGTCACGGCCGTACGCGGGCACCTTCGTCGCCGAGCTGACCGAGGCGGAGGCAGCTGATCTGCTCGAGATCCGCGCCCTGCTCGAGCCGCTGTGCGCGAGCCGCGCGGCCACCCGGCGCAGCCCCGAACAGCTGGGCAGACTCAAAGAACTCACCTCACTCGGCCAGGAGGCGGTGCGCGACGGCAGGCTCGACGAGCTGGCCCGGCTCAACAGCCGCTTCCACGAGGTGCTGGCCGAGGCGTCGGGCAGCGCGCTGCTGACCCAGCTGATCACCCAGCTCAGCTGGAAGATCGCCTGGGTGTACGCGGTCGAGCTGCCGCGCCGGGCCGAGGACTCCTGGGACGAGCACGCGCAGATCTGCGCGGCGCTGGAAGCGGGCGACGCCGAGCGCGCCGGCGCGGTGGTCGCCGAGCACATCGCGCACGCCGCGTCCGCCTACCGCCTGCGCGACCGTTCGGCGGACACGTAACACGCCCGCAGCATCGCCCGCCTTCCCCGGAAACACGGCAGTCGTATACAAAGACGGTCCCCTCGTGTTCAGGAGGTTGCCGTGGCCGATCTGATGCTGCGCCGCGCCCGCGTCGCCGACGACGCCGAGCTCGTCGACATCGCCGTCTCCGACGGGATCATCACCGCCGTCGAGCCGGCGCTGCCGTACCGGGCGGTGTCCGAGATCGACTGCGCCGCACGGGTGGTCATCCCGGGTTTGATCGAACCGCATGTGCATCTGGACAAGGCGCTGCTGGACGCGCGGGCCACCGCGGCCGACGACACCCTGGCGGGCGCCATCGCGGTCACCGGGGAGCTCAAACGGGGTTTCACCGCCGCCGACGTGGCGGCCCGCGCCAGACGGGTACTCGACCAGGCGATCGTCCACGGCACCACCGCGATCCGCGCGCACCCCGATGTCGACCCGATCGTCGGGCTGCTCGGGGTGGACGTGCTGGTCGAGCTGCGCGAGGAGTACCGCGGCCTGATCGATCTGCAGATCGTGGCCTTTCCGCAGGAGGGCATCCTCCGCGCGCCCGGCACGCTGGACCTGCTGCGCGCGGCGCTGCGGCGGGGCGCGGACGTGATCGGCGGCTGCTCCTACAACGAAGCCGATGTCGCCGACTGCGAGCGGCACGTCGACCTGGTCTTCGAGCTGGCCGCCGAATTCGGTGTCCCCGTGGACATCCACGCCGATTTCGCCGACGACGCCACCGATCCGCGCTTCGCCATGGCCGACTACATCGCCACGGCGACCGAACGCGCGGGGCTGGGCGGCCGGGTCGCGATCGGCCACGTCACCTCCCTCGCGGGCCGCCCGCCCACCGAGCGACGGGCGACGATGGCGCGCCTGGCCGAAGCCGGGGTCGCGGTGGTCCCGCTGCCCGCCACCGACATGCATCTGGGCGGCCGCGGCGACGAGACGGCGGTGCGCCGCGGGGTCGCCCCGGTGCGCGAACTGTGGGCGGCCGGAGTCACGACCGCGTACTCCTCCAACAACATTCGCAACGCCTTCACGCCCTACGGCAACGCCGACCTGCTCGACATCGGCTTGTTCCTCGCCCAGACCGGCCACCTCGGCAGCCCGGACGACCTACGCCGCGTGCTGGCCATGGCCACCACCGATGCCGCGGCCGTGCTCGGCATCGGCGACCGGCACGGCCTCCGGGCAGGCGCGCGGGCCGACCTCGTCGTCCTCGGCACCCACCGCGTGGCCGACGCACTCCTGGATCGCCCCGACCGCTGCTTCGTCGTGAAGGCGGGCCGGATCGTCGCCCGCACCACCCGCACGACCGAGATCCTGCGGCCCGCACCCGTGCGCTGACCGACCCACCCGCCTCAGACCGTGGTGTGGTTTCCCTGGTGGACCAGCGCATCGATGCGCCGCTTGTAGGCGTTGAATTCCGGTGTGGTGGAGTCCCGTTCGGCGGGCAGGTCGATCTCGACGATCTCGCGCACATGACCGGCGTTGCCGTGGGCCGAGCCGCCCGCCATCACCACCACGCGATCGGCCAGGTACACCGCCTCGTCGATGCCGTGGGTGACGAACACGACGGTCACCGCCGTCTCGCGGTGGATGCGTTTCAGTTCCGCCTGCATGTCCGTGCGGGTGAGCGCGTCGAGCGCGCCGAACGGTTCGTCCATCAGCAGGACCGCGGGACTGTTGGCCAGCACCCGCGCGATCGCGACCCGCTGCTGCATGCCGCCGGAGAGCTGATGCGGGAACGACGTGCGAACCCGGGTGAGGCCGACGGTGTCGAGCCAGCGGTCGGTGATCTCGCGGATGTCGGGGCGGGTCATCCTGGCCTGTCTCGGTCCGTAGGCGATGTTCTCGGCGACGGTCAGCCACGGGAACAGCCCGTAGTCCTGGAAGACCACCCCGAGCTCGGGTCCCGGCCCGCTGATCGGCTCGTCACCGACGGTGACGGTGCCGGTGGTGGTGTCCTCGAAGCCGGCGAGAATGCGCAGCAGCGTCGATTTGCCGCAGCCGCTCGCCCCGACCACACAGACGAATTCCCCTGCGGCGATGTCGAGTTCGACACCGTCGACGGCGAGCCCGGGCGCGCCGGGGTAACGCTTGCCGAGTCCGTCGACGACGATCCGCGCCGGGCGGTGCGGGCGACGGCGGGTGGAGTAGATCCTCATGGTGGTCCTGTCTGTGTGGTCAGGGAAGCAGCGGCCTGCGGCGCGCGAGGAGCCGGACCAGCAGCATCAGCAGCCGGTCGGCGAGGAATCCGGCCAACCCGATCACGATCATCACCGCGATGATCAGATCGGTCCGTGACTGCTCTCTGGCCTGGGTGATCAACGCGCCCAGCCCGATCCGGATGCCGACCGTCTCACCGACGACCAGGATCACCCAGGACAGACCGAGCGCGATGCGCAGTCCGGCGACGATGCTCGGCACCGCGGCGGGCAGCACCACCTTGTACAGCGTGTGCGCGGGCGGGGTGCCCAGCATCGCGGCGGCCTCGAGCAGCCGTTCCGGGACGGCGCGCACCCCGGCGATCGTGTTGAGCAGGATCGAGAACACCGCGGCCAGGAACACCAGGAAGATGGTCGAGCGATCACCGAAGCCGATGATCAGCAGCGACAGCGGCGCCCAGGCGGTGACCGGGATCGGGCGCACGAGGTTGATGGTCGGTTCGAGCATCCGGTACACCACTCTGGAGCGGCCCATCACGATCCCGAGTGGGATCGCGACGGCGGCGGCGAACGCGAAACCCTGCACCACCCGCAGGGTGCTGGCGTACAGGTGCAGCCAGAGGGTGCCGCTGTAGGTGTCGTCGATGACGCCGCCGACCGCGAGGTCGACCAGCCGGCGCGCGACCTCGGCGGGCGTGGGCAGGAACCGCATCTGGATGCCGAACGGCAGCGTCCAGCCGCCCGCGACGCCGCGATCCCACAGCAGCCCGAGCAGCAGCGGGACCGGCAGCGCCCACAGCACGGCGAACACTCGGCCGGGCAGCCGCACCGGCCCGCGTGCGCCGGCGGCCCGCGATGTGGTCTGCCGTTCGGTGGGCGGGGTGGCCAGGGCGGTCATCGTCCGACGCCCGCCGCGGCGAGGAACCCGGTGTCGAAGACCTTCGTCAGGTCCGGCATGCGGGCCAGCTGGTCGAAGGCCCGCATCTGCTCGGCGAGCGCGCCGACCCGGCCGCGGTACGCGTCGTCGAGTTCCCAGCGCAGCCAGACGTTCCCGGTCGCGGTCTCGACGATCGCGCGGTCCAGGCCGAAGGTGCTGACGAGCCCGTCGACCCATGCCTGGTGATCGCCCTTCATGAACTCGATGGCCTGGACGAAGCTGCGCACGGTCTGCTGGACGCGCTCGCGATTCTGCTCGATCAGCGCGCCCCTGGTGCCGAAGACGATGTTCACCCCGCCGATGGGGGTGTCGTAGGGCGAGACGATCGCGTGCGCGCCGACCTGTTTGACGATCGACGGCGCGGTCTCGGCGCTGAGGAAGGCGTCGATCTGCCCGGACTTGTAGGCGTTGGCCATATCCGAGTAGGCCAGGTTCACCAGCTGGACGTCGGTCGCCGGGTCGAGGCCGTTGGCGCGCAGAGTCAGCTTCAGCACGATCTCCTGGGAGGAGCCGGGCGGGAAGCCGATCTTCTTGCCGCGCAGGTCGTTCGGTGTCACGATCTCCGGTTTCCCGACGAACGCCGACCCGCCGTCGGCGGCCGAGGCCACGATGCGGACGTCCTGGCCTGCCGCGCTGCCCGCCAGCATCGACGGGGCGCCGAGGACACCGAAGTCGATGGCGCCCGAGGCGAGCGCGTTCTTGATGTCGGGTGAGTTCTCGAACAGCACGATGTCGTAGGTGGTGCCCGAGGGGGCGAACCGCTGCATGAAGTAGGGCGCGTAGAGGTGCGGTTGGCCGCGCAGGGTGCCGATCTTGATCGTGTCTCCCGCGCCGGTGGTATCGGGTGTGGCGATACACGCGGTCAGTCCGAGGACCAGCGTCAGTGCGGTGAGCAGCGCCGACAGCAGGCGGCGCGGTGGATGTTTCATGGTGATTCCTCTCGGGAGTCCGGCGCCGCCGCCCGCGATGCCGGATTCACGCCGTCGGGACGGCGGTCGTGCGAACGGGCGGTCAGGCGGAACCGGTGAGGGCCGGTGCGCACCGTGCGGCCAGCCCGATCAGCGCGTGGTCGGTGTGGGCCGCGCCGAGCATGCACAACCCGATGGGCAGCCCGCCGCAACGCGGCAGCGGCAGGGTCACCGCGGGCAGGCCCGCGATCGCGGCGAGACAGGTCAGGCGCAGGGTGGCGGTGCGCGCGGCATCGCGAGTGCGGGCGGCGGCATCGCGATACGGGGGCGGACCGGCCGTGGTCGGCAGCAGCAGTACCCCGTCGCCCACGGCATCGGTGATTCGCGCCGACGCCTGGGCCACGAGATTCCGTGCGGCGGCGGCACCCTCATCGGTGACCGTTGCCGCCCAGGCGAACCTGTCGGCCACTTCGGTTTCGAGGGCGCCAGGATGGGCGACGATCCAGTCGCCGTGCGCGGCCCACGCCTCGTACGCCTGCACGGTCCGGAAGGCACCGAACCAGCGGTCCAGCTCGGCGCCGAGAGCGACCGGTGCGGCACCGAGTTCGCGTGCGGCCCGCAGGCACTGCTCGGCCGACGACGGCGCGGCGGCGCACAACGCCGGATCGACCACGAATCGCCCTGGTTCGGTTCGCTCCACCGCACCCGGCACCCGCGGCGCTGCCGCCGCCCGGCTCCGGGCACCCGCCGGCCTGGACGCGGCGGGGCCGAGTTCGGGTGCGACGCTGCTTCCGTCCGCCGCACCCGCCGCACCGGAAGCCGCCGCCCGCGCCCCGAAATCCGTTGTGGCGGAGCGCACTCCACCGATCCGGCGACCGTCTGGCGGGGTATCCGGGGCTGAGCGGCTCCGGTCGGCCGGAGCCTGCCGCGCGGCAAACACTGCATCGGCGACGGCGGCGAGGGTGTCCGCGTCGCGGGCGAGCCAGCCGATCGTGTCGAACGACGGGGCCAGCGGGAGCAGGCCGGTGGTGTCGAGACTGCCGTGCGTGGTCCGGATTCCCCAGAGTCCCTGGTACGCGCCGGGTACCCGGATCGAGCCCGCGGTGTCGGTGCCGAGCCCGATGCTCGCCTCACCCCGCGCGACCGCGACGGCGGGTCCGCTGGACGAGCCGCCCGGAACCCGCTGTGGCGCCGCGGGATTCACCGGCATTCCGGTGCGGCCGTTGCCGCCGGTGATGCTGTACGCGAACTCGTCGGTGGTGGCGATGCCGGTGAGGTCGGCGCCCGCGGCGAGGAGCGCGGCCACGACGGTGGCGTGCCGGGGTTCGGGTGCGCGCCCGGCGAGAAAGTCCCCGACCCCGGCGCCGAGGGGGTACCCGGCCACCGCGAACAGATCCTTGACCGCGACGGTGTGCCCGGTGAGTGGGCCGGTGGCCGTCGCGGGCACCAGCGGTGCGCCGACCTCGCGCCACACCGTGGTGTCCGGCGCGTTGCGCACCGGCGCGCTCACCGGGCCCGCTCCAGGACGAATCGAGCCAGCTCGGTGTGCGCGGTGTGCGCGAAGTCGGCGATCCGGATCTTGCCGTGCACGCCCCTGGTCAGGTCGACGGCCTGGGAGACGGTGAAATCGGCGGCGGCGCTGAGGTAGAGGTAGGCGCGGCGGGGATCGGTCTCGAACAGCGCACCCAGCAGATCGACCGCGTTGCCGACGCACAGCGACAGCGCGGTGTCCAGATCGGGGTCGAGCCCGGTCGGGACGACCAGACCGTGACCCGCCGCGAACGGGCCGACGCCGAGATCGGCGACCTGCTCGGCCGGGATCAGGTCCAGCCGCACCGTGGCCCGCAGCGGCGCCTCCAGCGCGGTGAGCGCGACCTCACCGTCGCCCTGCGCGAAATGCGGGTCCCCGACGTAGAACAGCGCGTCGGGCACCTGGACCGGCAGGAACAGGGTGGCGCCGGGGGTGAGCAGCTTGACGTCGATGTTGCCGCCGTGCGCGCCGGGCGGCACCGAGTGCGCCCGCTCGGCGGTCGCGGTGGCGACACCCATGATGCCGAGGAACGGCGCCAGCGGGAAGCGCGCCAGGTGCGTGCTGCCCGGCGCGATCGGCATGGCGCCGAACCACGCGCCGGGCTCCCCGGTCACCGTGCAGAACTGGCCGTAGGCCCCGTCGTGGGCCGTGCCTGCCAGCATCCCGCGACCGTGCCGGGTGGAGATGACGCCGTAGGGCGCGCGCAGGGCCAGGTGCTCGACCCGGACGGCGAGCAGATCGCCCGGACGTGCCCCGTCGACCGCGATCGGCCCGGTGACGAGGTGCGGGCCCGCCCCGGCCTCGCGGGTCCGCAGCGCGACCAGTTCGACCGCGTCGTCGAGGATCTGGTCCCTGGCCACGCCGTGGCCGCCGAAGTAGGCGACCGGGTCCGAACCCTGGTCGTCGAGCAGGCCCTCGTGGCTGATCGTGTCGATCACGACCGTCGCGCCGGGTGCCACCGTCCGCACCGGCGGATCGCCGGCGCGTGGCAGCCTGCCCCACAGCACGCGGGCGGGATCGGCGGGGACGTAGCTCGTTCCCTGGGCGAGGCCGCTGCCCTGCTGCAGGACCGGGAAAGGGGGCGCGATCTGGTCGCCTGCCACTGCGGTCACCGTGGTTCCTCCGCTGTCGATGAGCCGATGTCGACCATTGGTCCGACCATTTGATTCCGTAACGGTATGCCACTATCAATCAGGCTGCGACCGGGCGAAACGTGCGTAACAGAGGATTTACGCGCCAGCAATACGAGGGCGCCCGCGCGGCCTGCGATAGGATTGGCCGGACCAATCTCCGGATCGTGAGAGGCCCGACGCCGTGAATTTCGCGCCCATTCCCCCGCTCCAGCGCCGGACCGGCAGTGTCAGCGCCGAGGTGGCCGCGCACCTCGAACGGCTGATCATCGACGGCGCCCTGCGTGCCGGCGATCGGCTGCCCCCGGAACGAGAACTGGCGGCCACGCTCCAGGTCTCGCGGTCCTCGCTGCGCGAGGCGATGTTCGAACTCGAATCCAAGAAGCTGGTCGACCGCAGGCAGGGCCGCGGCAGCACGGTCACCGATCTCCCTCGCGGGGCGGCCGAACTCCACGACAATCTCGCCGAGCTCGACATCGAACTCGGCTACGCGACCGAGCTGCGCGAGCTGGTCGAACCGCGCATCGCCCAGCTCGCCGCCCAGCGGGCGGTGGAATCGAACCTGCTCTCGCTCCACGATGTCCTCGACCGGTCCGACGAGTCGCTCGGCCCCGAGCATTCGATGGCACTCGATATCGAATTCCATACGCTGCTGGCGCATTCGGCCCAGAATCCCCTGCTGGTGACGCTGTGCACGATGACCACGGAATGGACAAGGCGCACCCGGGTGCTCTCGCACCGCACGCCCCTGGGCCGCCGGGTCTCCGTGCACGGACACCGGGAGATCCTGCGCGCGATCGACGCCAACGACGGACCGGGCGCGGCCGCCGCGATGGAACAGCACCTGCGCGAGGTCAGGGAGATCAGCTCGCCCCGATAACACTCAGCCGAGGGCGGCGGCGAACACCGCCAGCGCCCGGTCGTCGAACAGGACGAAGCGCACCTCGTCGACGGTCGGGTCCGCCGAGCGCACCGTCTCGACGGCGATGCGGGCGCCGTCGTCCATCGGCCAGCCGTAGATGCCGGTCGAGATGGCCGGGAAGGCGACCGTTTGCGCACCGAGTTCGGTTGCCACGCGCAGGGATTCGCGGTAGCAGGAGGCGAGCAGGGCCGAGCGGTCCTCGGTCGCCGACCAGACCGGGCCGACGGTGTGGATCACCCAGCGCGCGGGCAGGCGGCCCGCGGTCGTGGCCACCGCCTGCCCGGTCGGCAGGCCCCTGCCGTACTGCGAGGCGCGCAGATCGCGGCATGCCGACAGGATCTCGGGCCCGCCCTTGCGGTGGATGGCGCCGTCGACACCGCCGCCGCCGAGCAACGAGGAATTCGCGGCGTTGACCACCGCGTCGACCCGCTGTTCGGTGATGTCCCCGCGCACCGCCTCGATTCGCGTCATCGCTCCATTGTGCTGGCCGCACCGCGCGCGACACCACTCGATATCGGCGTACCGTCGACCTCGTCGCAGTTCGACACGCCACCGCATCGAGGAGGACCGCGCATGCCCATTCCCACCGGCGAGATCGTGTCGACGCCCGAGGGCCGGGATCTGGTGATCGTCCGGTCGCTGGGGTTGCCCATCGAGGAGGTCTGGGGGCGGCTGACCGACCCGGATCTCACCGAGGGCTGGTACGGCACCTGGGAGGGCGAGCCCGGCGCGGGCAACACCATCCGGGTGCGGATGCGCTTCGAGGAGGGGCAGCCGTGGACCGCCATGCACATCGACGACTGCACCCCGCCGCTGCGCCTCGGCCTGTCCTCGACCGATCAGATCGGTGTGTGGCGGCTGGAGGTGGCGCTGCTCGACACCGGCGCGGCCACCGAGGTGCGCCTGGTGCACCACCTCACCTCGGAGTACCAGCTGGCGGAGATCCCGCAGATCGGGCCGGGGTGGGAGTACTACGCCGACATGTTCGTCGCGGCCTGCACCAACACCGCGCGCCCGGATTTCGCCGACTACTACCCGGCCATGGCCGAGTACTACCGCGCCGCCTAGCCGAAACGCGCACAGCCCCAGCCGTTCCCGGCCGGGGCTGTGCGTTGTTCGCGACAGCTCACTCGTCGTCGAGCTGCGCGGCCACCTCGTCGGAGATCTCGACATTGGTGTAGACGTTCTGCACGTCGTCGCTGTCCTCGAGCGCGTCGACCAGCTTGAACACCTTGCGCGCGCCCTCGACGTCGACGGCCACCGAGACCGAGGCCTGGAAGCCCGACTCGGCCGAGTCGTAGTCGATGCCCGCGGCCTGCAGCGCGCTGCGCACCGCGATCAGATCGCCGGGCTCGCTGATGATCTCGAAGGACTCGCCGAGGTCGTTGACCTCTTCGGCGCCCGCGTCGAGGACGTGCTCGAGGATGTCGTCCTCGGACAGGCCGTTCTTGTCGAGGGTCACCACGCCCTTGCGGCCGAACAGGTAGGCCACCGAGCCGGGGTCGGCCATGTTGCCGCCGTTGCGGGTCATGGCGACGCGCACCTCGCCCGCGGCACGGTTGCGGTTGTCGGTGAGGCACTCGATCAGCACGGCGACACCGTTGGGGCCGTAGCCCTCGTACATGATCGTCTGCCAGTCGGCGCCGCCGGCTTCCTCGCCGCCGCCGCGCTTGCGGGCGCGCTCGATGTTGTCGTTGGGGACCGACGACTTCTTCGCCTTCTGGATGGCGTCGTACAGCGTCGGGTTGCCCGCAGGGTCACTACCACCGGTGCGGGCCGCCACCTCGATGTTCTTGATCAGCTTGGCGAAGAGTTTGCCGCGCTTGGCGTCGATTCCCGCCTTCTTGTGCTTGGTGGTGGCCCATTTGGAGTGGCCGCTCATGCCCTACTTCCTTCAGGTCGGTTGCGCGTCTGCCCGGGCGGACAAGCTCGATCCAGCCTACTCGGACCACCCGCGCCCGTGGACGCGGGCGTTACCGTGCCGAACGAACGAGGTCGACGAACAGTTCGTGCACCCGCAGATCGCCGGTCACCTCGGGATGGAAGGAGGTCGCCACGACATTGCCCTGCCTTGCGGCGACGATGCGGCCCTGCGCCGGACCCTGCGGGACTCGCGCCAGCACCTCGACGCCGTCACCGACCCGCTCGACCCACGGCGCGCGGATGAACACCGCCCGCACCGGCGTGTCGAGACCGGCGAACGCCAGGTCGGTCTCGAAGGAATCGACCTGGCGTCCGAAGGCGTTGCGGCGCACCGTCATATCGATGCCGGACAGGTGCTGGGCGTCGGGCCTGGTGTCGAGGACCTCCGAAGCCAGCAGGATCATGCCCGCGCAGGAGCCGAACGCGGGCATCCCGTCGCGCAGCCGCGCGCGCAGCGGTTCGAGCAGCTCGAAGGCCTGCAGCAGCTTGGAGATGGCGGTGGACTCGCCGCCGGGCAGCACCAGGCCGTCGACGGCGGCCAGCTCGGATTCGCGCCGCACCAGTACCGCGTCGGCGCCACAGTGGTCCAGCGCCGCAACGTGTTCGCGCACGTCACCCTGGAGCGCGAGGACGCCGATGGTCGGCCGGGCGGCAGCGGAGGTTGCGTTCACAGCCGCTGAGCTTACGAGGCGCCCCGTTGTGCGCCCGCTCACGGTCGCCATCAAGGTTGCGTCAACGCCGGGTGCATTCGCGCCGGACAGGTCGACACTCACAAGGGTGATTGCACTTCTGCCGCGCAGGAGCCCCGGACCTGCGCCGATCGTCCCGCACCGCCGCGGGCTCACTGTCTCGACCGGGCTGGCCGGTCTGTCCCTGGACGCGATGGCGTCGGTCTCCTACGGTCCCGAGGCGATCGTCCTGGTGCTGGCCACCGCGGGCGGTCTCGGCCTCGGCATGACCCTGCCGGTGACGCTGGCCATCGCCGCGCTCCTCGCGGTCCTCATCGCCTCCTACCGGCAGGTCATCGCGGCGTTTCCGAACGGTGGCGGCGCCTACGCGGTGGCCAAGCGGCACCTCGGGCACCGCACCAGCCTGCTGGCGGCGGCGTCGCTGATCGTGGACTACGTGCTCAATGTGGCGGTCTCCCTCGCCGCCGGCGTCGCGGCGCTGACCTCGGCGTTCCCCGCGCTGCACGAGTACACGGTGGGGATCTGCCTGGCGGTGCTGGTCGGCATCACCGCGCTGAACCTGCTCGGCATCACCGAGAGCGCCCGCGCGTTCATGATTCCGACAGCGGTGTTCGTGGCCGGTATCTTCGTGGTGATCATCGGCGGGCTGCCGCGCACCGAACCGGCGGCCGTCACCGCGGGCACGGCCGCGGTGAGCGATATCCACACCGTCGGGGTCCTGCTGTTGCTCAAGGCGTTCTCCAGCGGCTGCGCGGCGCTGACCGGCGTGGAGGCGATCGCCAACGCGGTGCCGAGTTTCCAGGAACCCCGTGTGCGGCGCGCGCAGCGGGCCGAGGTCGCGCTGGGGCTGCTGCTCGGCACGATGCTGATCGGGCTGGCGGTGCTGATCGAGAAGTTCTCGCTGCGGCCGATCGAGGGCACCACCGTGCTGTCGCAACTGACCGAGGCGGCCCTCGGTCACGGCGTCGGCTATTACATCGTGCAGTTCGCGACGGTGGTGCTGCTGGCGCTGGCCGCGAACACCTCCTACGGCGGGCTGCCGACGCTGACCCGGCTGCTCGCCGACGACAACTGCCTGCCGCACCGGTTCGCCGTCGCGACCCCGCGCCAGGTCTACCGCTACGGCGTGCTGACGCTCGGCGTGAGCGCCGCGGTGCTGCTGGTGGCCGCGGCGGGCAACATGAACGCGCTCGTCCCCCTGTTCGCGATCGGCGTGTTCGTCGGGTTCACCATCGCCCAGACCGGCATGGTCCGGCACTGGTGGCTGACCCGTACCGAGGGCTGGCGGTGGCGGATCGCGCTCAACGGCTTCGGCGCGGTGCTGACGTTCGTGGCCGCCGTCGTCACCACCGTGATGAAGTTCGCCGAGGGCGCCTGGCTGATCGTGCTCGTCCTGCCCGTGCTCATGATCGGGATGGAGCGGATCCGCAACGCCTACACCAGGATCGGGCACTCGCGCGGCACCGCCGGTGTGCTGCCCGCGCAGCCGCGCCCGACGGGCACCGCCATCATCGTGCCGATCGCCGAGGTGTGCGAACTCAGCCGGGAGGCGTTGTCGGCGGCCATGTCGATCGGGGACGACGTCACCGCGGTACACGTCTGCCTGCCGGGCGAGTCGACGGCCGCGTTCGCCAAGGCCTGGGAGGCGTGGCATCCCGAGGTGCGCCTGGTCCTGCTCGAGGACAGTGACGCGACGGTCGGCGGACCCGTGGCCGCCTATGTCCGCGCGCATTTCGCCGGTCGGCGCAAGGTCGTGGTGATCGCCGAGGTCGAACCGCCCACGGGGTGGGAGCGCGTCCTGCCCAGCCACCGCAGCGACGAACTCGAACGCGTGCTGCGCAAGATGACCGACACCGTGGTGTGCCACCTGCGCGTGCAGGTGCGCTGAGACCCCGGCCGAGGCCGAGGGATGCCGGAACCGGTGCGGCGGCCACCCGCGCCGGTTCCGCCGGCTACTTGTGGCGCGGCGTCCGGATCAGGCCCTCCTGGACGACCGCGGCGACCAGGTTGCCCTCGCGGTCCCAGATCTTGCCGCCGGTCAGCGCGCGGCCGAAGCCGGCCGAGGGCGAGGACTGGTCGTAGAGCAGCCATTCGTCGGCGCGGAACGGGCGCAGGAACCACATGGCGTGGTCGAGGGAGGCGTCCTGGGTGGGCTCGCCCGGGTGGGCGACCTTCGAGGAGCCGAGCAGGGTCATGTCGCTCATGTAGGCGAGGGTGCAGACGTGGAACATCGGATCGTCGGGCAGCGGATGCCGGTACCGGAACCACACCTGCTGCTGGGAGACGACGCCGTCGCGGGAGGTCACCTGCTCGGCCGGGACCACCCGGATGTCCCAGTGCTCCCATTCGCGCATCGCCCAGAGCCGTTCGGGGCTCATGCTGACACTCGCGTCGGGCAGGTCGTCCGGCCCGTCGACCGGCGGCATCACGTCCTGGTGCTCGGGCCCCTCGTCGCCGCGGTGGAACGAGGCCGACATCGTGAAGATCGCCTGTCCGTCCTGCACGCCGGTGACCCGGCGGGTGCAGAAGGAGCGGCCGTCGCGGATGCGTTCGACCAGATAGACGGTCGGTTCCTCCGGGTTTCCCGGCCGCAGGAAGTAGCCGTGCAGCGAGTGCACCTGGAAGGCGGGGTCGACGGTGCGCACCGCCGAGACCAGGGCCCGGCCCGCGACCTGACCGCCGAAGGTGCGCGTCAGCTGGGATTCGGTGGCCGCGCCACGGAAGATGTCCCGTTCCAGCTGCTCGATCTCGAGCGCCTCTTCGATAGTCGCCATGCGCTCGAGATTATCCCGTCGCCGACTGTCCGGTCTGCCCGGCTCGGCGCGACGGCCCGGAATTTGCTGTGATAGGTCGATGCCGTCGTTCACGCCCACCTCGCCCGCGACGCTGGCGGGTCTCGTCGCCGACCGGCTGACCGGGCTGCCGGGGCGGCGCGTGCTCGCCGTCGACGGCGCCGACGCCGCGGCACCGACGGAGCAGGCCGACCGGATCGCGGCCACGATCCGGTCCCGCGGGCGCTCGGCGGCGGTGGTCTCGCTGCACGCGTTCGTGCGGCCCGCCTCGTTGCGGATGGAGTACGGCCGCGACGACGAATGGTCCTATCGCACAGCCTGGTTCGACTACGCCGCGGTGCGCCGCGAGATCCTCGGCCCGATGCGTTCGGCCGGGCGCTGGCTGCCCGCGCTGTGGGACGAGCAGCGGGATCGGTCCGCGCGGGCCGCCGTGCGCGAGGCCGAGGCCGATCTCGTACTGGTGCTGGCGGGGCCGATGCTGCTCGGCCGCGATCTCGACTTCGACCTCACCCTGCGCCTCGAACTGAGCGACCAGGCGGCGTTGCGGCGCACGCCACCGGACCAGCACTGGACACTGCCCGCCCTGCGCGCGCACGCCGCCGAGCATCCCGAGACCGCCACCTGGACGCTGCGCTGGGACCATCCCGACCGCGCCGCCCTGCGCGTCGACTGATCACGTCCGGACACACGAAAGCCCCGGCCGTGCTCCGGCCGGGGCTCTCGCGGATTCGGTCAGGCGCAGGCGACCGACTGCTGACCCAGGTTGGTCAACATGGTGCAGGCCCACGACTTCTGGACCTTCCACTTGCCCTCCTCGGCCACGAA
>NZ_JBFAHR010000012.1:0-140288 GCF_040654275.1 Nocardia sp. NPDC050717
CGGACGGCCCGCTCACGCAGTTCCGGCGGGTACTTTTTCGAACTCACGAACTTCATCCTTCCTCAGAAGATGAAGTCTCCCGACCCGCCGGGGCGATTCAGTAGCAACTCCAGCAGCTCCGACTGCTTGTCGGTCAGAACCTAGTGTCGATCACCGATTGCGGTCGACATGGCGGACATGGGTCCGATCGCTCATCTCATTGGGAGACAGAACGTAGCGATAGCGAGACGTATTCATTGGTGACGAGTGCGTTTTGGTTCGACCGGATGAGGGCTAGGGCGGACCCGCTGCGTTGTTGCGTCCGAGTGCGAACTCGGGAGCAGGCCGTTCTGCTCCTCATCGAGCAGACCCAACATCCGCGCCTCGGCGATGACCTGAACACGGCTGCTCACGCCGAGCTTGCGGTGGATCGCCTTGATGTGTGAGCGCACGGTGTTGACCGAGATGAACAGCTCGGCCGCGATTTCGGAGGCCGACCAGGGGGTCGGCAGGAGCATCAGCACCTCGAGCTCACGCTGGCTGAGTGTGCGCGGATCGGGTCGAGCATGGTCACCGGCGAGCGCGTCGAGGCGGGCAGGAAGCGCGCCGGGATCCGGCGCCTGGGCGATCAGATGCCGCGCCTGGGTCACCGCGACGGCGGCCTGCTCCGGACGCCCGAGCGCGATCTGGGCGCGGGCGATTTCCCCCAGCAAGTGCGGTACGAGGAGCACCGCGTCGGAGTTCGGCAGTGCTCGGGCCAGCGCGTCGGTCGCGATCGCGAGACCCTCGGCAGGACAGCCGGTCTCGGTGCGGAGCCGAGCCGCGGGTTGCGCCGACACGAGGTAGACGAGATCTGGACCGAGATCGTGGACGACCCGCGCGCGCTCGGTTTCGGCGACGTGCCGGGCGGCGGCATCGAGGTCTGCGAGTTCGAGGCTTGCCATCGCCTGGTAGGCCGGCACCAGCAGAGTCAGGGGCCGCGGCAGTGCGGCGACGTCGGTCACGAGCGAGTCGAGCTCGTCGCGTGCCTCGTGATTGCGGCCGGCGAGGTGCAGCATCGTGCCGCGCCGGGCACGCACCAACACGGTGTGCACCCCTGCCTGGTCGGTCTCCCGTGCCAGGAAGCGGTTCGCCGCCTCGAGCGCACCGTCGACGTTGTCGTAGCAGGCGCTGGAGAGCACGAAGTCCGCGGCCGCGTCCCAGTCAGGGAAGTCCCCGACAGGTTTCGCGCCGGCTGCGTCGCGGCCCCGGGCGAGGGCCCTGTCGCGTCCGTCGCGGTCGCCGGCGGTGGCACGTGCCCACGCTTCCCAGAACCCGAGCCGTGGATCGCGTGCCCGCACGTTCTCCGGGATCCGATCGAGCCACGCCATGCCAAGCGCTTGCCGTGGCACGGCGAAGTTACCGCGCACGTTGGACAACACCCCTGCGACACCGACATAGTCCTCTGCGCCGAGCAGGTGGCGAACCGTGCTGGTGATGTCGTCGCGGTCCTCGAAGGCGCGGGCTGCCTTCGCATGCAGGAGACGACGCCGATCCGGGTCCCGCCGGCCGAGTTCGTCGTGCAGCACCTCCCGGACCAGATGGTGCATCCGCCACCAGGTGCCGTCGTCCAGCGGCAGGACCAGGCCGGAGCGCCGGGCATCGCCCATCAGCGCGGGCCAGACGCCGCCGGACGCCGTCACCTCGCTGACCAGCGGCTCGGTGAATCGCTCCAGAACCGAGAGGTCGAGCAGGTGCGCCCGGATCTCGGTGCTGCTGCCGGCGAGTCCCTCGGTCACCAGCGCCGACAGCGCGGATTGCGCCGCCGATGCGGACGTGTCGATGGCGTCGAAGGTGTCGAGGGTTGCCCCACGCCCCATCGCCGCCTGCACCAACGACACCGCGGCGGGCCAGCCGCCGGTCAGCTCCGCGATCCGCGCGGCGTCCGCCGGTAGGAGCGTGAGGTTGTACCGGTCCGAGCCGATGTCGGCGATCTCTTGTTCGGTGAATCGCAGGTCGGTGGCGGTGAGCTCGGTGACCTCGCCGTGCGCCCGCAGGCGGGTCAGCGCGGGGAGCTCGACCGGTGTCCGGCTGCTGATGGCGACCGTCAGCCCGAGCGGCAGGTTCCGCAGGAACCAGTCGAGACTGGCCAGGGTGTCCTCCCCGGCCAGTCGATGGAGGTCGTCAAGGATCAGGATCCGGGGCCGGCCGCAGCCGGCGATGCGGTTGATCAGCGGGACCATGACGTCGCCGCGGACCGAACCGGTCGCGCCCGGCACGAGGTCACCGAAGTCGGCGGGCGCCGTGTGCTGGAAACCGGCGAGGATCGCCGACCACAGCCCCTGCGGGTCGTCGTCCTCGTCCTCGAGCGAAACCCACGTCGCTTCCAGTGCGGTGTGCGTCGCCCATTGCGCCAACAATGTCGTTTTTCCGTAGCCGGCGGGGGCGCACGCGACGACGACTGCCGGCTGACCGAGCGCAGTGACCTCGGACAGCACTGTGTGCCGTGTCAGCGCACCGCCGGCAATGCGCCCCGCCGCGAACTTGGTCGCAGGATAGAAGGGAGTACCCACAGCGGCCATCATTCCAGTGGACAATTCGGCTTTTCACCTGGGTGAATTCGCGTGTCGCGGGCCCGTTCGAGCGCTCTGTGGGCCCCTGCGCTCGATATTCTGCGCACCATGAGCAACGTAGGAGTACCGCGCCGGCTGTCGTATGCCTGGTTCGCCGCCGTCGTCGCCGTCTATATGGCGATCATTCTGCTGGGCGGCAAGCTCGCTCAGGCGGTGTTCGACTCCGGCGACGGGTACACGACAGCCCGGGATGTCGTGGTCAACATGTGGGTGCCGCTCGGCGCTGCGCTGTTGTTCACCTACGGTGTGATCGCCTGGCTCGGCTGGACCCGGCCGGTTCTCCACGAAGAGAAGCGGACACAAGGCTGGGTCCGGGCGGTGCCGATCATCCTGGCTGTCTGCATCCTGCTCGCGATCGACTACGCCGGACTGCTCGACAAGGGCCTGTGGTTCGTCTTCGCGCTCTTCGTCGGTACCCAACTCGTCGGGTGGGGCGAGGAGGGCATGTTCCGCGGCATCGGCGTCGTCGTTCTGCGTCAGCACGGGCTGACCGAAGGCAAGGTAGCTCTCTGGTCGAGCCTGGTGTTCGGCGCCGTCCACATCGGCAATGCGCTCGGCAGTGGCGGCGCCAAGGCCATCCCGCAGGCGATCATCGTGAGCTTCGCCGGATACTTCTTCTACCTCACCCGGCGAGCGTCCGGCACCAACGCCGTCAACTCGGTGCTGCACGGCCTGTTCGACTTCTCGATTCTCAGCGGCACGGCGATCGTCGTCGACCAGGCCGGCTACCCCGGGGTGGTCGCCGCCATCCTCGCCTACGTTGTGATCGCGGGCCTGGTCGTCGTGCGCCGCGGGCGCATCGAGCCCACGGCCGGGCCGATCCAGGAAGAGCAGGTCCGCTGATGGCAACTCATCGAGTCCCGGTCGACCAGCGCTGGTTCGGTGTGGACCGCCGATCGATCCCGTACGCCGCCGTCGCGCTCGCCATCGTCGCGCTGTGGGCGTGGCTGCTGCCCTGGATCGACAACCGCACCGCGTGGGACGACGTGACCGCCGCCGGCGAGGTCCTCCAGGTCACCTCCAACGTCACCATGGTCGTGCCGCAGGGTTGGGGCCTCTACTCGGGTCTGCGGGCCGACGACGTGACACGCAGCGGTCAGGTCGCGAGCGCCCAGGACGTCCTCGCCAAGAACGGCGTCGCGGTCCTCGTCCAACAAAGCGAATTCGCGGGCACGACCGACGAACTCCTCGGAAACATCGAGCGGATCGCCTCGGCAGCCGCCGACGACGACGGTTTCCACGTCCGGGGGGAGCCGATCGCGATGTCGACCGCAGGCGAGCTGCGTGGTCTCGCGCAAGGATTCTCCTCCGCCCGCAATGTCGGAGTCGTCGTCGCCTTCGTCACCAACGGGACCGGCATCGAGATCCAGGTAGTCGGACCCGCCGAGCAGATGACCGAGATGTCCGACGAGGTCTACGCCATGGTCGACTCGCTCGCCGTCACCGGGAAGGACGCTGCCTGATGAGCACCACCACCCTCAACGCCGCCTCCGACGAGCTGACCGAGGCACGCCGCACCGCCATCGAGACTTCCGGATGGGGGGCACCGTTCCGATTCATCCAACCCCGCAACGCGTGCTTCTGGATCTACGTCGCACTGGTCGTCGTCGGTGCCAAGAAGTTCTACGACATGGCCGCACCGACGGCGGGGGTGTTCGCCGCGGCGAACACCGCAGCCGCCGTCTGCGCCGCCCTGTTCTGTCTGTTGTTCCTGGCCTATCTGCCTCACGCCGACAAGTTCGAGGGAACCCCGGCCGGGCTGGCGCTGGTCGCATTCGCCGGTGGCGGCTTCATCGCCACCTGGGTGGTGGCCCTACCCGGCAACGGTGCGCTCATGGACATCTACACCAAGATCTTCGGCCAGGTGTGGGCCACCGATTGGAAGGCAGGCCTGACCGCGCCGTTCGTCGAGGAGTCCGCGAAGGGCGCGATCTTCCTGCTGCTGCTCGGCCTGGCACCGGTGGTCATCCGGACCGTGTACGACGGCCTGATCGTCGGTGCCTACATCGGCCTGGGATTCCAGGTGCTCGAGGACGTCCTCTACGGCCAGAACAGCGCCTACGCCCACTTCGGCGACGACCAGGTCGGCAGCGTGCTGCACACCTTCGCCATGCGTGCGGTGACCGGCATCGCCTCGCACGCCCTCTACACGGCATTGTTCGCGGCCGGACTCATCTACCTCATCGGTACCGTCGCGCAACCGCGGCGGGTCGGCCGCGGCCTCGCGCTGATGCTCGCCGCCGTCGTCGTGCACGGCGTGTGGGACTCGGTCGCCGCAATCGTCTCAGGCAACGAAATCGCCGCCATCCTGCTCATGCTGACCATCACCGTCGTGAGCGTGATCCTGCTGACCCTCGCCATCCGCTGGGGCGCCCGCCGCGAACGCGGCTTCCTGCACGCGGTACTCGCCCCCGAAGTCGCCAACGGCACCATCACCGAACTGGAGTTGGCGGCCGTCGCCGGCGAGCACGGCGACCGCCGGCAGGACCGACGCGCCGCGCTGCGCGGTCGCCAGGCCGGCACATCCCGGCGACGCGAGAAGCATGTCCTCGCAGCTGCCCGCGGCCTCGCGCAGGATCTTGCGAGCGCCCAGGTAGCAGGCGAAGGCGAGGAATCGGCTGCCGTGCAACACGCTCGGTCCGAGATTCGGCGACTACGCGGCGCCCCGGCGATTGTGTGACGCCTGCTCGGTCTCGATCTCGGTAATCGAGTGGAGTCAGCCTGCCCGCAGCGTGGTGGTGAAGGTCATCCGGTCGCCGCGGTAGAGCGATCGTCGGTGCTCGATCGGGATGTCGTTCTGGTCGTAGGAGATCCGGTTCAGCAGGAACATCGGCGTCCGGGCGTCGACGGTGAGCAGTGCGGCTTCTCGCGCGTCGGGCAGGGTGGTGTCGATGGTTTCTTCGGTGCGCTCGAAGTCGATGCCGCGGGCCATGATCGCCGCATACAGCGACGAGGTGTGGTCGAAGTTGTCGAGCATGCCCGGGTAGCGGTCCGCGGGGAGGCGGGTGGTTTCGAGGCCGACCCGGTAGCCGTCGGTGGTGAGGACGCGCTCGAGTTGGGCGATCGGGGCTCCCGGCGCGATGCGCAGCGCCGCGGCCAATTCGGCGTCGGCGGTGTGTTGGGTGAGTCCGACCAGGATGCGGCTCGCGCTGCGGCCGTCAGCCAGTGCGGCTTCGGTGTAGGAGCCGATCATGAGTGGCTGCACCACTTTGGACTGGGCAACCACCGTGGTGCGGCCGCGTCGTTCGATCCGGCCTTCGAGCAGCACCGCGCGTAGCGCCTGACGAACCGTTTCGCGCGAAACGTTGTACCGCTCAGCGAGTTCGCGCTCGGCGGGGAAGGGATCACCGACCGACATCCCGTCGAGCAACGTCTCGAGCTGTGCACGGAGGGCCTGGTGCTTGAGGACCCGTGGTTCGGCGGTCGCGGTCATGGATCCACCCTATCAAATCTTGGTATATACCAAGATTTGCGGCGCGTTCACCTGCTGTACAACCGCAATCCGGTTGTTGGTATATACCAAGGCTGAGAGTTGTTCGCGTGCTAGACAACACACCACTTCCCGGCATCGGCGAGCCCGCGCAGGTAGCAAGCGGGCCGATCGAACTGGTCGTCCTCGACATGGCCGGCACGACCGTCACCGACGGCGGCTCGGTCGTGGCGGCCTTCGACGTCGCGGCCACCGCGGTCGGCCTCCCCACTGAAGGTCCCGAGCGGGCGTCCGCTCGCCGATATGTCCTCGAGACCATGGGCCAGTCCAAGATCACCGTCTTCCGGGCCCTGTTCGGCGCGCGGGCCGAGGAGGCCAACGCGGCGTTCGAACGCGCCTACGACGAGCGCATCAGCGCCGGTGTCACACCGATACCTGGCGCGACCGAAGCGCTCGCGCAGCTCCGTGCGCAGGGTTTACGCGTGGTGTTGACCACCGGCTTCAGCGCGGCGACCCAGCAGCGACTGCTCGACGCGCTGGGCTGGCACCAGCTGGTGGATCTGGCGCTGGCACCCACTGCCGATGTGCGAGGACGGCCCTTTCCTGACCTCGTGTTCACCGCCGTCATGCGCACCGGGGCGGCCGGTGTCGGCGGCGTCGTCGTGGTCGGCGACACCGCGGGCGACATGGAGTCGGGCTGCCGAGCCGGCGCGGCGACCGTGGTCGGCGTCCGCACCGGCGCCCACGACGCGCAAACCCTGCGTGCCGCCGGAGCCACCCACATCCTGCCGTCGGTCGCCGACCTGCCTGCCCTGTTGTCCCGATGACCAGATCCACCGAAAAGGACTGCACCGCCATGAAACAACACTTCCGCCGCTCGGCCCTCACGGTCGCTGCCGCCGTCACCGGCCTGGCACTGGTGATGAGCGGATGCTCCGGCTCCGACTCGACCGTCACCAACGAAAAGGGCTTTCCCTCGAAACTCACCCTGGCCGCGGTGCCCGCCGAGAACTCCACCGATCTCAAAGCCAGCTATGACCCGCTGATCGCCATGCTCGAGCACGAGACGGGTGCGGAGGTCGAGTTCGTCCAGGCCTCCGACTACGCCGGTGTCGTGGAGGGCATCATCGCGGGCAAAGTCGACCTCGCCTTCTTCGGCCCCTTCGCCTACGTGGTCGCCGGCATCAACAAGGCACAGATCAGCCCGCTCGGCGCGGTGGTCAAACAAGCCGGCGGCAAGCCCGGTTACCAGTCCTACGGCCTGACCCGTTCGAACAACACCGCGATCAACGGGCTGGCCGACTTCGCCGGCAAGAAGGTCTGTTTCGTCGATCCCAGCTCCACCTCGGGATTCCTCTATCCCTCCGCGGGCTTGATCGATGCCAAGGTGATCAAGTCCGGGTCCGAAGCCGACATCGCGGCCGGGGTCACACCGATCTATGCCGGCGGCCACGACGCCTCGGCCCTGTCGATCGCCTCCGGCGACTGCGACGCCGGGTTCGCCTTCGACACCATGGTCGACAAGACCATGATCGACAAAGGCGATCTGAAGCCGGGCCAGCTCAAGACGGTGTGGAAGTCGGAGATGATCGCCGGCTCGGTCTTCGCCGCCAGCAACAAGCTCGGCACCGCGGCCATCGACAAGCTGCGGACACTGTTCACCGAGAAGGCCAACGCCGACAGCTTGAAGGCCGCCGGATACTGCACCGGCGAATGCCGGATCACCGACGAACGAGCGTGGGGGGTCGTGGCCGCGGCCGACGCCGACTACGACGGCGTGCGCCGGGTCTGTCAGATCACCGGCTCCAAGAAGTGCAAGGGCTGATCCGATGACCTCCCCTGCCGCCGTGGCCGGCGACGACATCGCCGTCGCCGTCCGCGGTGTCACCAAACGTTTCGGTGACACCCTCGCGCTCGACGACATCAGCCTCGACGTTCACCGCAGCGAACTGCTCGTGCTGCTCGGCCTGTCCGGCTCGGGCAAGTCCACGCTGCTGCGTTGCCTCAACGGTCTGCACCCGGTGACCAGCGGCACGGTCACCGTCGCGGGTACTGATGTCCATCGCGCATCCGGCCGTGACCTGCGCCGGCTGCGGCGGCAGGTGGGTTTCGTGTTCCAGCATTTCAATCTCGTCGGCCGGATCAGCTGCCTGGACAACGTCCTGATCGGTGGGCTCGGCCGCCTGTCGATTCCTCGCTACGGCGCGCTCACCTACCCGCGAACCCTGCGCGACGAGGCGTTCGAGCACCTGGACCGAGTCGGGCTGGCCGATTTCGCGCACCGCCGCGCCGACACCCTGTCGGGGGGACAGCAGCAGCGCGTGGCCATCGCCCGCACCCTGATGCAGCGGCCCAGCATCCTGCTGGCCGACGAACCGGTGGCATCGCTGGACCCCGAGAATGCCGCTGTCGTCATGGATCTGCTGTTCCAGGTCTGCGTCGAGCAGAAGCTGACTGTGATCTGCACTTTGCACCAGGTCGATCTGGCCATGGGCTGGGCGCACCGGCTCGTCGGCCTGCGCAACGGGTGCAAGGTGTTCGACCGGCCCGTCCTCGGCTTGGACCGCGGTGAGGTCATGGCGATCTATCAGCGGGTCGACCCGACAGGAACCGAAGCAGCACCGGCGGGTTCGTCATGACCGCGCTGCTGCCGCGCCGCACCACCACTTCGCCGACACCGGACCGGCGAGCGCGCGCTGGTTTGCTCGCCGCCCTAGCGGGCGTGGGTGTCGTCGCGACCCTGCTGGCGGCCTGGTCGATCGAGTTCGCCCCCGGGGCGCTGCTCGACGGCATCGACGATGTGCTCGCACTACTGGAACGCATGCTCCCGCCCCGTCTCGACGAACCCGCCCACATCTGGGCACTCGCGCTCGAGACCCTGCTGATGGCGGTGCTGGGCACAGTGCTCGCCGCGATCGCCTCGGTGCCACTGGCGTTCCTCGCGGCCCGCAACACCACGCCCCACCCCGTGGTGGCCTCGGCCGCGGGTGCGGTGATCACCTTCTGCCGCGCCATGCCGGACCTGCTGTTCGCGGTGTTGCTCGTGCGGGCGCTCGGGATCGGTGTGCTGCCCGGAATCCTCGCCCTGGCACTGCATTCCATCGGCATGCTGGCCAAACTCTTCGCCGCCGCGATCGAGGAAACCGATCCCGGACCGCGCGAAGCCGTCCGCAGCGCCGGTGGCGGATACCTCCGCGAGATGGTCAACGCGGTCACTCCGCAGGTGGTGCCCGCGTGGATCGGCACGTTCGTCTACCGCGTCGACATCAACTTGCGCACGTCGGTCGTCCTCGGTTTCGTCGGCGCCGGCGGCATCGGCTTCGCGCTCCAGGACGCACTGCGCGGGCTGATCTACCCCGACGCGCTCGGGATCGTCGGGGTCATCCTGGTGGTGATCGCGGCCATGGAGATCCTGGCCGTGCTCATCCGGCGCGCCCTGCTGACCCCGGGTGACGCAGGCCCGGTTCGTGATCGTGCTGCCCGAATCCTGTTTGCGGGCACCGTCATCGGTGCGACGATCGGCTCGCTGATCGTCCTCGACATTTCCCCGTGGGCGCTGCTGACCTGGGTCGGACCGTCGATCGAGGTATTCGGCCGACTCGTCCCGCCCGATTTCGGTGCGCTGGGCGCTGCCCTCTTCCACGGCGCCGCGCAGACCGTCGCAATCGGCATCGTCGCTACCGCGATCGGCGCCACGCTGTCGATACCGCTGGGCATCCTGGCCGCCCGCAACACCGCACCCGCCGCCTGGATCTACTGGCTTGCCCGCGCCTGGATCCTGGTGGTGCGTGCGGTGCCCGAACTGATCCTCGCGGTCGTGTTCGTGGCCGCGATCGGGCTCGGCCCGATCGCCGGAACCTGCGCGCTCGCCGTGGGATCGATCGGCTTCCTGGGCAAACTCGTCTCCGACGCGATCGAAGAGATCGACCCCGGTCCCGTCGAGGCCGCCCGCGCGGTCGGCGCCGGCTGGTGGAAGACCCTGTTCGCCGCGGTACTGCCGCAGGCCATGCCCGCGCTGGTCGGATCCGGCCTGTATCTGCTCGACGTCAACATCCGCACCTCGACGATCCTCGGGATCGTCGGCGCCGGTGGTATCGGCTTCCTACTGTTCGAGTCCATCCGCACGCTGCAGTTCGACGTCGCGGGCGCGATCGTGCTCGTCATCTTCGTCATCGTCTACACCATCGAAAGGCTCTCCGGGTGGATCCGTTCCCTCCTCGCCTAGCCACCGCAGCCGTCTGGACCGGTCGCGGAATCGAACTCCAGCAGATACCGATTCCGCAGCCCGGTGCCGGGGAAACCCTGGTCCGGATCCGCCTGGCCACCATCTGCGGCAGCGACCTGCACACCGTCGCTGGCCGCAGGCCCGCGCCCTGCCCCTCGATCCTGGGACACGAGTCCGTCGGCGAGGTCGTGGCAATCGGCGCGGGCAGCTCCGCCGTCCTCGGTGACCGCGTCGTCTGGTCGGTCACCGTCAGCTGCGGGAACTGCCACCGCTGCCGATCCGGCCGCACCGCAAAATGCCTCACGGTGCGCAAATTCGGGCACGAACCCCTCGACGGACCCTGGCCACTGTCGGGCGGCTACGCCGACTACGCGTTGCTGCCCGCCGGCACCACTATCGTCGCGGTGCCGACAGCGCTGCCCGATTCGGTAGCGGCCCCGGCCGCCTGCGCCACGGCCACCGTGATGGCGGCGATCGAGGCCGCCGGCGCTCCGGCAGAGCGGGTCCTGATCTGCGGAGCGGGCATGCTCGGGGTCACCGCCGCGGCGGTCTGCGCCGACGCGGGCGCGCGGGTGTACGTCGACGACATCGACACGCACCGGCAAAGCGCGGCCACGGAATTCGGGGCACAGCCAGACCAGGGCGACGCGGTCGACCTCGCCATCGACTTCTCCGGCGCGACTACCGCGATCCAGAATGCGCTGTCGCGCTTGGACATCGGCGGCACATTGGTGTTGGCCGGATCGGTCACACCCAGCCCGCCGATCGAGGTCGTCCCGGAGAACATCGTGCGCAATTGGCACGTCATCACCGGCGTGCACAACTACGAGCCCCATCATCTCACCCGCGCGATCGAGTTCCTCGACCGAACCCGCGATCGGTACCCGTGGGAGTCCGTCGTCGCCGAACCGACAGGTCTGCACGACCTCGCTGACGGACTACACGTCACCGGCCGCTCGCTACGTGCGGCCGTGGATCCGAGCAGACCGCCGACCGCACCCTTCGTCGACCGAGACGTCCTGGTCCGAGAGCGACGGCATTCGCCCGAAGTTTCCCCATCATCGCCGATGCCGGATTGACCGCAGGTTTCACCCGAACCCGGCTCGGCCGCGATCGCGGCGACGTCTTCGGCACCCTACCGGTCGGCCTGGATACCGGCGCCATCTTCGACCGACTGACCCGAGACTCGGCTGAGCCGACGCGAGTTCGACGCTGTCGCTGGCGCTCTCGATCGCGCTGTGAGTGGCCTGCGACCTGATCGCGGTGCCGCCCCGGGCCTTCTGTCGCGAGTTCGATATCCGGATCACGTTCGGCGCGAGATGTTCTGGCGATCGTCAGGTTCACGCGCGACTCTGGTTGGGTGCCAACGCTGGCGAAGGAGTTTCAGACCTCGTTCTACCTGCGCCATGCGGTTTTGGAAGGCTATGTCGTCGGGGTCGGCCTCGATCAACGCGTCACGGTCTTCGGGGCTCATGTCAGGTTGGACGATGCGGCCTTAGACAAGGTTCCCGGCATCTCGGGCAAGATCTGGCTAGTTCTGACCGCGCCAGCGGTACGGTCGTGACAGATGTTGCAGGTGGGGACTTCGGTCGTGGAGGTGGTTCGGCGCGCATGGCTGAGGTTGCATCCTGTACCGGGGTACAGGCTTACCGTCGAATCATGACGATCTCGCCAGGCACCGAGGGATGGGTGCCCGATGCCTGCACCCTGCCGACCGTGCAGCAGCCGATCCGCATCGCCGAGTTCGACCGATTCTTCACCGACTCGACCCACGACCTGCGCCGCGCGGGCCCGACACGGCTGGAACTGCTGGTCGACCCCGCCGCTGATGCGCTGGCGCGGGAACTGGCCGGGCAGGAGTCGAGCTGTTGCTCGTTCTTCACCTTCGACTTCGCCGAGGCCGGAGAGCACCTGGTGATGGGCGTCGATGTTCCCTCGGCCTATGTCGAGGTGCTCGATGCGTTCGCCGCTCGCGCGCAGACCGCGATCGGAGGTGGGCGATGAGCGCGTTACGAACCAGTGAGCTCGCCGCGGCGGCCGGGGTGAACGCCCAGACCCTGCGCTACTACGAGCGTCGGGGCCTGCTCACCGAACCGGCCCGCACGCTGGGCGGGCACCGGCTCTATCCCGAGGACGCTGTCACGGTGTTGCGGGTGATCAAGGCCGCGCAACGGCTCGGATTCACCCTCGACGAGGTCGCTGAGCTGCTCGCGGGAACCCGCGTCATCTCGCGACGCCGCACCGACGCAGGGCTGCGTGCCCGCGTGACCGACAAGCTTGCCGAGGTCGATGCGAAGCTGGCCGAACTCACCGAGGTCCGTGACACCCTGCGCGCGGCCTTGGCTGCCGGGTGCGAGGATCTGCTGGCCTGTAGCGAGTCCCCAGCGTGTCCGGTGCCGTTCGACTCCGGCAGCGCCACCACGGCCAACGGGGAGGGAGGCGGCTGTGGCTGCTGAGAACATCGCGTGGCGATGGTGGGCTTCGATCGGTGCCGGAGCGCTGCTGTGCGTGGGTTGTTGCCTGGCCCCGCTGCTCATCGCCGCTGGAGTCCTGGGCAGCGGCACCTTTCTGGTCGGCCTGTCGTGGCTCGAGCCTGTCGGGTTCGCCCTCATCGGGGTAGGTGTCGCGGGCCTGATCTGGAGCCAGCGCCGCGCCCCACGCCGGAAATGCAGCAACGGCTCGTCCCTGGGTTCGTGCGGGCGCTCGGGCTGTGGATGCACGGCCGTTGCGGAAGCCGCCTGAATCCAGGCATTTAGCATCAGCGGTCGTGACTGTGCTGCGTTCGATCGTGCTGTTCGTGCTGGCCGCCGTTGCCGAGATCGGTGGGGCGTGGCTGGTCTGGCAGGGTGTGCGCGAGCACCGGGGCTGGGCCTGAATCGGTGCCGGGGTGATCGCGCTGGGCGGCTACGGGTTCGTCGCGACGCTGCAACCCGATGCCAACTTCGGCCGCATCCTGGCCGCCTACGGCGGGGTGTTCGTCGCTGGATCCCTGTTGTGGGGCATGGCTCTGCCGGAAGGAGTCATTCGTGGCAGCACCGAAGAAGTACCTGGACGAGTTGAAGGCGCGGGCCGTGCGCCTGTATCGGGAGTCGGACCCGAAGCCGACGATCCGCAAGCTGGCAGCGCAGCTCGGTGTGCATCACGAAGCGTTGCGGCTGTGGATTCGTCAAGCGGAGGCTGATGCCGGCGAGCGAGACGATCGCCCGACGACCGACATGCAGGCCGAGAACAGGGCGCTGAAGAAGCGGTTCGCAGAGCTGGAGCGAGTCAACGCCGTATTGCGTGATGCGAGTGCGTATTTCGCCTCGGAGCTCGGCCAGACCCGACGGTGATCGTGGCGTTCGTCAGCGAATATCCACAGCACCCGGTCGAGCTCGTATTACGGGTTCTGGGCATCGCGTCCTCGACGTATTACGGCTGGTAATGGCAGGCACAGACGCCGTCACGGCGGCAACTGGCCGATCAAGAGCTGCTGGCCGAGATCGTCGACATCCATACCAGCTCCGGCGGAACCTACGGGTCACCACGCGTGCACGCGATGCTGGCCCGGCGCGGGTTCTCGGTCGGCCGCAAACGAGTCGAGCGGCTGATGGGGGGTGCGGGTTTGCAGGGCGCGTTCCTGCGCAGGAAGTGGCGGCTGGGCTCGACTCGGCAGGATCGGCGTGCCACTCCAGCTCCGGACCTGGTGAATCGTGACTTCACTGCCGGCGAGCCGGACCGCTTGTGGGTTGCCGATGCCACCCGCATCGTCTGCGGTGAGGGTGTGTTCTGGCTGGCCGCGGTCCGGGACGCGTTCTCGAATCGGATCGTGGGCTGGAAGTGTTCGGACCGTTGCGACACCGAACTGGTGCTCGGCGCTCTCGAGTACGCGGTCTGGACCCGTGATGTTCGCGACGGGCAGCTGGTTCATCATTCCGACCGCGGGTCGACCTATACGGCGATTCGGTTCGCGAACCGCTTGGCCGACAACGGGATAGCGCAATCAATGGGGTCGGTCGGTGACAGCTATGACAACGCCCTCATGGAGAATTTCTTCTCCACTTTGAAGACCGAGTTGGTCTACCGGAACAGTTGGCGGACAAGGGAAGACGCCGAGAACGCCCTGTTCGCCTACATCGACGGCTGGTACAACACCCAGCGGATCCAGAAGAAGCTCGGCTGGCGATCACCCGACGAGTACGAAGCCAGCTATCATCATCGGGTTCCTGCTGGAACCAGATAATCCGCTCTCCGGATTAGCGGGGGAACCTCATCGTGTCGATGTCGAAGTGCTGTGCACCGAGGGTGCCCGGGCGGCGGACAGTGTCTGGATCCCGGCGCGCGACTCCTCGGCCATCGTCGGCTGGTGCCCTTCGGTCTCGAAGCTGGGCACGCCGGAGCCCCGGCGTTGGGAACGGCAATCCGACGGCACCTACGGCTACTCGACGCCGGGCCTGCCCACCTCGGAGTCAGTGCAGACCGGCGCGAAACCGCCGGTTTCGTATACTGCCGTCATGGCGACAGCGAAACCGGCAGGCGGGCGACCTCGTGAAGTGCGAGTTGACAACTCGATCGCCGCCGCTGTGATCGAGGTGATCATGGAACGCGGGTACGGCGGTCTGACCGTCGACGCGGTCGCGCTGCGCGCCGGGGTCAGCAAGGCTGCGATCTATCGCCGCTTCTCCACCAAGCAGGAGATGATCTTCGCCGTCCTGCTTCACGACCTGCAGGAGGAGCCGCCGGCCGACTCCGGAACCCTGCGCGGCGACCTGATCGCACTCGCCGAGCAGATCGCCGCGCAGGTGGTCGGCCCGGGCGGTGACACCCTCAGCGGGCTACTCGCCGACATCCGGGCCGACCCCGTCCTGCGGACGCGGTTCGCCGAGGCCTTCCTGGTTGTGGAGCGCACGATCATCTCGACGGTGCTCGACCGCGCGATCGCCCGCGGCGAACTCACCGACCGCCCCGACGTTGCGATAGTTCAAGCGTTGCTGCTCGGCCCCGTGTACGCCTGGGTGGTCGTGCTCGATGAAGATACAACGCGCGCAACCGAACTCACGCACTTGGTCGCCACGATGGTGGCATCCGCACTCATTGCGGGGCAGGTGCCCACCGTCGGCTGACCGACGTCGTTTGCCGCTGATTGCTTCATCGTCCGCGCTATGGCAACATACGAAACTGTGCGTTTCGATAGGAATAGTTCCGTAACAGGCAGCGCCAGGCGGACGGTCCGCACCGCGTGGCAGGCTTTACATCGTCCGGTGGCGGGAGTGCCGCGATGGGCCGAGGTCGCCGCGTACGCTGTTCCGCTGACGGCGCTACCGTCCAGTCTCTGGCGGATAGCTGTGGCTTTCCTCGACGACGGAGCCGCGGGCAAGCGTGGGGACCTCCCGTCCTGGCTGCCCGGCGAGCTGTACGTGATCTTCTTGTCGATCGTGTCGGAACTGCTGGCGTTCACCGCCGTCGGACTGATCGCGGCCTGGGGCGAATGGTTCCCGCGCTGGTTCCCCTGGCTACACGGGCGAACAATCCCGACACCGGTCGCCGTGGTCCCCGCTGTGCTCGGTGCCACGACGCTGACGATCATGTGGACCGCCGCGTTCCTCACCGAACTGGCCGGCGTCACCTTGCGCGGCGACCCGACCCCGGCCGACTTCCCGTCCCGGGCAGGCGGCTGGGAGGCGTTCGTCTACTACCTCTGCTACGCCCCGCTGCTGCTGTGGGGCCCACTCCTGGCCGCCGTGACCTTCGCCTACTACCGGCGGCGAACGGCCGAACACCGAACAGCCCCCGGTGGTCTCCAGCGAATCCCTGAGCTCAGTCGCCGCTGACAACGACCGCATACCGCGATCACTGTGACGACACCTTCTGTGCCTTCGAAATCGTCGGAGGTCGGTCGTGAACAGCGACAGCCGCCGGGCTGCGGCGATCGGCGCTATCACCAGATCTGCTTCGCAGCGACGAGGTTCGCGACCATAGGCGAAAGCGGGAGAAATTACCTGGGAAGTCATCGACTCGATGAACTTGTTGCGTCAACAATGAAGAACTGCACGATGAACGGGAGATTCCAATTGCCCTACTTCGACTCGTATGACGGCACTCGGATGCACTACCAGGACTGGGGCAGCGGCCGGCCGGTTGTTTTCATGGCTGGTGCATGGTTGAGCAGCAGTTCATGGGAGCTGCAGATGCTGCCGCTGTCTCGGCAGGGTTTGCGGTGTCTGTCCTATGACCGGCGTGGGCATGGCAAGTCGGATCGGGCGGGGCACGGATATGACTTCGACACGCTGTCGGACGATCTCGCTGCGTTCCTGGAACATCTGGACCTGCGCGACGTCGTCGTGGTCGCGCACTCGATGGGTGGCGGTGAACTCGTCCGATATTTGACCCGGCACGGTAGCGAACGGATCGAACGGATCGCTTTGATCTCGTCCACACTGCCGTTCCCGGCTCAGGCGGCCGACAACCCGGACGGCGTGCCGAAGGACGTGGTCGACATGATAAATGCGGTCCGGGCCGCCGACCGGCCGCTGTGGATGGAACAGAACGCGCAGGCGTTTTTCGCCACTCATCTGGGCAATCAAGTCTCCTCTGCCCGCATCGCATGGATGCAGCAGCAGTGCATGGACTGTTCACTGCTGGCCTCCGACGAACTATTGGAGTCCGTCTTCACCACTGATTTCCGGTCCGAGCTCCGCGATATCACGGTGCCCACCTTGACCATTCATGGTGACGCCGATGCGTCCGCGCCTATTGAAATCTGCGGCCGCAAGACCAGGGATCTCGTCCCGGGCAACATTTACACGGAATACCCGGCCACCGGCCACGGCATCTTCATCAGCCATGCCGAACAGATCAATGCCGATATCATGGACTTCATCAAGTCCTGAGCACGGCGGGGCCCGAAGAGCGGTGGCCGGCCTGGTCATGAGGGCCTGGTGTGGTCACGGGGATGTTGTGCTTTCGGGTCCTGACACGTGTTCGGCGCGCAGGGGTGCTGTCGTATCTCGCCGATATCGGCGAAGTCAACCCTGCCTCGACCGGCAGCGCCACGTTCGAAGGTTTGGGAACTGGTGATGATCGACCTGGACGATCCCGGTTTCGCTCATCGTCTAATCCTCCTCGGTTACATGCCTCCTTCGCCGTCCTGAGCGCGTCACCAGCTGGGTGACGCTGTGGGGCCAGCCGTTCAGCCTCGGCTGAGGACGACGATCCACCTCTAGGCCTCGGTGGTTTCGACGCGCGGGCGGCACCTTCGCGAAAGATATTGATGCTGAGTAGGAGTGGGTGATGTCTAGCCTCGGGCGAGGCGCTACGGAGTCGAAGGGGCTGGGGCCGTGAGGGATTCGATCAGCGCCGCGGCGCCGGGCGCGCCGGGGTAGGTGGCGATCGCGGTGGACAGGGCGTGGGCCTTCGCGTGGTAGGTGGGATCGGTGAGGACGGTCGT
Source organism: Nocardia sp. NPDC050717 (assembly GCF_040654275.1). Taxonomy (NCBI): domain Bacteria; kingdom Bacillati; phylum Actinomycetota; class Actinomycetes; order Mycobacteriales; family Nocardiaceae; genus Nocardia; species Nocardia sp. NPDC050717. The sequence goes on from NZ_JBFAHR010000012.1 coordinate 17,673, forward strand.
GGCGGCGGTCGCGATGGCGTCGACGGAGATGGCGTCGGGGGTGAGCATGACGCCCGCGCCGATCGCCTGCACGCGTTCGGCGTTGAAGAACTGGTCGCGGCCCATGGGGAGGCAGACCAGCGGGACGCCGTGGCCGAGCGCGGCCAGCGTCGTGCCGAGACCGGCGTGGGTGATCACCAGGTCGGTCGCGGGCAGGATGTCGGTGTGCGGGGTGTAGCGCACGACCTGGGTGTTGGGGCCGGCGGGAATGGTCGACGGGTCGACAGCCGAACCGGTCGTGATGATCGCGCGCACGGGCAGGTTCGCGATGGCGGTGGCGCAGCGGTTCAGCATTTCGGCTTGGCCCTGTTCGCTCGTCGACATGCTGACGAGCACGAGCGGCGGCTCGCCGGTGAGGTCGACCGTGTCGAGCTCGGTGGCCAGCGGTGGCGCGTCGAGCATGGGTCCGACGCGAACGGCGTTGGCGGCCAGGGGGATCGGTGGCTCGAACTCGCTCGGCACGGCGACGATGGTCATCGCGCACGCGTCGTGGATGTCGCCGAGGCGTGCGATCGGCGGCAGGCCGAGGTCGGCGCGATGCGCGTTCGCCAGCTCGATGCCGGGCGCGAACATGGCCATGAGTGGGCCGTCGCGCAGGATCGTGTAGGGGGTGTGCACGAGGTTGGCGGTCGGGGCGCCGGTCGCGATCGCCGCGTCGATGGCGGTGTAGAGCAGGCAGTCGACGACAACCGCGTCGAAGGACTCGTGATTCAGCAGCCTGGTGACATCATCGGCGATGGCCCGGCTGAAGCTGAGCTCGGTGATCATCAGGCGGATCTCGGCCTCGGAATCGGTCGGATCGGCCAGCTCGTCCCAGCCCGGCGGCTGTGAGAGCGGGATGAACCGCGCCCCGAGGGGGTCGACGCGGTCGGCGATGGTGTCGTGTCCGAGGACCGTCACCTGGTTTCCGCGCCGTCTCAGTTCCGCGATTGTGCCCAGTGTGGGGACCAGATTCCCGGCCCCGTCCCACGTGACGATCAGATACTCGGCCATCTCGTGCCTCCTCGGCTACGTCTCACTTTACAGCGAGTAAAGTGCTTGACAGCTTGTAAACTACGGTAGGGTTTACAGGGTGTCAAGCAATGGGTCGTCCGAGACGCGCACCAAGATCCTCACCGCCGCACGGGCGATGTTCGAGGAGTTCGGGTACAACGGCGCCGGCCTGGCCGAGGTCGCCAAGCGCGCCGGTGTCTCCAGGCAGGCGATCTATCTGCACTTCGCGTCGAAGGCCGAGCTGTTGACCGCGCTGCATCTGCACGTCTACGAGACCGACGTGGTGCCGACGATGGCCCGCCACCTCCCCGCCGACGACAGCGCGTTGGCTGCCCTCGACGCGTGCATCGACGCCGACGTGGAGATCGCTGACCGGGTGTGGCGCGTCCACGAGGCGCTGACCACCGCGCGCCGCCAGCACCCCGAGGTCGACGAGACCATTCGGCCGCGTGAGCAGGATCGCTACGCGGAACTGATCGCCCTGACCACTCGGCTCGGCGAGGCGGACCTGCTGCCGGCGACGGTCGGTCCGGCCGACGCCGCGGACTCGCTGTGGGCACTGGTCAACCTCGGCACCTACCGCGCACTGGTCCGCGAACGCGGATGGTCCCTCGAGCGCTACGCCCGATGGGTGCGGACAACGATCCACCGCGAACTCGGCCTCGGCGGCTGAACAAGGGTGCTCAACCCGAGGTTTCGACGCGCCGTCTCGTGACCGCCCCAGACTGTGAATCGTATTCGGCCGGAATCAATGCTGCGTATCGAGAAATTTCGCTAGCGCGGTGACAGCACAAAGTGGCTTCAACCTGTTCGTCTGGCAGTCGGTAGTGACGGTGAGATTGGCGAAGCTGGTCATCAAATGGTGGTGGCTCAGGTGCCGCCATCGTGGCGTAGCCGGGCGATGGCCTGGCTGATCCAGGTGGCGCGATCGGCGCCCGGTGACTGCCGTTGCTCGAAAGCGATGAGTCGTTCGGCGGTCGATCGGCTGCCGGCAACCATGGTCAGCAGGAGACGAAACTCGTTGACCTGCACCGGGACAGGTGCCCGGAACTGGCCGGAAGTATTCGGCTGCGGTGCGGGTTCCGGTTGCGGGCCGTAGGGCGCATCAGGATCGGATTCGCGCGGCGAGGTGGTGGCGATCGGGTCGCGGCCCGCCGGCGAGCGAGGGCTGGTCATATCGCCGGCGCGTGGCTCGGCGATTCCGCGCCCTGCCAATGCCGCCCGCAACAGGTAGTAGGAGGCGCCGTGCTCGGCGAGTAGCCGTGATTCGGCGGTGTCGGCATGGGCGAGACCGATGAGCAGGTGCTCGGGGTGGACGGCGTCGCTGCCGCGTTCATCGGCGAGGCGCCTCGCTTCCCGACACGCGGCGAGCGCGGCCTCGTTCAGGTGCGGCACGACACCCGGATCCACGCCCTGCGCGTTCCGCGCGGCGATCGCGGCAGCGCTGTGGCACAACGCCTCTGAATCAACGCCCAGGACCCGCAGCAGGGTGCTGGCGCCACCGGGCCTGCTCATGAGCGCGCTCAGGATATGGGCGGGGGTGATCTCGATGGCCTCGGCTGAGCACGCCGCCGCCAAGGCCTGTGTCAGCGCCGCGTCGACTGCGCTGGTCGGGTTGAACGAGTTCACGAGTCCTCCAGCTCGAGACAGGGACGGGGGGTCATGCCGACAGCAGCAGCAGCGAAACGAGCTTGACACAGAGCAGCACGATGACCAGGAGCAGGAAAGCTATGGCCAGGGGTCGGCGCAAGACCGGCTTGCCGGGATCCATCGGCCGACCCGGGCTTCCCGGATTCGGTGGCGGGAGTTCGGTGATCCGCGAATGGGCAGACGAATTCGACAACAGCGTGAACATATTGATGAACAGCGACAACGGACCCCACCAGCCGAGCCAGAGGCTCTCGACCGTCATACGCCGCAGGGTGGCAAGACCACAGTTGCGGCAGAACGGTCCCGGCACTCGCACGAACTGCATCCACAGAATGAATCCGCGGTGACTGCGCACCGTCACCGCGGTGGCGGGGGTGGCGCCGCAGTGCAGGCAGCAGAGTGTCGAGCGGGTCGGCGCCGATCTGATCGGCCGCTGGGCTGTCGACAACGCCCTATCCGGCAGGGGCAGTGGGGAACCCAGGATATCGGCTCGCACGATGTCCAGCAGTTCCTGCTGACCAAGCCCATCGTGCAGTACCTGCGCTGCGGCAGTGGAGCTGTCGGTGATCAGGCCCAACGCCAGCATCCCCGCCGGGACCCCCTGCAGCTGGGCGCTTCGAGCCAGCTCGACGGCGGTCCGCAAAGCCTGGGCGCAGGTATCGGTGAGCCGGATCCCGTCCCAGTGCGCGGTACCAGTGGCCGCCGGATCCACAACGACCTTTCGGGCCAAGCATCCGGGGTCTCCGCAATGCTCAGTGATACGGTCCCAGTTGCCGGTGGTGTCGACCCGCATCAGCGCCACCCACAGATCGCGGGTATCGACGGGGCGTGTTCCGGCTTCGGATCTGGCCTGCCACAACGCGTTCACCACAGTCGGATGCAGGGGCAACTCCACAGAAATGCCGGATGCCGTCATCGTCCCTCCCCAGGCCGTACCGTCCACCGCGCAAGCCACCCCATCGGACCATGCTACGTGCTCGGAATACGGCAGACGCGACGCGAACGACCGCGCAGGACAGTGGCTCGTTGTCCCGATGACGACGCGTTTTCGTGAGATGCTGGTCGCGCCAGTCTGTCTGAGGATGCGCCGTGCCAGTGCCGGTGTCCTGTGCGAGGAGAAGCTATGACAACGGGTGGTTTCGAACAGGTTCGTGGGACGTGGGCGCCGGCCGGTCTCGGCGGGCGGGCGGCCGCGAGGTTCATCGACTGGATCATCGCCGGGATCGTGGGCGGGATCGTGTTCTGGGTGCTCGAGCGAGTTGCGGATCTGCCGGGATGGTTGGCGATTCTGCCCGGTGCCGGATTCGGGTTCCTGTATTTCGTCTTCTTCGAAGTGGTGACCGGGTCGACGCCGGGCAAGAAGATTCTCGGGCTGCGTGTGATCGGCGCCGATGGTGTGGACAAGCCCAGTGTCGTCGAATCGGCCAAGCGCAACGCCTACATGCTGTTCAACCTGATCCCGTGGGTCGGTGGGCTGCTGTGGTTCGTCAGCGCGATCGCCATCGCCGTCACGGTCAGCTCGAGCTCGACCAAGCAGGGCTGGCACGACAACTTCGCCGGCGGTACCCGCGTCGTCAAGGCGTGAGTTCGATCCGAGCGGGCGGACAGGACGGCTCGGCCGGGGTCAGGGAATCGGAATATCGGGTGGTATCTGCAGGGCGATCGAGATCAGCGTCTGCGCGCGGGTGGTGAGAACGGTGAGCACGCCGTGCAGCGCGGTGGGCGCCGTGTCGACGAGCGAGTGCAGCGCCTTCAGATCGTCGTCGAGGCGCGCGATGATCGGGCCGAGGTCGCCGGATCGGGTAGTGAGCGCGGTGGCGATCTCTTCCAGGGGGATGCCCTGGGTTTCCAGCTGCCGGATCAGTGCGATGCGGTCGACGTCTGTGCGGTCGTAGAGGCGGTAGTTGCCTGCGGTGCGTTCGGCGGGGACCAGCAGCCCGAGCTGGGTGTAGTGATCGACGGTGCGGGTGCTCACCTCGGCGTGTTCGGCCAGCTCGCCGATGCGAAGCAGGTTCCCGGCCACCTGCTGCCTCCTCGTCTCGCACACACCGCGCGCGTGCTCCGGACCCCTCAACCGTACAGTGCCACGTGCTACTTTGGCGGACATGCCAGATGGTGAACCCGCTGACGAACCTCCCCGAGAACCGGACCCGTCGCCGCGCGGCCGATCACGCATTCACCGGCGGGCGAGCAGGTGCTGACCGCTCTCAGCATCCTCGCCGGGGTGGTGGTCGTGGTGTTGATCACGGCGGCGACGGGATATTTCGTCGCGCAGGAATTCGCCTACATGGCGGTGGACCGATCGAGGCTCAAGGCCCGCGCCGAGGCTGGTGACGCCGCGGCGGGCCGGGCGTTGGCGGTGACCAGGCGAACCTCGTTCATGCTCTCGGGTGCTCAGCTCGGCATCACGGTGACCGGCCTGCTGGTCGGCTACGTCGCCGAGCCGTTGATCGGCCGGGGGCTGGGCGAACTGCTCGGTGGTGTCGGCGTTCCCACCGGCGTGGGCATCGCGGTCGGCACCGTGCTCGCCATCGTGTTCTCGACGCTGGTGCAGATGCTGTTCGGCGAGTTGTTCCCGAAGAACCTGGCGATCGCCCGGCCCGAGCCGGTCGCGCGGTGGCTGGCCCGCTCGACCACCTGGTATCTGCGGGTGTTCGGCTGGCTGATCTGGCTGTTCGACCAGTCGTCGAACGTGTTGTTGCGCGCGTTGCGGATCGAACCCGTCCACGACGTCGAGCATTCGGCGACGCCGCGGGATCTGGAACACATCGTCGCGGCCTCGCGCTCGGCAGGCGAGCTGCCGCCGGAACTGTCGACCCTGCTCGACCGGATCCTGGACTTCCCCTCGGCGACCGCCGAGCACGCGATGATCCCGCGTTCGCAGGTGGATCTGGTCCGCGTCGACGAACCCGTCGCGAAAGTTCTCGAGCGCATGGGTACCGGGCACACCCGCTACCCTGTGGTCGGTGACACCAGCGACGACCTGCGCGGAACCATCGAACTGCACGACCTGCTCGACGGCACGCCGTCCGGTGTCGCGGGCGAGCACCTGCGCCCGGCGGTGCTGGTGCCCGAATCGCTGCCGCTGCCGCAAGTCCTGGCCCAGCTCACCGCCGCCGGGCAGGAGATGGCGTTGGTCGTCGACGAGTACGGCGGCTTCGCCGGGATCGTGACCGTCGAAGACATCGCCGAGGAACTCGTCGGCGAGATCGCCGACGAGCACGACACCGATCTCGAGCCCGAAGTCCTGGCCGAGGGCGAGGGCTGGCTGGTCGCCGGTGATCTGCACCTCGACGAGGTCGAACGCCTGCTCGATGCCGACCTGCCCGACGGCGACTACGAAACCGTCGCCGGACTGGTGATCAATGCCTACGGCGGGCTGCCCGCGGTGGGTGACCGGGTCACGGTCGCGGTCCCGCCGAGCGGGGCGGAGTTCATCGCCGAGCATCCCCCGGTGAGCCGGGTGATCGAGGCCGAGGTCCGCGCGGTCGGCAGGCATGTCCCGACCTCGGTATGGCTGACGGTCCGCCGGCGGAGGGACCTCGACCGATGAGTGACCCGTTGGTTGTCGTCGCGATCACGGTCGTGCTGATCGCGGCCAGCGCGTTCTTCGTCGCGGTCGAGTTCGCGCTCATCGCCGCGCGCCCGCACCGGCTCGAAGACGCCGCGCCCACCAGCGCCGCCGCCCGCGCGGCGTTGCGCAGTTCCGCCGAGCTCTCGGTGCTGCTGGCCGGTTCACAGCTGGGCATCACCGTGTGCACGCTGGCGTTGGGCGCGGTCACCAAACCCGCTGTGCACCATTGGCTCACCCCGCTGATCGAGCACCTCGGCGCACCGTTGTGGATCGCCGACGTGGCCGGGTTCGTGGTGGCCCTGATCGTGGTGACGTTCCTGCATCTCGTCGTCGGGGAGATGGCGCCGAAATCGTGGGCGATCGCGCACCCCGAGAAGTCGGCCACCATGCTGGCGATTCCGATGCGGGCGTTCATGGCCTTGACCCGGCCGCTGCTGGCCGCGCTCAACCGAGCCGCGAACTGGTGTCTGCGCAAGGTCGGCGTCGCCCCGGTCGACGAGGTCGACGCCGGTCAGGACCCGGCGGCGCTGCGGCACCTGGTGGAGCACTCCGCGACCGTGGGCACCCTCGACGAGCGATATCGCGGAAATCTCACCAGCGCATTGGAACTCGAACAGCTCACCGTCGGCGACATCGTCTCGCCGAACCCGGCGCCGAGCGCGGTCGCCCCGGAGGCAGACGCGCTCGACATCCAGGCCGCGTCCCGGCTAACCGGGCACCTGCGGTTGCTGGTGCGTGACGGCGAGCAGGTGCTCGGTGTGGTCCATGTGCGTGACAGCCTCACGGCGCCGCCCGGTGCCACCGCACGGGAACTCCTGCGACCGGTGCTGGATCTGTCGACCGGGGTCGCGGTGTACGAGGCACTGCGCACGATGCGCGAGACCCGTAGCCATCTGGCGCTCGTCCACGATGCCGACGATCAGGTGATCGGCCTGGTCACGATCACCGACGTTCTGCACCGGTTGATCGGGAACGCTACGTCGGGTGAGTCCGTGAGCGGCTGAGACCCGGGCGTCAGCGGTCGTAGTGATGGCATCGGCCGGTGAAGACGATCGAGATCACCGGGCGCAGCACCGCGTCGATCGAGTCCCTGTCCTGGCTACGTGTCGGCTCGAGCGCGAGCGCATCCGCGAATCCCCTTGCGGCGGCGAGGATCATGGCCGCTGAGGTGGAACTGTCGACCTCGGGGCGGACTTCGCCGCATTCCTTGCCGTTGTCGATGGCGGTGGCGATGCGGGTGTGCAGCTCGGCGCTCGCCTGACGCGCGACGTCGCCCAGGTCCGCATCGTGAAGCGACAGCAGCCAGAGGTTGCGCTCGACCCGGAACTCGCGGGTCCGCTCGGCATCGAGCGGAAGCAGCTCGGTGAGTCCGGCGAGCAGCATGGCCGAGATCGGCTCGGCATCGGCCTCTCCCCGCTGGATGCGAGCCTGCACCCGGGCGAAGCTGGATCGCAGGCAGGCCTCGTACGAGAACCGCAGCAGCTCATCCTTGTTGGCGAAATAGTGCTGGATCAAGCCGACCGAGACATCGGCTTCCTCGGCGACGCGGGCGAACGAGACGCGGCCGAGCCCTTCGGTGGCCAGCAGGTGCTGAAAGGCGCGCGCCATCAGGGCGCGGCGTTGGTCGTGGTCGGCAACTCGGGGCACGTGACAACAATATACCTGTACGGTTATCTTTCCAATATGAACATATTGCTACGGTGCGTGGTGACGCTGACCCTGCTGGCCCTCACCGGGTGCGCGACGAGCGAAGGTGCGGGTGCCGACGTGGCCACCGCGTCCGGCTACCAGCGCACAGACCAGTTCCTGCGCGACCGTATGAGCGCCGCGGGCGTTCCGGGCGGTGCCTACGCGATCGTCGATCGGGAGGGGATACGGCATGTCGGCGCGTTCGGCACCGACGGGAACGGCGGCCCGGTGACCGCGCAGACGCCGTTCCTGTGGGGTTCGGTGGCCAAACCGGTCACCGCCACCCTGGTCGCGGCGATGGTCGAGTCCGGGGAACTCCGTCTCGAGGAGCCCGTCACCACCTATCTGCCGACGTTCCGCACCCGCGACCGCGCGCAGTCGGCGCGAATTACGGTGCGCCAGTTGCTCAACCAGACCAGTGGCCTGCCCACCAGCACCCGGTACACCGATCGAACCGATCCGGAGCGGCGACCGATGGACGTGCTGCCCGAGCTGGCGAACGAATCGCTCGACAGCGAACCCGGTGCGGTGCACCACTACTCGAGTACGAACTATCTGCTGCTGGCGGCCATCGTGGAGGCGGTCACCGGGGAGCCCTTCCCCGAGGTGTTGCGCGAGCGGCTGCTCGATCCGCTGGGCATGCGGACCGCCGTCACGACCGAGCAGCAGGCGAGAGACACGGTGCCCCGCGGGCATCGGTATGTGTTCGGTCGCACCGTTCCGTTCGCGGCACCGTTCGATCCGGCGGGTCTCGGCTACGGATATCTCGGCGGCTCGATCGAAGACCTCGCGGCCTTCGCCCGCGGCGGTCTCGGCGGCCGAACCGACGTAGTCGGTGATCATCAGCGCGAGAGCATGTTTCGTGGCGACATCGAAACCAGCCCGGGCAAGAGCTATGGCCTCGGGTGGCGCCGCTGGACCGTTGCGGGCACCGAGATCCCCATGGTCTGGCACGGTGGTGCGGCCCCCGGGTATTCGACGCAGGTCATCCTGCTGCCCGACCACGCGGTGGTCCTGACCGTGAACGCCTACGGGACACTGCAGGAACCGCGACTTCTCGACATCGGCTTCGGCCTCGCCGCGACATCACTCGGCGTCGCGGCGCCCGCCACCGAGGCGGACCACACCTACCCGATGATCCTGACCGCGTTGAGCGCCCTGGCCGCGCTCCTCGTCGGGCTGGCGGCCCGCACGCTCTGGCTGCTCACCCGTCCCGGATCGCCCAGCTCGGGCCGGGTGCGGCTCGCGGCACAGCTCGCGGCATGGCTGCTGCCGCTAGCGTTGCTGGTCTATCTGCTGGGCGTCGCGGCTCCTGCTCATCTGGGGGTCGAACTGCCTCACGTCGTCCTGTGGGCTCCGGACATCGCCGGCCTCGGGTATGCGATCGCGGCGGCCGCTGCCGTGCTGGCCGTGCTGCGGATCATCCTCACCCTGAAGCGCGGGATCCGGTCGTCGGGTGGAGGTGAGGGCGTCCGGCGTCCCGCACTCCGGCCGGGCTCACTGCGGTGACGGCAACGGGGCGTCCGGCCGTACCTGGCACTGGAACATCTTCTCCGCGGCGGCGACCGGATCCATCTGGGACTCTTCGACGCCGAGTTCGTCCGGTGCGCGGACCACGGTGCCGGTTCCACATGCCGTCCACTGTGTGGTGGTGCCCTGGGGTGTGACCTGCGGTGCCGTCACCGGGCCCTCGCCGGCGCGGTCGACGGGGGTGAGGTGATAGGTGCGGAGGTCGGCGGCGGATCCGTCCACCGAGCGCACGTCGAAGGCGAAGATCGCCACCCGTTCACCCTCGACCGGATGCCCGTCCGGCCAGGGGTTGTTGTCGATGCCGAGCGGGTTCCCGTGGATCTTTGCCGTGATGGTATCTGTCTGCGCGCCCACAACTCGCTCCTCGTTCCGATGAGGTCATTCGCTGGTATCGCAGGATGAAGAAGTGTCGACCGACCACCAGGGTAGCGCCGGATCCGTCGGAGATCAGCCGTCGCGTGGCAGATCCGTCCATGCTGTGCGGCCTGCCTTCGCCGAACCGTGACCTGCTCGAGGAAGGATCACCAGCAGCAGCGCACGTCCAGCTTCGGAGACATCGTCGAAGGGAACGCGTCATGGCAACCCGAACTGATGGACAACTCGACCCCGGCGACGGCCAGGCTGATGGCTCCGCTGCCCCGGAGTTCAAGCCCTACCATCACCCGGCCGCGGGCTGGGGAGCGGCGAAATCGGTCACCGAGTTCATGATCGGCAAAGAGAAAGAGCCGATCCTCGGTCCCCGCGCCATCGTGAAGATGAACCACGAGAACGGCGGATTCGACTGTCCCGGCTGCGCGTGGCCCGACTCGATCAAGGGCATTCATCTCGACATCTGTGAAAACGGGATCAAGCACGTCACCTGGGAGATGACCCACAAGCGCGTCGGGCCCGAGTTCTTCGCCGCGCACACCGTGCGCGAGCTCGCCACCTGGAGCGAATTCGAGCTGGAGAACCAGGGCAGACTCACCGAGCCGATGGTCTACGACCCGGCCACCGACCACTACGTGCCGATCACCTGGGCGGACGCGTTCGAGACCGCGGGCAGGGCGCTGCGCGAACTCGACGATCCGAACCAGGCCTCGTTCTACACCTCGGGCCGCCTCGGTAACGAGGCGACATTCCTGTACCAGTTGATGGCGCGTGAACTGGGCACCAACAACCTTCCCGACTGCTCGAACATGTGCCACGAGGCGAGCGGGCGCGCGCTGCAGGCGGCGCTCGGCACCGGCAAGGGCACCTGCGATCTCGAGGACTGGGAGACCGCCGACGCGCTGTTCATCATGGGCGTCAACGCGGCCTCCAACGCGCCGCGCATGCTCACCGCGCTGGCCGAGGCCGACCGGCGGGGCGCCCAGATCGTGCACATCAATCCGCTGGTCGAGGCGGGCGCGACGCGCACCATCATCCCGCACGAGTTCCTGCAGATGGCGACATTCCACGCCACGAAGACCAGCACGCTGAACCTGCAGCCGCGCATCGGCGGCGATTTCGCCGTGCTCCGCGGTATCGCCAAGGCGGTCCTGGAGGAGGCGCGCACCGACCCGAAAGCACTCGACACCGAATTCATCGAGCACCACACCACGGGTTTCGACGACTACCGGGCGGTCGTGGCGGCAACGCCGTGGGCTGACCTGGAGCGGCAGTCGGCGTTGAGCGAGGCCGAGATCCGCAGGGCCGCACGGGTGTACCGCGATGCCGACCGGTCCATCATCAGCTGGTGTCTGGGTGTCACCCAGCACGAGCACGGCGTCGACACCATCCGCGAGATCGTGAATCTGCTGCTGTTGCGCGGAAATCTGGGCCGGGAGGGCGCTGGACCGTCGCCGGTGCGCGGCCACAGCAACGTGCAGGGCAACCGCACCTGCGGGATCGACCACCGGCCCAAGCCGGAATTCCTGGACCGGCTCGCCCAGGTGTGTGGCATCGATCCGCCGCGCGCACACGGGCTCGACACCGTGGCCACCATCGAGGCGATGCGGGCGGGCAGGGTGAAGGTGTTCGTCGGGATGGGCGGCAATTTCGCGCTCGCCGCGCCCGACTCCGCCTACACCTTCGACGCACTCCGCAACTGCGACATGACGATTCAGGTGAGCACGAAACTGAACCGGAGTCATCTGGTGCACGGCAGGGCCGCGCTGATCCTGCCGTGCCTGGGCCGCACCGAACGCGATGAACAGCGCGGTGGCCTGCAGGAGACCTCCGTCGAGGACTCGATGGCGATGGTGCACCTGTCGCGCGGTATGAAGAAGCCCGCCTCACCGCACCTTCGCTCCGAACCCGCCATCATCGCCGGTATCGCGAAAGCCGCGCTGCCCGGCAGCACGACACCATGGGACCACTTCGTCGAGGACTACGACCGGATCCGCGACACCATGGCGAAGGTGATCGACGGCTTCGAGGACTTCAACCGCCGGGTCAGGTTGCCGCTGGGATTCCGGATCAAGCAACCCGCCCGCGAACTGGTGTTCCTCACGCCGTCGGGCAAGGCGGAGTTCTCCAGCGCCGAGCTGCCCGATCTCACCCAGGAAGCGGGCACGCTGACCCTGGCCACCATGCGCTCGCACGACCAGTGGAACACCACCATCTATTCCGACAACGACCGTTATCGCGGGGTGAAGAACCTGCGCACCCTCGTGTTCATGCACGAAGAGGACATGCGCGAGCGTGGCCTCGCCCTGTTCGACGAGGTCGACATCACCAGTTTCGCCCGCGACGGCAGCACCCGAACACTGCGCCGCTATCAGGCGATTCCCTACGACATCCCGCGGGGCTGCGCCGCCGGGTACATGCCGGAGATGAACGTGCTGTGCGCGATCGGCGACTACAGCACGCAGAGCGACCAACCGATCATGAAGAATCTGACAGTCCGCATCGAGCGATCCGGCTGACCGCCGGCGGCGCCGGGCGGTCGACGGAAAGGCGTCAGCCGCAGAAGATCGGCTGCAGTGAGGTCAGCGCAGGCAGGAAGGGGCTGCCTTGTCCTCCGGTCAACTCGATCACCAGGGCCGCCGGGTAGGAGTACACCGCGCACAGCGGCGCCGCCGGTGGTGGGGTCGCTCCCGCGGTGCCTGCCGAGGCCACCATCACCGCCGCCACGGCACCGAATACCGCGCTCGCCGTCAATTTCCGCATGCTCGTTCACCTTTCACCAGAACGTCCGCATCATTCCTGAGAACGGCGGTACCTGAAGCAACCCGACAGCGTTCCCTCGGAATGGAGTCGGTCGAGCATTACCCATTGGAGTACGGCCAGGCCGGATGACCGCAACGACAGAGACTGGACCGGCGCGGCGACCATCCGGAGACTTTTCTACCGCCTTTCGCCGCGCGGAGCAATCTTCCAGCACATGCGAGTGGCCGTGTGGCGGGCGCGCTCAGCTCGTCTTCAGCATGCCGCCGTCGATGACCAGTTCCGCGCCGCTGATATTCGGCGCCCGTCCTGACGCGAGGAACACGACGAGTGCCGCGATCTCCTCGGGAGCGGTGAATCGACCCGTGGACATGCCCAGCACGGCGGGCAGTTGCTCGAGGGGGACACCCTCATTTCGGGCCAGCGTGTCCCCCGGACCGCCCCGCGTCGTCCACAGGTCGGTCAGCACCGGGCCGGGCGAGATCGTGTTCACGCGCAGACCCTGCCCGCCGAACTCCTCGGCGAGCGCCTTGGCGAGGTTCGACACCGCGGCCTTGGCCGCTGATCGGGCCACCAGCCGCGGTTGCGGCAACCTGGCATTGATCGAGCTGATGTTGACGATCGCGCCTCGCCGCGCCAGCAGACTCGGCAGCGCGGCTCTGGTCACGCGAACGGCGGACATGAGCGTCGTGTCGAAGGTGTGCTGCCACGCGTCGTCGCCGAGCGCGAGGAAGCCGCCGGCCGGGGTCGAGGTCCCCGCGACATTGTTGACGAGAAGATCGAGGCGGCCGTGTCGGTCGATCGCGTCGTCGACCAAGCGGGTGGGCCCGTCGCTCGAGGTGAGATCCACCTCGACCACCTCCGGCGTCGCCGCACGCAAGGCGGCGGTGACCGTGCGACTGCCCGCGACCACCGTGTAACCGTCGTCGGCCAAGGCGCGGACGATCGCCAGCCCGATGCCCCTTCCTGCGCCGGTCACCACCGCCACACCTGCTGCGTTCACCACTGCCGCTCATCCCGAATCCGGTGTTCCCTCACCGCGACCTCCCGTCGAGCATCCACGGTGAACTACGGTTCAAGTCAATGGGTGACCTATCGATATCCGAGCTACGGGAACGCACGGGGCTGGCGTCCTCGGCGCTGCGGTTCTACGAACGGAAGGGCCTGCTCCGCGCCTCGGGGCGAGTGGCGGGAAAGCGCTGTTACGAGGAACTCGATCAGTGCCCCGAGCATCACCGCGTCCTCCGGGCGCACGCGGACAACCTCGCGACCGCTGCCCAGCGCGCAAGTCCGGCAACGGGTCCCGCACTCCGGGACCGGGACTGAGCCGGGCGGGACGAGCGGTCCCGCGGTCGTTCAGACGTCGATGTGGGAGCCCATGATGACGGTGCGGTCGCGGGGGAGGGCGAAGTAGTCGGCGGCGTCGGCGGTGATGTAGGAGGTGGCGATGAACAGGCGTTTGCGCCAGCTCGCCATGGTCGGCTCGTCGCCGCGGCGCAGTTCGATCTTGGACACGAAGTAGGAGGCATGGTCGAGGTCGAGGCGGCCTTCGGTGGCTTCGGCATCGAGCAGCCGCAGCACTCCGGGGACGTCGGGCCGGTCCATGTAGCCGTAGCGAGCGGTGACGTGGACGATGCCGTCGTCACCGTGGCCGAGGTGGTCCACGGTGAGCCGTTCCTCGGCGGGAACTCGGGGGACCGGGTCGGTGGCGATGCTGACGATGGCGACGTGCTGATGCCGGACGTGGTTGTGTTCGACGTTGGCGCGCATGGCCAAGGGGGTCGTTTCCTTGCCGCGATTGAGGAAGATCGCGGTTCCGGGCACCGGGAAGGTCGTCGGACGGTCCGCGCGCAGATCGTCGACGAACTGCTGGAGCGGTCCTTCGAGCCGCTCGCGCGCGGCGGTGACGATGTCGCGGCCGCGTTGCCAGGTGGTCATGACCGTGAACGCGATGATGCCGATGAGCAGCGGCAGCCAGGCGCCGTGGACGAGCTTGGTGAGGTTGGCGCCCAGGAACAGCAGGTCGACGGCCACCAGCGGGACCGCGCCCAGCGCCAGCAGCCACAGCGGTGTCTGCCAGCGGGCGCGGGCGACGTAGAAGAACAGCAGCGTGGTGATGGTGATGGTGCCGGTGACCGCCATGCCGAAGGCATAGGCCAGCGCGGCCGAGCTCCGGAAGGCGAAGACCAGGACGAGAACCGAGACCATGAGCAGCCAGTTGATCCACGGGACGTAGATCTGGCCGATGGTGGATTCGGAGGTGTGCACGATCCGCAAGCGCGGCAGATAGCCGAGCTGGGCGGCCTGGTAGGCGACCGAGAACGCGCCGGTGATCACGGCCTGGGCGGCGATGACGGTGGCGGCGGTGGCCAGCAGCACCATCGGCAGCCGGCCCCAGCCGGGGACGAGCAGGAAGAACGGGCTGGCGATGTTGGCCGGGTCGGACAGGATCAGCGCGCCCTGGCCCAGGTAGCTGAGCATGCACGCGGGGAACACCAGTGCCAGCCAGCCGCGGGCGATCGGCTTGCGGCCGAAGTGGCCCATGTCGGCGTAGAGGGCTTCGGCGCCGGTGACCGCGAGCACGACCGCGGCGAGTGCGAAGAACGCGATGTGGAAGTGGCCGAACAGGAATCCGAGCGCGTAGGTCGGTGAGATCGCTCGGAGGATGTCGGGGTGCTCGGTGATACCGGAGATGCCCGCCGCGCCGATGGCGGTGAACCAGGCGATCATCACGGGCCCGAACACCCGCCCGACCACCGCGGTTCCCTTGCGCTGCACCAGGAACAGCACCACGATGATCACCGCGGTGATCGGAATGATGAGCTCCTCGAGCTCGGGCTCGACCACCTTCAATCCCTCGACCGCCGACAGGACCGAGATCGCGGGGGTGATCATCGAGTCGCCGAAGAACAGTGAGGCGCCGAAGATTCCGAGCGCGGCGAGGAACATCGCGGTTCGCTTGCCACCCGGTGCACTCCAGCGGCGCAGCAGGGTGATCAGCGCCATGATGCCGCCCTCGCCGTCGTTGTCGGCGCGCATGGCCAGCGTGACGTAGGTGATGGTGACGATCACGGTCACCGACCAGAAGATCAGGGAAACGATCCCGAACACGTTGTCCCTGCTCACCGGCACCGGGTGTGGGTCGGCGGGGTTGAACACCGTCTGCATGGTGTAGATCGGGCTGGTGCCGATGTCGCCGAACACCACTCCCAGCGCCGCGACGATCGTGGCCAGGCGGACGGCTTCGCGGGCGGTGCCGCGGCCGGTGGGTATGTGGAGGGGTGTTTCGGTCACGGTGGTCCTTCCGCGGAGCTACCCGGCCGGTAGCGCTGTGCCGACGATAAACCGGTCGAGGCGGTGAAGCACGTCGCGCCACGAGCGAATCTGCGCCCGCGCGAAGCGGAGTGCGGACCCCGCGAGCCGGCGGCCGTCGTCTTCGGGGGTGAAGAAGGTCGACGGTGAATCTCGGTGTCCTGCTCGGACGGATCCGCTAGTTCGGCAGAATCTCCCAGCGGATCGTGCTGAACGCGGTGGGCGGGCCGCCGAAGGTCCGGCGACACGTCCTCGTGAGGTGGGAGCTGTCGGTGAATCCCGCCAGATGGGCTGCCTCGGTGAGTGTTCGGCCCTGGGCGACCGCCTCGGTGGCCCGCAGCAGCCGGAGCCATCGGACGTAGGCGCGAAAGGTGATGCCGAGGTCCTGGGCGAACAGGTGGGACAGTCGGCTCTCCGACAGATGCACGGTCGCGGCGAGGTCGCGGAGCCGGACGGGTCGTGAGTCCAGCTCGGTCTGCAGGCGGGTGCGCGCGGCGGCGACTCCCGGGTGCAGCCGAGCATTCGGTCCGGGAGCGCGCAGACGCCCGTGCACGTACGCGCTGTGTCCTGTCGTCAGGGTGTGTCCCGCGTGTTGCCAGGCGCGAACGTGGGACGGATCGTCGACCAGCTCGGTCAGCTCGGTGCCCAGGGACGATCGGGGCTCGACGTGTGCCACGACGCCCCAGGCGTCGTCAGCGCTGAAGGCGTGCGGCTGATCGGCGGGAACGATCGCCGCGCTCATGCGTTCCCGACGGCCCCGCGGATCCTCGAGGACGAAGGTCCCCCGGTGGGCGATGGCCACCTGGACGGAGTGGTGGGAATGGCGCGGCAGACTGCCCAGCGGCCCCTCGATCTCGAGCACACCGGGACGCAGGCGTCCGAGGCCCGACCACCGTGCGGTCGATGGTCGTCGTTCCTGCATCGCCTGGAATATACGCGGCGCGGGAGTGCCGCGCCGCCGCCGGCGACAACGCGCTCGCGGTCAATCCCGTCCGGTGCCGTCGCGAGGCGGTACTTTCGAGATCATGCCCGGTCCGGTGTTGCCCCCACTCCGCACTCTCCACGTGGGGCTCAGCGACCTCGACCGCCGGCTGTTCGACGCCGTCGCGGAGTCCCCGAGCCCGCTGCTGGATCTCACCATGCGGCCCCTGTCCGCGGTGGCCGATCACTCGAAGCTGTGGATGGTCATCGCCGCGGGACTCGGCTTCGGCGGATTGTCCGCGCGCCGCGGTGCGGTGCGCGGGCTCGGGACGATCGCGGTGACGAGTCTTGTCGTGAACCAGGGGCTCAAGCGGATATATCCCCGCCTCCGCCCAGTCTTCGACGGTGTGCCGATCGCGCGCGCCCGGCATCAACCCACCTCCACCTCGTTTCCCTCCGGGCACGCCGCGGTCGCGGCGGGTTTCGCGGTGGGCGTCGGATTGGAGAACCGCACCGCCGGCTATCTGCTGTCGGGCCTCGCGGCCGCGGTCGGCCTGTCCAGGGTCGCCACGGGCGCGCACTATCCGGGCGACGTGCTCGCGGGTTTCGCGGTAGGCGCCGGGATCGCGATCGCGGGCGCGCGCCTCGTGCCGCCGGTCGACGACAGCCGCATCATGATTCCGCAGCCCACCGTCGAGCGGATCGCGACCGACCCCGACGGCGCGGGACTGGTCGTCGTCCTCAATCCCGCCTCCGGTGACGGCACCGGCGCGCGCGTCGCCCAGCAGATCCGCAGGGACCTCCCGAAGGCCGAGATCGTCGAACTCACGCAGGGTTCCGACATCGACGAGGTGGCCGCGCAGGCCGCCGAGCGGGCGGAATTCCTCGGCGTGGCGGGTGGCGACGGCACCGTCGCGACCCTCGCCGCGCACGCGGTCGCGACGGGCAAACCGCTCGCGGTGTTCCCAGCAGGCACGTTCAACCATTTCGCGAAGGACATCGGCTGCGAAACCGTTTCCGCGGTGGTGGATTCGATCCGGCGGGGACGGATCGCCCGGGTCGACGTGGTGTGGTTGAACGAGGAGAAGCTGCTGCTCAACACGGCGAGCATCGGCGCCTATCCCGCATTCGTCAGGGCCAGAACGCGATTCCAGCGGCGCAGGCTCGGGCGGGTGACGGCGACAGTGCGCGCTTTGCGCCGGGTGATGCGCCACACCGCGCCGGTGACGGTGCGCATCGAGGGCCGCCCTGCCACGGTGTCGTTCTTCTTCCTCGGCAATTCGATGTACGGCGCGCCGAACTTCGTGCCGGGGCGCCGATCCCGGCTCGACGACGGGGTGCTCGATGTGCGTTACCTCGAAGACGGCCACCGGTTCGCGACGACACGGTTGTTGCTGTCGTGGATCAGCGGGCGGATGCGCAACTCCAAGGTGTACCGCGAACTGCAGGCTCCCGTCGTCACGATCGAGGCCGACACACCGTTCCGGGTGGCACACGACGGCGAGGCGGGCGAGCTGCGTACGCGGGCGCGGTTCCGGGTGGCCTATCGCGAACTGCGTGTCTTCGGCGCCAGCCTCACCGAATGACCGGGCGGCCCTGCTCATCGGCACCGAGTGCGAAGTCCGCGGCGGCCGCGAGTGACATCGTCGCCCCGTCGTGGCGGGCTGTGTCGAAGTCCGCTCCGCCGAGCGCGGCGCGGCAGGCATGGTCGCAATCGTCGCGGTGGTGGCGCAGCGAGGGGAAGACGAAGGGGGAGCTGTCGATGACGGCGACCAGTGCGTCGGCCGCCCCCATCAGCACGGCGGCCCTGCGGTAGCCGCCCTGATCCGCGCTGACCCAGGCCAGCGTCTCGACACAGGACGCGATGACGAGCGGATCCGGAACTCGCCGGGCGGACCGGATGCCGGCCGCCAGCAATTCGACGGCCCGCGTGGATTCCCCGGCCCGCCAGGCGAGGTATCCCGCGCCCGCCGATGCCCAGCAGTGCAGCATCGTCTCGCCCGCGGATCCGGTGACGGTGAGCACCTCCTCGAAACAGTCGATCGCGCGAGTCGTGGCGCCGAGCACGGCGTTCGCCCAGCCGAGGGCGATCAGCGCGTCCAGCCGCTGTCCGAGCTCGCCGACGGCCGCGTACCCGGCGATGGCCTCGGTTGCCAGCCTTTCGGCCCGAACCGGATCGGCGTGACCGGTCATCAGGGCGATATCGGCCTCGGCGTGTGCGAACAGGGCGCCGATCATGGGGTCGTCGCTGTTTGCCGCCAGCTGTCGTAGGCGGGTCAGCGCGGCATCGTCGGAGTCGTGCTGCAGCGCGGCCATCGCGACGGCGGCGAACAGCGCCCGTGCCTCGTCGCGGGGGTGGGTGCCGGTGGTCCGGGCGAGGGCGCGGGCCGCCCACCGGCGGCCTTCGCCGGGCCGCCCCCGCATCATCCAGAATGGGTACAGCGCGGCCGAGATCCGCACCGCGGTGTCGTCGGGCGCGGTGAGCGCGAATTCGAGCGCCGCGCGCAGGTTCGGCAGCTCGCGTTCGAGCCGCGCGACCCACCGCAGCTGGTGCGGCCCGATCCATTCCGCCTCGGCGCGCACCGCCAGCTCCAGACACCAATCCCGATGGCGCCGAGCCCATTCCGGGTACTCGCCGGCAGCATCAGCCTGCTGCCTGCCGTACTCACGCACGGTCTCGAGCATGCGGAAGCGGACTGTCCCGTCGCTCTGCTCGCGCAGCAGGATCGATTTGTCGACCAGGGCGGACACCGCGTCGAGCACCTCCGCGGGGCCCCGCTCGCCTGCGCAGAGCCGGTCGGCCGCGTCCAGCTCGAAGCCGCCGGTGAACACCGACAGTTGCCGCCACAACCGCTGTTCGTCCTGCGTGCAGAGGTCGTAGCTCCAGTCGATGCACCAGCGCAGTGTCCGCTGGCGCGGTGGGGCGCCGCGGCGACCGCGCGTGAGCAGGCTGTAGCGGTCGTCGAGCCGGGCGAGGATCTGTTCGGGCGAGAGCGTCTTGAGGCGTGCGGCCGCGAGTTCGATGGCGAGCGGGAGCCCGTCGAGCAGCGCGCAGATCCGGTGCACGCAGGGTCGGTTGTCGTCGGTGATCGCGAAATCGGGCACCACAGCCGCCGCTCGCTCGGCGAACAGGGTCACCGCGCTCTCGTCCGCGCCGGGTGCCGACGGATCGGGAAGGGGCAGCGGCGGTACCGGATACACCGATTCCCCGCCGACGTCGAGGGCTTCGCGGCTCGTCGCCAGGATCCGCAGGTGCGGGCAGGCGCGCAGCAGCGATTCCGTGAGCGTGGTGACCCCGTCGATCACCTGCTCGCAGTTGTCGAGTTCGAGCAGCGCATGCCGGGCGGACAGGTAGCCGGTCACGACGTCCACGGTCGGCCCTGCGCCTCTGGTGCGCAGGCCGAGCGCCCCCGCGAGGGCGTCGACCAGCAGGGACGGATCTCGCGTATCGCCCAGTTCGACCAGCCAGACGCCGTCGGCGAAGTCATCTTTGAGCGTGTGCGCGACACGGAGGGCGAGTCGTGATTTGCCGACGCCGCCGATGCCGGTGAGGGTCACCAGCCGTGACCGGTCCAGCAGCCGCTCGACCGCGGCCGATTCGAGGCTTCGCCCGACGAAACTGGTCACCTCTGCCGGCAGGTTTCCGTCGCGATGCGCCACTGGCGGCGATGCCGCGGTGTCGACGCCATCGGGTACCGGAATCCGGTCGAGCGGGAAACCGTTGCGGCGCTGGAGGTCCCGGAGCTGCTCGGCCAACATCAGTGCGGTGGGACGGTCGGCGGGGTCGTGGGCCATCGCGGACTCGAGCAGTGCCGCGACATCGGCGGGAAGTCCGCTGTCGCCCAGCGGGGGAGTGGGTTCGCCCGCGATCCGCAGAAACTGCGCGACGACCTGTTCCCCGGTGTGCCGCTCGAAGACCGCGTGCCCGGTCAGCGCGCAGAACAGGGTGGAACCGAGTCCGTACACATCGGCGGCCTCGCTCGGCATGTCACCGCTGAGCACCTCGGGTGCGGTGAACGCGGGCGAGCCGGTGATCACGCCCGACGTGGTCTGGAAACCGCCTGTGATGTGGGCGATGCCGAAGTCGGTCAGCGCGGGCTCGCCGTAGTCGGTGAGCAGGATGTTTCCCGGCTTGATGTCGCGGTGCAGGATGCCGCCGCGGTGCGCGGTCGCGAGCGCGCCCGCCAGCTTGACACCGAGGTGCAGCGCCTCCGGCAACGGCAGCGGGCCGTCGTGCCGCAGGCGGGTCCGCAACGAGCCGCGCGCGTGGAAGGGCATCACCAGATACGGGTAGCCGTGGTCGGTGATACCGACTTCGAGCATGTCGACGATGTTCGGGTGTCCGGTCAAGCGCCCCATGGCCTGTTGCTCGCGGACGAAGCGATCCCGGTTCTCGTCGAGCTCACGGGTGATCACCTTGACCGCCACCGTGCGGCCGATGCCGAGCTGCGTGCACCGGTAGACCTCGCCGAATCCGCCGCGCCCGATCTCCTCGGCGTCGGCGAATCCGGCCGCACGCAACTCCGCGATGACGTCGACGCCGCCATCGCGCTGAGTCTGACACGGATCGTTGTCGACCATCGGTTGCTCGGAATCCCAGGGGTTACCTGCCAGCGTATCCGGCGGGGCCGCACGATGGGCGCTCCCGCGGGCCGGATCTTCGCGCCACCACCTCGCGATGTTATTGCTGCTTACATTTGTGCTAGTGTGGCCTCTTGTCAGTGTCCGGCGAACGAAAGGCCTTTCTCGTGCAGACAATTCTCGGAGCGAACGGGCAGATCGGGACCGAGCTCGCGCACGAGCTCCATCGGCGGTTCACGAAGGACATCAGGTTGGTGAGCCGTAACCCCCGGCGGCTGCACGAGACGGACGAGCTGGTCACGGCGGACCTCATGGACGCCGAGCAGACCGCCTCGGCGGTCGCGGGAAGCGAGGTCGCCTACCTGACCGTCGGCCTGCCGCCGGACGCGAAGCTGTGGGCCGAGCAGCTCCCGGTGATGATGGCGAACACGATCGCGGCGTGCGAGAAGCACGGGGTCAAGCTCGTGTTCTTCGACAACACGTACATGTATCCGATGACCGGTGAGCCGCAGACCGAGCAGACACGATTCGCCCCGGTCGGGAGCAAGGCGCGGACCAGGGCGCGGATGGCGACGATGCTGCTGGAGGCCATGGCCGCCGGTCGCGTCGAGGCGGTGATCTGCCGCGCGCCGGAGTTCTACGGGCCGGGAAAGACACAGAGCTTCACCAACGCGCTGGTCTTCGACCGGATCGCGGCCGGGAAGAAGCCGCGGGTTCCGCAGCGTGACGACACGCTGCGGACCTTGATCTGGACCCCGGACGCCAGTCGCGCCATGGCCCTGATCGGCAACACGCCATCGGCGTACGGCCAGACCTGGCATCTGCCGTGCGACGATCACCGCGTGACCTACCGCGGGCTGATCGAGCTGGCCGCCGCGGCCTGGGGTCGCGAGATCGACTACTCGGTCACCAAGCGTCCGGTGTTCTCCGTGGCTAGGCTGTTCAACCCCGGCGTGCGCGAACTCTGGGAGCTGCTGCCGCGCTACGAATCGGACAACATTTTCGTCTCCGACAAATTCAAGCAGGCCTTCCCGGAGTTCCGCGTCACCAGCTACGCCGAAGGCGTGGCCGCCATCAAGACAGACTGAACCGCCGCACGACGCTCCAGTACCCACCCTGGGGCATGAGTACGTCGGCGTGGTCGAGGAAGTTAGTGACCGGGTCAGCGCGGTCAGGCCCGGCCAGTTCGTCATCGGCTCCTTCGCCACCTCCGACAACACCTGCGCCAACTGTCGCAACGGCCACCAATCCGCCTGTGTCCATCGGGAATTCATGTCCACCTGCCAGGCCGAGTACGTACGGATCCCCAACGCCGACGGCACCTTGGTGGCCACCGACGGCGCCCCCGATCCGGCGCACGTCCCCAGCCTGCTCGCCCTGTCCGACGTCATGGGCACCGGCTGGTACGCCGCGGTCGCCGCCGAGGTGCGGCCCGGATCGACGGCGGTCGTCGTCGGCGACGGCGCGGTCGGGTTGTGCGCGGTCATCGCCGCGAAAGAGCTCGGGGCCGAGCGGATCATCGCGATGAGCCGTCATGCCGACCGCCAGCGGCTGGCCGCCGCGTTCGGGGCCACCGACATCGTCAGCGAGCGTGGGAAGGAGGGCGTCGCGCGGATCCAGGACATGGCCGACGGCGTCGGCGCCGATTCGGTCCTCGAATGCGTCGGCACCGGGGAGTCGATGACGCAGGCGCTGCGCGATCAAGTCCTTCCTGCGGCCCTGAACCGACGGCGACGAGGCGTGTCAGAGGCCGCGCAGGACGCGATCGAGAGCCGCTCGGCCGGGCGGGCCCCAGTGCGGCTTGCCACCGGGCAGACCCCGATCTCCGTTCTGCCCCATGAGCATCAGGAAGAGGCTCTTCATGGCGGCCAGTCCGCGGGCGCGCCGAATCGCCGATTCGTCCGCGTCCGCGTACCTGTCGAAGAACCGTGCGGCCGTGCCCGCGGGGAGCAACACCCAGGCGGCGGCGAGATCCCACGCCGGATCGCCGGCGAGCAGGTCGCCGAAATCGATGATGCCCGAGAGTGTTCCGTCCGTGGTGACGACGTTCGCGGGATGGAGATCGCCGTGCACCCAGACCGGCGGACCCTGCCATTCCCGTGCGGCGACGGCGTCGGCCCAGACCGCCCGGACCTCGGCGGCGACATCGTCGGGAGCGACGGCCCGCAGGATGGTCTCGAAGCCGTCCGTGTAGTTCCTCGGGTGCGCGCCACGGTCGAGGGAGGTCGGCGCGTCAGCGGGCGCCGGCACATGCAACGCGCGGAGGAACCCGGCCAGGGTGTCGGCCGCGTGGGTGCCACGGCTGATCGAGCTCTCGTCCAGCGGCGCGCCGGGAACCCAGGTCACCACGGTCCAGTGCTTGGGAAACCGGTCGGACGGCGCACCGAAGCGCACCGGCACGGGCACCGGAAGCGGCAGCTGCGGGGCCAGTACCGGCAGCCACCGCCGTTCTTTCAGCTGGAGTTCGGGAGTGGGGTCCATGCGCTGCATTCGCACGGCCAGGTCGTTCCCGAGCCGCCACATCTGGTTACCCCAGCCGCCCGTCACCTCCCGGATCGCCAGCCCCGCGAGGTCTGGATGCTGATCACGGAGCAGACCGCGGACAAGGTCCGCGGTGATGTCGGTGTCGGTCATGTGTATTCACAGTACCGAGCCTGCGGAGCGAGTGCCGTGACGAGCGGATCCTCGCCGATCGTGACGACCCCGGCCGTGAAAGGATCTCCGCGTACTCCGACCAGCGCATGGCCGGGTATGTGGTGTCGCGATCCTGAGACCGAGAAGCACGATCGGAGAAGCAATGACCATCGATTTCCCGCATCTCGACCTGTCCGCCGACGAGGTGCTGACCACGACGCGGTCGGTGCGCAAACGTCTCGACCTGGACCGCGCGGTGCCGCTGGACGTGGTCACCGACGCGCTGGAGGTGGCGCTGCAGGCGCCGTCGGGAAGCAACGCGCAGGGCTGGCACTGGATCGTGCTGACCGATCCCGAACCCAAGAAGATCGTGGCGGAGTACTACCGCAAGTCCTACACCGCCTACGCCGCGGCGGGCGCGGCCGCGCGGGCGGCCAAGCCGCCCAAGGACATCGAGACCGCGGAGAAGGTCGCCTCGAGCGCCACCTATCTGGCCGAGGTGATGGAGCGGGTGCCCGTGCTGGTGATCGGCGCGATCCACGTCCCCGGCGGGCAGTTCCCGGAGGGCAATCAGGCGGGTCTGTGGGGTTCGCTGCTGCCCGCGGCCTGGAGCCTCGCGCTGGCGCTGCGCGAACGCGGCCTCGGGTCCGCGTGGACCTCACTGCATCTGGAGTACGAACGCGAGGTGGCCGAGGCGCTGGGGCTGCCGCCGAACATCCGCCAGGGCGTGCTGTTGCCGGTCGCCTACACGAAGGGGACCGACTTCAAGCTCGCCAAACGCGCCCCGCTCGAGTCGGTACTCCACATCAACAAGTGGTAGGTGTCCCGGGGGCTCGCCCGCACACAGGCGCGCCCCCGGGGTTTCACCGGGCCCAGTTCAGATGTCGCCGAAGGCTTCCGCGTAGCGGATGACGCCGCGGGGCACGGGTTCACCGTCCAGGCTCAGCACCATCAGCGCTTCCTCGGGGACCGGCATCGTCATGCCGACTCCATGGGCGGCGGCACGGGTGAATCCGAAACGCGGGTAGTAGTCCGCGTGTCCCAGCACGGTGACGAAGTGCTCACCCATGGCCCTGGCGGCATCCAGGCCGGCGCTTATCGCGGCCGATCCGGCGCCGGTCTTCTGATACCGCGGCAGGACCGCGCACGGTCCCAGGCACAGTGCGGCGGTGTCGCCGATGTGCGCGCGGGTCAGCAGTGCGTAGCCGGCGGGGATGCCGTTGTCGTCGAGCGCGAGGATCGACAGGTCCGCGATCCAGGCCGGGTCCCGGCGCAAGGCGTCGACGAGATCGGCTTCCTCTGCCCTGTCGAAGGCGGCGAGGGTGATCTGCCTGATCGTGGCGATATCGGTGCTGGTCTCGGCGCGCGTGGTCCAGGGGTGGTGAGTGTTCACGAGTGTTGCCTCCTGTGATGAATGATGGTGTGTGCCAAGGCGATCGGTGTCAGCGCTGGCGGTCGCGGAATCGGTAGGTCGCGCGGAGGTGCCGCGTGATCTCCTTCTCGGTCTTGCCGCGTTTGCCTGCCTGGCGCGCGTCACCGCGGGCGGCGGCCCACTGGCTTTCGCGCAGCAGTTTGCGGTAGCGCTCGAGCCGGCCGAGGTCCAGCTCGCCGGACACGACCGCGTCCTGCACCGCGCACCCGGGTTCGCTGCGGTGCTCGCAGTCGCGGAAGACGCAGTCGCGGGCGTAGGCCTCGATCTCGGCGAACACCTGACCGACACCGTCCGCGACGTCTTGGACACCGATGCCGCGCAAGCCCGGGGTGTCGATGAGCACCCCGCCACCGGGCACGGTGAGCAGCTCACGATGCACGGTGGTGTGTCTGCCCTTGCCGTCGACGGCCCGAACATCGTTGGTGCCCATGTGTTCTCGGCCCAGCAACGCGTTGGCCAGGCTGGATTTCCCGGCTCCGGAGGGGCCGAGCAGGACCGCGGTTCCGGTGACGACAGCGGCCAGCCGTGCCAGGCCGGCCCCGGTCGCGGCGCTGGTGGTGAGAATTTCCACGCCGGGCGCGACCCCGGTGACCACGGCCTCGCCGGCACCGGGATGATCGGCCAGATCGGCCTTGGTCAACACGATGACCGGGCGGGCCCCACTGTCGTAGGCCAGGGCGAGCAGACGTTCGATCCGGCCCGCGTTGACCGGCGCCGCCAGCGACACCGCGATGACCACGGTGTCGACATTGGCCGCGAGGACCTGTTGCTGGGAGGTGCGGTCCGCGGACGCGCGGGTGATCGCGGTTCGCCGGGGCAGCAACGCCACCACCTGTGGTCGAGGTCCGAGCGAGAGCGCGGCCCAGTCGCCGGTGCACACGATGTGCTCGCGATCCGTGGCGGTCAGCGCACTGCTGTCGGCCCGGATCGGTCCGGCGGCGGTGAGGGTGTCGCATCGCCCGCGGTCGACGCGCACGATGCGAGCCGGTATCAGGCCAGCGGCCGCGTGGTCGGCGAACAGCGTCGCGAAGTGTTCGTCCCAGCCGAGCTCGGACAGCTCCAGCGAAGACGACGATGAGGAAGAAGAGTGAGAGGAATGCACGGTGAGACCCTTGGAAGAGGGAGCCCCGCCCGAACACGGAGTCCACCAGTAGTCACACCGCGAGGCAGGACTACTCGATGGGGATCGGTATCAGACCAGGGCCCGGGACGTGAGGATGACACGGGCGCTGCGCACGGCAGCGGTCTTCGCCGCAAACATCAACTCACCTCCCATTCTCTCGCCACCAGGTCGAACACGGACACGACAAGCTAACACGCGACCAGCCGGCCTCGCCAGCGCATTGTGAACGTCCTCATACGTGCCGCGAGGCGCGCGATCAGAGGGCGTTGATCCGGGCCAGCGCGTCGAAGGCCAGATCGGCTGCCTGCCACAGAGCGGTGATCTCCGCACGCACGCCCGGGGCGAGGGCGGGGTCCTGCAGGGCGAGGCCGTTGGTGAAGATGACCGTATTGGCCCCCAGGTCGGCGGCGATGAGCATCTGCTCGGTGGCGACGCCGGCGCCGAAAAGCTGGTCGAGCCCCTCGCCGACGAAGTAGAACCGCCACAGTGGGCCGAGATCGGCGCCGTAGACGGTTCTGGTGCGGTCGATGATCACGTCGCCGACCGCGGCGATGCTCGCGACGATCTTGAAGTAGTCCGGGGCGTTCTCGGGCCGACTGTGCACCGCCGCAACCGAATACGCCAGATCGACGGTGAGGTGAGCGTTGTAGCCCGCCATCGCGGTGCGGGCCCTGGACACGCCGCAGTCCTTGGCAAGGGCGAAATAGTGGGCCCAGTGCGGTTCGGTGACGCCGCCGGTGAACTCGGCGTGCAGATTGTCCAGGAACCGGCGCAGGAGCTCGGTGCTGATCGCGTGCGCGTATTCCCGGTTCACGAACGCGGCGGGATCGCGCTGCAGCGGCATGACCGCCGCGTACTCGACGCCGTCGAGACCGATGGCGAACAGACCACGCAGATCCCGGTGGGCGACGAGGATCTCGGTGATCCGGTGGTGCCGATCCACCGCGTCCTCGAGCCGCGCGAGACCGTCCGCGCCGGTGATCGTCGCGGTATCCGACAGCCGGACGATGTCGGCGACATCGCTGGACGACAACGTCGAACCGCACGCGATATCGCGCACAGCGCCGCCAGCAGGCACCGCGACAACCGCGGGCAGGGCCATGATCAAGGCCGCAGCGACAGCGGCCATTCCGCTCGATACACGCACCCGCAGATTCCACCACCCACAAGTGAGAACCGCCGACTACGACACGACGAGACTGGTCGCCGAACCGAGCGAACGAGGCACCAGCTTGCCCAAAGCAAGCACTCGCAATGAGCGTGCCTTGACGGTTGCGTTCCCAGCTGGTGAGAGTGAAAGCTGACAGGATGTCGGCGATGATCGGCGCTACCACCGTCGGAGTCCTTCTCGACTCTGGTGCGGTTCCTGTTCGACCACGACCTCACGCAGCACCTCGCTGCCGCGGAAGAGGCACTGGATCGAGCGCACTCGGAGACGAGCGCCGAGGTGGCTGCCGAGTTCGGCTTCAGTGAGGACCTGCTCGATGCCGCCCTCGCCGTTCGCACGCACGTCGGTCGTCTCAACGATGTGATCCACGCAACCGTCATCGCGCGTGTTCTGCCTGCCATCCTGGAGCCCGGAGAACGCATCGCTCGCCGCCCGTCACTCGGAGCCGGCAACGACTCCACGCGCCCCTTCGATCTCGAAACCGATCGCCGGATCGCGGAATTCAAAGTCGCACAATGGAAGGGCGCCGACACCATGCGCAAACGGGGAGTCGTGGCCGACCTGGTGCACCTGACGCTCGACGAAAGCGGCCGGCGGGCTCAGCTGTTCGTCGTCGGCGCCTTGCCGGTCAGGTTCCTTCGAACATCTCGCTCGACCATCGCGTGGGCTCTCGCGCGATCCTCACCTCACACCAGAGCACGGTTCCATGAACGGTTCGGGCCCGCAACCGATCTCACGATTGCGAACTTCACGAGCTCGCATGCTGATCACATCGAACTCATCGATCTGTCGGCGCTTGTACCGTCGTTGGCCCTCCCGCCAAAACTCCTCTGAGTCGCAGGGTTCGCCACTTCGAGAGGCCGCCGCGTGCCGCTGTTGCGGACAACATTCGTCGATACTGCAAGGATGGGCGTATGTCCGACCCGCTGAGCCTGCGCCTCGGGGACTACTTCGACGCCGGTCTGCGGCGGTGGCCTGGGCCGGAACTGATCCTGACCACCGATGGTGGGCTGTTTCTCATGGATGTCGTGTCGCCGACGCCAGCGGATATCGCGAACTTCAGTACCGGCGCGATGGAATTCGCTTGGCTCGACGCGCGTCACCATGGTGTTCTCTGTTACCGGTTCGGCGATGGAGCGTGGCAGCATTACGCGTTCGCTCCGCACCGGGACACCCCGCCCGGAGCCGTGGCAGGTCTGCCCGAGGTAGGTCTCGGGCAGACGCTGGCCGTATCGCTCGGCCTGGCCGACGTGGACCGGACGCCCGTGCTCGCGGTACGCACCGCCGAGTGGCCCGAACATTTCGTCGGTGCCGTGCGGGCGACCCTGGCGAGGCTGGTTGCACGGCCGGTCGACAGCGCACAGCTCGTCGATGAGAGCAACGACCTTCACCTCTCCGTCGGCAGCGAACGGATCGCTCGGCGTGCGGGTGTGCAGTGTCGGTGTGGGTGACGGAGATGTCAGAAGTTCGAAAGAGCGTCCAGGCCCTGGAGCATCGTGACGACGAAGAGGGCGGCGCCGAGGGTGCACAGTGCGACGAAGGCGAGGGAGAGCCGGAGGGCGGCGGCGGAGAGCCACGGTCTTAGGCCGGCTCGGCGGCTGATCACCATTCCGGTGGAGGACAGCGCGATGGCGATGGCGGTGGGGACCGCGAAGCCGGCGATCGTGATGATGGGGGAGGGCAATGCGTTTCCTGGCCTGTTCATCGTCCAGAGCAGGTCGGCCATGGCGACGAGCAGGAAGCCCAGTGCCGCGCCGCCACACCAATAGTCCGGCCTTGTTCGCTCTCGCGATTCCGTGGCTCCACGCACGGATCCATTCAAGCAGTCGCTGCGGTCACTCGCGATGTTCAGTGAATTCCCCCCGGCGACCCGGAGGCGCTGCGGACGATCGCGCCCCGGTCAGCCACCGAACAGCAGATACAGCCCGGTGAAGGTGAAGCCGACCATGGTCAGCATCAAGGCCAGCTGGCCGGTCAGGCGGTGACGTGGTGGGAGGAGGAGCAGGCAGCGGTCGTGGGCGGCGGCGACGCCGAGGACGTGGCCGAGGAGGACGGCGAGCACCTTGCAGGTGGCGAGCACACCCGGGTGACTCGACAGCACGTAGGCCACGTCGCGATCGGCCAGGCCCGCGACATTCCAGCCGCGGTCGAGCGGGTCCGCGAACAGCAGCACCGTCGCCTGGCCCTTCTCGACGAGAAACGTGAGGTAGTGGGCGATCAGATAGCCCGCCACGATCGGAGTGAGGCTGTGTGCCAGCCGCCGTGGCAGCAGCGCACGCTCGGCGGGGGAGACACCACCGGTGGCCCGCGCGGCGGCGGTGAACAGCCCGCCCACGACCCCGATGAAGACCAGCAGGCCCGCCGTGCGGACCAGCGTCGCGTCGACGACCGGCGCGAGATCGTCGACCAGTTCGCGCCAGCGGGGAAAGGACGAGAAGCTGTCGAAGGCAGTGGATCCGAGCAGTGTCGCCGCGACCGCCACGGATCCGGCGAGTGCCGGCGTTCCCGCGAGATTGTTCAGCGGCATCCGCAGGACCGGCAGGCCGGTTCGGTCGCGCCCGTAGGGACTCAGGTGCGCCAGCAGCGTGCTGTACACCTCGAGCGGATCGGCCCGCTCCGCCCAGACGGTGCCGAACACCACGAGCCCGATCGAGGTCACGACCAGATAGCCGATCAGCCACGTCAGCACCGAGCTCACCGATCCCGGTGCGCGCCAGGCCAATTCCAGCCACACGAACGAGAACAGGCCCGCGGCGGCGGGGAGGTGTCCCCATTCCTCGCGATAGCGCAGGAAACCGTGGGCAGGGGCGCGCCGCAACAGCAGGCAGGCGCAGCGATGGATCGCCCTGGCCGGTGAGAGGACCTTCCAGACCGGTCCGATCAGCAAGGACGCCACCATCACCCCGACCCAGACGCCGATGTACAGCACGCCCGGCACCGGATTCCGGGCCGGGTCAGGGGAACCGAACACCGCGATGACGAGCACACCGACCGTGACCATCAGGCTCGCCGTGGCGAGACCGATCCGCGTCGCGGGAGCATCGATCATCCGGCGCATTGGTTCCGGCAGCGGGAATCCCGGAGATGCGGGATCGAGACGTGGCCGACGCCAGGCCAGGAACAACACGGCGAACGAGGCGGTCAGCGCCCACGCCGCGCCGACCAGCGCGTAACTGAGCGGGATCGGCAGGTCCTCGGCGCCGTTGAGGCCGTGGGCGAGCGGAATCACGGGCGGACCAGCAGCGTCGTCACCGTCCGCCCGAGATGGTGGAGTTCGACGTCCACCTGGCCGGGCACCGCCACGGTGAAACCGAATTCCTGGCCCGCGGCCGCGGCGACGGGAAAGGTGTGTGGGGGAGCGGAGTGGACGTGCAGTTCGTCGGCGGCGTCGCTGTCGACGCGCACCACGATGTGCTGCCCGACCTGGGCGTCGGTGCGCGTATTGGCCGGGGACACTTCGCCGTTCGCGATCCGGATGTCGATCGTGAGGGGTGTGGTCACGGGGGCGGTGGCCGGCTCGCCCGACGCGCAGCCCACCAGCAGTGCGCCCGCGGCGACCGTGACCGAACCCAGCCGACGTCGACGAATGGTCACGGGTTCTCCTCGGTGCGCTCGGGTTCTGTTCGGGCGGAGTCGTTCTCGCGCCGCTCGGCGCGCCGGTCACGCAGGGCGATGAACAGCACCAGCCCGACCAGTGCCACGGCGGGCAGGAACGCCGGAATCGCCAGCAGCGCGGAGTGGTCGGCGAGAACGTCGACGTGCTCCCGGCGAATCACGGTTCGACCGTCGCCTTGTGTTCCGGTGTGCTGCCCGCCGCCAGATAGCGATCGTTGACGCGCGCGGCACCCCATGCCATCGCCGCGATCAGGGCCAGGCTGCACGCCAGCACCACCAGACCGGCGAGGCAGATCAGCCAGGACGGATGATCGAAGGACCGCTCGCGCTGCAGGACCGTGATCTCCGCGACGAACGGCCGCGTGAAACTCCCGGGCGCGGGGACCTCGGCGGCACCGATACCGGGATCGAGCGGCATGAAGATCGGCAGTGCGGCCTGCATGCGCCCGTCCTGCAGGCGCAACACCGTTTTCCAGGTGCCGTGCACGGGCACCGGGCCGGTGGACACGAAATGGTCGTCGCCGACGCGGCGCAGTTCGTCCACGACGAGGCCGTGGCCGGGACTGCCGTCGCCGATACCGCCCTGCCAGGACAGGATCTCCACCCATTCCGGATCGGCGCCGACCAGATCCGCGGGCGAGAGCCGGATGTCGGCGGTGACCATCCGTCCGCCCTGGGCGGGTGCGGCGTCGGTGAGCACGACGGTCGCCGAAGCGTTCTCCGGCACCCGGATGATCAAGCCGTTCGCGGTCGCCGCGGCCGCGATGACCACCGCCGCGACCACGAGTCCCCGTCGCACCGCGGGTCGCGGCAGTGCCTCGCCGCGCAGGACGGTGCCGAGCATCGCGCCGATCACCCCGCCCGCCACGCCGACCGGCACCGCCATCGCGAGCAGTTCGGGCCACATCCCGGCGACCCACGGATTGACGAACACGCGCTCGATCCACAGCGATTCCAGCCAGATGCCCACCGTGGCCACCCCGAGCCCGGCGAGCGCGCCCCACCACAGCGGTCGGCGGATCAGCGGCACGAGGGCCAGCAGTTCGACCACGATCGCGGCACCGAGATAGAGCGGGAACACATTGCGCGGTGCCTCGAATCCGGTGCCGACCAGGACCGCGACGACGCCACGCACACCGAAGGCGAAAGCCACCAGCAGCAGGGTGCTGAGCGGGCCGAGCGTGAGCCGCGCCGAGATCAGGGCGATCGTCGCGGCGAAGACGATCAGCATCGGCTGCAGCACCAGCCGGAACTGCTCGACGCCGAAGTCGAACTCGACCCCGAACACCGACAGCCCGATCACCAGGCCGCCGAAGGCGAACGCCTGCACCGCCCACAGCACACGGCCGTCGGTGCGCTCGGGATCGGGCCGGTTGTACCGGCCTTCGAGCTCGAGCAGCAGCACGCCGACCAGCGACAGGCCCGCGCCACCGATGAGCATGAGGTGCGTGGGTCCCCAGAGGGTGACGTCCTGGCCGAACAGCCGATGCCAGATGTCGTCGAGCGGGAAACCGATCAGCGCGTACAAGCCGGCGCCGGCGATCAGGATCCCGCCCACCGGGGCGTACCAGTCGCGGGTGATTTTCACCGCGGCCCTGCCCGGCTTCTCGTCGAGCGGCAGGATGACGGCCAGCATGCCGGCCATGAAGAGGAAGAACAGGCCGACCAGGATGAAGTAGTGCGCCGGATTGGCCAGTGGTCCGGCGTCGCGGCCCTTGCCGACGTGCAGGCTCACGTCCCAGATGAAGCCGAGAAACGCGGTCAGGATGGTCGCGAGGAACATCGCGATCGGGAGCGCCACCCAGCCGGGACGGTTCATGACGCGGCCGCTGAAGTCGGCCAGCCGTGCCAGCCAGGTGATCCGCCGGGTCCGATGCAGGTAGGCCACCCACAGCAGCACCGCGCCGACCACCGCGGCCGCACCGGTCATGAGCGCGACCTGATCGAGCGCGGCGCCCCCGCCTTCGGTGCCCTGCGCGACCGGAATCGTCGGCGGGGCGGATATCGCTGTGGCCATGACGGTCCTCCGGGGTGTCGAAGTGCCCGGTCGAGGGGTTGAAAGAGCAGTATCCCCCGAATCCCGCGCGGTGCCGAGACCCCGCACCGGGGACATTTAGTTGCATAGTACAAATAAGTGTTTTATGGTTGGTTAGCGCAAGCAACTATTCGTGCTGGGAGGCGGCATGGCAGTGTCACCCGATACGGCTCAGGGCCTGATCAGGGAGCTCTACTACATGGGCCGCGCGATCCGTGCCGCGCTCTCGCATCCGGACGAAGGGGAAATGCTCCCCGGCGGCGTGGGCGTGCTCGGTTCGCTCGAGGCCCGGGGACCATCGCGGCAGGTGGACCTCGCCGCGGACCTGTGCATCAGTCAATCGACCCTGAGCAGGCACGTCGCCGAACTGGTGAACTCGGGCAACATCGCCCGCCACGCCGATCCGCTCGACGGCCGGGTCACGCTCATCCGGATCACCGATCAGGGCCGCGATCTGCTGCTGCGCGTCCGGGAGTCCCGGGCCCGCGGACTGCGCGCCGCGCTGGCCGAGTGGACCGAGACCGAAGCGCAGCAGGCCACCGCGGTCGTGCAGAAGCTCAGGAATTCACTGGCGGCCGCTCCGCACCACACCGCCGTGGGGGAGCGCCGACCGGTTTCGACAGAAAGTCAGGAAGTGGATGTCTAGTTCAGTCGGGACGGAGACTCGGGGTGCCCCGGCACCGATGACGCATCGGCAGGTCCTCGAGGCGATGACGGGGCTGCTGGCGGCGCTGTTCACGGCGCTGCTCAGCACCACGATCGTGTCGACCGCGCTGCCGACGATCATCGGCGACCTGGAGGGATCGCAGACCGCGTACGCCTGGGTCATCACCACGGCGCTGCTGGCCAATGCCGCGTCCACCCCGATCTGGGGGAAGTTCGCCGATCTGTTCAACAAGAAGCTGCTGGTGCAGTCGGCCATCGTCATCTTCGTCATCGGGTCGGTGATCGCGGGATTCGCGAACAACGTGCCGGTGCTGCTGGCGGCCCGCGTCGTCCAGGGCATCGGCATGGGCGGCTTGACCGCGCTCGTCGTCGCGATCATCGGCTCCATCGTCTCGCCGCGGGAACGCGGCCGCTATTCCGGCTACATGGGCGCCGTGATGGCGGTGTCGATGTCGGGCGGACCCATCCTCGGCGGCGTCATCGTCGACAGCCCGCTCGGCTGGCGCTGGTGCTTCTTCGTCTGCGTGCCGCTGGCGGTCATCGCCCTGGTGCTGCTGCAACGGACCCTGCGGTTGCCCACCGAACGCAAGCAGGGGGTGTCGATCGACTGGTTCGGCGCCGCGCTCCTGACCGCGGGCGTGTCGGTGCTGCTGGTCTGGGTGTCGTTCGCCGGTAAGGCGGACTACTACGACTGGTTCTCCCGCGAATCCGCCTGGTACGTCGGCACCGGTGTGCTGCTGCTGCTCGCGACCGTGGTGGTCGAATCGCGGGTCAAGTCGCCGATCATCCCGCTCTCGATCGTCACCGAGCGCACCACCGGGCTGGCGATCATCGCCTCGATCGCGGTCGGTGTCGGCATGTTCGGCTCGACCACCTTCCTCGGCCAGTACTTCCAGACCGCGCGCGGCTACTCGCCGACGATGGCGGGCGTGCTGACCATTCCGCTGGTCCTCGGTATGCTCGTCGCGTCGACCGGTTCGGGACAGCTGATCACCCGGTTCGGCAAGTGGAAGTCCTTCGTGGTCACCGGCGGCGCGCTGCTGGTGGTCGGCTTCGGCTTGCTCGCCACCATCGACCACGCCACCGATCTGTGGCTGGTGGGCATCTACATCGCCGTGGTCGGGCTCGGCGTCGGCATGATGATGCAGAACCTCGTGCTGGCCGTGCAGAACACGGTGAGCGTGCACAACATCGGCGCCGCGTCCAGCAGTGTCGCCTTCTTCCGCACGTTCGGCGGCGCGATCGGCGTCTCCGTGCTGGGCTCGGTGCTGGCCACCCGGGTGGGCGAGCTGTCGGCGCGAGGCTTCGCCGAGCTCGGCGTGACCACCGGTTCCGCCGGCGGCACCAATCTGAATCTGCACGCCCTGCCCGCCCCGATCGTCACGGTCCTGCGCGCCGCCTACGGTGACGCGACCGGACGGATCTTCCTCATCGCAGCCGGTGCGGCCGTCGTCGCGCTCCTGGCGACCGCGCTGCTGCCGAACCGCCCGCTGCGCACCACGATCGACCTCGATCCGAAGCTCGACCCGACCACGAAAGAGTCCGCGGCGCAGGGTGCTTCGCCCGACGCGCTGGACGCCGAGCTCGCCGCCCTCACGGCGTCGAGCCGGGACGGCGAGCGGGTCTGGGAAGGCGCAGAGCGCGTGCTGTCCGAAGCGGAACCGGTACCGGCCGGGCGGCATGCGACGCTCGAACAGAACGGTCATCGGGCCGCGGTCCCGGCGCGGGGCGCGCTGACGGCCGTCGGGTCCGGCAGTGATGGCGGCGGGACGGTGGACGGTCACGTGCGCCGCGAAAACGGCCAGGTGCTCCCGGACGCGGTGCTGACCTTGATCGATCCGGCCGGCCGCCAGGTCGCGCGGGCGAGCAGTGCGGCCGACGGTGGCTACGCGATCAGCGCGCCGACGACCGGGAGCCATGTCCTGATCGTGTCGGCGATGGGTTACCAGCCGACCGCGGTCAACGTGTCGGTCGGTACCCGGCCCCAGCGCGTGGATCTCACCCTGGTGGGTTCCGGCGAGTTGTCGGGTGTCGTTCGCGCCGCCCGCGACGGTGCGCCGTTGCCGGGCGCGACCATCACTTTGACCGACCTGCGCGGTGAGGTGGTCGGCGCGGCCGTCACGGGCGGCGACGGCGCGTACACGTGCGGGAGCGTGGTCTCGGGTGTCTACACCTTGGTCGCGGCCGCCGAGCACATGCGCCCGAGCGCGGTCACCTTGACGGTGCCCGACAGCGGTGTGCTCCGCCACGACATCACGTTGTCCGCGATGACGGTCCTGACCGGATCCGCGCGCGCCGAGGACGGCAGGGCCGTGCCCGACGCCCTGGTGAGCGTGCTCGACGCCGCGGGCGACGTGACCGCGACCGTCCGCACCGATGAGAACGGCCGCTACGTCGTGCCCGACCTGCTCGAGGGTCGGTACACCGTGATCGCCCGCGGCTACCCGCCCGTGACCGATCAGGTGACCGTGGCCGGGGCCGAGGTCGCCCATGACGTGCGGCTCGGCTACGAGCCCGAGGATCGCTGATGAGCGGGTTGACCGGCCGGGTCCGTACCGCGGAGGGCTGGCCGGTGCCGAACGCGGTGCTGACCGTGACCGACATGTCCGGCCGTCAGATCGCCCGCGCGGTCGCCGACGAGACCGGCACGGTGCGGACCGAACCCCTGGCCGCCGGGACGCACACCGCCGTGCTCACCGCGATCGGGTTCGAACCGGTGGCGCGGATCGCACAGATCTCCGCGGCCGGATCGGGTGCGGTCGGTGAGGTGGTGCTGGTGCCCGAGGCGGGCGCGGTCACCTCGCCGCCGCCGGGGCCGTGGACCATCGATCCGGCGCACTCGACGGTGATCGCCACCGCGCGGCACCTGGGCATCGCGAGTATCAAGGCCCGATTCGCACAGGTGAGCGGGCGGCTCGAGATCGCCGAGCAGTTCGAGCGATCGACGGGGCACGCGGAGATCCAGGCGGCCGGTATCGACACCGGGATCGCGATGCGTGACGATCATCTGCGGTCGCCGGAGTTCCTCGATGTCGCCGCCTATCCGACGATCGCCTTCACCGGTCTCGGGTTCCGCCGCACCGGTGCCGACACCTGGGTGATGCCGGGCGAGCTGACGCTGCACGGACAGCGTCGCCCGATCGAACTCGCGGTGACCTACGGTGGCTGCGGGCCGGATCCGTGGGGCGGCGTACGCGCGGCGTTCCACGCCGAAACCCTGTTGCACCGCAACGATTTCGCGATCGACTACAGCGCGGTCGTGCGTGCGGGAGTGGCCGCCGTCGGCACCACCGTCAAGATCGAACTCGACATCGAGGTCGTCCAGGGCGAGCGGCTGCCCGCGATGTGACCCCGAGGAGCGGTGGCGGACGCCGGGGTGCTCGGGCCGCGGATGAGCTTCGGCGCAGGCCGCGCCGAAAGGTGTTCATCGGTGGTCACTCGTCCCAGACTGGGTGCCGTGGGAGATTCGGCACCTATCGCGAGGGAGACCCTGTCATGACGATCGAAACCCGGAGCACCCTCAACGCTGTCGACCTCGAGGCGGTGGGCGGGCTGGTCGAGGCGATCCGGCAGGATCCCGGCAAGGCCAGGACCACCTGGGGCGCGCACGTGACGTGGAACGGCGCGTTCGCCTCGGCGGCGCGGGTACGGTCCTTCGCCGCGATCCCGTCGGACGAGCCGCGCACGCTGGGCGGTGGCGACACCGCGCCCAACCCGGTCGAGCAGTTGCTGGGTGCGCTGGGCAATTGCCTGGCGGTCGGTTACGCGGCCAATGCCACACTGGCGGGGATCGAGCTGAAGGACCTCCGCATCGATCTGAAAGGCGACCTCGACCTGCACGTCTTTCTCGGTCTGGCACAGGGGCACGCCGGTTTCGAGAAGATCGTGGCGACGGTGCGACTCGACGCCGACGCCACCCCGGAGCAGCTCGCCGATCTGCATGCCCGGGTGGCCGCCAGCTCGCCCGTCGGACACACCCTGCGCAACGCGGTTCCGCTGGAGATCGTCGCGGGCTAGCGCCGCCTCAGCGCCAACGGCGCGAGCGCGCACGGTGTCCGAAGAAGCCGGCCAGCCGGGACTTGCGGCCGTCGGTGCGTGCCCGTAGCGCGGCGTCGGCGAGGTCGGCGAGGTCGTCGGCGAACGCCAGGGCCTCGGCGGTCACGTCGCGACGGAGGCCCTCGGCGAGTCGGCCGATGCCTCGTCCGCGGACTCCGGCGACGGCGCGCGCCTCCTGGGCGAATTCGGCGACCGTGAGCCAGTCCTCCCGTACCTGCTCACGCCACGCACTGAACGATTCCGTGTGACGGGACCTCATCGTCCGCCCTGCCTCTCGTTTGAGTGAACACTTGTACACCGACACTGAAATGGTATCCGGTGGCAGGGGTACCGGCAACAGTCGCTCCGGCGGCGCGGCGGGTGGCCGTCGCGCCCCCGAAAGGTGTTGTGCTCGTGCGTGAGTCAGTGGTGGACGAGATCGCGGTACGCGCCGAGGATGCCGCGGATGGAGGATGTCACCGGGAGCGGGCCGTCGAGCGGCGTCCAGGCGTACCGCGCGTGGGCGGTGAGCTGGATCGGCTCGAACGCCGCCACGTCCACGGCGAAATGCAGGCGCCGCACGGGATGCGCGTCGGGGGACAGGTAGTCGAAATCCCCGACGTGGTAGCGGATTCCGGTGACGACCAGTCCCGTTTCCTCGCGCACTCCGCGAGCGACCGCCTCGGCGAGGGTTTCGCCGGCCCTGACGGTGGCCCCCGGCAGTTTCAGCGGGACCTTGACCGGACCTGTGTCGTCGCGCTCCAGGAGTAGGACCTGTCCGCCGCGATCGATGATGACACCGACTCGCGGTGCGGTGCCGTCGATTTCGGCCTGGCGGGCCAGCGCTGCCAACTCCGACGCGGAGACCATGGGGCGTACCAACTTCCGATTCCGAACCGATGGACTCGACGAATGTAGCGGATGACGACGCTACTCGTCGGTTCGAAAGCCGGGGCCCGCGCGCCCTCGCGGCGTCGAACCCGGGGAAGCGCGGAGCCCGGCGGGTGGCGACGTGCGACCGGTGCTTGCGGGATTATTGCGAGAGTGCGCATAAGTGCGCGATTCGATCGACTCCGGCTGTCGATCCGATCCGCCATCGTCGCAGTGTGCCTCTGGTCGAGCCGCGCCATGCCGGTGGACCGAAGGTCAGTTTGCTGGAGGTGTGCTGTATGTATCCTCTGCTCGTCCTGATTGACAGCGGCGAGCGGGTTTTCGTTCGCCTCGAGTGTCGGAGGTTTGTGCACCCATGGTTCGGCATCGCTCGGTTCCGCGTCCGGCGGTACTCACGCCCGGCCCTGCGATCTCGCCATTCCGTCCCGTGCTGCTCGATGCGTCGAGCGAGGAAGGGTTACGCGACCTGGAATCGCTGGCGGCCTCGGGCGCTGTCCACGCGGTGCACGACACGATCGACGAGCAACTCGACGAGCTGATCCGGTGCGCCGACCCGGCATTCGCGCACACGCCGGACACCCTGGGCGCGTGGCGGCGCCGGATCTGTGGCGAGATTCCGTTGTGGCGGTGGGGAACCTGGGTGTTCTACCCGTGGACCGGGCAGCTGGTGCATGTGCTGCCGCGCGCGGCCTTCGAGCGGGTGCGGGCCGATCGGAATCGCGACAAGATCGACCGCGCGCGGCAACGGGATCTGCGCGGGTGCCGGATCGGGGTGATCGGGCTGTCGGTGGGCAACAGCGCGGCGGTGACACTGGCGATGGAAGGCGTCGGCGGTTCGTTCCGCTTGGCCGACTTCGACACCGTCGGGCTGTCGAACCTGAACCGCCTGCGGGCGGGGGTCGGTGATCTCGGCGTGTCCAAGGCGGTGCTGGCGGCGCGCCAGATGTTCGAGTTCGACCCGTATCTGGACATCGAGGTGTTCACCGACGGTTTGACCGAGGACTCGATCGGGCCGTTCTTCGACGGCGTGGACGGCAGCGGGTCGCTGGACCTGCTGGTCGAGGAGTGCGACACGGTGTGGGCGAAGGTCGCCGCGCGTGAGTACGCGCGCAGCCGGGAGATCCCGGTGCTGATGGACACCAACGATCGCGGCATGCTGGATGTGGAACGCTTCGATCTCGAACCCCGGCGCCCGCTGTTCCACGGCCGCTCCGGCGGGGTCACCGCGTCCGAGGTCGCGCGGATGAACCGCCGCGAGCAACTGTCGCTGCTGCTGGACGTGGTCGACGAGCCGCGACTGAGTCCGGCGATGCGGGTCGCGATCGGGGAGATCGGCCGCAGCCTGTCGAGCTGGCCGCAACTCGCGTCCGGGGTGATGCTCGGTGGCGCCCTGGTGGCGGATACCGCACGCCGGATCCTGCTCGGCGAGCTGATCCCGTCGGGGCGCACCTACGTGGACCTCGACCAGCTCATCCCCGCGATCAGCTTCTCGCCGGAACTGGAGCTGGCGATGGAGGAAGTCCGATGACCATCGACCTGCGCGAGGTGGAACTGGACGGCAAGCGGCTGCGGTTGCGCGATCTGCGTGCCGACGATCTCGGCGTCTACCAGCGGATCTTCACCGATCCGCAGCTGACCCGATTCATGGGCGCCGACAGCATGGGCGTCCGGGCGGCCGCGGCGGCGTTCGACGCGGCCCTGCGTGCCAAGGGCGAGAGCCCGCGCCGCAAATACACGCTGGCGATCACGGCACCCGGTGCGGACACCATGGTCGGCACCATCAGCCTGCTGGTCGAGGACTACGGCAGCAACGCGATGATCGGCGGCCTGGTCGTGGTTCCGGAGGGGGCGCTGCGAGCGGGCGGCATCGAGGCGGGCAGGCTCCTGGCGGCATTCGCCTTCGGCCCGCTCGGCATCCACCGGGTCTGGGCCGGGCACCGGCACGATCATCCGGTGATGGACACGGTGATGGCGGGAGTGGGCTTGACACCGGAGGCGCGGCTGCGGCAGCTGTACCGCACCCAGGGGCGGTGGCACGACGTGTGCACCTACGCCGCTGTGCGGCCGGAATGGGTTGCGACAGCGACCGATACCGAGCGCCGGATTCTCGCGCTCCGGCCCGGCGCGGCACGGGAACACGCCACGGCGGGTCGGTGAAGCCGGCGCCGAACCCGGACGAAACGGGTTCCGGGCGGGGCCGTGGCGCGCTACCATCGCCGACAACAGGCCCCAGGCAATCACCTTTTGCCCGAATCGCCTCCACCCCAAACGCGTAGCGGTCGGCGACGGGAGGGACTCCACCGCCGACGAGAACTCGAAGTGGAGATCGTCAATGGCAGTGCTGATCGACTCCGACTATTTCGCGCCGACCGACCGGCGGGAGGCCGTCACCGCGATCCTGCAGGAAGCCGACCTCGGCGCGAACCTGCAGATGTGGGACGCGCCGGCCGAGGTGGTGAGCCGGCACCAGTCCTGGCTGCTCGGACCGATCGCGCTCACCCGCTCGGAGGTGTCCGGGCACCAGGTCTGGCGCACCAGGCGGCACGAGCAATCCACCCCCAGCGACACCCTGACGGTGACCGTGCAGCACGGACAGGTCCGCAGGCACGAACAGTTCGGCGCCCAGACGCTGATCGAGCCGGGCGCCTGCGAGGTGATCGACCTGGCCACCACCTTCGCTTCCGGCTGGCACGGTCTCGGCGGCACGCTGTGCCTGCAGCTGTCGAGGGAACGCCTCGGCATCTCGCCGGAACTGGTCGTCGCGGCGCACGGGCGGCTGGCCGCGTCGCCGCTGTACCCGATGGTGACCGCCCAGATCCAGCACCTGGTCAGGATCGCCGACCAGCTCGAAACCGACCCGGCCGCCGCCTCGCTGGGCGAGTCGTGCATGGAAATGGTTCGGGCGCTGCTGATCTCGGCCGCCGGGCGCGGGCCGGGTGACGGCGGCGCCATCCCGGATCAGCTGATGATCGAGCAGATCCTCGGGTACGTGCGGACCCACCTGTCCGACTCGGACCTGAAGATCCCCGCGATCGCGGCCGCCAACAACATCTCCGTGCGGCACCTGTACAAGGTGTGCGCGCAGTCGGGGGTCAGCCTCGAGCAGTGGATCATCGAGCAACGGCTGTTCCGGGCCCGTGACATGCTGATCGACCGGGGCTACGCGCACCGGTCCATCGGCGCCGTGGCCGGTGCCGTCGGCTTCCGCGACGCCGCCCACTTCTCCCGGCGGTTCCGTGAGGCGTTCGGGATGACGCCGCGGGACTGGCGCCGCAGCGCCGCCGAGACGGACACCCCGCCGAAGTAGCCGCGGCACGGCCTCGACTGCACGCACGTTTGTGCGTGCACAGTCAGGTGGTGTGCACGCACAGCCTCCTTCGACGATCGATTCGCCGATATCTTTCGAATGTGGCTGCGCGAGGCCGCTTCAGGAGTACGAGGGTCGCCGACGGGCACCCCCGCCGGGGCAGTCCGTGCGAGGACGTCGAGAGAGAGGGGAGACCATGTCGACGATCGGCAAAGCGATTCGGGCGGCACGGATGGCCTCCGGATTCACGCAGGCGGAGTTGGCCGACTGGATCGGGATTTCGGACGCAAACCAGATCAGCCGTTGGGAACGCGATGTGGTGACACCCAGTGCCGGAAACGTCGGCGAGCTGTCCCGGGTTCTCGGGGTGCGTCTCGACAACTCGGTCGGCAACGCGGTGTCGTGTTGATCTGACGCTGTGGCGTCGGCTCGAAACGGATCGAGCCGACGCGGCAGCGGGCGATGGGCGGTGGGCTCGCCGGGTTACGAATTCACCTGGGAACTCAGGTAGTTCAGGAGCAGGTGCACGTCCTCGCCGTAGTCGATGTGGGCGGCGGAGGCGTAGAAGTTCGCCATGTCCACGCCTTGGCGGGCCAGTTGGACGAGCTCGTCGACGCCGGCGGGGTCGGCGAGGGTGAGCAGGGCGCGGGTGGTGGTGTGCAGGTCGGCGCGCAGGCCCGCGGTGACGGGGCCGAGCACGGTGCCGGTGAGGTCGGCGCCGGTGGCGGCGAGGTGGGCGAGGTCGGCCGCGGCGGCGAGCGGATCGTTGCGGTCGAGGGATTCGACCGCGCGCCAGAGGATCTCCTGGATCTGACCGACTCGCTCGGCGATGGTCAGGAGATCGAGCTGGGTGAGGGCGTCGGCGATCAGGCTGACCGCCGCGGTCCAGCCTGCGGGGTCGACGGCGGCGGCAGCGCGGATGACCTGGGCGACCAGGGCGCGGTCCACCCCGGCGGCGGCCTGGACCAGCGGGGCGAGGGCCGCGTTCACCGCGCGTGCGGTCTGGTGGGCGCCACGGATGTCGCCCGCGGCGACGAGGTCGGGGAGGCGGGTGAGGTCGTCGGCGATGGTGGGCAGGTTCGCCGCGGTGGCCGTCCATCCGGCACCCATGGTGACGGCTTGCTCGATCAGGCTGCGGGGATCGACCGTGGCGGGGACCACGTCGGCGATCGGCGACGGGTCGCCGCTGAGCACCCGGCCGACGACGGCGAGGAACGGCGAGGTGGCGGCATCGAGCGAGCAGTACAGGTCGCCCTCGGCGCACACGGTGCGCACCCGCTCGGTCAACGCGCCGAAGTCCCGGCTGCGTGCCCCCGCGATGCCGTAACCGGGCTGCGGGTTGCCCAGGGAGAGCGTGGTATCCGGGTCCCGATGCGGATCGGCCAGCAGTCCGACGCCGACCACTCGATCCGCGTCGAGCGGGCCATCGCCGTTGCCGATCTCGGTGGCGAGATCGCCGATCCCGTCCGCGCCCTGGCTGTAGCCGGCGAGGACGACCCGGGTCGAGTCGCACAGGCCGCGCAGCAGGCCGTGCAGGCGCGATTCCAGGGTGCTCAGCGACTCCGCGTAGGTCAGCCCCAGGTCGAAAGCACTCGCGGCATAGGGGACGTAGAGCACCGTGATGTCCTCGCCGAACTGCCGCCGCAGGCCGTCACCGAGGGGCTGCAGCATCCCGACGGGCACCGTGGGATCCGCGTCCGACGTCGTCTCCCAGGTACCCGGGGCGAGAATCGCGGTGTAGGGGGTGCAGGACCGCGGGCCATCCGACTGCGCCCGCGCGGTCCCGACC
Organism: Nocardia sp. NPDC050717; assembly: GCF_040654275.1. Lineage (NCBI taxonomy): Bacteria > Bacillati > Actinomycetota > Actinomycetes > Mycobacteriales > Nocardiaceae > Nocardia > Nocardia sp. NPDC050717. Next base: position 61,786 of record NZ_JBFAHR010000012.1, read on the forward strand.
GCCGTGGTCCCCACCGCGAGCACGGCCGCGACCAGCGTCGCCGTAGCGGATCTCGACAACCTGTTCATCGTCCAATTCCTCTGTTGCCGAAGGAGATTCGAGACGGCTCGGCGGCCCCGAGCGGCCGCCGAACCGTCGTGCCCAATTCTCGCCACCGCCCGCCGGTTCCGTCGGCACTTTCAGACACATTTTCATTTCAGATCTGATGCCGGGGTCGGCGCGCCCGGAGTGGTGGCGTGTGGCTAGGCCGCGGGGTGGCCTGCGGTGAGGAGTGAGTGGAGGTGGGTTCGTGACCAGTCGCAGAGTCCGTGCACAGTGGTCAGCAGGTCGGCACCGGCGGGCGTGAGGGAATAGTCGACGCGGGGATTGGCGGTGTGGTGGTCGTGGCGCGCGACGATTCCGTCGGCTTCCAGTCCGCGCAGGGTCTGGGTGAGCATCTTGTAGCTGATGCCGTCGACCGATCGGTGCAGCTCGGCGAATCGCCGTTCGCCCGTCCCGAGTGCCTCGAGGACCGGCAGCGCCCACTTCGTGGACAGCGTCGCGAAGATCCGGCGAGCGACCGCGGCCGCCTGCCCCTGCTGGTCGGGTTCGCCGACGGTCATGGGGAGCCTCTCACCTCGAAGTGCGTACTTACCCTCGATGAGCATCGACCCTACCGTCGTGCTGGTGAAGATCCTCAAGACCTACGCTCGGCTGTTCGTCGCCGACCTGGACTCCGCCCTCCCACACTACGAGCGGCTCGTCGGCGCCACCGCCGACCTGCGCTTCGGTTTCGAACGAGCCGACATCGCGGCCGTCGGTGACTTCCTGCTCATCGCCGGGCCGCCGGACGGCGTCGACGGATATCGGGGCACCGTCGGTCCCGTGATCGTGGACGACCTCGACGCGGCACGGCGCTTCGTCCTCGACATCGGTGGTGCCGTGACCGGCGGTCCGCTGTCCTCGGCGACCGGACAGGTGCTGTACGCGCGGCATCCCGACGGCACGCAGGTCGAATACGTGGAGTGGCATCCCGAGATTCGCGCGCGCGTGCTCGGTTGACGCGCTGGGGCGCGCAGCAGCGGCGGCTTGGTACCGTGGCACGTGGTGTGCGCGAGCACACGCGGTGCGGAGTTGCTGGTGGCAGGCCGGAGACCGGTCGGTCGCGAAAGTCGGTGGAACCGTAGTCCCACAGGCGAGAGGCCATTCGATGCGCGCGTGGATCAGCTTGACCGTCGACGGACAATCCCGGGACGTGGAGGTCGACACCCGGGCCACGGTGCTCGACGTCCTGCGTGAGCAGCTGGGCGTCGTCAGCCCGAAGAAGGGGTGCGATCACGGACAGTGCGGATCGTGCACCGTGCTGCTGGACGGGCGCAGGGCGGTGGTGTGCCTGGCCCTGGCCGTCGCCCACGACGGCGCCACGATCGTCACCGCCGACGGGCTCGCCGACGGCGACCGCCTGCACCCGGTGCAACAGGCCTTCCTCGACCACGACGGGTTCCAGTGCGGCTACTGCACGCCGGGCCAGATCTGTTCGGCGGTCGGCATGCTCGACGAGGTGCGGGCGGGAGCCCCCAGCCACGTCACCGACCCCACCGCGGGTGTCGAACTGTCCGCCGCGGAGATCCGCGAACGCATGAGCGGGAACCTGTGTCGCTGCGGGGCCTATCCGAACATCGTCGCGGCGATCCAGGAGGTCGCACGATGAGGGAATTCGCCTACGAGCGCGCCACCGACCCGGCACGCGCGGTGGCCCTCGTCCACGCCGACCCCGACGCCGTGTTCCTCGGGGCGGGAACCAATCTCGTCGATCACCTCAAACTCGGCATCACCGCGCCGGGCACGCTGGTCGACGTGAGCGGGCTCCCGCTCGGCGAGGTGAGCGAACGCCCCGACGGCGGCGTGCGCGTCGGCGCGACCGTGCGCAACGCGGAGCTGGCCGCGCATCCGCTGATCCGCGCGCGCTATCCCGTGCTGTCGGCCGCGCTGCTGGCCGGCGCGTCGCCACAACTGCGCAATCTCGCCACCACCGGCGGCAACCTGCTGCAACGCACCCGGTGCGCCTACTTCCAGGATCCGAGCACGCCCTGCAACAAGCGGGCACCGGGCAGCGGGTGTTCGGCGATCGACGGCTTCGACCGCGAACACGCGGTGCTCGGCGCCTCGGAACACTGCATCGCCACCCATCCCTCGGACATGGCGGTGGCGCTGACCGCGCTGGACGCGGTCGTGCGGGTACTCGGCCCGAGCGGCGAACGCGCGATTCCCGTCGTCGATCTGTACCGGCTCCCCGGCGACGCGCCCGAGCGCGACACCGTCCTCGAACACGGTGACCTGATCACCGCGGTCGACCTGCCCCCGCTCCAGCCGGCGGCCCGATCCGGCTACCGCAAGGTCCGCGACCGGGCGTCGTTCGCGTTCGCGCTGGTGTCGGTGGCCGCGGTCCTCGACATCGCCGACGGTGTCGTGCGCGACGCCGGAATCGCCTTCGGCGGGCTGGCGCACACACCGTGGCGAGCGCGCACCGCCGAAGCGGCCCTGCGCGGTCGCGCCGCCACCGACGCCGAGTTCGCCGCCGCCGCGACGGCCGAACTCGCCGCGGCGCGGCCACGCAGGCACAACGGATTCAAGATCCCGCTGGCCCGGCGAGTCCTCGTCGCCACCCTGCGCGACCTGACCGCGCGGGAGTTCTGATGGGCTCCGCGCCGCGCGCCTGCGGCATCGGCGCTTCGCCCACCCGCGTCGACGGGCCTGCCAAACTGCGCGGTCGCGCGCCGTACGCGCTGGAGCATCCGCTCACCGATCCCGTGCACGCCCACCCGATCCAGGCGTCGATCACCCGCGGCCGGATCCGTGCGATCGACGTCGGCGCCGCCGAGCGGATGGACGGCGTTCTCGCCGTGCTGACGCACCACAACGCGCCGCGGCTGGCGCACACCGACGACAAGGAACTGAGCATCCTGCAGGACACGGAGATCGCGTTCCGCGGGCAGTTGATCGGCGCGGTCGTCGCGACCGGTCCCGAGGTGGCCAGGGAGGCGGCGGCACGGGTGCGCGTCACCTACGACGAGAGTCCCGCCGACGTCGTGCTCAGCGCCGAGCGTGCCGACCTCTACACCCCGGACGTCCTCGACGGCGGCTTCGACTCCGACACCACCGTCGGCGATGTGGACGCGGCGCTCGCGATCGCCCCCGTCGGCATCGACCACACCTACACGACCCCGATGGTCCACAACAATCCGATGGAACCGCACGCCACCGTCGCCCACCTGACCGACGAGGGGCTGGTGTTGTTCGACTCGACACAGGGCCCGCACGTGGTGGCCGCGACGATCGGCCCGCTGTTCGGTCTCCCGCCCGAGCGGGTGCGGGTCATCGCGCCGTACGTCGGCGGCGGCTTCGGATCCAAGGGGGAGCCGCACGCGCACATCGTGCTGGCCGTGATGGCCGCGACACTCGTCGGCGGCCGTCCGGTGAAACTCCCGCTGACCAGGCAGCAGTTGTTCGCGCTGGCCGGATATCGGACTCCGACCATCCAGCGGATCCGGCTCGGCGCGCACCGCGACGGGACCCTCACCGCGATCGCGCACGACGTGGTCGAACAGGTCTCCACGGTCAAGGCCTACGCCGAGCAGACGGCGGTGTCCTCGCGCGTGATGTACGCCGCCGCCAACCGCCGTACCTCGCACCGGCTCGCGGCGCTCGACGTGCCGGTCTCGTCGTGGATGCGGGCGCCCGGACACTGCCCGGGGATGTTCGCGGGGGAGACGGCGATGGACGAGCTCGCGGTCGCGCTCGGGATGGACCCGATCGCGCTGCGCGTCCACAACGAGCCCGAGGTCGACCCGGAGTCGGGACGGCCGTTCTCCAGCCGCGGCCTGGTCGACTGCCTGCGCGCGGGAGCGGAGCGGTTCGGGTGGGCCGATCGCGATCCGGCACCGCGCGCGCGACGACAGGGGCGCTGGCTGGTCGGCTCGGGGGTCGCGGCGGCGACCTATCCCGCGCAGGTGTCGGGCGGCAACAGCGCGCGCGTGCGCCGCAGTGGGGACCGCTACGAGGTCGAGATCGACGCGATGGACATCGGCACCGGCACCTGGACGACATTGCGTCAGATCGCCGCCGACGCGCTCGCGGTGGACTTCGACCGGATCGAGCTGCGCATCGGTGACTCCCGCCTGCCCGCCGCCTCGGTGGCGGGCGGCTCCAGCGGTATGGCGTCGTGGGGGTCGGCCGTGGTGGCCGCGGCGCGAGCGCTGCGGGAGCGCTACGGCCCCTACCCCGACGACGGTGCCGAGGTCACCGTCGAAGCGCCGAAAGATCCCGAGCGCGAGAACTTCTCGACCCACGCCTTCGGCGCGCATTTCGCCGAGGTCCGGGTCGACGTCGACACGGGCGAGATCCGCGTGCCGCGCGTGGTCGCGGTGTTCGGCGCGGGCCGCATCATCAATCCGCGGACGGCTCGTTCCCAGTTCCTCGGCGGCATCACGATGGGGATCTCGATGGCCCTGTGGGAGGAGAGCCTGTTCGATCCGCGCCTGGGCCAGGTGGTCAACCATGATCTGGCGGGCTACCACATCCCCGTCAACGCCGACATCGGCGACATCGACGTGAGCTGGGTCGAGGAACACGACGCCCACGTCAATCCGATGGGCAGCAAGGGAATCGGGGAGATCGGCATCGTCGGCTCGGCCGCCGCGGTCGGCAACGCGGTCTACCACGCCACCGGCGTACGCGTGCGTGCGCTGCCCATCCAGGTCGAGGACCTGCTCGACGCGTTGTGAGCGGCCGCTGATTGCTTTCGTCCAAAGCGGCTATGTCTGTCGTGAGGAGCCTTCGTTGGCGCACGGTCGAGGACAGAGGTGAACGGGACGATGGACAAGCGGAAGACGGTGTTCGCGGCGGCGCTGATGCTGGCGCTCGTGAGTGGTTCCACCGGATGTGACGAGGTGGAAGAAGCGGTCAACAAGGGCGGTGACACCAGTTGCAGCGAGTTCACCGCCCAGGACCCGGAGGACAAGCGCACCACGGTGACGAAATTCCTGGAGGAGGAGCGCCGTGACAATGCGTCGCTGGATCAGAACTCCCTCGACCTCGCGGTGGCGGCGATCGATCTGATGTGCGGCGCCCAGGCGAATCCGGACACGCCCATCCGGGAAGCGGACCTCACCGGCGTACTGGTGCCGAAATAGGTTCAGCTGTCGGGTTACCCATCCCCCGCGAAGGACCCGCACCGCCGCAGCCGCGCCGGCAACTCGCCGACATCGACCCGCCCGACTCGCGGGGTCGGGCGCGGTGGCGGGGCGAATTCCTTGGTGCGCGGCATGTTTGGCGATGCTAGAGCTTTCGTGACTGATCGGTCAAGTATTCGAGGCCGAAAGGTCACGCGCACCTGTCGACGGCGCGAAGCCGCGGCGGACTCCCGCTCGATGTTCGCGATCGATCCCTCGCACCGGGTGACCAGCGTGAGCGTAATGGACGGTTGACAAGCTCGAGACCGGACAAATACTGTTCGGTAACCATGAATCCTGTGCTGTCTTACGAGAATCCGAGAGGGCCGCTGTTGCAATTCACATCCCCGTAGCGTAGGGGCAAGGACGCACCTCGCTCGGGCATTACTCCCTCTTGCGCACGTCTCGGCCTTGTGGCCTGCCCCGTAGCGTTTCTCGAACCCGAAGATGTATCGCATCATTCGGGTCATTTGCGCTGCGAACTCGACGGCAGCGAAATATGTGACAGCCGACCGGAATTGTCTGAGTCGGTCTCTGCGCAAATAGTAGCAGAATTTTCAGTTTAAAACGCGAACTCATGGTGACGGGGGGTCACTGCATGCGCTGAGGAAGGATGTTCAGAGGTGACCCGATCGGCCTTTGCCGTCGCTATCGTTGGTATGTCCTGCAGAATGCCGGGCGCGGCCGATCTGGAGAGTTTCTGGCAGCTGCTCAGGGCAGGGCGCGCCGCGATCGGCACCGCGCCGCCGAGCAGGGCACATCTCACCGAGCGGGCCGGATTCCTCGACAGCGCAGGGCGATTCGACGCCGACTTCTTCGGTGTCTCGCCCGTGGAGGCGCGGGCCGTCGATCCGCAGCAGCTGATGGCGCTGGAACTGAGCTGGGAGGCGCTCGAGGACGCGGGTCTGGCCCAGACGGCCAGGGACGCGCGGCGATGCGGTGTGTTCCTCGGCAGCACCGGGGGCGACTTCGCCGAAATCATTGCCTCCCAAGGCGGTCCGGGCGTCAGCAGGCATTCGCTGGTCGGCGTCGGACGCGGCATCATCGCCAACCGGATCTCCAACTACTTCGGGTTCAGCGGACCGAGCCTCGTCATCGACAGCGCGCAGGCGTCGTCTCTGGTCGCGGTGCACCTCGCGTGTGAGAGCCTGCGCAGCGGCGAGAGCGAGGTGGCCCTGGCCGGCGGTCTCAACCTGATCCTGTCGACGAGCAGCGGGGAGCGGATCGAGCAGTTCGGCGCGCAGTCGGCGCTCGGGGCGTGCCACACCTTCGACGCGCGGGCCGACGGCTTCGTACGCGGCGAGGGCGGCGGTGTGCTGGTGCTGAAACCGCTCGCGCGGGCGGTGGCCGACGGCGACCGGATCCATGCCGTGATCCGCGGCAGCGCGCTCAACACCGGCAACGATCATCGCGTGCTGAGCGCGCCGAGCCGGGAGGCGCAGGCGGCGGCGATCCGTTCCGCGCTGCGCGCCGCGGCGGCCGAGGCGGCGTCGGTGCACTACGTCGAATTGCACGGCACCGGAACGCCCGCGGGTGATCCGGTCGAGGCGGCCGCGCTCGGCGACGTCTACGGCGCCGAGCGGGCCGGGGACGCGGCGCTGGCCGTCGGATCGGTCAAGACGAACATCGGGCATCTGGAAGGCGCGTCCGGCATCGCCGGCCTCATCAAGACCGTGCTCTGTCTGCGGCACCGGGAACTCGTGCCCAGCCTGAACTTCGAGACGCCCAATCCGCGAATTCCGCTCGGCGACCTGGGTCTTCGGGTCGTGACCGGCGTCGAGCACTGGACATCCGACACGGTGCGCAGGGCGGGGGTGTCGTCGTTCGGAATGGGCGGATCGAATGCCCACCTGATCGTGGAGGAGGCGCCTGCCGTCGGGGCCGTCGAGCCCGCGGCGGACAGTGCGGCCGGTGCGGTGCCGTGGGTGGTGTCGGCGCGCAGCGAGGAGGGCGTGCGCGCGCAGGCGGCCCGGCTCCGCGACTGGGTGCTCCGCCGCCCGGAGCTGGACGCGGTCGATGTGGCGCACTCGCTGCTGCGCACGCGGGCCCAGATGTCGTGGCGCGGTGCCGTTGTCGGCGGCGATCGAGCGGAACTGCTGGCGGGTCTGGCCGCGCTGGCCGACCCGGCCGCGCCCGGCGGCGCGGCGATCGAGCCGTCGATCGGCCGGGCCGAGCAGCGCCGGATCGCGTTCGTCTTCCCGGGGCAGGGCAGCCAGTGGGCGGGGATGGCGCTCGAGCTGCTGGCGTCGAGCGGGGTGTTCGCGGCGTCGATCGCGGAGTGCGAAGCGGCGCTGGAACCGTATGTCGACTGGTCGCTGACGGCCGTGCTCCGCGACGACGATGCCGCGCCCCCACTGGACCGGGTGGATGTCGTGCAGCCGGTGCTGTTCGCGGTGATGGTGTCGCTGGCCCGGATGTGGCAGGCGGCCGGCGTGCACCCGGACGTGGTGATCGGCCACTCGCAGGGCGAGATCGCCGCCGCCCACATCGCAGGCGGACTGTCGCTGTCCGATGCGGCGCGGGTGGTGGCGCTGCGCTCGCGCGCGGTCGCCGAGGAACTGGCCGGACAGGGTGGCATGGCCTCGATCGGGCTCGGCGCCGACGCGGTGCGGGCCCGGCTGACGGCGTACGGCGACGACCTGTCGCTGGCGGCGGTGAACGGTCCGGCGCAGAGCGTGATCGCCGGTGATGTCGCGGCCATGGAGACGTTTCTCGCCGAGTGCGCGCGAGAAGGCGTGTGGGCCCGCCGGATTCCGGTCGACTACGCGTCGCATTCGGTCGCGGTCGAGCGGCTGCGTGCCCGGCTGCTCGCGGAGCTGGCGCCGATCCGTCCCCGGGCCGGAACGATTCCGTTCTTCTCCACCGTGCTCGCCGATCGGCTGGACACGGCGGAACTGGACGCCGACTACTGGTATCGGTCGTTGCGGGAGCCGGTGCGTTTCGCCGAGGCGGTCACCGCGCTGATCGGTGCGGGCGTCTCCGGCTTCGTCGAGGCGAGCCCGCATCCGGTCCTCACCCTGGGAATCGGCCTCACCGCGGACGCGGCCGGCGCCGAAGACGTGTGCGTCGTCGGGTCGCTGCGGCGTGGCGCGGGCGGCGCCGACCGGTTCCTGGCCTCGCTGGCGCAGGCGTACTGCGGTGGTGTGCCGGTGGAGCTGTCCGCGCTGGTGCCCGGCGGGACGCGAGTCGACCTGCCGCCGTACGCGTTTCAGCGCCGCGACTTCTCGACGCCGATCACCGCCCGTGCGCGGGTCGCCGAGTTCGGCCCTGCGCCAGGGGAACAGGAACCCCGGGACCCAGCTGCCGAGAGCACGGCTGACGCCTGGCGGGACAGCCCCCTCGCCCGCACGCTGCTCGCCGCACCCGAGTATCAGCGCGACGCGCTGGCCCTCGACATCGTGCGCGCGCACGCGGCCGCGATTCTCGGCCACGAGTCCGCTGCGGCGATCGAGGCCGACCTGCCGTTCACCGAGTTCGGGTTCGATTCCGTGAGCGGTGTCGAACTGCGGAACCGGCTGACGGGAGCCACCGGTGTGCCGCTGCCGAAGACGCTGGTCTTCGACCATCCCACCGCGACCGCGGTCGCCATGCTGCTCCGGTCGCGGCTCACGGGCGACGACAGCGGGCAGCCGCGGGTCACCCGGCGCGCGTCCACGGAGGAACCGATCGCGATCGTCGGCATGGGCGCTCGCTTCCCGGGCGGTGTGCGGTCGGCCGAGGACCTCTGGGATCTGGTGGCCGCGGGCCGGGACGCGATCGGGGAATTCCCGGCCGATCGCGGCTGGGACCTGGACCGGCTGTTCGACCCGGACCCCGACAAGCCGGGCAAGGTGACCACGCGCCACGGCGGATTCCTCACCGACGCGGGCGATTTCGACCCCGGCTTCTTCGGCATCAGCCCCCGCGAAGCGCTGGCGATGGATCCGCAGCAGCGGCTGCTGCTGGAAACGGCGTGGGAAGCACTCGAGGACGCGGGCATCGACCCGACCTCGCTGCGAGGCAGTGACACCGGCGTCTTCGCCGGTGCCTGCTCGTCGGGATACGCGGGCCGGGTCACCGGTGACCTCGAGGGATTCCGGCTGACCGGCACGTCGCACAGCGTGATCTCCGGCCGCGTCGCCTACGCGTTCGGTCTGGAGGGGCCCGCGGTCACCGTGGACACGGCCTGTTCGTCGTCGCTGGTGGCGCTGCACCTGGCGTGTCAGGCGCTGCGGCAGGGCGACAGCTCGCTCGTGCTCGCCGGCGGCGTGACCGTCGCGGCGAGTCCTGCTCTCTACGTGGACTTCTCGCGGCAGCGCGGGCTGGCGCCGGACGGCCGGTGCAAGGCGTTCTCGGCGGCCGCCGATGGTGTGGCCTGGTCGGAGGGCTCGGGCGTGCTCGTGCTCGAACGGCTCTCGGACGCACAGCGGCTCGGCCACCCGGTGCTGGCCGTCGTGCGCGGCAGCGCGGTGAACCAGGACGGCGCGAGCAACGGCCTGACGGCGCCGAACGGGCCGGCGCAGGAACGCGTGATCACCCAGGCCCTCGCCAATGCCGGGATCTCGGCGGCCGACGTCGACGCGGTGGAGGCGCACGGGACCGGGACGAGGCTCGGCGATCCGATCGAGGCCCAGGCGTTGATCGCCGCCTACGGGCAGGATCGCGGCGACCGGGAACCGCTGCGCATCGGCTCGGTGAAATCGAACATCGGCCATGCCGTGGCCGCCGCGGGCATGGCCGGTGTGATCAAGATGGTGCAGGCGATGCGGCACGAGCGGTTGCCGCGGTCGCTGCACCTAGACGCGCCCTCGCCGCATGTGGAGTGGACCTCGGGTGCGGTGCGCCTGCTCGCCGAAGCCGAACCCTGGACCGCGACGGATCGGGTGCGGCGGGCCGGTGTGTCGTCGTTCGGGATCAGCGGCACCAACGCGCACGTGATTCTCGAGGAAGCGCCCCCGGCGCCCGTTGCCCCCGGCGCGGCGCCGCGATCGACCGCCACCGTGCCGTTCGTCCCGCTGCTGGTGTCGGGGAAGGGCGCGGCGGGCCTGCGCGCGCAGGCCGCCCGGTTGCGGACGTGGCTGTCCGAACGACCGGAGCTCCCGGTCGCCGACGCGGCCTTCGCGCTGGCTACGGCACGGGCACAGCTGGACACCCGCGGCGTGGTCCTCGGCCGCGATCGGGACGAATTGCTCGCGCGGCTGACGGATCTGGCCGGCTCGGACCCGGGCGCCGGTGTCGTCGTGGGAGCGGTCGGGCCGGGCCGCACGGCGTTCCTGTGCACGGGCCAGGGCGCGCAGCGGGTGGGGATGGGCGCCGGGCTGTACGCGGCGTTCCCGGCTTTCGCCACCGCGCTGGACGCGGTGTGCGCCCAGTTCGATCCGGTGCTGGGGTGCTCGCTGAAGCAGGTCATGTTCGGCGGCGCCGAGGCCGCGGTGCTGGATCGGACGGAGTTCACCCAGCCCGCGCTGTTCGCCTTCGAGGTGGCGCTGTACCGGCTGCTGGAATCGTTCGGTGTCATCCCGGACGTGCTGATCGGGCATTCGATCGGTGAGGTCGCGGCCGCCCACCTCGCGGGCGTGTGGTCGCTGGCGGACGCCTGCCGGTTGGTGGCGGCGCGCGGGCGGCTCATGGGCGCCCTGCCCGAGGGCGGTGCGATGCTGGCCGTCGCGGCGCCGGAGCACGAGGTGGACGATGTCGTCGCGCGGTACCCCGGTCGCGTGTCCGTCGCCGCGGTGAACGCGCCCGCCGCCCTGGTGATCTCGGGCGACGACGACGCGGTCGCCGAGATCGGGGCCCTGTTCGCCGAGCGTGGCACGAAGACGTCACGACTGCGGGTCAGCCACGCCTTCCACTCCCATCGCATGGATCCGATGCTGGCCGAATTCGAGGCTGTCGCCACGGAATTGACCTACCACCGGCCACGGCTGCCGCTGGTCTCGAATGTGACCGGGCAGCAGGCCGGGGACGAGATGACCGAGCCCGCCTACTGGGTCCGGCAGGTGCGGGCCGCGGTGCGCTTCGCGCCCGGCATCGAGCACCTGCTCGCCTCGGGGGTGACCCGGTTCCTGGAAATCGGCCCCGACGCGGTGCTGGCCGCCCTCACCCGGCAGACCCTGCCAGACGGCGCGGAAGCGGTGGTGAGCGCGGCCGCGCGCCGCGACCAGGACGAGCCCTACCAGTTCACGACGATGCTGGCCCAGGCACACGTCGCCGGTGTCTCCGTGGACTGGACCTCGCTGCTCGAGCGCGACGCGACAGGGCGAGTTCCCTTGCCCACCTACGCCTTCCAGCACCAGCGCTACTGGCTGCCGCCGCGTCCCGAGGGCGGGGCCGTCGGCCATCCGCTGCTCACCGGTGTGGTGCCGGTGGCCGGGGCGGACGAGTTCGTGTTCACCGGCCGGTTCTCGCTGCCGACCGACCCGTGGGTCGCCGACCACATGACCTACGGCACCGTGGTGCTGCCGAGCGCGACCCTCGTGGAATTCCTGATGGTCGCGGGCGGGCGCATCGACTGCGGCGTGGTCGAGGAGCTCACCCTGGAGGCTCCGATCCTGCCGTCGGACGACGACGAGGTCGAACTCCAGGTCTCGGTGGGCGAACCCGACGGGACCGGCCGACGGCAGTTCACCTTCTACTTCCGCGCGTCCGGTCGCCGCGCGGGGGAGTGGGTGCGCAACGCCAGCGGGGTGCTGGCGCCGTCCTGGAGCGGTGACAACGCGCTGCTGGACCGGCTGCGGGACGAGCCGTGGCCACCCGCCGACGCCGAAATCCTCGACACCGCCTCTGTTCCCGAGCGCATCGCCAAGGGCTCCGGACTCGAATACGGTCCGGCGTTCCTCGGCGTCGACGCCGCCTGGCACCGGGACGGGACCGTCTTCTCCCAGATCACCCTGGACACCGGCGCCGCGGCCGAACCGGAGCGGTTCGACCTGCATCCGGCCCTGTTCGACCTGGTGATGCACGCCGGGCTGGCCGGGCTGGTCTGGCACGAGCAGGACAGCGATCCGGACACCGGCAGGCTGCTGTTCCGCTGGGGCGGCGCGCGGCTGCACCAGCCGCTGGTCAAGGCCACCACACTGCGGGTCATCGCCGTGGCGTCCGGCCCGGAGACGATCTCGGTCGCGACCGTCGACGCGGCGGGCAGGCCGGTGGTCTCCGTCGACGCGGTCGTCATGCGGCCCTATGACGTGCGGCAGATGCGCGCCACACTCGCCGGGGACGAGGCCGACCTCTACGAGGTCCGGTGGACTCCGATGGTGGCCCCGGCGCCGACGGCGGCCACGGACCGGATGGCCGTACTCGGCTCGGCACCGGTCGCCGGAATCGGCACCTGCTCCGGAACCCCCGCCGAACTCGCCGCGGCGGACGTGGTTCCCGATGTCGTGCTCTGGCAGCCGGAAGTCGCCGGCACCGAGGCGGAAGCCGTTCGCGCACAGCTGGAATCGGTGGTGGCGACGCTGCGGGCCTGGCTGGCCGAGGACCGGCTGGCGCAAACCCGCCTGGTCGTGCTGACCGGCAACGGCGCCGGACTGCCGGGGGAGGCACCGGATCTCGCCGCGGCGGGCGTGCGGGGCCTGCTGCGCAGCGCCCAGACCGAATATCCGGACCGGCTCGCCGTCCTCGACGCCGACCCGTCGGGCACGGTGGACGCGGCACTGGTCGGCGCCTTGATCGCGGCCGGCGAGGAGCAGGCGGCGGTGCGCTCGGGATCGCTGCTCGTGCCCAGGCTGGTGCGAGCGGGGCAGGCCGGCCACCGGGCGCGACCGAGCCGCGAGGCCAAGTCCTTCGGCGCGGGCACCGTCCTGATCACCGGCGGCACCGGCGGTCTCGGCGCGCTCGTGGCTCGCCACCTCGTCTCCGCGCACGGCGTGCGCCGCCTGCTGCTCGTCTCCAGGCGGGGTGAAACCGCCGACGGTGCAACAGAACTGGTGGGGGAACTGATCGACGCCGGCGCTGCCGTCCGGGTGGCGGCCTGCGATGTGAGCGACCGCGAAGCCCTGCGTGCCCTCCTGGACTCCCTCGACACCGAACATCCGCTGACCGGTGTCGTGCACGCGGCGGGCGTCCTCGACGACGCCACCCTCGCGGGCCTGACGGCCGAACAGGTGCGGCGCGTGTTCGACGCGAAGGCCACCTCCGCGTGGCACCTGCACGAACTCACGCGCGACAGCGAGTTGTCGGCGTTCGTGCTGTTCTCGTCCGTCGCGGCGACCATCGGAACGGCGGGCCAGGGCAACTACGCCGCGGCCAACGCCTTCCTCGACGCCCTGGCACAGCGCCGCCGAGCCGACGGACTGCCCGCGATCTCCCTGGCGTGGGGGCCGTGGAACGCGGCGGCGGGCATGACCGGCGCGTTGGACCGCGGCGCCGTGGCGCGCTGGGAGCGGCTCGGTCTGCATCCCCTCGGCGACGACGCGGGTCTGCGTCTGTTCGACGCGGCCGTCGGCGAGCCCGCCGCCCACCTCGCGGCCATCGGGTTCGACCCGGCACAGCTGCGCCGCTCCGCCCGCGACGGTGCGGTGCCCGCGGTGCTGCGCGGTTTCCTGCCCCGCACCGCCGATCGGCCCGCGGCCGCGTCGAGCTCGCTGGGCACCAGACTCGGCCGGGTCCCGGAGGCCCAGCGGGCCGAGGTGGTGCTCGACCTGGTTCGCGAACACGCGGCGGCGGTCCTCGGCCACGGTTCCGCCGACGACATCGACGCCGACGCGCGGTTCGACACGCTCGGGTTCGACTCGCTCGGCGGCGTCGAATTCCGCAACCGGCTGGCCAAGGCCACCGGTGTCCAGCTGCCGTCCACCCTGGTCTTCGACCACCCCACCGCCGCGGCGGTCGCCGCCCTGCTGCGGGCCAAGATCGCGGGAACGGAATCCGGTCCGCGGACGACGCGGGTGTCGCGCCGTGCCCGTGCCGACGAGCCGATCGCGATCGTCGGCATGAGCTGCCGGTTCCCCGGCGGCGTCCGAACCCCCGATCAGCTCTGGGACCTGGTGCGGTCGGGGACCGATGCCACCACGGAGTTCCCGGACGACCGCGGCTGGGATCTGCACCAGCTGATCGACCAGGATCCGGACAAGCCGGGAACGGTCTACAGCCGCGGCGGCGGATTCCTCGACGACGCTGCCGATTTCGACGCGGGATTCTTCGGGATCAGTCCGCGGGAGGCGTTGGCGATGGATCCCCAGCAGCGGTTGCTGCTGGAGGCCTCCTGGGAGGCATTGGAACAGTCCGGCATCGACCCGGTCGCGTTGCGCGGCAGCGACACCGGTGTCTTCGCGGGCGCGTGCGCCTCGGGATATGTCGACCGGGTCACCGGTGATCTCGAGGGATACCGGCTCACCGGCACCACTCACAGCGTCGTCTCGGGTCGCGTCGCCTACGTGTTCGGCCTCGAGGGACCGGCGGTCACCATCGACACCGCGTGCTCGTCGTCCCTGGTGGCCCTGCATCTGGCCTGCCAGGCGCTGCGACAGGGCGAAACGTCGCTGGCGCTGGCGGGCGGTGTCACCGTGGCGGCGACCCCGTACCTGTCGGTGGATTTCGCGCGGCAGCGCGGCCTTTCGCCGGACGGCCGCTGCAAGGCGTTCTCCGCGTCCGCCGACGGGGTGGCCTTCGCCGAGGGCGTCGGTGTGCTGGTGCTGGAACGGCTGTCGGACGCGCGGCGGCTCGGCCACGATGTCCTGGCCGTCGTCCGGGGCAGCGCGGTGAACCAGGACGGCGCGAGCAACGGCCTGACGGCGCCGAACGGTCCGTCGCAGGAGCGCGTGATCGCGCAGGCCCTCGCCAATGCCGGGCTCACCCCCGCCGACGTGGACGCGGTGGAAGCGCACGGAACCGGCACCCCGCTCGGGGATCCCATCGAAGCCAACGCGTTGATCGCCGCCTACGGGCAGCAGCGGGGGGACCGGGAACCGCTGCGCATCGGCTCGATCAAGTCGAACATCGGCCACACCGTGGCCGCGGCGGGCGTCGGTGGCGTGATCAAGATGGTGCAGGCGCTGCGGCACGAAACCCTGCCGAGGACGCTGCACGCGGACGAGCCGAGCCCGCACGTGGACTGGTCCGTCGGCGATGTCCGCCTGCTGACCGAGGCCACGCCCTGGCCGGCCGGTGACCGGGTGCGCCGGGCGGGCGTGTCGTCGTTCGGTGTCAGCGGCACCAACGCGCACGCGATCCTCGAGGAAGCACCGGCGCCGGTCGGCGCACCACCGGTTTCGCACGGCCGACCCACCACGGTGCCGTGGTTGCTCTCGGCCAAGAGCGCGACCGCCCTGCGCGCGCAGGCGGTGAAGCTGCGGCGGTGGCTGGACGAACACCCGGACACCGATCCGGTGGACGTGGCGTATTCGCTCGCCACCACCAGGACACAGCACGAGTCCCGGGCCGTGATCGTGGGCGGCGATCGTGCCGAACTGCTGGCGCTACTGGAGGCGCTCGGCGCCGGAACCGCTTCGGCGGGAATCGTTTCCGGCTCGGCGGGCACCGGCAAGACCGCCTTCCTGTTCACCGGGCAAGGCGCGCAGCGGGTCGGGATGGGTGCCGGTCTGGCCGACGCCTTCCCGGTGTTCGCCGCCGCGCTGGACGAGGTGTGTGCCGAGTTCGATCCGCTGCTGGGCTTTTCGCTGCGGCGGGCGATGTTCACGGGGCAGCTGGCGGACGATCGCGACACCGCGGCGGAACCCGGACCGCTGGACCGGACCCGCGTGACCCAGCCCGCCCTGTTCGCGTTCGAAGTGGCGATGGCGCGGCTCCTCGAATCCTTCGGGCTCGTCCCGGACATGGTGATCGGGCATTCCCTCGGCGAACTGGCCGCGGCGTACGTGGCCGGTGTGTGGACGCTGCCGGACGCGTGCGCGCTGGTCGCGGCGCGCGGCCGCCTGATGGACGCGCTGCCCGCCGGCGGTGCCATGCTCGCCGTCGCCGCGTCGGAGACCGAGATCGACGCGGTCATCGGGGGAATCGGTGACCGGGTGTCGGTGGCGGCGGTGAACACGCCTCATGCCGTGGTGGTGTCGGGCGACGAGGAGGCCGTCGGCGAGATCGAGCGCCGCTGCGCCGAGCGGGGGCGCAAGACGAACCGTCTGCGGGTGTCGCACGCGTTCCATTCCCCTCGGATGGAGCCGATGCTGGCCGAGTTCGCGGCCGTGTTCGAGGACGTGACCTTCCACCCGCCTCGGGTTCCCCTAGTGTCCAACGTTTCCGGGCGGATCGCGGGCGAGGAGATCCTGGAGCCGGCGTACTGGGTGTCGCAGGTGCGCGCCGCGGTGCGTTTCGCACCCGGTGTCGAGGCGCTGGCGGCGGCGGGGGTGCGCCGGTTCCTCGAAGTGGGGCCCGACGCGGTGCTCGCGGCGATGGCCCGGCAGACGCTGCCCGCGGAGCTGGAGGCTCGCTCGGTGGTGGCCGCGTCGGCGCGGCGTGAGCACGACGAGACCGGGCAGTTGCTGTCGGTACTCGCCCACGCGCACGTCGCAGGCCTGTCCGTCGACTGGAAGGCGCTGTTCGCGGATCGGCCTGCGGAACGAATCGCGTTGCCCACCTACGCTTTCGAACACCGGCGGTACTGGCTCGACCCCAGCCCGGCGGAACCACGCAATGCCTCGGGACACCCGCTGCTCACCGACGTGGTGCGCGTGGCCGACCGCGACGAGTGGCTGGTCACGGGACGGCTCTCGCTGCGCGCCCATCCCTGGATCGCCGACCACACCACCTACGGCGTCGTCCTTGTGCCGAGCGCCGCGCTCATGGAGATGCTGCTGGTCGCTGCGCCCCGGATCGGGTGCGCGGCGGTGGCGGAACTCATCCTCGAGGCGCCGATCCTGCCGCGGCCCGACGACGAGGTCGAGCTGCAGGTGCTTGTGCGCGAACCCGATGCCACGGGGCGTCGGCCGTTCACGTTCCACTATCGCCACACCGGCGACCGGACGGGCGGGGAGTGGACCCGCAACGCCAGCGGCGTGCTCAGCGCCAGCCCGCTGCTCGACATCGGGCTGATGGACATGCTGCGGAACACGCCGTGGCCGCCGGTCGACGCCGAACCGGTTGCCACCGACTGGATTCCGGCCCAGGTTGCGCGCGCCGCCGGACTGGAATACGGCGCCGCGTTCCTCGGCGTCGACGCCGCGTGGCGCAGCGGTGACACGGTGTTCTCCGAGGTCACCCTGAATCAGGACGTCCCGGCCGAAGGGTTCCAGCTGCATCCGGCGCTGTTCGACATGGTGATGCACGCGGGTATCGCCTGCCTGATCTGGCCGGACCACCAGGGCGATCCGACCGAGGGCAAACTCCTGTTCCGCTGGGGTGGCACGCGGATCCACTCGACGGCCGCGGTCCGGACACTGCGGGTGATGGCCATCCAGCGCGACGGCGAGGCGATCTCCGTCGTGGCCGTCGACCAGGACGGAACGCCGGTGGTCACCATCGACGAGGCGGTGATGCGCTCCTACGACGTCCAGCAGTTCCGCGCCACCCTCCCCGGCGGCCGCGCGGCACGGTACGGGACGCGCTGGTCGGCGGTGGACACTCCCGACGCGCTCACCCCGGCCGTGGATGTGGCCGTGCTCGGCGCCGCACACGTGGACGGCATCGTCGAGCGGTATTCGGACCTGGGTGCCCTCGCCGCGGCGCCGATCCTCCCCGAAGTCGTGGTGTGGTCCGAACCGGCTGCCGTCCAAGGGGTTTCGCCGGCATCCGCGTCCCGGCGCGTCGGTGTCGCCTTGCGCACGGTTCGGGACTGGCTGGCCGACGAGCGATTCGCGCGGTCGAGGCTGATCGTGCTGACCAGCCGTGCCGCGGCCCTGCCAGACGAGGCGGTGGACAGCGCGTCGGCCGCGGTGTGGGGACTGATCCGGACCGCGCAGACCGAGTACCCGGACCGGATCGTATTGCTCGACACCGACGATTCCGCTGGAACACAGCGGTTTTCGGCTGATTCCCTGCGGGCGGTCCTCGCGACCGGCGAACCCCAGGCCGCGGTGCGGGGCGACCGCGTCCTGGTCCCGCGCCTGGAGGCGCTACCGGCGTCACACGACGCGGTGGACGGGGCGTTCGGCTCCGGCACGGTGCTGATCACCGGCGGAACCGGGGGACTGGGCACGCTGCTGGCCCGGCACCTGGTCGCCACGCACGGCGTGCGGCGGCTCCTCCTGGTCTCCCGCAGCGGCGAGCGCGCCGACGGTGCGACGGAACTCGTGGCCGAACTGTCCCGCTCCGGTGCCGAGGTGCGGATCGCGGCCTGCGATGTCAGCGACCGCGCCGCGCTGCGCGACCTGCTGGCCACGCTGCCCGCGGAGTATCCGCTCACCGGTGTCGTCCATACGGCGGGCGTGCTCGACGACGCCGCGTTCCACACGCTCACCGACGACCGGATCGACCGGGTTTTCGCGGCCAAGGCCGCCGCCGCCTGGCATCTGCACGAGCTCACCCGCGACCTGACACTGTCCGCGTTCGTGCTGTTCTCGTCGATCGCCGGCCTGATCGGCTCGGCGGGCCAGGCGAACTACGCCGCCGCGAACGGCTTCCTGGACGCCCTCGCCCGGCAGCGCCGCGCCGAAGGCCTGCCCGCGCTCTCGCTCGCCTGGGGTCCGTGGCGGCAGGACCTCGGCATGACCGGCGCCCTGGACCGCACGGCCATGAACCGCTGGGAACGACTCGGTCTGGCTCCGCTGGACCCCGCCGACGGCCTGCGCCTGTTCGACGAAGCGCTGACCACCGACGAACCGGCGCCCGCGCTGCTGCGACTCGACGCCGACACGCTCCGCATGGAAGCGCACGCGGGCCCGCTGCCGGCGGTGCTGCGCGGATTCATGCGCACTCGCGGCCGGTCGGCCCAGGCGGCGGGCGCTGAGCTGTCGCTCGGTGAGCGTCTGCACGGGGTGCCCGCGGCGCGGCGGCGGGCGGTCGTGCTGGATCTGGTGCGCGATCACGTGGCGGCGGTCCTGGGATACGGGTCGGCCGAGGACATCGGGCCGGATCGCGGCTTCAGCGAACTCGGCTTCGATTCGCTCGGTGGTGTCGAGTTCCGCAACCGCCTGGCGCGGACGACAGCGCTCGCCCTGCCGTCGACCCTGGTCTTCGACTATCCGACGGCCGACGAAGTCACCGATTATCTGCTGGCGCAGACCCCGGTGGCGGCGGCGCCAGACGCGCCTGCGCCCGCGGCGGTGCCCGACGACATCGCCCGGCTCGAGGCGCTGCTCGAGCGGATCATCGCCGACGGCGGCGACAGTGACGAGATCGTCGCCGGATTGCGGGGCGTCAACGAGCGCCTGCGCGCCCATCTGGCGGGAACGTGGTCGGACGGCGAGTTCGATGATCTCGAATTCCGTTCCGATAGTGATCTTTTGGATCTGATTGACGAGGAGTTCGGCCCAGCATGACCAATCCCGGCACCAGCAACGAGGAACGTCTCAGCCGGTATCTGCGCAAGCTCACCGGAGACCTCCGCGCCGCCAAGAAGCACATCCAGCAGCTGGAGGACCGGGCGGGCGAGCCGATCGCCATCGTCGGCATGAGCTGCCGATACCCCGGCGGGATCGACACCCCGGCGCGGCTGTGGGACGCGGTCGCCGCCGGAACCGACGCCGTCGGCCTCTTTCCGGACGATCGCGGCTGGGACCTCGAGCGGCTGTTCGACACCGATCCGGACGCGCCAGGGACCGTCTACACGCGGGAAGGCGGATTCCTCGACGCGGCAGGCGAATTCGACGCCGGCTTCTTCGGGATCGGCCCGAGTGCGGCGCTGGCGATGGATCCGCAGCAGCGGCTGTTCCTGGAAACGGCCTGGGAGGCACTCGAAGACGCGGGCATCGACCCGACGGCCCTGCGCGGCAGCGACACCGGCGTGTTCGCGGGTGTGATCCATCAGGACTACGGCCCGCGCGTCGGCTCGCCCGGGCTCACCGCCGAGGCGGAAGGACATGCCTACCTGGGTGTGTCGAACAGCGTGCTGTCCGGCCGGGTGGCCTTCACCTTCGGGTTCAAGGGCCCGGCGCTGTCGGTGGACACCGCCTGCTCCTCGTCGCTGGTCGCCCTGCACCTGGCCTGCCACGCGCTGCGCCAGGGTGACACCTCGCTGGCCCTGGTCGGCGGCGTCACCGTGATGTCGGATCCGGCGCTGCTCATCGCGTTCGGCCGCCAGCACGCGCTGTCGCCGGACGCGCGGTGCAAGGCGTTCGCGGCGGCGGCGAACGGGACGGGATTCTCCGAGGGGCTCGGCATGCTGGCGATCGAGCGGCTGTCCGACGCCCACCGGCTCGGCCACCGGGTGCTGGCGGTCATCCGGGGCAGCGCGGTCAACCAGGACGGCGCCAGCAACCGGCTGACCGCGCCGAACGGTCCGTCGCAGGAGAAGGTGATCGCGCGGGCGCTCGCCAACGCCGGGCTCGCGCCCGCCGATGTCGACGCGGTCGAAGCGCACGGCACCGGCACCACGCTGGGTGACCCGATCGAGGCACAGGCGCTGATCGCCGCCTACGGCCGCGATCGTGCCGGTGCGCCGCTGCGGATCGGCTCGCTCAAGTCCAATATCGGCCACACCTCGGCGGCCGCGGGCGTGGGCGGCGTGATCAAGATGGTGCAGGCGATGCGGCACGACCTGCTGCCCGCGACCTTGCACGTGGACGCGCCGACCCCGCACGTGGACTGGTCGGCGGGTTCGGCGCGGCTGCTCACCGCGGCCGAACCCTGGCCCGCGGGCGAGCGGGTCCGGCGTGCCGGGGTGTCCTCCTTCGGCGCCAGCGGGACCAACGCCCACGTGATCCTGGAGGAGGCCCCCGCCCTCGACGACGCGGCCACCGAGACCGCGGACGCCGCGCCGGAACAGAGTGCGCGCGCGGTGACGGCCGGCGTGTCCACCTGGCTGCTCTCGGCGAAGACCGAGGACGGTCTGCGCGCGCAGGCAGACAAGCTGCGGCGGTTCGCGATCGCGCACCCCGACGTGGCGATCGACGACATCGGGCATGCGCTGCTGACGACCCGCGCCCGCCTGGACTGGCGGGGCGCGGTGGTCGGCGGCGATCGCGACACCTTGCTGGCCGGGCTGGCCGCGCTCGCGGAGCACGGCACGGCGTGCACCTCCGCCGGCGTGACGGCAGCGCGGGCGACGTCGCGCGCGACCGCGTTCCTGTGCACCGGGCAGGGCGCGCAGCGGGCCGGGATGGGGCGCGAACTCCACGCGGCGTTTCCGGTGTTCGCCGCGGCACTGGACGAGGTGTGCGCGCAGTTCGATCCACTGCTCGGCGTCTCCCTGCGGCAGGTGATGTTCACCGGCGGCGGACCCGATGCGACCGACCTGCTGGATCGCACCGAGTTCACCCAGCCCGCCCTGTTCGCCTACGAGGTCGCGCTGTTCCGGCTGCTGGCCTCGTTCGGCGTCACCCCGGACTACCTGATCGGCCATTCGATCGGCGAACTGGCCGCGGCGTACCTCGCCGGTGTCTGGACACTGCCGGACGCCTGCCGACTGGTGGCGGCCCGGGGTCGGCTGATGGGCGCACTCCCCGCCGGCGGCGCGATGCTGGCCGTCGCGGCGGCGGAAGAGGAAGTGGCGCAGGCACTCTCCGGCCAGGGCGAGCGCGTGTCCCTCGCCGCGGTGAACGCGCCGAGGGCCGTCGTGGTGTCCGGGGACGAGGACGCCGTGGCCGCTCTCGGGCGGGAGTTCTCCGCGCAGGGCCGCGAGACCTCGCGGCTGCGGGTGTCGCACGCGTTCCATTCCCCGCGGATGGATCCGATGCTGGCCGAGTTCGGCACTGTCGCACGGGATGTCGAGTACCGTCGCCCGCTGGTGCCGCTGGTGTCGAACCTGACGGGACGGATCGCGGGCGAGGAAATCCTCGACCCGGCCTACTGGGTGCGGCAGGTGCGCTCGGCCGTGCGGTTCGCGCCGGGGATCGATTCGCTGGCTGCCGCCGGGGTGCGCCGATTCGTCGAAGTCGGACCGGACGCCGTCCTGGCGGCCATGACCAGGCAGACACTGCCGGCGGACATCGACGCGCAGGCACTGGTGCTCGCGGGCGCCCGTCGCGGGCACGGCGAGGTCGAGCAGTTCGTGACCGCGCTGGCGGGGGCCGCGGTGGCCGGTGCCGACGTCGACTGGAGCGTGTTCTTCGCCGGCCGTTCGATGGCCCGGGTGTCCTTGCCCACCTATGCCTTCCAGCGTCGCCGCTACTGGCTCGAAACCACGCCGGGTGGCGCCGTCGCCGACTCGCTCGGCTCGCGGGCGGTGGCGCATCCCGTGCTGGACGCGGCCGTGCCGATGGCCGCGGGTGGTGTCGTCCTGACCGGGCGGCTGTCGGCGTTGTCGCAGCCGTGGCTGGCCGACCACGTCATCGGCGGGGTCATGTTGCTGCCGGGCACCGGGTTCGTGGAGTTGGCGTTGCGGGCAGGCCGGGAGGCCGGGTGCCCGGTGCTCGAGGAGCTGATGCTGCAGACCCCGCTGGTGTTGCCGCCGACGGGTGGGGTGCGGATCCAGGTCGTCGTCGGCGGGCCCGAACCGGAGTCGGCGCAGCGCTCGCTCGCCATCTACTCCCGCGGCGCGCACGACCAGGACGGCCCGTGGGAACTGCACGCACATGGCCAGTTGACCAGCCGCGATGACACCGCTGTCCCGGAGCCGCGGGCCTGGCCGCCCGCGGACGCGACCGCCGTCGAGATCGACTACGCGAAGTTCCTGACGCGCGGCTACGACCTGGGACCCGCCTTCCAGGGCGTGCGGGCGCTGTGGCGTCACGGGGACGAAGTGTTCGCCGAGATCGCCGTCGACGCCGAGACCGGCGTGCGGGGTGCCGGATTCGGCATCCACCCGGCCCTGCTGGACGCGACCCTGCAGACCGGCCTGCTGGCCGGCGTCCAGGAGATTCCACCGGGGCAGGTCGTGCTGCCGTTCGCGTGGCAGTCGGTGGCGCTGTTCACCGCCGAAGCCGCGGTGCTGCGGGCGCGGCTGACCGTGAGCGGTTCGCGGGTGTCGGTCTCGATGACCGATGAGCACGGGCAACCGGTGCTGGCGGGCGAGATGACGACCCGTCCGGTACCGGTGGCACAGCTCGCCGCTGGTGCGGCCGCTCCGGTTCTGGAGCTGGTGTGGTCGCCGGTCGACGCCGCGTCCTCGGTGGCGGAAACCGCAGTGGGACAGTGGGACCGACTGGACCCCGACTCGCCGGTGCCGCCACTGGTCGTGCTCGAGGCCGGGTCCGGCTGGACCGGGAACACCGGCGCCGACGTGGTGGCCACGACACACGCCGAGGTCGCCCGGGTACTCGGCGTGGTGCAGGAGTGGTTGCGGGAGGACCGGTTCGCGTCCAGCAGGCTGGTGGTGGCGACGCGGGGCGCGGTCGCGCTGCCCGGTGAAGATGTCACCGACCTGGCCGGGGCCGCGGTGTGGGGTCTCGTACGCAGCGCGCAGTCGGAGAATCCGGACCGAATTCACCTGGTCGACAGCGACACTCGCATCGAGGAGCGACTCGCGGCGCGAGCTGTGACCGAGGCACAAGTGGTGCTGCGCGCCGGTGTCGCGCACACCGCCCGGCTCCGCCGATCCACCGCGGTGCCCGCGGCCGGTGACGGTTCCGCGTTCGGCACCGGAGCGGTGCTGATCACCGGTGGCACCGGCGGTCTGGGCGCGGTGCTCGCCCGGCACGTGGTCCTCGCGCACGGGGTGCGATCGTTGCTGCTGGTCAGCCGCAGTGGTCCGCGCGCAGACGGTGTCGCGGCGCTCACGGCCGAGCTGACGGAGCTGGGCGCGCGCGTTCGGGTGCTGGCGTGTGATGTCAGCGATCCCGTCGCGGTGCGCCGGTTGGTGGCCGAGGCGCCGGAGCCGTTGACCGGCGTGATCCACGCCGCGGGCGTTCTCGACGACGGAGTCGTCGCGGCGCTGACCGCGGCCCGGATGGATGCCGTCCTGGCGCCGAAGGCCGACGCCGCCTGGTATCTGCACGAGGCGACCGCCGCACTGGATCTGTCGGCGTTCGTGGTGTTCTCGTCGCTCTCGGGCACCATCGGCGGGCCGGGGCAGGCCAATTACGCGGCCGCCAACACCTTCCTCGACGGTCTGGTCGCCCACCGGCGCGCCCTAGGGCTGGCCGCGCGGTCACTGGCCTGGGGCCCGTGGGCCCACTCGGGCGGCATGACCGGCCACCTCACCGAGGTCGACGCGGCCCGGACGACCCGCGCCGGATTCACCGCGCTGTCCGACGAGAAAGCCTTGGCCGCAGGGGATTCGGTCCTCGCGGCCGGCCCGGACCACGCGGTGATCACCGGCATCGACACCACCGCCCTCCGCGCCAAGGCCGAGGCCGGACTGCTGCCACCCCTGCTCCGGGAGCTGGTCCCTCGGACGGCCACCCGTTCGGTGTCCACGCCGGTGGCGTCCTCCGGGCTGCGGCAACGACTCGCCGGCCTGGATACCGATCGGCAGCGGAAGGTCGTGCTCGACGCCGTCCGCGCGCACGTGCGCGCCGTCCTCGGCCGCGACGCAGGCTCGGCGCTCGAGGCCGACCGCAGCACGTTCCAGGACCTCGGATTCGATTCCCTGGGGGCGGTAGAGCTGCGCAACCGGGTGAAAGCCGACACCGGCCTGGCGCTGGCGGCCACCGTCGTCTTCGACTACCCGACACCGGCCGCGCTGGCCGAGCACCTCCGCGAACAACTCACGGACGGACCGACGGACAAGCCGGCGCGCTCGATCGACGCGGTCTTCGACGATCTGGAAACCGCTTTGGCGACCGGACACCGGGCCGACGACGAAAAGGCCAGGATCGCCGCGCGATTGCAGTCGATCGCGGCCAGTTGGGCAGCGCGGATCGACACCGCGGGCAGCCATCGCGACGACGACGTGGAAGACGCCGACGAAGCGGCGCTCTTCGCGATTCTCGACAGCGAACTGGACGCCTGAGCACGGAATTCCTCGAGCCCGGCTCGAGTTCGGAAGGATTGCGGAAACTTACATGGTCGACGACAACAAGACCCTGGATTACCTGAAGCGACTGACGGTCGATCTGCGTCAGACCCGCAGGCGGCTGCGCGAAGTCGAGGATCAGAAATTCGAGCCCATCGCCGTGGTGGGTGTGGGGTGTCGTTATCCGGGCGGGGTCGCCTCGCCGGAGGATCTGTGGAATCTGGTGGCGGACGGCGTCGACGCCATCGGTGAGTTTCCCACCAACCGCGGATGGGACGTGGACGGGCTCTACGACCCGGACCCGGGTGCACGCGGGAAGTCGTACACCCGCTCGGGCGGATTCCTCTACGACGCGGCGGAATTCGACGCGGAGTTCTTCGGGATCAGCCCGCGCGAGGCCCTGGCAATGGATCCGCAGCAGCGGATCCTGCTGGAGACCGCGTGGGAAGCGCTGGAGCGCGCCGGGATCGACCCGGCGAGTCTGCGTGGCTCCGACACCGGTGTCTTCGCCGGCGCGTCGAACGGCGAGTACGCGGACATGCTGCACGCGGGACCGGTGGATCTGCGCGGCTACCTGCTGACCGGCACGACCGGCAGCGTGGTCTCGGGCCGGGTGGCCTACGCGCTCGGCCTGGAGGGCCCGGCGGTGTCGGTGGACACCGCCTGCTCGTCGTCGCTGGTGGCGGTGCACCTGGCGGCCCAGTCGCTGCGCTCGGGCGAGTGCTCGATGGCGCTGGCCGGCGGCGTGACGGTCATGGGCTCGCCGGGCATGTTCGTGGAGTTCTCCCGGCAGCGCGGACTGGCGGCCGACGGCCGGTGCAAGTCGTTCGCGGCCTCGGCGGACGGCACGGGCTGGTCCGAGGGCGCGGGCGTGCTGGTGCTCGAGCGGCTGTCCGACGCGCAGCGGCGCGGACACAAGGTGTGGGCGGTGATCCGCGGCACCGCGATCAACCAGGACGGCGCGTCGAACGGCCTCACCGTGCCGAACGGCCCCGCGCAGCAGCGGGTCATCCGCGCCGCGCTGGCCAACGGGCGGCTCGCGGCCGACGACGTGGACGCGGTGGAGGCACACGGCACCGGCACGGTGCTGGGCGATCCGATCGAAGCGCACGCCCTGCTCGCCACCTACGGTCACGACCGTGACCCGAAGCGACCGCTGTGGCTCGGGTCGCTGAAGTCCAACATCGGTCACTCGGTGGCTGCGGCCGGTGTCGGCGGCATGATCAAGATGATCATGGCCATGCGGCACGGGGTGCTGCCGCCGACCCTGCACGTCGACGAGCCGACCCCGCGCGTGGACTGGTCCTCCGGCGCGATCGAACTGCTGACCAGTAAGCGGGAGTGGCCCGCGGACGCGGACCGGCCGCGCCGGGCCGCGGTGTCCTCGTTCGGGATCAGCGGCACCAACGCCCATGTCGTCCTGGAACAGGCCCCGGTGGTCGAGCCCGCGCCCGGAGCGGATCTCGACGCCCCGGAAGACGGTGCCGCTGTGGCGGTTCCGTGGGTGGTGTCGGCGAAGTCGGCGGCCTCGCTGCGCGCCCAGGCGGCGCGGTTGCACGACTTCGTCACCGCCGATCCCGCGCTGTCGGTAGCCGAGGTGGCGCATGCGCTGGTCTCGACGCGCACGCTGTTCCCGCATCGCGCGGTGGTAGTCGGGGCCGACCGCGCCGAGCTGCTGCGCGGCCTGGCCACGGTGGCCGCCGGTGCACCGAGCTCCGAGGTCGCCGTCGGCTCCGCCGCCCCGGCGCGCGTGGGCGTGATGTTCGCCGGCCAGGGCTCCCAGCGCACGGCCATGGGTCAGCAGCTGTCCGCGCGGTTCCCGGCGTTCGCCGAGGCTTTCGACGAGGTCTGCGCGCACCTGGACCCGCTGCTCGGGCACTCGCTGCGCGACGCGATCAGCTCCGGCACCGACCTGGAACAGACCCGGCTGACCCAGCCGGCGCTGTTCGCGGTCGAAGTGGCGCTGTATCGCCTGCTCGAATCCTGGGGCGTCACCGCGGAGGTGGTGTTCGGACACTCCATCGGTGAGATCGCCGCCGCGCACGTCGCCGGCGTACTGAGCCTGCCCGACGCGTGCACGCTGGTCGCCGCGCGCGGCCGGTTGATGCAGGACCTGCCCGCCGGCGGCGCGATGCTCGCGGTGCAGGCGGGGGAACAGGAGATCGCCGCGCTGCTCGACGGCGTCGACGGCGTCGATGTGGCCGCGGTCAACGGGCCCGCGGCCGTGGTGCTCTCCGGTGGTGCGGAGGCCGTGGACGCGCTCGCCGCGCGGCTGCGCGAGCGCGGGCGCCGCGTCACGAGGCTGCGCGTCAGCCACGCCTTCCACTCCTCCTTGATGGAACCGATGCTGGCGCGATTCGCCGAGGTGGTCGCGACTCTGCGCTTCGATCCGCCCCGCATCCCGGTGATCTCGACCGTCACCGGCGCGGTGGCCGATCCCGGCCTGTGGTGCTCGCCGCGGTACTGGGTCGACCAGGTGCGGCGACCGGTGCGGTTCGCCGACGCCGTGGCCGCGGCCTGGGCCGACGGCGTGGACACCTTCCTGGAGGTGGGCCCCGACGCGGTGCTGTCGGCGATGGCCGCCGAGTGCCTGCCCGACACGGCGACCATCGTGGCGATGCAGCGTCGCGAGCGGGACGAATCCGCCGAGATCCTCGCCGCGCTCGCCCGGTTGTCGGTGCGCTCGGTGCCGGTGCGCTGGGCCGCGGTGCTCGCGGACCCGAGCCCGGCCCGGGTGGAACTGCCGACCTATGCCTTCGATCGCCGCCGCTTCTGGCTCGAACCCGCGCTCGGCGCCGCCGGTGTCGAATCGGTGGGGCTTGGCGCGATGGGGCATCCGCTGCTCGGGGCCGTGGTGTCGGAGGCGCAGTCCGGCGACGTGCTGCTGACCGGCCGGTTGTCGGCGGCGACGCAGCCGTGGCTGGCCGACCACGTGGTCGGCGGATCGGTGCTGCTTCCGGGAACCGGCTTCGTCGAGCTGGCCCTGCGGGCCGGCGCCGAAACCGGCCACCCGGTGATCGATGACCTGACGCTGCACGCGCCGCTGCCGCTGCCCGCCTCGGGGGGCGTGCAGATCCAGGTGGTTGTCAGCGGCCCGGAGTCGGCGCATCGGCCGATCGCGATCTACTCGCGCGGCGAGCACGACCCCGACGGCCAGTGGCAGCTGCACGCACAGGGCCGCCTGACCACCCTCGACGACTCGGTCACGCCGGAAACGCAGACCTGGCCGCCCGCCGCGGCCACCGATCTCGACGTCGAGTCCGCGTACGCGGCGCTGGCGGAACGGGGCTACGAGTACGGCCCGGCGTTCCGGAGCGTGCGGGCGCTGTGGCGGCGCGATTCGGAGATCTTCGCCGAGATCGCCGTCGACGCCGGAAGTGGCGCGCGCACCGAAGGATTCGGGGTCCACCCCGCGCTGCTGGACGGTGCGCTGCAAGCAGGCCTGCTGGCCGATGCCGTCGACAGTGTTGTGGGACAGCCGGATTCGCCGTTCGCGATGGCTGCCGGTCACGTCGTGCTGCCCTTCTCGTGGGAGTCGGTCGCGTTGCACGCCGCCGAGGCCTCCGTACTGCGTGTTCGCGTGACCACCACCGGTTCCTCGGTGTCGCTGTGGGCGGCCGACGAGCAGGGGCAGCCGGTCCTGTCGGGATCGGTGACGCCGCGGCCGGTGCGGCTGGAACAGCTCGCGGCGGGAGCGAGCGGCGTGGGCGATCCGCTGCTGGAACTCGTGTGGTCGCCGGTCGAATCAGATGCTGCCGCAGCGGATTTCGCGCCGGTCAGGTGGGACCGGCTGGACACGGAGGCCGTGGTGCCGCCGGTGGTGGTGCTCGAGGCCGGGGCCGAAGCCGCGGGCGCCGAGGTGGTGGCCACCACCCATTCGGAGGTTGCCCGCGTCCTCACCGTGGTCCAGGCGTGGCTGTCGGAGGAGCGGTTCGCGGCGAGCACGCTGCTGGTCGCCACCCGCGGCGCGGTCGCGGTGGCGGGGGAGGACCTCACCGATCTCGCCGGTGCCGCCGTCTGGGGTCTGGTGCGGTCGGCGCAGTCCGAGGATCCGGGGCGAATCGTCCTGGTGGACACCGATGGCGACCTCGACGACAGTGCCGCGGCCGCGATTGTGGCCGCGGGCGAACCCCAGGTCGTCCTGCGGGACGGCGTCATCCACACCGCGCGGCTCACCCGGCCCGCGACCCTCGCGGCGTCCCCGACCGCCGACTCGGCGTTCGGGACCGGAACGGTGCTGATCACCGGTGGCACGGGCGATCTGGGCGCGGTGGTGGCCCGGCACGTGGTGGCCGACCACGGCGTGCGGTCGCTGCTGCTGGTGAGCAGGCGCGGACCCGGCGCCGAGGGCGTCGCGGCCTTGCGCGCCGAGCTGGCGGAGGCGGGCGCACGGGTGCGGGTGGTGGCGTGCGATGTCACCGACGCCGACGCGGTGGCAGGCCTGCTGGCCGACATCCCGGCCGAATCGCCCCTGACCGCGGTGATCCATGCCGCCGGTGTGCTCGACGACGGGCTGATCGGCTCCCTGACCGCCGAGCGGGTGGCCGCGGTGCTGGCGCCGAAGGTCGACGCCGCGTGGCATCTGCACCGCGCGACCGCGCAGCTCGACCTGGCCGCGTTCGTGGTGTTCTCCTCGATCTCGGGCACCGTCGGCGGTCCAGGTCAGGGCAACTACGCGGCCGCCAACGCCTTCCTGGACGGACTGATCGCGCATCGGCGCGCCCGCGGACTCGCGGGCCAGTCGCTGGCGTGGGGACCCTGGGCGCGCTCCGGTGGAATGGCCGGGCAGCTCGGCGAGGCCGACCTGGCCCGGATGAGCCGGGCCGGCTTCACCGCGATGCCGGACGAGGCGGCCCTGGCAGGCTGGAACGCCGCGTTCGCACGCCGCGCAACGCACGCGGTGATCGCCACCGTCGACGCCGCCGCGCTCCGTACCGGGTCCGAAGCAGGGACACTGCCCCCGCTGCTGCGCGCGCTGGCGCCCACGGTGCGGCGCGCCGCCGCGGTCGTGGGAGCAGGTCTGCGGCACCGGCTTTCGGGTCTGGACGCTGGTCGGCAACGGCAGCTGGTGCTCGAGACCGTGCGCACCCACATCGCGGCCGTGCTCGGCCACGACGGCGCGTCCGCGATCGATCCCGATCGCGCCTTCCAGGACCTCGGCTTCGATTCGCTGGGCGCGGTCGAGCTGCGCAACCGCCTCAAGACCGCCACGGGCCTGTCGCTGGCGGCCGCGGTCGTCTTCGACTACCCCACTCCCCAGGCGCTGGCCGCGCACCTGACCGACGAGCTCACCGGCGCCGGACGCGCCGTGGCGGTCACCGCCGCGCGAGCCTTCGACGGCGAACCGATCGCGATCGTGGGCATGGCGTGCCGCTACCCGGGCGGGGTCGGCTCGCCCGAGGACCTGTGGCAGCTGGTGCTGAGCGGGACCGACGCGACCTCGGACTTCCCGGTGAATCGTGGCTGGGACACCGAGCGGCTGTACGACCCGACCGGCGAGACCCCGTACACCACGTACACGCGTTCCGGTGGATTCCTGCACACCGCGGGCGAATTCGATCCGGCGTTCTTCAACATCAGCCCGAACGAGGCCGCGCTGATGGATCCGCAGCAGTTCCTGCTGCTGGAGACCTCCTGGGAGGCCTTCGAGCGGGCGGGTATCGATCCCGCGCTCCTGCGCGGCAGCGCGACCGGCGTCTTCGCCGGCATGATGTACCACGACTATCCGGCCAACGCGAACGCGGGATCCATTGCCTCCGGCCGGATCTCGTACGTCCTCGGACTGGAGGGACCCTCCGTCACGGTGGACACGGCGTGTTCGTCGTCCCTGGTGAGCATGCACCTGGCGGCCCAGGCGTTGCGGTCGGGAGAGTGCGATCTGGCGTTGGCCGGTGGCGTGACCGTCATGGCCACACCGGAGACCTTCGTGGAGTTCAGCAGGCAGCGGGGCCTGTCGCCGGACGGCCGGTCCAAGTCGTTCGCCGACGCGGCCGATGGCGTCGCCTGGTCCGAGGGCGCGGGCATGCTGGTGCTGGAACGGCTGTCCGACGCGCACCGCAACGGCCACGACGTGCTCGCGGTGATCGCGGGTTCGGCGGTGAATCAGGACGGCGCGTCCAACGGGCTCACCGCGCCGAACGGTCCCTCGCAGCGGCGCGTCATCCGCCAGGCCCTGGCCAATGCCGGGGTCTCGGCCCTCGACGTCGATGTGGTGGAGGCGCACGGCACCGGCACCACGCTGGGTGATCCGATCGAAGCGCAGGCACTGCTGGCCACCTACGGCCAGGAGCGAGCCGCGGATCGGCCGCTGTGGCTGGGGTCGCTGAAGTCCAATATCGGCCACGCGCAGGCGGCGGCCGGCGTGGGTGGCGTGATCAAGATGATCATGGCCATGCACCACGGCGTGCTGCCGAAGACCCTGCACATCGATCAGCCGTCGACGAAGATCGATTGGTCCGAGGGACAGGTCCGGCTGCTGACCGAGCCGGTGGCGTGGCCGGAGGTGGATCGGCCGCGGCGGGCGGGAGTCTCCTCGTTCGGGATCAGTGGCACCAACGCGCACCTCATCATCGAGCAGGTCCCCGAACCGGCCGTCACGCCTGCGCCGGAGGTCCGGAACGTCCCCGTGGTGCCGTGGGTGCTGTCGGCACGCGGCGGCGAGGCGCTGGCCGCGCAGGCCGCGCGGCTGACTTCGCATGCGGTCGACCGCGATCCGATCGATGTCGGGTTCTCGCTGGCGTCGACCCGCGGCGTCTTCGAGCATCGGGCCGTGGTGGTGGCCGAGGATCAGGATGGTCTGCTCGCGGGCGTGCGCGCGCTGGCCGCGGGCGAGCCTGCGGCGGGCGTGGTGTCCGGCCGGGTGGCGCCGGGTTCCACGGGTGTCGTGTTCTCGGGCCAGGGTGCGCAGTGGGCCGGCATGGCGGGTGAACTGCGTGCCGCGTATCCGGTGTTCGCCGAGGCGTTCGACGCGATCGTCGCGGAGCTGGATCCGCTGCTGGGGCAGTCGGATTCGTTGACCGCCGCCATGGCGGACGGCGATCTTGTCGATCGGACGGTGTTCGCGCAGGCGGGGTTGTTCGCGTTCGAGGTGGCACTGTTCCGTCTGCTCGAGTCCTGGGGTGTGCGTGCGGATGTCGTTGCCGGGCATTCGATCGGTGAGGTCGCCGCGGCGCATGTGGCCGGTGTCTTCTCGCTGCGGGATGCGTGTGTGTTGGTGGCGGCGCGTGGCCGGTTGATGCAGGCGTTGCCTGCTGGTGGGGCGATGGTGGCTGTCGGTGCTGCCGAGGTCGATGTTGTTCCGCTGCTGTCCGAGGGTGTGTCGATCGCGGCGGTGAACGGGCCCGCCTCGGTGGTGCTGTCCGGGGTCGAGGAGGCGGTCGACGCGGTGGTCGACCGGTGCGTGGACAAGGGCTGGCGGACCCACCGTTTGCGGGTGTCGCACGCGTTCCATTCGGCGTCGATGGAACCGATGCTCGCCGAATTCGCCTCGGCGATCGAGGATGTGACGTTCGGACGGCCCACCGTTCCGCTGGTGTCCACGGTCACCGGCGCGCACGTCGTCGACGAGATGAGCGACCCCGCCTATTGGGTCGGTCAGGTGCGGGACACGGTGCGCTTCGCCGACGCCCTGGCCACGATGGCAGGCTCGGGTTCCACCCGATTCGCCGAGGTCGGACCGGATGCCGTGCTGACCCCGATGGTCGCCCAGACGCTCCCCGACGCCACGGCCGTCGCGGTGGCCCGGCGCGACCACGCGGACGCGATGACCGTCACGGGCGCGGTGGCCGCGCTGTTCGTGGCGGGCGCCGACGTGGCCTGGTCCGGCTGGTACGCCGGAACCGGCGCGCGGCGAATCGAGTTGCCCACCTATGCCTTCCAGCACGAACGGTTCTGGCTCGACGCCAAGCGGATGCTGGCGCGATCGTGGCTCGGCGCGGAACTGGGCGGTGCTTCCGCGGTCGGGCTCGACGCGGCGGAACACCCGCTGCTCGGCGCCGTCGTGCCGCACCCCGAGTCGGGCGCGGTGAGCTTCACCGGCCGGTGGTCCCTGGATTCGGTGGCCTGGCTGGCCGACCACAGCGTGCTGGGCACGGTGTTGCTGCCCGGCACCGGATTCGTGGAACTGGCCGGACATGTCGGTGGCCTGCTCGGCTGTGACATGGTCGACGAACTCGTCCTGCACACTCCGCTGACCCTGACATCCGACGGCGATGTCGCCGTGCACGTCGTGGCGGCGGCCCCGGACGAGGCCGGACGACGGCGCCTGAGCGTGCACTCGCGACGGCACGCCGAGCAGCCCTGGGTCCTCCATGCCGAAGGCGTGCTCGCCCCCGCCGCCGAGACGGCGGACTTCGACCTCGCCACCTGGCCGCCTGCGGGCGCGCGACCACTGGACGTCGACGGCGCCTACGCGGAACTGCTCGACATCGGCTACGGGTACGGCCCCGCCTTCCAGGGACTGCGGGCCGCGTGGCAGCGCGACGACGAGGTGTTCGCCGAGGTGGCGCTCCCGGATCCGCAGGACGCCGAGGGCTTCGGCATCCACCCCGCGCTGTTCGACGCGGCCCTGCACGCCGCGATCGTGCACGGCCTGCGCGGCGGCGTCGACGGATTCCCCGCGCTGCCGTTCAGCTGGAATCGCGTGGTGCTGCACGCGGCAGGCGCCGCGGCGGTCCGCGTCCGGATCGTGCTGCGCGGCGACCGCTTCTCGGTCCAGCTGGCCGATCCGCAGGGCCGGCCCGTCCTGTCGGTGGGCGCCTTGATCTCCCGCCCGGTCTCGGCCGATCGCCTGAGCGCGGGCGGAGTGCCGGACGCCCTCTTCGGCGTCGAGTGGGTCGTCGCGGCGCCGTCCACCGCGGACGCCGCGCCGGACCGGGTCGCGGTACTCGACGGGCGCGGCGCGGATCTCGCGGCGTTGATCGCCGAGCTGGACGCGAACCCCGACGCCCTCCCGCCCGAACTCGTGCTGCTCGAATGCCCCACCGCCGAGGGCGCGCCGCCCGCGGCGGCCCGCCGGATCGCGGCCGAGGTGCTCGACACACTGCGCGGCTGGCTGGCCGAACCTCGTTTCGCCGGTTCGCGGTTGGTGGTGCTGACGCGCGGGGCGGTGGCCGTCGCCGACGAAGAGCCGGTGGATCTGGCCCAGGCGCCGGTGTGGGGTCTGCTGCGTGCAGCCCAGGCCGAACACCCGGGCCGGTTCCAGCTGCTGGACCTGGACGCCCACGGTGACCCACGCGCCGCGGCCGCGGCCGCCGGGACCGAACCGGAGGCCGCCGTCCGGGGCACCACCGCGTACGTGCCGCGCCTGCGTCGTCACGCGCCCGGTACGCACGTCCGGTCGACCGATCCGGGCACCGTGCTCGTCACCGGTGGCACGGGTGGACTCGGCGCGGTGATCGCCCGGCACCTGGTCGTCGAACACGGTGTCCGCCACCTGCTGCTGACCTCGCGGCGTGGTCCCGATGCTCCCGGGGCCGCCGAGCTGCGTACCGAGCTGACCGGGCTCGGCGCCGAGGTCACCGTCGTCGCGTGCGATGTGTCGGATCGGTCCGCGCTCGCGGCCCTGCTCGACGGGATCTCGGCCGAACACCCCCTGACCGGCGTCGTCCACGCGGCGGGAACCTCGGACAACGGCCTGATCGAATCGATCACGGCCGACCGGCTCGATCACGTGTTCGCGCCGAAGGTGGACGCGGCGTGGCATCTGCACGAGCTGACCAGCGACGCGCCGCTGTCGATGTTCGTGCTGGTCTCCTCCGCGGGCGGTCTGGTGCTGGCGGCGGGGCAGGCGAACTACGCCGCGGCGAACGTCTTCCTCGACACCCTCGCCGTGCACCGCCGCGGTCTCGGATTGCCCGCGACGGCAGTCGATTACGGACTGTGGGCGCAATCCTCGGGACTCGGCGTCGAGCTGACCGACGACGACTTCGAGCGCATGCGCCGCCAGGGCTTCCCGGCACTGACCGAGGCGGACGGCCTGGCCCTGTTCGATGCCGCGATCGCGACCGACACCGCGCAGCTGGTGGCCCTGCGGGTGGATCCGGCGGTGCTCCGCACGCGGGGCGAGCAGATTCCCGCGCTGGTCCGCTCGCTGGTGCCCGTCGCGGCCCGCCGCCAGACCAGGACCGCAGGCGGTCAGGCCCTCGCGCTCGAGCTGGCGGGCCTGACCGAGGGCGATCGCGCGCGTGCCCTGCTCGATCTCGTGCGATCGGTGGCCGCCGCGACCCTCGGGCACGCGTCGGCCGAGGCCGTCGAACCGACCCAGGCGTTCCAGGAACTCGGCTTCGACTCACTGACCGCGGTCGAGTTCCGCAACAAGCTCAACGCCGCGACCGGCCTGCAGCTACCTGCCACCCTCGTCTTCGACTACCCGAGCGCGCAGATCGTCGCCGACCACCTCGTGTCCCAGCTCACCGGCGCGGCGGTGACCGACGAACCGGTGATCGGCCGGGTGCGCACGGGCGACGACCCCATCGCGGTGGTGGCCATGAGCTGCCGCTACCCCGGCGGCGTCGCCTCACCCGAGGATCTGTGGCACCTGGTCCACTCCGGCACCGACGCCACCGGCGAGATGCCGTCGGATCGTGGCTGGGATCTGGACGGCATCTATGATCCGGAGCCGGGCACGCCGGGCAAGACCTACACCCGGCAGGGCGGATTCCTCTACACCGCAGCGGATTTCGACGCCGACTTCTTCGGGATCAGCCCCAACGAAGCCACCATGATGGACCCGCAGCAGCGGTTGCTGCTGGAGATCTCGTGGGAGGCGCTGGAACGGGCCGGTGTCGATCCGGCGGTGCTGCGCGGCAGCGCGACCGGTGTCTTCACCGGTCTGATGTACCACGACTACGCCCAGCGCACCGGCTCCGGCAGCGGCGCCGCGGGCAGCCTGGTGTCGGGCCGGGTGTCCTACGTGTTCGGCCTGGAAGGGCCGTCGGTCACCGTGGACACCGCGTGCTCGTCCTCGCTGGTGGCCCTGCATCTCGCCGCGCAGTCGCTGCGGTCCGGCGAATGCGACCTGGCGCTGGCCGGTGGTGTGGCCGTGATGGGCACCCCGGACATGTTCCTCGAGTTCGGCAGGCAGCGTGGCCTGTCGCCGGACGGGCGGTGTAAGTCGTTCTCCGACACCGCCGATGGCGTCGGCTGGTCCGAAGGCGCCGGTGTCCTCGTGCTGGAACGGTTGTCGGACGCCCGCCGCAACGGCCACGAGGTGCTCGCCGTACTCGCCGGGTCGGCAGTGAACCAGGACGGTGCGTCGAACGGTTTCTCCGCGCCGAACGGTCCCTCGCAGCAGCGGGTGATCCGGCAGGCGCTCGCCAACGCCGGTGTGACGCCGGCCGAGGTGGACGTGGTGGAAGCCCACGGCACCGGCACGACGCTGGGCGATCCGATCGAGGCCCAAGCCGTCCTGGCCACCTACGGGCAGGGACGTGCCGAGGATCGGCCGCTGTGGCTGGGGTCGCTGAAGTCGAACATCGGCCACGCGCAGGCCGCCGCGGGTGTCGGTGGCGTGATCAAGATGATCATGGCGATGCGCCACGGCGTGCTGCCCAGCACCCTGCACGTCGATCGTCCCAGCACCAAGGTCGACTGGTCCGCGGGTCATGTCCGGCTGCTGACCGAGCCGGTGGCGTGGCCGGAGGTGGATCGGCCGCGGCGTGCTGGTGTGTCCTCGTTCGGGATCAGCGGCACCAACGCCCACCTCATCGTGGAGCAGGCGCCCATCACCGCGCCGGTGACGGCCGACGCACCGGTTCCGGGACCGGCCGCGCGGCCGTGGGTGATCTCGGCTCGCAGCGCCGAGGCGCTCGCCTCGCAGGCCGCCCGGCTGGTGGAGCGGGTGGGTGACCACGATCCGGTCGATGTCGGCTTCTCCCTGGCGTCCACCCGCGCGGTGTTCGAGCACCGCGCCGTGGTCGTCGCCGAGGACCGGGACGATCTGCTCGCGGGTGTCCGGGCGGTGGCGACCGGCACGCGGGCAGCCGGCGTGCTGTCCGGTCGCGCCGCCGCGGGGTCAACGGGTTTCGTCTTCTCCGGACAGGGCGCGCAGTGGGCGGGCATGGCCGAGGAGTTGGGGGCGACGTATCCGCTGTTCGCCGAGCATTTCGACGCGATCGTCGCGGAGTTGGATCCGCTTCTGGAACAACCGGTTTCGCTGGCCGCCGCCTTGGCGGACGGTGATCTTGTCGATCGGACGGTGTTCGCGCAGGCGGGGTTGTTCGCCTTCGAGGTGGCGCTGTTCCGGCTGCTGGAATCGTGGAATCTGCGGCCCGATGTGGTGGCCGGTCATTCGATCGGTGAGGTCGCCGCCGCGCATGTGGCCGGTGTGCTGTCGCTGGCGGACGCGTGTGTGCTGGTGGCGGCGCGTGGCCGGTTGATGCAGGCGCTCCCCGCGGGCGGCGCGATGGTCGCCGTGGGCGCCGCCGAACTGGACGTGCTGCCGCTGCTGGTGGACGCCGCGGTATCGATCGCGGCGATCAACGGGCCGTCCTCGGTGGTGCTCTCGGGGCGCGAATCCGAGGTCGTCGCCGTCGCCGCGCAGTGCGCCGAAAGGGGGTGGCGCACTACCCGTCTGCGTGTTTCGCATGCCTTCCATTCGGCGTTGATGGAGCCGATGCTTGCCGAATTCGCCTCGGCCATCGAGGGGGTGACCTTCGGGCGGCCGGGAATCCCGTTGGTGTCGACAGTGACCGGCGCGCGCGTCACGGCGGAGATGGCCGACCCGGCCTACTGGGTGGGGCAGGTCCGCGACACCGTCCGGTTCGCCGACGCGGTCGCCACGATGGCGGACCTGGGTGTCTCCCGGTTCGCCGAGATCGGCCCCGACGCGGTCCTGACCCCGATGATCGCGCAGACCCTCGACACCGGCGGCACCGCCGCGACCGTGGCCGCGCTCTCGCGCCGGAACCGCGCCGAACTGCCGAACGCCCTGGCGACGTTGTTCGTCGCCGGCGCCGACCTCGACTGGACGGGCCTGTACGCAGGCACCGGAGCCCGTCGAATCGACTTGC
The DNA here is from genome assembly GCF_040654275.1 of Nocardia sp. NPDC050717. Taxonomy (NCBI): domain Bacteria; kingdom Bacillati; phylum Actinomycetota; class Actinomycetes; order Mycobacteriales; family Nocardiaceae; genus Nocardia; species Nocardia sp. NPDC050717. The sequence continues at coordinate 99,870 of NZ_JBFAHR010000012.1, forward strand.
CCACCTATGCTTTCCAGCGCCGCCGCTACTGGATGCCCGCGGGTTCCACCGGTGACGCGCGGGCACTCGGCCTGGTGTCGACCGCGCATCCGCTGGTCTCGGTGGTGGTGTCGCAACCGGACTCCGAGGCGATGATCGTGACCGGTCGCCTGTCGGTCCCGACGCATCCGTGGTTGGCCGACCACCTGGTGCTGGGATCCGTCGTGTTCCCCGGCACCGGATTCGTCGAGCTCGCCCTGTACGCGGGGGAGCGGCTCGGCTGCTCGACCCTCGACGACCTGGTGCTGCGCGCCCCGCTGGTGCTGCCGGAATCCGGGGGAGCCGCGGTGCGCATCGTGGTCGATCCCGCGGACGAGACCGGCCGGCGCGGGGTGCGCGTCTTCTCCGCTCCCGACGGTGACGACGACGCGCCGTCCTGGTTGCTGAATGCCGAAGGCACACTCGCCCCGAGCGCCGCGGCGCCTGCCGTGGAACTCTCGGTGTGGCCGCCCGCGGGCGCACAGGCGCTGAACGTCGAGAGTCTCTACGACGAGCTGCTCGACGCCGGATACGGGTACGGTCCTGCCTTCCAGGGGCTGCGCGCGGCATGGCAGCGCGGCGAGGAGGTGTTCGCCGAGGTCGCCCTCGACGACCCGCGGGACGGTCAGGCGTTCGGCCTGCATCCGGCGCTGCTCGACGCCGCACTGCACGCACTGCGGCTCGCCGGCTCTCCGCGCGCCGAGGGCACCGGCCCCGAGCTGCCGTTCGAGTGGTCGGGCGTCACGGTGCACGCGGCGGGCGCCGGGGCGCTGCGGGTGCGGTTGACCCGGCTGGGTGACCGAGCTGTGGCCGTGGACCTGGCCGACCCGACCGGTGCCGCGGTCGCGACGGTGCGGCAACTGTCGTCGCGGCCGATCGATCCCGCGCAGCTCACCACAGGCGCCGCCATCGCCCGCAATGCCGTGTTCCACGTCGAGTGGACACCGATCACCGTGACCGGCACCGGAATCGACGCGGTGGCGTGGGCCGATCTGGGCGACGAGACGCCCGCGACGGTCGTGCTGGACTGTCCGGCGGGTACCACGCCGGACACGGTCCGCGGCGCGACGAACGAGGTGCTGCGGGCGCTGCGCTCGTGGCTCGGCGACGAGCGGTTCGACGAGTCGACCCTGGTCGTCCGCACCAGCGGCGCGGTCTCGGTCGCCGGGGAGGACGTGCCGAATCTCGCGGGCGCCGCCGTGGCCGGCCTCGTCCGCACGGCACAGGCCGAGAGTCGCGGCCGAATCGTGCTGGTGGACAGTGACTCCGACATCGATGTTCTGCTGGGCGGCCTGCTGTCCGCCGAGGAGCCGCAGGTGGCGGTGCGTGGCGGTCAGGTCTTCGCCGCGCGACTCGTCCGGGCGGCGCCCTCGTCGGCCACCGGCGAGTCCTTCGCCCCGGACGAGACCGTCCTGATCACCGGTGCCAGCGGCTATCTCGGCGGGTTGTTCGCCCGTCATCTGGCGACCGCCCGCGGTGCGCGCCACCTGCTGCTGCTGAGCAGGCGCGGCGCGTCCGCTCCCGGAGCGGCCGAACTGCGGGACGAGCTGCGGCTGCTCGGGGCCGAGGTCGAGTTCGCCGCGTGCGACGTCGCCGACCGCGACGCGCTCGCCGCCGTGCTGGCCGCCGTCCCGGCGAACCGTCCGCTCGCGGGGGTGTTCCACACCGCCGGTGTGCTCGACGACGGCGCGATCGCCGCGCTCACCCCGGACCGGATGGACGCGGTCCTGCGGCCGAAGGTCGACGCCGCACTGCATCTGGACGAACTGACCGCCGCGCTGCCGCTGCGGGCGTTCGTGCTGTTCAGCTCGGCGGCAGGCACATTCGGCAATCCAGGCCAGGGCAACTACGCCGCCGCCAACGCCTGCCTGGACGCCGTGGCAGCGCATCGCCGGGCCTCCGGGCGCCCCGGGCAGTCGCTCGCGTGGGGCCTGTGGGGCGCGGACGGCGGCATGGGCGCCGAGCTCGGTGACGCCGAGCGCCGTCGGATGTCCCGGTCCGGCCTGCTGCCGCTGACGGCGGAGCAGGGCCTGGCATTGTTCGACGCCGCCGCCGGAATCGACGCGGCCGCAACGGTCCTGGCCCGGCTCGACCTCGACGGCATCCGCACCACCGGGGCGGTGACGGCCCTGCTGTCGGCACTGGCTCCCGCTCGCCGCCGCACCGCTGCGGCGGGCGGCTCGGAGCTGCGCGCCCGCTTGGCCGCCACTCCCGACAGCGAGCGCCTCGGTGTCCTCGTCGACACCGTGCGCGGTCAGGTCGCGGCTACCCTGGGCCACCGCACCGCGCAGGCGATCGCCCCCGACCGTGCCTTCATCGAACTGGGCTTCGATTCGATCTCCGCGGTCGAATTCCGCAACGCGCTGGGGACCGTGACGGGCCTGCGGCTGCCCGCGAGCGTGGTGTTCGACTACCCGTCACCCCGGGCGCTGGCCGAATATCTGGTCGGCGAACTCGCCGACCAGCCGCGCACGGCGGGCGTGCCGGAGCGGACCCCGCACGGGGCGCCGGCGACCCGGCACCTCGACGAACCCATCGCGATCGTGGGCATGGCGTGCCGTTACCCGGGTGGTGTCGGATCCCCCGAGGACCTGTGGAACCTGGTCGCGACGGGCACGGACGCGGCGTCGCAGTTCCCGGTGAACCGCGGCTGGGACACCGAGCGCCTCTACGACGCAGCCGGGGAGAAGCCGAACAGCACCTACACCCGCGAGGGTGGATTCCTGCACACCGCAGGCGAATTCGATCCCTCGTTCTTCAACATCAGCCCGAACGAGGCCGCGCTGATGGATCCGCAGCAGTTCCTGCTGCTGGAAACTTCATGGGAGGCCTTCGAGCGGGCCGGGGTCGACCCGGGCGCAATGAAGGGCAGCCGGACCGGTGTGTGGGTCGGCATGATGTATCACGACTATCCGGCCAACGCGAACGCGGGATCCATTGCCTCCGGGCGGGTCTCGTACGTGTTCGGGTTGGAGGGGCCCTCGGTCACCGTGGACACGGCGTGCTCGTCGTCGCTGGTGGCGATGCATTCGGCCGCGGCCTCGCTGCGGACCGGCGAATGCGACCTGGCGCTGGCGGGCGGCGTGACCGTCATGGCCACGCCGGAGACGTTCGTGGAGTTCAGCAGGCAGCGCGGGCTGTCGGCCGACGGCAGATGTAAGTCGTTCTCCGACACCGCCGATGGGGTCGGCTGGGCGGAAGGCGTCGGCATCCTGGTGCTGGAGCGCTTGTCCGATGCGCGGCGCAACGGTCACCAGGTGCTCGCGGTGCTGACCGGGTCCGCGGTGAACCAGGACGGCGCGTCGAACGGCCTGACCGCGCCGAACGGTCCCGCGCAGGCGCGAGTGATCGGAGAGGCGCTGGCCCGTGCGGGGGTCGCCCCGACCGAGGTGGATGTGGTGGAAGCCCACGGCACCGGCACGACGCTGGGTGATCCGATCGAGGCCCAAGCCGTCCTGGCCACCTACGGGCAGGGACGTGACGTGGATCGGCCGCTGTGGCTGGGATCGCTGAAGTCGAATATCGGTCACGCGCAGGCGGCGGCCGGTGTCGGTGGCGTGATCAAGATGGTCATGGCGATGCGGCACGGCGTGCTGCCCCGGACGCTGCATGTCGAGACGCCCAGTTCCAAGGTTGATTGGTCGCAGGGGCATGTGCGGCTGCTGACCGAGCCGGTGGCGTGGCCGGAGGTGGATCGGCCGCGGCGTGCCGGTGTGTCCTCGTTCGGGATCAGTGGCACGAACGCGCACGTCATCATCGAACAGGCGCAGACGGTTTCGCCGGAACCGGCGGGCACCGTGCCCGCGGGCGACCTGCTGCCCTGGGTGATCTCTGCGCGCAACGGCCAGGCGCTGGCGGCGCAGGCCGAGCGCCTGGCATCGTATGTCGCCGAGCGGGACCTGGATCGGGTGGACGTCGGCTTCTCCCTGGCGTCCACGCGCGCGGTGTTCGACCATCGAGCCGTCGTCCTGGCCGAGGACCGTGGCGGGCTGCTCGCGGGAATGCGGGCGCTGAGCGGTGGCGAGAACGCTCCCGAGGTGGTGTCCGGCCGGGTGGTGCCGGGTTCGACGGGTGTGGTGTTCTCTGGTCAGGGCGCGCAGTGGGCCGGGATGGCGGTCGAGCTGTGCTCGGCCTACCCGGTGTTCGCCGAGCATTTCGGCGCGATCCTCGCGGAGCTCGATCCACTGCTGGGACAGCCGGTTTCGCTGACTGCCGCCTTGGCGGACGGTGATCTTGTCGATCGGACGGTGTTCGCGCAGGCGGGGTTGTTCGCGTTCGAGGTCGCCCTGTTCCGGTTGCTCGAATCGTGGAATGTGCGTGCGGATGTCGTTGCCGGCCATTCGATCGGTGAGGTCGCTGCCGCGCATGTGGCCGGTGTGCTGTCGCTCGCCGATGCCTGCGTGCTGGTGGCCGCGCGTGGCCGGTTGATGCAGGCGTTGCCCGCGGGTGGCGCGATGGTCGCGATCGGCGCGTCCGAGGTCGATGTCCTGCCGTTGCTGGCCGGAGTCGACGGGGTGTCGATCGCGGCCGTGAACGGTCCGTCGTCGGTCGTGCTGTCCGGCGTCGACGACGCGGTCAACGCCCTCGCCGACCGGTGCGCCGAACGGGGCTGGCGGACACACCGTTTGCGGGTGTCGCATGCCTTCCATTCGGCGTTGATGGAGCCGATGCTGGCAGAGTTCGCTTCGGCGATCGAGGGTGTGACCTTCGGGCGGCCCTCGATCGCGTTGGTGTCGACGGTGACCGGTGCCCGGATCACGGAGGAGATGACCGATCCGGCGTACTGGGTCGGGCAGGTTCGCGACACGGTCCGGTTCGCCGACGCGGTAGCCACGATGAGCGATCTGGGCGTGTCGAGATTCGCCGAGGTGGGTCCTGACGCGGTGCTCACCCCGATGATCGCGCAGATCACCGACACCGCGGAGTCGGCCACCACCGCGGCGATCGTGCCCATGGCGCGCCGCGGTCACGCCGATGCGGGCACGGTGTCGGCGGGGGTGGCCGGGTTGTTCGTGGCGGGCGCCGACGTGGACTGGTCCGCGCTGTGCGCGGGTGGCCGGCGTGTCGACCTGCCCACCTACGCCTTCCAGCACGAGCGGTTCTGGCTCGATCCCCGGCAGGTGCTCGCGAAGTCGTGGCTGGGCGCCGAACTCGGCGGTGTCGGCTCGGCAGGGCTGGCGGCGGTGGAACATCCGCTGCTCGGTGCGATGGTGTCGCATCCGGCCTCGGGTGAGGTGATCTTCACCGGGCGGTGGTCGCTCGACTCGATGCCCTGGCTGGCCGACCACAGTGTGCTCGGCGTGGTGCTGCTGCCGGGCACCGGCTTCGTCGAGCTGGCGAGCTACGTCGGTGGGGTCCTCGGCTACGAGGTGGTGGACGAACTCGTCCTGCAGACCCCGTTGACGATGCCCGCCGAAGGCAGCGTGGCGGTACAGGTCGTGGTCGCCGCCGAGGAGGCGGGACGCCGCCGGGTGACCGTGCACTCGCGGCAGACCGAGGAGGGCCCGTGGGCGGTGCACGCCGAAGGTGTTCTCGCCCAGGGTGATACGACCCCAGATTTCGATCTGGCCGTGTGGCCGCCGACGGACGCCGAGCCGACGTCCCTCGCGGGCGCCTACGACGAAATGTTCGATCTCGGCTACGGCTACGGCCCCTTCTTCCAGGGGCTGCAGGCGGCCTGGCGACGCGGCGACGAACTGTTCGCCGAGGTCGCGCTACCGGATCCCCGCGACGGCGCCGGCTTCGGCGTCCATCCGGCGCTGCTCGACGCCGCCCTGCACGTGGGAATCCTGCACGGGCTCCGCGACGGTGTCGGTGACTTCCCGGCACTGCCGTTCACCTGGAACCGCGTGGTGTCGCACGCCCAGGGCGTGAGCGCGGTGCGAGTGCGGATCGTGGTCGACGGCACCAGGTTCGCGGTGCAACTCGCCGATGGCGAAGGGCGCCCGGTGCTGTCGGTCGGTGCACTGGTGTCCCGACCCGTCTCGGCCGATCGCCTCGGCATCGACCACGGCCCGGAATCCCTGTTCCGGCTGTCCTGGAACCCCGTGGCCGGGCCCGCCACGAGCGTGGCACCCGACCGCCTGGCGACGCTGCGCTGGAGCGGAGACACCGGTGCCGTCCGCGACTACGGCGACCTCGCGGCCCTGGTCGCCGATCTGGACGCGAACCCGGACGCGGTCGTCCCCGAGATCGTGCTGCTCGCGATCCCGATCGACGACGCCGCCGCGCCGCCGCGCGCGGCCCACGACGTGCTGACCCGGGTCCTGGCCACGATCCAGGACTGGCTGGCCGAAACCCGTTTCGCCAGTTCGCGTCTGGTCGTGACGACCGACCACGGCGTGGCCGTCACCGAGGCCGATTCGGTGCGGCTCGACCACGCGCCCGTCTGGGGCCTGGTGCGCGCCGCCCAGGCGGAACACCCAGGTCGGTTCCAGCTCCTCGACCTCGACGGCGCACACGATCCGATCACCGTCGCGACCGCGGCCGCCGCCGCGGAACCCGAAGCGGCACTGCGTGCCCGGACGGTCTCCGTACCGCGCCTGGACCGCCACGTTCCCGCCGCGACCACTCCGCCGCTCCCACCGGGCACCGTGCTGGTGACCGGCGGCACCGGCGGGCTGGGCGCGGTGATCGCCCGGCACCTGGTGACCGAACACGGTGTGCGACACCTGCTCCTGACGTCGCGACGTGGCCTGGACGCGCCCGGCGCTCCCGCCCTGCGCGACGAACTCGTCGCACTCGGCGCACGCGTAGAGATCGCCGCCTGCGACGTGGCGGATCGCGGCGCGCTGGCCACCCTGCTGGACGGCATCGCGGCCGAACAGCCGCTGGTCGGTGTCGTGCACGCGGCCGGCGTCGCGGACAACGGCGTGATCGAGGCCATGACCCCTGACCGGATCGGAAAGGTGTTCGGGCCCAAGGCCGATGCCGCGTGGCATCTGCACGAGCTCACCCACGACACCGCGCTCTCGCTGTTCGTCCTGGTGTCCTCCGCGGGCGGGCTGGTCCTGGCCGCCGGTCAGGGCAACTACGCGGCCGCGAACGTCTTCCTCGACGCCCTCGCGACCCGGCGCCGCGCACTCGGGCTGCCCGCCACCGCGATCGACTACGGTCTGTGGGCGCGTGCCAGCGGCCTCGGCGCCGAGCTGTCCGACGACGACTTCGAGCGGATGGCCCGGCTCGGGTTCCCGCCGCTGACCGAGGCCGAGGGCCTGGCGCTGTTCGACGCGGCGATCGCCGGCGAGACGGCCCAGACCGTGGCGCTGCGGGTCGACGCGGCGGTCCTGCGCACCCGGGGCGAGCAGATCCCCGCCCTGCTGCGGGCGATCGCGCCCGTTCCCGCGCGCCGGGCGACCCGGACCGCGGCCGGGCAGGCGTTCGCCCAGCGGCTCGCCGGCCTGTCCGGCGCCGAACGGGGCGCCGCCCTGCTCGAACTCGTCCGCGACACCGCCGCCGACGTGCTCGGGCACGGCTCCGGTGCCGCCGTCGAACCCCAGCAGGCGTTCCAGCAACTCGGGTTCGACTCGTTGGGCGCCATCGACTTCCGCAACAGGCTCAACACCGCGACCGGGCTGCACCTGCCCGCCACGCTGATCTTCGACTTCCCCAACCCGAAACTCGTCGCCGACCACATCGACGCCGAGCTCACCGGCACCAGCCGGGACGTGGGCGTCACCACGGGGACGGCGGTCGGCGACGACCGGATCGCCGTGGTGGCGATGGGGTGCCGCTACCCGGGCGGCATCGCCTCGCCGGAGGATCTGTGGCGGCTGGTCGCCGCCGGTGGGGAGACCACCGGCGCGCTGCCGGACGATCGGGGCTGGGACCTCGAGGGCATCTACGATCCCGAGCCGGGCAAGGCGGGCAAGACCTACACCCGCCACGGCGGATTCCTCTACTCCGCCGCCGAATTCGACGCGGACTTCTTCGGGATCAGCCCCAACGAAGCCCTGCAGATGGACCCGCAGCAGCGGGTGCTGCTCGAGGTCTCCTGGGAGGCGCTGGAGCGGGCCGGTGTCGATCCGGGAGCGCTGCGGGGCAGCTCGACCGGCGTGTTCACCGGCGTGATGTACCACGACTACGCCCAGGGCGCCGGGACCGGCAACAACGCGGGCGGCAGCCTGGTCTCCGGCCGCATCGCCTACACGCTGGGCCTGGAAGGTCCTGCGGTATCGGTGGATACGGCCTGCTCGTCGTCGCTGGTGGCCCTGCATCTGGCCGCGCAGTCGCTGCGGACGGGGGAGTGCGATCTGGCGCTGGCCGGCGGTGTGGCCGTGATGTCCGCGCCGGACATGTTCCTCGAGTTCAGCCGCCAGCGCGGATTGTCGCCCGACGGTCGCTGCAAGTCCTTCGCCGACGCGGCCGACGGTGTCGCCTGGGCGGAGGGCGCGGGTGTGCTGGTGCTCGAGCGGTTGTCCGATGCCCGGCGCAACGGTCACCGGGTGCTCGCGGTGCTCGCGGGCTCCGCGGTGAACCAGGACGGCGCGTCGAACGGTTTCGCCGCGCCGAACGGTCCCTCGCAGCAGCGGGTGATCCGGCAGGCGCTCGCGAACGCCGGTGTGCCCGCAGGCGAGGTCGACGCGGTCGAGGCCCACGGCACCGGCACGACGCTGGGCGACCCGATTGAGGCACAGGCGCTGATGGCCACCTACGGCCGGGATCGCGATGCCGCGCGGCCGCTGTGGCTGGGCTCGCTGAAGTCCAATATCGGGCACGCGCAGGCCGCCGCCGGTGTCGGTGGCGTGATCAAGATGGTCATGGCCATGCGGCACGGCGAGCTGCCGCGGACCCTGCACGTGGATCAGCCGTCCACGAAGGTGGACTGGTCCGAGGGACAGGTCCGCCTGCTGACCGAACCGGTGTCGTGGCCGGAGGTGGATCGGCCGCGTCGCGCGGCGGTGTCCTCGTTCGGGCTCAGCGGCACCAACGCGCACCTCATCCTCGAACAGGCACCCGCGGCGGACCCCGTCGCCGAGCACCGAACCGTTCCGGCGGGCGGCGTCCTCCCGTGGGTGCTCTCGGCCCGCGGTGCCGACGCGCTCGCCGAGCAGGCCGCCCGGCTGGCCGCGCGGGTGGCCGACCACCGGGACGATCCGATCGATGTCGGCTTCTCCCTGGTCGATTCGAGGATGCTGTTCGATCGCCGCGCCGTGGTGCTCGGGACCGAACCGGACGCGCTGACGGCCGGGACCCGGGCGCTGAGCCGGGGCGAAGCGCTGCCGGGCGTCGTGTCCGGCCGCGTGGTGCCGGGTTCGACGGGTGTGGTGTTCTCCGGTCAGGGCGCGCAGTGGGCCGGGATGGCCGTCGTGCTGCGCACGGCCTACCCGGTGTTCGCCGAACACTTCGACGCGATCGTCGCGCGGCTCGATCCGCTGCTGGGACAGCCTGATTCGCTCGACGCTGCGTTGGTGAGCGACGAGCTGATCGACCGGACGGTCTTCACCCAGGCGGGCTTGTTCGCCTTCGAAGTGGCCCTGTTCCGGTTGCTCGAATCCTGGGGTGTGCGTGCGGATGTCGTCGCCGGTCATTCGATCGGTGAGATCGCGGCCGCGCACGTGGCCGGGGTGATGACGCTCGAGGACGCCTGCGTCCTGGTGGCCGCGCGCGGCAGGCTGATGCAGGCATTGCCCGCCGGCGGCGCGATGCTCGCCGTGGGCGCCGCCGAGGCCGACGTGACGGCGGTGCTGTCCGGCGCGATCTCGATCGCGGCGGTCAACGGACCGGCGTCGGTCGTGCTGTCCGGCGGCGCGGACGAGATCCTCGGGATGGCGGAGCTGTGCGCCGAACGTGGCTGGCGCACACACCGTTTGCGGGTGTCGCATGCCTTCCATTCGGCGTTGATGGAGCCGATGCTGGCCGAGTTCGCTTCGGCGATTGAGGGATTGACCTTCGGGCAGCCCACGATCGCGTTGGTGTCGACGGTGACCGGTGCCCGGATCGCCGAGGAGATGAGCGATCCCGCGTACTGGGTCGGGCAGGTTCGCGACACGGTCCGGTTTGCCGACGCCGTCGCCACGATGACGGAGCTGGGCGTGTCCCGGTTCGCCGAAGTCGGGCCGGACGCCGCGCTGTTCCCGATGATCAACCAGATCGTCGAGGAGCTGACGGTGGCCGCGGTGCCGTCGGTGGTGGCGCTGGCGCGCCGGGGCAGGGCGGATGCCGCCGCCGTGGTCGCCGCGACGGCCGAATTGTTCGTCACCGGCGCCGACGTCGACTGGGCCCACCTCTTCGCCGGGACCGGGGCTCGGCGGGTCGACCTGCCGACCTACGCCTTCCAGCGGCAGCGCTACTGGCTGACCCCCGGGGCCGCCGCCGGTGGCGACGCCAGGTCGATGGGATTCGCCGCCACCGGGCACCCCCTGGTGTCGGCCGTGGCCTCGCAGCCGGAATCCGACACGACCGCACTCAGCGGGCGGCTGTCGGTCCGGACCCAGCCCTGGCTGGCCGACCACGCGGTCATGGACACCGTGCTGGTCCCCGGCACCGGACTGGTCGAACTCGCCATGCATGCGGGCGAACAGCTCGGCTGCCCGGTGCTGGAGGAACTGGTCCTGCGGGCGCCGCTAGTGCTGCCGGACTCGGCCGGTGCGGCCGTGCGCGTCGTGGTCGACGCCGAGGACGCGGCCGGTCGTCGCCGGGTGCGGATCTTCTCCCGCACCGACGACGCCGTCGACACGCCGTGGACCGTGCATGCCGAGGGCGCGCTCGCGCCCGACAGTGACAGCACCGCGGTCGATCTGGTGGCCTGGCCGCCCGCCGACGCGGTGCCGGTGGAGATCGACGGGGTCTACGACACGCTCGGCGAGCAGGGATATCACTACGGCCCGGTCTTCCGGGCCCTGCGCGCGGTCTGGCGGGGCAGCGACGGGCTGTACGCCGAGGTCGCGTTGCCGGAGACGGCGCGCGCGGAGGCGGACCGGTTCGGTCTCCATCCCGCGTTGCTCGACGCGGCACTGCACGCCTTGCGTTTCGCCGACGGATCCGCGTCGGCGGACGGCGATCTGGTCCTGCCGTTCGAGTGGTCCGGCGTCACCGTGCACGCTGCGGGCGCCGACGCGCTGCGGGTCCGCCTGACCCGAATCGGCGAGCGTGGAGTCGCCCTGGACCTGGCGGACTCAACCGGCGCCCCGGTGGCGACGGTGCGGCACCTGGCGTCGCGGCCGATCGATCCCGCACAGCTCACCGCGGGGGCGCCCCTCGCCCGCACGGCGGTCTTCGACGTCGACTGGGCACCGATCACGGTGTCCGAGAACGAGATCGACGCCGCCGCCTGGTCGGATATCGGGGCGGCGGAACAGGTACCGCCGGTGGTGGTCCTTGACTGCCCGGCGGGCAACGACCCCGCCACCGTGCGTGCCGCCACCCATGCGGTGCTCGCGGTGCTGCAGGCCTGGATCGCCGAACCCCGGTTCGGCGAGTCCGTGCTCGTGGTCGCGACCACCGGCGCGGTATCGGTCGCGGGCGAGCAGGTGTCGAATCTGGCCGGGGCCGCGGTCGGCGGCCTGGTGCGGTCCGCGCAGTCGGAGCATCCCGGCCGGATCGTCCTGGTCGACACCGACTCCGGCCTCGACGGTGTGCTCGGCGGGATTCTGGCCGCCGAAGAGCCCCAGGTGGCCGTCCGCGCCGGACGCGTCCATGTCGCGCGGCTCGCCAGGGTCGCGGCGTCGGACGCACAGGCGCCCGGTGCGTTCGAGCCGGACGAGACCGTCGTGCTCACCGGAGCCGGCGGCTATCTCGGTGGGCTGTTCGCCCGGCACCTGGTGACCGCGCGCGGTGTCCGGCGCCTGCTGCTGCTCAGCAGGCGCGGCGCGTCCGCGCCCGGCGCGACCGAGCTGCGGGACGAACTGCGGCAGCTCGGCGCCGAGGTCGAGGTCGTCGCGTGCGATGTCGCCGACCGTGCCGCGCTGGCCGCGGTGCTGGCCGGCGTGCCCGCCGAGCATCCGCTGAGCGGCGTGTTCCACCTCGCCGGCGTACTCGACGACGGCGCCGTCGCGTCGCTCACTCCGGCCCGCGTGGACACGGTGTTCGGGCCCAAGGTCGACGCGGCGCTGCACCTGCACGAGCTGACCGCCGCGCTGCCGCTGCGCGCGTTCGTCGTGTTCAGCTCGGCGGCAGGCGTTTTCGGCAACGCGGGCCAGGGCAACTACGCCGCGGCCAACGCCTGTCTGGACGCGCTCGCTGCGCACCGCAGGGCGGCCGGACTGCCCGGCACGTCGCTGGCCTGGGGTCTGTGGAACATGGACAGCGGGATGGCGGCGGAGCTCGGTGCCACCGAGCGGCGCCGGATGTCGCGCTCGGGCATGCTGCCGCTGTCGGCCGAGCAGGGACTGACGCTGTTCGACGCCGCGACCGAGCTGGCCGTGGCGGCTCCCGTCCTGGCCCGCCTGGATCTCGACGCCCTGCGCGGCGCGGGTTCCGCGGTGCCTGCGCTGCTGTCAGGGCTGGTCCCGCAGCGCCGGAAGGCGGCCTCGGGGGCGTCGGCGGCGCTGCGGGCGCGGTTGGCGAGCACGCCCGAGGGTGAACGCCTCGACGTGCTGGTGGAGCTCGTGCGTGGTCAGGTCGCAACGATTCTGGGGCACGGCAACGCGAACGCCATCGCCGCGGATCGGGCCTTCAGCGAGCTGGGCTTCGATTCGATCTCCGCCGTGGAGTTCCGCAACGCCCTCGTGGCGGCGACGGGCCTGCGGTTGCCCGCGACCGCCGTGTTCGACTATCCGTCACCGCGGGCGGTGGCCGACCATCTGCTCGGCGAGCTGGGTGGCCATCCGGCGGCGGAACCGGCGACGGAGCTGTCGGAGAACAGCATTCGCGACGCGCTGCGGACGATCCCGCTCGCCCGCCTGCGGGAGGCGGGGCTGCTGGACGCATTGATGAAGCTGACGAACGGGCAGGACAGCCAGGACGACATCGAGGAGACCGTCACCGAGGAGTCGATCGACGACCTCGACATCGACGGCTTGATCGACCTGGCCTACAACAACGCCTCCGAGGACTGAAGGACCGATCGATGACCAAGCCCGATGACAACACTCAGAAGCTGGCTCAGGCCCTCCGTGTCTCGCTGAAGGAGACCGAGCGGTTGCGTGCGCGCAACCGCAAGCTCGAATCGTCGCTGCGCGAGCCGATCGCGATCGTGGGCATGTCGTGCCGCTACCCGGGTGGGATCGGCTCGCCCGAGGATCTGTGGAACCTGGTCTCGGCGGGTGTCGACGCGACGTCGGCATTCCCGGTGAACCGCGGCTGGGACACCGAGCGCCTCTACGACCCCACGGGCGAGACACCGAACACCGCCTACACCCGCGAGGGTGGATTCCTGCACACCGCGGGCGAATTCGATCCGGCGTTCTTCAACATCAGCCCGAACGAGGCGGCGCTGATGGACCCGCAGCAGTTCCTGCTGCTGGAGACCTCGTGGGAGGCCTTCGAGCGCGCGGGGATCGATCCCGGTGCGTTGAAGGGGAGCCGGACCGGTGTCTGGGTGGGCATGATGTACCACGACTATCCCGCCAACGCGAACACGGGATCCATTGCCTCCGGGCGTGTCTCGTATGTGTTCGGGCTGGAGGGCCCCTCGGTCACCGTGGACACCGCCTGTTCGTCGTCGCTGGTGGCCATGCATTCGGCCGCGGCGGCGCTGCGGTCGGGAGAGTGCGATCTGGCGTTGGCCGGTGGCGTGGCCGTGATGGCGACGCCGGAGACACTCGTGGAGTTCAGCAGGCAGCGGGGTCTGTCGCCGGACGGCCGGTGCAAGTCCTTCGCCGACGCCGCCGACGGTGTCGGGTGGTCCGAGGGCGCGGGCATGCTGGTGCTGGAACGGCTGTCCGACGCGCAGCGCAACGGTCATCAGGTGCTCGCGGTGCTGACCGGGTCGGCGGTGAACCAGGACGGTGCGTCCAACGGCCTGACCGCGCCGAACGGTCCTTCGCAGCGCCGCGTCATCCGCCAGGCGCTGGCGAACGCCGGTGTCTCTTCGGGCGATGTCGATGTGGTGGAGGCGCACGGCACCGGCACCACGCTGGGTGATCCGATCGAAGCGCAGGCATTGCTGGCTACGTATGGCCAAGAGCGCCAAGCGGATCAGCCGCTGTGGCTGGGGTCGCTGAAGTCCAATATCGGTCACGCGCAGGCGGCGGCCGGTGTGGGCGGTGTGATCAAGATGGTCATGGCGATGCGCCACGGCGTGCTGCCGCGGACGTTGCACGTCGATCGGCCGAGTACCAAAGTGGACTGGTCCGAGGGGCAGGTCCGGCTGCTGACAGAGTCCGTGGCGTGGCCCGAGGTGGATCGGCCGCGGCGGGCGGGAGTCTCCTCGTTCGGGATCAGTGGCACGAACGCGCACGTCATCATCGAGCAGGCCCCGGTGGTGGACGAGGCGCCCGCGCCTCAGCCCGCGCGGACCGGGTTGCTGCCCTGGGCGGTCTCGGCACGGAGCGGCGAGGCGCTGGCGGCGCAGGCCGAACGGCTGGCGTCGTATGTCGCAGAGCGGGACCTGGATCCGGTGGACGTCGGCTTCTCGCTGGCATCCACGCGCGCGGTGTTCGACCACCGTGCCGTGGTCCTGGCCGAGGACCGGGCCGGGCTGCTGGCGGGAGCGGAGGCGCTGGGCCGCACCGAATCCGCGCCGGGCGTGCTGACCGGACGGGTTGTTCCGGGAACGACGGGTCTGGTGTTCTCGGGTCAGGGCGCGCAGTGGGCGGGAATGGCGGTGGAATTGCGGGCCGCCTATCCCGTGTTCGCCGAGCACTTCGACGCGATCGTCACCGAGTTGGATCCGCTACTGGGGCAATCGGTGTCGCTAAATGCGGCCTTGGCGGACGGTGATCTTGTCGATCGGACGGTGTTCGCGCAGGCGGGGTTGTTCGCGTTCGAGGTGGCGCTGTTCCGTTTGCTCGAATCGTGGGGTGTGCGTGCGGATGTCGTTGCCGGGCATTCGATCGGTGAGATCGCTGCAGCGCATGTGGCCGGTGTTTTCTCGCTGCGGGATGCGTGTGTGCTGGTGGCGGCGCGTGGCCGGTTGATGCAGGCGTTGCCTGCTGGTGGGGCGATGGTGGCTGTCGGTGCTGCCGAGGTCGATGTTGTTTCGCTGCTGTCCGAGGGTGTGTCGATCGCTGCGGTGAACGGTCCCACGTCGGTGGTGCTGTCCGGTGTCGAGGATGAGGTCCTCGCGGTGGTCGAGGCGTGTGCCGAACGTGGCTGGCGCACACACCGTTTGCGGGTGTCGCATGCGTTCCATTCGGCGTCGATGGAACCGATGCTGGCCGAATTCGCTTCGGCCATCGAGGGGGTGACCTTCGGGCGGCCCGGAATCCCGTTGGTGTCCACGGTGACCGGCATGCGCGTCGCGGCGGAGATGGCCGATCCCGCGTACTGGGTG
Organism: Nocardia sp. NPDC050717; assembly: GCF_040654275.1. Classification (NCBI taxonomy): domain Bacteria; kingdom Bacillati; phylum Actinomycetota; class Actinomycetes; order Mycobacteriales; family Nocardiaceae; genus Nocardia; species Nocardia sp. NPDC050717. The sequence goes on from NZ_JBFAHR010000012.1 coordinate 115,264, forward strand.
GGACAGGTGCGGGACACGGTCCGGTTCGCCGGTGCCGTCGCCACGATGGCGGACCTGGGTGTGTCGAGGTTCGCCGAGATCGGCCCCGACGCGGTGCTGACCCCGATGGTCGCGCAGACCCTCGGGGGTGAGACAGCCGTCGCGGTGCCGCTGGCGCGCCGCGACCGTGCCGACGCGGCGGGTGTCCTCGGTGGCGTGGCCGGGCTGTTCGTGGCGGGCGCCGAGGTGAACTGGGCCACCCTCCACGCCGGCGGTCGACGCGTCGACCTGCCCACCTATGCCTTCCAGCACCAGCGCTTCTGGCTGGACCCGATGGACGCGCTGGCCATGTCGTGGCTGGGCGCCGAACTCGGCGGCGTCAGCGCGGCCGGCCTGGACATCGTGCGGCATCCGCTGCTCGGCGCACTGGTGCCGCACCCCGACTCGGGCGGCGTGAGCTTCACCGGCCGGTGGACCGCGGATTCCGTCGAATGGCTGGCCGACCACAGCGTGCTCGGCACGGTCCTGCTGCCGGGCACCGGCTTCGTCGAGCTGGCGAGCTACGTCGGCGGCGTCCTCGGCTGCGCCGTGGTGGACGAACTCGTCCTGCAGGCCCCGTTGACCCTGCCCGCCGAGGGCGGCGTCGCGGTCCAGGTGGTGGTGACCGCGGCCGATGAATCCGGCCGCAGGCGGTTGAGCGTGCATTCGCGACAGCGCACCGAGGACCCGTGGCTGCTGCACGCCGAAGGCGTCCTCGCGCCCGAGGACGTGGTGGCCGACTTCGATCTCGCCGCGTGGCCGCCCGCGGGCGCCGAGACCGTGCCCATCGAGGGCGCCTACGACGAACTGCTCGACATCGGCTACGGCTACGGCCCGTTCTTCCAGGGCATGCGGGCGGCGTGGCGGCGCGGCGACGAGTTGTTCGCCGAGGTGACGCTCCCGGATCCCGAGGACGGCAAGGACTTCGGCATCCATCCGGCACTGTTCGACGCGGCACTGCACGCCGGGATCGTGCACGGACTGCGCGGTGGCGTCGAGGGATTCCCGGCGCTGCCGTTCACCTGGAACCGGGTGGTCCTGCACGCGGCGGGCGCGAGCGCCGTGCGGGTCCGCATCGTGGTCGAGGGCACCCGGTTCGCGCTCCAGCTGGCGGACGAGCAGGGCAGCCCCGTGCTGTCGGTGGGGGCCCTGGTGTCCCGGCCGGTGTCCGCCGATCGTCTGCGATCGGACGGGGTCGCCGAGGCACTCTTCGGCGTGGAGTGGATCGCCGCCCCGGCACCGGCGGTGACCGTCGAGCCGGGTGGCGTGGCCGTGCTGAACGAGGGTCTCGCGGCGCTGATCACCGAGCTGGACGCGGCCGAAGACGCCGCCGTGCCCGAGACGGTGTTGTGGGAGGCCCCCACCCATGCGGGGGCACCGCCGGTGGCGGCCCGCCGCACCGCGATCGACGTCCTCGACACGCTGCGCGCTTGGCTGGCCGAACCTCGTTTCGCCGGTTCGCGTTTGGTGGTGCTGACGCGTCACGCGGTGGCCGCCGCCGAGACGGACTCGGTGGATCTGACCCAGGCGCCGGTCTGGGGTCTGCTGCGTGCCGCGCAGGCCGAACACCCGGGCCGATTCCAGCTCCTCGACCTGAACCGGGACGACGACCGTGACGCCGTCGCCGCCGTGGCCGCGGGCGCCGCGCTGGAACCCGAGGCCGCGCTGCGCGACGGCACCCTGCTCGTGCCGCGGCTGAGCCGTCACGCGCCGGGCACGAGCCAGCGACTGACCGAGCCGGGGACCGTGCTCGTCACCGGTGGTACGGGTGGACTAGGTGCGGTGATCGCCCGGCACCTGGTGGTGGAACACGGTGTCCGCCGGCTGCTGCTGACCTCGCGCCGCGGCCCGGACGCCCCGGGCGCGGCCGCGCTGCGCGAGGAACTGACCGAGCTCGGCGCACACGTGACCATCGCGGCGTGCGACGTGTCGGATCGGTCCGCGCTCGCGGCCCTGCTCGACGGGATCCCGGCCGAGCATCCGCTGATCGGTGTGGTGCACGCGGCCGGAACCGCGGACAACGGTCTGGTGGAATCGATCACGGCCGACCGGCTCGATCACGTGTTCGCGCCGAAGGTGGACGCGGCGTGGCATCTGCACGAGCTGACCACGGACACCACTCTGTCGTTGTTCGTGCTGGTGTCGTCCGCGGGTGGTCTGGTGCTGGCGGCGGGGCAGGCGAACTACGCCGCGGCGAACGTCTTCCTCGACGCGCTCGCCGCGCACCGCCGGCGCCTGGGACTCCCGGCGACCGCCATCGACTACGGGCTGTGGGCACGATCGTCCGGCCTGGGCTTCGAGCTGTCCGAAGCCGAATTCGACCTGCTGCGCCGACAGGGCTTCCCGCCGATCTCCGAGGCCGAGGGGCTGGCGCTGTTCGATGCCGCGACGGCGACCGATGCGGCGCAGCTGGTGGCGCTGCGGGTGGACCGCGCGGTGCTCCGGACGCGCGGCGAGCTGGTCCCGGCGCTGGTCCGGGCGCTCGTGCCGAACCCGGTGCGCCGCGCCCAGCGAGGCGCGGCGGGGCAGGCTTTCGCCCGGACGCTGGCCGGACTATCGGCGGCGGACCGTGTCCGCGCGCTGCTCGATCTCGTGCGATCGGTGGCCGCCGCGACCCTCGGACACGCGTCGGCCGACGCCGTCGAACCGAACCAGGCGTTCCAGCAGCTCGGCTTCGATTCGCTGAGCGCGGTCGAATTCCGCAACAAGCTGAACGCCGCCACGGGTCTGCAACTGCCCGCCACCCTGGTCTTCGACCATCCCAACCCGCGGGCCGTCGCGGAGCTCATCGACTCCCACCTCGCGGGCACGGTCCAGGATGTCGCGGTCACGGCCACCAGGGCGGCCGGCGACGACCCGATCGCGGTGGTCGCCATGAGCTGCCGCTACCCCGGCGGCGTCGCCTCGCCGGAAGACCTGTGGAACCTGGTCGCCGAGGGCAGAGACAGCACCGGTGACCTGCCGTCGGACCGTGGCTGGGACATCGAGGGCATCTACGATCCCGAACCCGGCAAGGTGGGCAGGACCTACGCCCGCCGCGGCGGATTCCTGTACTCCGCGGCGGATTTCGACGCGGACTTCTTCGGGATCAGCCCCAACGAGGCGCTGGTGATGGATCCGCAGCAGCGCACCCTGCTGGAGATCGCCTGGGAGGCGCTGGAGCGGGCCGGTGTCGATCCGGCGGTGCTGCGCGGGAGTTCGACCGGTGTCTTCACCGGCGTGATGTACCACGACTACGCGATGGGGGCAGGCACCGGCAACAGTGTCGCGGGCAGCCTGGTGTCCGGTCGCATCGCCTACACGCTGGGCCTGGAAGGCCCCGCGGTATCGGTGGATACGGCCTGTTCGTCGTCGCTGGTGGCCCTGCATCTGGCGGCGCAGTCGCTGCGGTCGGGGGAGTGCGATCTGGCGCTGGCCGGTGGCGTCGCGGTGATGTCCACGCCGGAGATGCTCGTCGAGTTCAGCCGCCAGCGCGGATTGTCGCCGGACGGGCGGTGTAAGTCGTTCTCCGACAATGCCGATGGCGTCGGCTGGTCCGAGGGCGCGGGAATGCTGGTGCTGGAGCGGCTGTCCGATGCCCGCCGCAACGGCCACGAGGTTCTCGCGGTCCTGGCGGGTTCGGCGGTGAACCAGGACGGCGCGTCGAACGGCTTCGCCGCGCCGAACGGTCCCTCGCAGCAGCGCGTGATCCGGCAGGCCCTGGCCAACGCCCACGTGTCGCCGACCGAGGTGGACGTGGTCGAGGCCCACGGCACCGGCACGACACTGGGCGATCCGATCGAGGCGCAGGCACTGCTGGCCACCTACGGCCAGGGGCGTGCCGAGGATCGGCCGCTGTGGCTGGGATCGCTGAAGTCGAATATCGGTCACGCGCAGGCGGCGGCCGGTGTCGGCGGCGTGATCAAGATGATCATGGCCATGCGGCACGGTGTGCTGCCCAGGACACTGCACGCGGATCAGCCGAGCACGAAAGTCGACTGGTCCGAGGGCCATGCCCGCCTGCTCACCGAGCCGGTGGCGTGGCCGGAGGTGGATCGGCCGCGGCGCGCGGGGGTGTCCTCGTTCGGGCTCAGCGGCACGAACGCGCACGTCATCCTCGAGCAGGCGCCCGCGGCGGACCCGGCTCCGATGAGCACGACGGCTCCGGCGGGCGGGGTGCTGCCCTGGGTGGTGTCGGCGCGCAGTGACGAAGCGCTGGCCGGGCAGGCCCGGCGCCTCGCCACCCACCTGGGCGAGCACGACGCCGTCGACATCGGCTGGTCCCTCGCGGCCTCGCGCGTCGTGTTCGAGCGGCGGGCCGTGGTCTTCGGCACGGAGAGCGAGACCCTGCGGGCCGGGATCCAGGCGCTCGGCCGCGGCGAGACGATGCCGGGCGTGGTGTCCGGGCGTGTCGTGTCGGGGTCTACCGGCGTGGTGTTCTCGGGTCAGGGTGCGCAGTGGGCCGGGATGGCCGACCAGCTCCGCGCGGCGTACCCGGTGTTCAGCGAGGTGTTCGACGGAATCGTCGCCGAGCTGGATCCGTTGCTGGGGCAATCGGATTCGTTGGCTGCCGCTTTGGTGGACGGTGATCTTGTCGATCGTACGGTGTTCGCGCAGGCGGGTTTGTTCGCGTTCGAGGTGGCGTTGTTCCGGTTGCTCGAATCGTGGGGTGTGCGTGCGGATGTGGTCGCCGGTCATTCGATCGGTGAGGTCGCGGCCGCGCATGTGGCTGGTGTGCTGTCGCTCGCCGATGCCTGTGTGCTGGTGGCGGCGCGTGGCCGGTTGATGCAGGCGTTGCCTGCTGGTGGGGCGATGGTGGCTGTCGGTGCTGCCGAGGCCGATGTCCTTTCGCTGCTGTCCGGGGAGGTGTCGATCGCGGCGGTGAACGGTCCCGCCTCGGTGGTTCTGTCCGGGGTCGAGGATGCGGTCCTCGCGGTGGTCGAGGCGTGTGCCGAACGGGGCTGGCGCACACACCGTTTGCGTGTGTCGCATGCGTTCCATTCGGCGTTGATGGAGCCGATGCTGGCCGAATTCGCTTCGGCCATCGAGGGGGTGACCTTTGGACGGCCCACACTCCCCTTGGTGTCGACGGTGACCGGTGGTCTGATCACCGACGAGATGACCGATCCGGAGTACTGGGTGCGGCAGGTTCGCGACACGGTGCGCTTCGCCGACGCCGTCGCGGCGATGGCCGACCGGGGCGTTTCCCGGTTCGCCGAGATCGGCCCCGACGCGGTGCTGACCCCGATGGTCGCCCAGGCCGTCGACGACGAGGCCGCGATCGTGGTGCCGCTGGCGCGTCGCGACCGTGCCGATGCCTCCTCCGTCCTGGGTGGTGTGGCCGGGCTGTTCGTGGCGGGCACCGAGGTGAACTGGGCCGGGTTCTACGCCGGAACCGGGGCACGGCGCGTCGACCTGCCCACCTATGCCTTCCAGCACCGGCGCTACTGGATTCCCGGCGGCGCCGCGGGGAGCGCCGATGCCCGCGCGATGGGACTCGTCGCGACCGGACACCCGCTGGTGTCGGCGGTGGTGGCGCAGCCGGATTCCGACATGGTCGCCCTCAGCGGCAGGCTGTCGGTGCAGACCCAGCCGTGGCTGGCCGACCATCGCGTCATGGACACCGTGGTGTTCCCCGGCACCGGTCTGCTCGAACTCGCCCTGCACGCCGGCGAGCGGGTGGGCTGCCCGAGCCTGGACGAGCTGATTCTGCGTGCCCCCTTGGTGCTTCCGGAGACCGGCGGCGTCGCCGTGCGGATCGTCCTCGGCGGTGCGGACGAGGGACGTCGCGGGGTGCGGATCTTCTCCCGCCCCGACGACGAGGCCGACGCGGCGGCGCCCTGGACCCTGCACGCCGAAGGCGTCCTCGTGCCGGAACCGGCGGGCACACCGGTCGATCTGACGCAGTGGCCGCCCGGCGACGCCACCGCCGTCCCGATCGAGGACCTCTACGACTCCCTCGACGGACAGGGCTACCACTACGGCCCGGTGTTCCAGGCGCTGCGCGCGGTGTGGCGCGGACCCGACGGGCTCTATGCCGAGGTCGGGCTGCCCGAGCGGGCACGCGACGACGTGGGCGGATTCGGCGTGCATCCGGCGCTGCTGGACGCGGCACTGCACGCGCTGCGCGCCACCGACGAGCCCGCGCCGGAGGGCGCCGGGTTGGCCCTGCCGTTCGAATGGTCGGGTGTCACGGTGCACGCGGCGGGCGCCGACGCGCTGCGGGTCCGGCTGAGGCGGATCGGTGAGCGTGGAGTCGCGCTGGACCTGGCGGACGCGACCGGCGCTGCGGTGGCGACGGTGCGGCATCTGGCCTCGCGGCCGATCGATCCCGCGCAGCTCACCGCGGCCACTTCGCGCACGTCCGCCTACGAGGTCGGCTGGGCGCCGATGACGCTGCCCGACAACGACACCGGCGCGCCGGTGGCCTGGGCGGACCTCGACGCGGCGCGCGAGCAGATGCCGCCGGTGGTGGTCCTCGACTGCCCGGCGGGCAACGACCCCGCCGCCGTCCGCGCCGCCACGCACGCCGTGCTCGCGGCACTGCAGTCCTGGAGCGCCGAACCGGCGACCGGTGATTCGGTCCTGATCGTCCGGACCGTCGGCGCGGTGTCGGTGGCCGGCGAGGACGTCACCAATCTCGCCGGCGCCGCGGTGGGCGGCCTGGTGCGCGCCGGGCAGACCGAGGGCGCGGGCCGAATCATCCTGGTGGACACCGATTCTCCGCGCGACGACCTGCTCGGCGGCATTCTCGCGTCGGCGGAACCCCAGGTCGCGGTGCGCGGCGGACAGGTGTACCGCGCCCGGCTCGGGCGAGTCGACACGACCCGCGACGCGGCTGCCCCGTCCTTCGCGCCGGACGACACCGTGCTGATCACCGGCGCGGGTGGCTACCTCGGCGGGCTGTTCGCCCGGCACCTGGTGACCGCCCACGGCGTTCGCCGACTGCTGCTGCTCAGCAGGCGTGGCGCCGCGGGTCCCGGCGCCACCGAACTCTGTGCGGAGCTGCGGCAGCTCGGCGCCGAGGTCGAGTTCGCCCGCTGCGATGTCGCCGACCGGGCCGCGCTCGCCCAGGTGCTGGCCGCCGTCCCCGCCGCGCACCCGATCACGGGCGTCTTCCATCTCGCCGGTGTGCTCGACGACGGTGCGATCGGATCGCTGAACCCGGACCGGATGGACGCGGTGCTGGCCCCGAAGGTCGACGCCGCGCTGCACCTGCACGAGCTGACCGCCGACCTGCCGGTGCGGGCGTTCGTGCTGTTCAGCTCCGTCGCCGGCGTGTTCGGCGGCCCCGGCCAGGGCAACTACGCCGCCGCCAACGCCTGCCTCGACGCGCTGGCCGCCCGCCGCAGAGCGGCCGGGCTGCCCGGCACGTCGCTGGCCTGGGGCCTGTGGAGCACGGACGGCGGCATGGCCGCCGAGCTCGACGACGTCGACCGGCGCCGGATGTCCCGGTCGGGCCTGCTGCCGCTGTCGGCGGATCAGGGGCTCGCCCTGTTCGACACCGCGATCGGGCTGGACACGGCGACGCCGGTCCTCGCCCGCCTGGATCTGGATGCCTTGCGCGCCACGGGAATCGACGTCCCCGCGCTGTTCGCCACGCTGGTCCCGCAGCGCCGCCGGGCGGCCTCCGGCGCGTCCGCTGCGCTGCGCGCTCGACTGTCGAGCGGTACCGACAGCGAGCGCGTCGACGTGCTGCTCGAGCTCGTGCGCGGGCAGATCGCCACCGTGCTCGGCCACGAGAACACCAGCGCCGTGACCGCGGACCGGGCGTTCACCGAGCTCGGTTTCGACTCGATCTCCGCCGTCGAATTCCGCAACGCGGTGAAGGCCGCCACCGGACTCGCCCTGCCCGCGACCCTGGTGTTCGACTACCCGACGCCGCAGGCACTGGCGCGGTACCTCGCCGACGAGTTCGCCGGGACGAGCCACGACGTCGAGGTCACCGCCGTCCGAGCGGTCGACGGCGACCCGATCGCCGTGGTCGGCATGGCCTGCCGCTACCCCGGCGGCGTCACGTCACCGGAAGAACTCTGGGACCTCGTCCACGCCGGTCGCGACGCGGTGACGCCGTTCCCGGCCGACCGCGGCTGGGACCTGGACGGCATCTACGATCCGGAACCCGGCCGCCCGGGCAAGTCCTACACCCGCGAGGGCGGATTCCTGCACACGGCCGCCGATTTCGACGCGGACTTCTTCGGGATCGGCCCCAACGAAGCCGTGATGACCGATCCGCAGCAGCGGCAACTGCTCGAAACCACGTGGGAGGCGCTCGAGCGGGCCGGCGTCGACCCCGCGGTGCTGCGCGGAACCTCGACCGGCGTCTTCACCGGCGTCATGTACCACGACTACGCCCAGGGCACCGGCAACAGCGCGGCGGGCAGCCTGGTCTCCGGCCGCATCGCCTACACGCTGGGTCTGGAAGGCCCCGCGGTGTCGGTGGACACGGCGTGCTCGTCCTCGCTGGTGACCATGCACCTGGCGGCGCAGTCGCTGCGGTCGGGGGAGTGCGACCTGGCCTTGGCCGGCGGCGTGACCGTGATGGCGACACCGGAGACACTGGTGGAGTTCAGCAGGCAGCGCGGGCTGTCACCGGACGGCCGGTGCAAGTCGTTCGCGGACGCCGCCGACGGTGTCGGGTGGTCCGAGGGCGCGGGAATGCTGGTGCTGGAGCGACTCTCCGACGCGCGCCGCAACGGCCACGAGGTACTCGCGGTGCTCGCCGGATCCGCGGTGAACCAGGACGGCGCGTCGAACGGCCTGACCGCGCCGAACGGCCCGTCGCAGCGACGCGTGATCCGCCAGGCCCTCGCGAACGCGGGAGTCTCGCCCGCCGAGGTCGATGTGGTCGAAGCCCACGGCACGGGAACGACACTGGGCGACCCGATCGAGGCCCAGGCGCTGCTGGCGACCTACGGGCAGGGCCGTGCCGCGGACCGGCCGCTGTGGCTGGGATCGCTGAAGTCGAACATCGGGCACGCGCAGGCGGCGGCCGGTGTCGGCGGGGTGATCAAGATGGTCATGGCGATGCGCCACGGACTGTTGCCGAGAACGCTGCACGTCGACGAGCCGAGCACCAAAGTGGACTGGTCCGAAGGCCACATCCGCTTGCTCACCGAGCCCGTCCCGTGGCCCGCTGCCGATCGGCCGCGGCGCGCGGGAGTGTCCTCGTTCGGTATCAGCGGGACCAACGCCCACGTCATCATCGAGCAGGCCCCGAGCATGGAACGGGTAAAGGCGCCGGTCACCGGGAACCTGCCGTCGGTGCTGGCGTGGGTGGTCTCCGCACGCGGCGGTGCGGCGCTCGCCGGCCAGGCGGAACGTCTGGCGGCGCGGGCGGGCGACCAGGATCCGGTCGATGTCGGCTACTCGCTGGCGTCGACCCGCAGCGTCTTCGAGCACCGCGCGGTGGTCGTGGCCGAGGATCGCGCCGGTCTGCTCGCGGGCGTGCGGGCACTGGCCGAGGGTGTGCCGGACCCGCGCGTGGTGACCGGGCGCGCGACGCCCGGTTCGACCGGCGCGGTGTTCTCGGGACAGGGCGCGCAATGGGCCGGGATGGCCGACGCACTGCGCGCCGCCTGTCCGGTGTTCGCCGAGCACTTCGACGCGATCGTCGCGGAGCTGGATTCGGCGTCGGGACAGCCGGTTTCGCTGGCCGAGGCCTTGAGCGGCGACCTGGTCGACCAGACGGTCTTCGCTCAGGCTGGTTTGTTCGCGTACGAGGTCGCGCTGTTCCGGCTGCTCGAAACCTGGGGCGTGCGTGTGGATGTCGTCGCCGGTCATTCGATCGGTGAGGTCGCCGCCGCGCATGTCGCCGGCGTGCTGTCGCTCCCGGACGCGGCGGTACTGGTGGCGGCGCGCGGCCGATTGATGCAGGCGCTGCCCGCCGGAGGCGCGATGGTGGCCGTCGGTGCGCCGGAGGCCGACGTGCTGCCACTGCTGTCCGCGGGACTGTCGGTGGCGGCGGTGAACGGGCCGTCGTCGGTGGTGCTGTCCGGCGACGAAGCCGCGGTGGCGGCCGTGGCCGACCTGTGTGCCGAACGCGGTTGGCGGACACACCGATTGCGGGTGTCGCACGCTTTCCACTCGGCGTTGATGGAACCCATGCTGGCCGAGTTCGCCGCGGCGATCGAGGGGGTGACGTTCGGGCGTCCCACGATTGCGCTGGTGTCGACCGCGACGGGCGCCCGGGTCACCGAGGAGATGACGGACCCCGCGTACTGGGTGCGCCAGGTCCGTGACACCGTGCGCTTCGCCGACGCGGTCGCCACGATGGCCGACGCGGGCGTGTCCCGGTTCGTCGAGGTCGGCCCCGACGCCGTGCTGACCCCGATGATCGCCCAGACGCTCGACACCGCGACCGCCGTCGCGCTGACCAAGCGGAACAGCGCGGACCCGGCGACCCTGCTGACAGGCCTGGCCAGGGCGTATGTCACGGGAGCGACGGTGAATTGGTCGAGCTACTACGGTGGCACCGGCGCCACGAAGATCGATCTGCCGACCTACAGCTTTCAGCACCGCCACTTCTGGACGACCGGCCCGCTGCACACCGGCGAGCCCAACGCGCTCGGTCTGCGATCCACCGAGCACCCCATGCTCGGCGCGTGGGTGGCACAACCGGAGAGCGGGGGCGTCCGGCTCACCGGCCGCCTGTCCGCGGCCACCCACCCCTGGCTGACCGATCACGATGTGCTCGGCACCGTCCTGCTGCCCGGCACCGGATTCGTCGAACTGGCCCTGCACGCCGGAAACCAGGTCGACTGTCCCGAACTGGCGGAACTCACCCTGCTGGCGCCGCTGGTGTTCCAGGGACACGGCGGGGTGCACATCCAGGTGGTCGTCGGCGACGGCGACGAGACCTGCCGCCGACGGCTCGACATCTACTCGCGCACCGACACCGACGATCCGGCGGACCCGTGGAACCACCACGCGACCGGCACCGTCGGCCCGGCCGACGAGGCGTCCGCCTCGGCGGAGTGGGACGACCTCGCGCACTGGCCGCCCACGGGAGCCACCGCGGTGACCGTGGACGGCGTGTACGACACGCTCGCCGACAACGGCTACCACTACGGGCCCGCGTTCCAGGGGCTGGTCGCGCTGTGGCGGCGCGGCGAGGACCTCTTCGCCGAGGTCGCGCTCCCCGAGCACACCGCGACACAGGGCTACGGCGTGCATCCGGCGCTGCTCGACGCGGCCATGCACGCGCTGCCCTTCGGGCTCGCACGGGACACGGACGAGGACGACCGGCCGACCCTGGTCCCGTTCGCCTGGTCCTCGGTGCGCCTGTACGCCGACGGTGCCCGCCGCGTGCGGGCCCGGCTGTCCGTGCCGAACGCGGAGACGATCACCCTGACCATGGCGGATTCCGCCGGCGCACCGCTGCTTTCGGTCCGGTCCCTGGCCCTGCGGCCACTGTCGCGAGAACTGCTCGCGACTACAGCGCCGACGCGGGACGGACTCTACGAACTCAGCTGGCGCCCCGGCCCGGCACCGAAATCGGCGACGGAGATCTCCTGGGCCGACTGGGGCGCGGCCGAGCCCGCAGCGGTACACCTGTTCCGGCCACCGGTCGACGGTGCGGAGATGCCCACCCGATTGCGTACGGCTCTGCATCACACACTCGACGCCGTTCAGCAGTTCACGGGCAACGAGCGTTATGCCGCAAGCACTTTGGCTGTCATCACCGACAGCGCGGCCGATCCCGCCGCGGCCGCCGTATGGGGTCTGGTGCGTGCGGCGCAGGCCGAGCACCCGGGGCGGATCGTGCTCGTCGAAGCCGCGGCGGCGACCACGCCGGAGCGGCTGGCGGCAGTAGCGCTCACCGGGGAACCGGAACTGGCAGTCCACGGCGAGGAAACCCGGGTGCCGCGGCTCGTCCGGGCCGTGGCGTCCGCCACGGAGCAGCAGGCCCCCTGGGATCCCGAACGGACAGTATTGGTCACCGGCGGCACCGGCGGAATCGGTCGGCGCCTCGTCGAGCACCTGGTGCGCGAGCACGGGGTACGGCATCTGCTGCTCGCGGGGCGGCGTGGCCCGGACGCCGCGGCGGAGCTCCTCGCGGAACTAGGCGCGCTCGACGTCGAGATCCGGGTCGCGGCCTGCGACGTCGGTGACCGCGCCGCCCTGCGCGAGCTGCTGGACTCGATCCCGGCGCGGCACCCGCTGGGCGCGATCGTCCATGTGGCCGGCGTCGCCCACAACGGGCTGGTCGACACCCTGACCCCCGACCAGATCGACTATTCCCTCGCGGCGAAGGCCGATGCCGCCTGGCATCTGCACGAACTCACCAGGGACGCCGGGCTGTCCGCCTTCGTGCTGATCTCCTCGGCGGCGGGCTCGATTCTGCCCGCGGGCCAGGGCGGTTACGCGGCGGCCAACCAGTTCCTCGACGCGCTGGCCGTCCACCGGCACGCCGAAGGGCTGCCCGCGACCTCGCTCGCCTACGGCCTGTGGGACATCGCCACCGGACTCTCGCAGTGGCTCAGCCAGGCCGACCGGCAGCGCATGCGCCGCCAGGGCCTGCCGCCGCTGGCCGCGGACAAGGCGCTCGAATTGTTCGACGCGGCAGTGTCTTCGGGGCGGCCGGTGCAGGTGCCGGTCGAGATCGACCTGGCCGCACTGCGTGCCAGGGAGACTGTGCCCGCGCTGCTCCGCGAGCTCGCAGGCCGGACCGGGCGGCGGCAGCGTGCCCGAGCGCAGGACGCGGGGGCGGTGCGCAGGCGGCTGGCACAGCTGTCCGAGACCGAGCAGGAACAGTGGCTGCGGACCCACATCCTCGAGACAGCGGCCGGACTGCTGGGACACGCCAGCGCCGACGCGCTGGACCCCGAGCGGGACTTCCTCGAGTCGGGATTCGACTCACTGGCCGCCATGGAGTTGCGGACCACGCTCAACGCCACCACCGGTCTGACCCTGCCGACGGCCGCGGTCTTCGACCACAAGACGCCGGCGGCGCTGGCCCGCTACCTGCGGCTCGAGCTCGCGGGCACCGCAGGCGCGGGCGAGGCGACCGGCGGTGCGGACGACTCGCTCTACGGGATGTTCCGTGGTGCGGTCGCCTCCGGCAAGGCGGACAAGGGCTTCGCGGTGCTGCGGGCGGCGGCCGAGCTGCGCGAGCAGTTCTCCTCGGCCGACGACGTGGACCAGCTCCCGGCGCCCACCCGGCTCGCCGCGGGCACCGGGCTGCCGCGCGTCATCTGCCTGGCGCCGCCACTGGCCACCGGCGGCGCGCACCAGTACGCGCGGATCGCCTCGCACCTGCGCTCCGACCGCGAGGTCGTGGCGCTGACGCCGATCGGGTGCCGGACGGGCGAGCCGCTGCCCGCGACGCCCGCGGCCGCCGCGGCGGCGGTGGCGCGCTCCATCGTCGCCGCGGCCCAAGGGGAGCCGTTCGTGCTGGCCGGATACTCCTCGGGCGGCCTGCTGGCCTACCTCGTCACCGAGCATCTGGAAGCGGCGGGCGGACCGGCGCCCGAAGCGGTGGTCATGATCGACACCTACACGGTGAACGACGACGCCGAATGGCTGCTGCGGGCGATGTTCGAGCACATGGTCTCGGCGGAGGCCACCTTCGGGCGTTTCGACCAGGCCAGGCTGACCGGCATGGGCCGCTATGTCCAGCTGCTGAAGGAGAAGGTGCCCGGTTCCGTCGCCACGCCCACGCTGTTCCTCCAGTGCGCCCAGAACTTCCTGGGCGGATCGTCGGAGCGCGGGGCCTGGCAGGCCCAACCGTGGGATCCGGCGCACACCGTGGTGCCCGTCCAGGCCGACCACATCACGGTTCTGGAGGAGGGCTCGGCCGACGTCGCCGCCGCGATCGAGGAGTGGCTCGCGCGCTAGCGACAGCGACCGGGTGGGCACCGTGCCCACCCGGTCGTGCGCGGCTACACCGACAGCGCTCGCGCGCAGTGCTCGCGGATCAGCTGCCCGACGGCCTCGCCGTTGGCGTCGATGAAGAAATGGCCGCCGGGAAACGTTGTCGCGGAGAAGCTTCCGGATGTGTGCGCGCCCCAGCCCGCGAGCTGGGCCGCATCCACATCCGGATCGCGATCGCCCGCCAGCGCGACGAGCGGACTGCCGACCCGCGCGTCCGGTTCGCATTCATAGGTCTCGATGGCGCGGTAGTCGTTGCGGACGACAGCCAGGATCAGCTGCCGGAACTCGGGCTCCGCCAGCAGCGCCGCAGGCGTGCCGCCGAACTGCAGCAGGTGATCACACAGCGCGCGGTCGCCGAGCTGATGCATGCGCAGCGCCGGGAGTGCCGCCGAGGGCGCGCGCCTGCCGGAGGCGAACAGCACCCGCGCGCTCACCCCGAGATCCCGCTCGAGCCGCCTGCACGCCTCGAAGGCGACGACCGAGCCCATACTGTGCCCGAAGACGGAGAAATCCCCCGCGCTCGCGGCCGCATCCTTCACCTCGGGAAGCATGCCGTCGACGAGGTCGGCAACGGTGCCAACGAGCGGCTCCTGGCGCCGGTCCTGGCGCCCCGGATACTGGACGGCGAGGACGTTGTAGTCGGCGCCCAGAGATCTGGCCAGGGGGCCGAAGGAGATGGCGGAACCACCGGCGTGCGGAAAGCAGAACACCGTGTGTGCCCCGTCGCGCGGGGTGGGGGACAGGCGACGTAGCCAGCTGTTGCCCATGGGGCGCATAGCCTTTCGTTGGAAGAGAACGGAGCTCGTGAGTCAGCGGCTCGCCGTGGTGTGGCTGAGCCGCACCACCGAACTCCACGGCTTCCACGTGCTGCGCAGCGGCTTGCGGGGATCCGGCTGCGGGAACAGCGTCACCGGCTTCATGAACCAGGGCAGCCGGTGGAACCGGTGCGCGGCCGCGACCAGCACTTCCACGTCGTCGGCGGTCCAGCCGAGGTCGGCGAAGAAGCGCAGCGGATCGACCGGACCGAAGTGCCATGGCGCGTTGGCGAGCAGTTCGGAGGTGGCCTTGTTCATCCGCCGCACCAGCGCCTCGTTGTTGACATCCAGTGTCCACCACCCGATTTCAGGACGGGCGAAGGCGGCGGCCAAGCTGCTGACATTGTCTTCGGTGAGGTAGTACACCAGGCCCTCGGTGAGCACGAGCGCGCGCTGCGCCCCGGCGAGGGCTTCGTCGAGAAACGCGTCGCGGGCCGCGGGGTCGGCGAGATCCACGGCCGTGCGGGTCAGCGCGCAGCGCGGCGACTCCTCGGCCAGCAGCTCGTTCTTCTCCGCGACCAAGGCCGGGAGATCGCCTTCCACCCACGGGAATTCGGCGGGCAGATCCAGCCGGTACGGGCGGGTGTCCATGCCGGCGGCCAGGTTGAGCACCCGGTCGCAGCCCTGCGCGACGGACTTCGTGATGAGATCGTCGATGAGTTTGGTGCGGGTGACCAGATTCCAGCCGTTGTGCATCAGGCGGGGCGTGCCGGCGGCGATGGCGCGGCCCCGTTCACCGGCCACGCGATCGGCGAGGGGATCGTGGAAAAGCGCGTCGGGACGGGCGGATTCGATCGCGCGGAAGGCAGCCACCCAGCGGGCGGTGTCGGAAACGTTCGAAACAAGATCAACGGTCTCGGCCATCAGTGCAGTCTCGCACAGCGTACGAAACGATGCCCATCGGTCGGGTTCAGTGCTGTCCGGCCCGCTCGGAGCATCGAAAGGTGTTGCGACAGAAGGAATGCTGTCGTGGCGATCGGAATCGCTGGTGCGGATTTCGCCGGGTCGTATCGTCCGATCATGTTTGCTGTCCCTGCACCGAGGGCGGCAGCAAACCATCGGCGGCTCGGTGTGCCGAGAACGGGTGGCAGCCGATCCGGGCCGAAGTCGCGCCGTCGAACGATGGTCGCGGGCATCGCCTGTCGGACTCGGCAAACATTGCCGAAGATTTGCGGATATCGAGATTTTCGGAGTCCGGGCAGATCCGGGCGCCGGGTCGGCGCCGAACACGAGACGAGCGGAACAGCTCCGGGTGCCCGGAGTCGTCACCGTCCGGACAGCTGGACACCGAAACCTCGAGGATTCCGATGGTCGCCGACGCGCACCCCGTCATCGTCACTGTTCCGACCGACGCTCCATGCGTGGATCCGCCGGGCGAGGAGCGCGACGAACCGCCACCCTGGACCGCGCCTGCCCTGCTGCTGTCGATCCTGATGCTCGGCGCCGACCTGGTCGCCCTGATCCCGCTCGGCGAATGGATGACCGACTACGGCATCATCCCCGTCTGCACCGTGTACCTGCTGCACGTGCTCCTCACCATGGCACTGGCGGCCTGGACGGTGATCCGGCTGCCCGCCCGGTACCTCGACATCGACGCCGACGACTGAGCGAGGCCGCGCGGTGCCGACCGTTGAACACCGAGGGCGGGCCTTGGTACGTTGAAGTCGAGGTCGGGACCACCGTTCGGGCCGGTGTACCGCACGGCCGCCGCCCGAGCACGATCAAAGGGCGTTGCGATGCCGGTATTCATGGTGGAGCGGCAATTCGCCGAACAGCTCGAGGTGGCCCCGGAGACCGCCGCGGAGATCAACCGGATCAATGACGAGTTCGGCGTGCGCTGGCTCAGTTCCTTCCTGTCCCTGGACAAACGCAAGACGTTCTGCCTCTACGAGGCCGACAACGTCGAGGCGATCCGCGCCGCCGCGGTCCGCGCCGGCATCCCGGCCGACGCCATCATGGAACTGTCCGGCACGATCTCGCCGGACGGCGCCTTCGCGCCCGTGTCGACGGCGGACGGGCGGGCAGTCGGCTAGAGCAGTCCGTGCTCGGCCGCGAAGATCGCGGCCCTGGTGCGGTTGGGGGCGGCGGTCTTGATCAGGATGCTGCGCACATGATTGGCGGCGGTGTTGGCGCTGATGAACAAGCGCTCACCGATCTCGCGATTGGACAGCCCGTCGGCGACCAGCCGGAGCACCTCCACCTCACGCTCGGTCAGCCCGTTCGGTAGACAGGCGCGCTCGACCCGGGGCGCCGGGTCCGCCTCCAGCTCCCGCAGGATGCGGCGGTGCCCGATCCGTCGTGCGAGCGCGCGTGCCTCGGTGGCCAGATCGATGGCGGCGGGGCCGGGCCCGGCATCGGACCGGCGGGCCCGGTGCCGGTACCAGGCCGCCAAGGTCTCGGCCTGGTGGGTCAGCGCGCCCATCCGGCGGTCCATCGCGAGCGCGCGCTCGAAATGGGTGTCGGCGCTCGGCAGACCGAGCACGGAGTCGAGCTCGGCGACATAGCGATCCGCGCTCCCGAACACCGCGACGCTCGCGCCCGCCATCAGATTGGCTCCGGCGTACTCGGCCACCAGTGGGCGCAGCGTCGCCGCCACCGCGGTGTCGTCGAGCCGGGCCGCGGCCTCCGCGGCGAAGGCCAGCACCCCCGCCCATTGCGCGCCGAACCGGTGGTCGCCGAGCCGATCGCACAGGTGGGTCAGCAGCCGCTCGGCGGGCTGCCACATCTCGAGTTCCGTGTACAGGGCCAACAGGCCGGGCAGCCAGTGCTCGTCGAAACTCTCCCGCCCGGTGATGAGCGAACGAACCTGGTCGAGCCCGCCGGTGACCCGTCGGAGCATGAACTGCTGCACGCCCCACGATCCCTCGGTGGCGCCGCCGAACTCGTGGGTGAACTGGTCGTCGAGCCAATCGCTGATCCGCTCGGCGCCCGCGAAATCACCGACCGCGAACCGGTGCGCGCAGCGCGAGCAGCCGGAGACGTACCGGAAGAACGGCTGGCCCCGAGTCAGCGCCAGCTCGGTCAGATCGCGCTGGGCGCTGCTCCAGGTCGGCTCGTCGCCGAGCAGGTAGGCGAACACCGCACGGTGAAAGGCGGCCGGGCCCCGGTAGTCGTCGTCGCCGAGGCGCGCGCCGAGGTCGTTGAGCTCGATCGCCCTGGCCAGCAGCTCGGGCGCCAGATCGGGGCGGATCCCCTGCCACAGTGTCGTGCACAGGGCGTGCGCGAGCAGCTCGGGATCGCCGATCGCCCTGGCCCGCGCCAGCGCGTCGTCGCCGATCCGGCGTGCGCGCGGGGCATCGCCGGTGAACGACACGGCCCGCCCCATGCTCGCGTGCGCGCGCACCGACAGCGGATCGTCGGGGTCCAGCGCCGCGGCCCGTAGCGCCTCGCTCAGCAGGGCCAGTGTGCGCCTGCCGCTCGCGGAGGGTCGCCACGACGCGTTCTCGTGCCCGATCGCGGCGGCCAGCCGGACGCGGGGGTCGCTGTCGGTGGCGAGCTCCTCGTAGAGCAGGCGGGCGGTCGGGAAGTCGCCGCCGTGCAGGTGACAGCGCGCCGCCGCGGAGAGGAGCTCGACCCTGGTCGGTCCGTGCCCGGCGTGCGCCTGCGCGGCGCGTTCGTAGAGCGCCGCCGCCTCGCGCTGGGCGATGCCGCGCTCGGCCTGACGGGCGGAGAGGACGAGATAGTGGACGGCCTTGTCCGCGTGGCCGAGCGCACGGGCCCGGAAGAAGTGGTGCGCCAGCGCGGCCACCCGGGTAGGGTCGCGCTGTTCGATCGCCAGCGCGACCCGCGCGTGCGCGGCCGCGAGCTCACCCGCCGACATCCGGTCGAGGACGGCCTGGCGAGCGAGCGCGTGCGCGAAGCGATACTCGCCGTCCGCGGCGCCCGTGACGAGAAGTCCGGCGCGCACGCCGACATCGATGCCGGCGAGGACCGTGTCGGAGTCGCCGCCGTCGGCGAGAAGCTCGGGGTCGACGGTGTCACCGGCGACAGCCGCCAGCTCGATCACCCGCGCGTGCTCGACCTCGAAGGCCGCGAGCCGCCGGGCCAGCGCGTCCTGCACCGATCGCGGTGCGGCGCCACCGGATCGCACCGCGTCCAGGCCGCCCCGGCTCGCCAGGTCATGCCAGTACTCCCGGAGGAAGAAGGGGTTGCCTCCGGTGTGATCACGCAGGACGGGCGCCGCGGAGCGGGCCGCCCCGGGCGACACCCCGGCCGCCCGGACGAGGTACTCGGCGACCTCCTCGGTACTGAGCCCGACGAGGTCGATCCGGGCGACACCGTCGAGGCGGTACAGATCGGCGAGGGCGAAGCCGACCGCGTCCGTGCGGTCCGGCGCGGTGGTCCGCACGGTCGCCAGCACGAGCAGCCGCTCCCCGGCCGTGGACTCGACCAGATGGGTCAGCATCGCCAGCGTCGGCTCCGACGCCCAGTGCAGATCCTCCAGCACCAGCACCAGGGCGGAGCGTTCGGCGAGCGCCAGCAACACCCGCAGGAGGGCGTCGAAGAGGGCGGGTCGGGAGTCCCGGTCGTCCGGAACCGGTTGGGCCGACGGCCAATACCGCGACACGGCCGGCGTGAGCCGCAACAGCGGCGCGGCCGCCGCGGGCGCGATCGCCCGCAGTACGTCCGGCGGGGTCTGCTCGATCGCCTGCTCGAGGATCGCGACGAAGGGCCGGTAGGGGATGTCGAGATCCTGGCGGCACGCGCCGGTGAGCACCGTGGCGCCGTGTGCCCGCAGTGCGGCGGCCGCCTCGCTCACCAGCCGGGTCTTGCCGACACCCGGCTCGCCGCCCACGAACACGACCTGCCGTCGGTCGCTCTCGACCGCGGCCCAGACGGCTTCGAGTCGCGCGACCTCCGCGCGGCGGCCGACGAAGGTCGTGCCGCTGCTCGGCGTCGCCGATTCCGTCACTTCTCGACCATAGCCGGATTCGGCGGCCACCGAGATAGTCCGATCTGACCCCCTGTCACCTGCGCCGATTCGATCAGATCAGGTCAGGCGCGCGATGCGGGCGCTCCGTAGCGTCCCAGGTGAGCAAGCCCGACGAGTACCCCAGGGAGCGGAAATGAACGGCACACCGGCACTGACCATGCTCGAAGCGGTCCGCGGGGAGGTGATCACGGCGCGCTCACCCGGCTACGACCAGGCCCGCTCGGTCTACAACGGGATGATCGACCGCACCCCGCTCGCCGTCGTCGGCGCGGTCGACGTCGCCGACGTGCGCACCGCCGTCGGCGCCGCCAGGGAGAGCGGACTCGACCTCGCCGTGCGCGGCGGCGCGCACAGCGTGCCCGGGTTCGGCACCGTCGACGACGGCATCGTCCTGGATCTCGGCGCGATGAAAGGAATCCGTATCGATCCCGAGCGCCGGATCGCCCGCGTCCAGGGCGGGTGCACCTGGGGCGACTTCGACCACGCCGCGCACACCTTCGGACTCGCCACCACCGGCGGCATCATCTCGACCACCGGCGTCACCGGACTGACCCTCGGCGGCGGCATCGGCTACCTCGCCCGCGCCCACGGGCTCTCCATCGACAACCTGCGTTCCGCCGATGTCGTCCTGGCCGACGGCACCTTCGTGACCGCGAACGCGACCGAACACCCCGACCTGTTCTGGGCACTGCGCGGTGGCGGCGGCAATTTCGGGGTGGTGACCGAGATGGAGTTCGACCTCCACCCGGTCGACACCATCTACGGCGGACCCATGTTCTTCGAACTCGACGCCGCCGACGAGCTGCTGCGGACCTACCGCGACTGGATCGCCACGGCCCCCCGCGCCATGGGCGCCTTCCCGGCCTTCCAGATCGCCCCACCACTCCCGTTCATCCCGGAGGACAGGGTCGGTGAGCCCTTCCTGCTCATCGTCTCGTGCTTCAACGGCGGCGACGCGGAGGGCGAAGCGCTGCTCGCGGAGCTGCGCGCGGTCGCGGCGCCGGTCGCCGAGCACGTCGGCCGGATGCCCTACCCGGCCCTGAACAGCGCGTTCGACGGGCTGCTTCCGGCCGGATTGCAGCACTACTGGAAGGCGGCGTTCCAGCCCGAGCTCACCGACGGCGCCCTCGCCGCGCATCTCGCGTTCGGCCCCAAGGTCCCCACCGTGCAGTCCACCATGCACCTCTACCCGATCGACGGCGCCGTGCACGACGTCGCGGTGGACGCCACCGCGTTCGCCTACCGCACCGCGAACTTCGCCCCCGTCATCGCGGGCATGTGGCCGGATCCGAGCGACAACGAATCCCATGTCGCGTGGGTGCGCGACTACTACGCGGCGCTCGAACCGCACACCGCCGACGGCGGCTACATCAACTTCATGGCCGCCGACGACCAGAACCGCATCCGCGCCAACTATGGCCCGAACTACGACCGCCTGGCGGCGATCAAGCAGATCTACGACCCGGGCAACCTCTTCCATCTCAACCAGAACATCGTCCCGGCCGGGTAGGGCAACCCGTCCGGAAGCCTGACGGGGGCTACCGCTCGGGAGTGCGCTGCCGTGCGGAGGTCGGTGGGTGCGCGATCGACGGCGTGGGACGGGTCGGCGTCGTCGAGGTCGGGGGTGTGGTCGTCGTCCGGGGTGGAAACGCGGTGGTCGTCTTCGGCGGGGGTGGGGAGGCGGGTGTCGTGGTGGGGTGCGCGGTCGTGGTCGTCGTACGGGGCCGAGTGGTCGGCGGAGCCGAAGAGGAGGTCGACGGCGGCCGGAGCGTCGTGGTCGACGGCGGCTCCGTGGTCGTCGTTGTGTGCGGCGGTGGTGTCGTCGGGTCGGGGGACGGGACGGTGCTGGTCGACGGGGGAGTCGACGCCGTGACCGTGCTCGGATCGGCGGTCACCGTGGCTGTCGGTGGGAGCGTGACGGTCACCGTCGAGGTCGGGCCAGCCGGATCCGGGAACCGCACGGTGGGTGGGCTGTGGATCGAAAGACTCACTGTGGCAGAGAAACTCGCGCTGACCGACATGCCCGCCGAGGTCTCCGTGGGGCTGTCTGTGGGGACGGGAGTCGTCTCTGGTGTCGCGGTCGCCGTGTTCGTCGGTTCGGCAGTCGGCTGGGGTGTTTCGGTGTCGGTGCCCGCCGTTTCATTCGAGGCGGGTGCCTCGGCCGGAGCGGTTGCCTCCTCCGCCGGAACGGGAGTCTCGCCCGGTGCCGGTTCCCCTCTGGAAGCGGGCTGCTCACCCGGCGCGGGGTCCACACCCGGAGCGTCGATGGGCGGGGTGGGGTCGGTCTTCGCGGGCTCGGCGGGGGTACATGAGGTGCCGTTCGCCCGCGACGGCGGGCTCGTATCCGCCCCGGCCGCGATCGCCAACCCGATCGCCGCCGTCACCAGGGCAGCGGTGACGCCCGCGCGCGACAGCTGCCGCCGCAGCCGTTCGGACGCTGATTCTTCGCTGTTGTCGACGGTGCGCATCCGAACTCCTGCTTTCTCCCGGCAACTGTCGCGACCGTGGGCCGGTCGGTCTCATGGCCTCGGATAGGGATCCACGTCGCGCAGTCGTTCGCGATGGACTTTTTGCAGTTCGCCCGCGCGGGTGAGAAAATCGGCGATTATTTCTAGTTCGTCGGCGTCGTAATAGGTGAGCAACATTTTGTAGCTCTCGACAATCATGGGCACGACGAGTTCCTGAATACGGTGCGCCGCGAGTTCGGTGGCCATCACGATCACCCGGCGGCGATCCGTCGGGTGCAGCGAGCGGGTGATGTAGCCCTGCTTCTCCAGCCGGTTGAGCATGACCGTGACGCCCGCCGCGGTGAGGCCGAGCCGTTCGGCCAGCCTTCCCGGCGTCGTCGGCTGCTCGCTCTCGAGCAGGACGATCTCCAGTGCGCGGCGGTCGGTTTCGTTCACGCCGAGCACTCTGATCATTTCGCGGGACAGATCTTCGACGGTTCCGTGATAGAACTCCAGCGCTCGCTTGAGCTGCACCGAGATCCGGGCGGGTTCGCTTGTCGTCGGGCACACAGGCTTTCCCATCGATCACTTGAAACCTGAAGGACATGCACTGTACGACACGGGGTCGGCGCGATGGTGCGCATTTCGGGCTCAAACCTCAAGCGGGGCAACCATTGTCGGCGTGATGGTCGCGGGTTCGGCGGGCGGCGAGCGGACCGGGTCGCCGACGCGACCCGGCCCGGTCCGAACCACCGCGGACGGTCGGCGATCATCGTGCCGCGCCGCCCCGCGGCGGGCCTAGGTGACGGTCGTGGTGGTGAGGGTCGGCGACGGGTTCGGGTAGCACGAGGTCGCGACATTGCCGACGAAGGAGACGTTGGTCGTCATCGTCATGCCGGGACTGGTGTAGCTCGTGCCCGCGTACTTGCTGGTGATCGGCGTGCCCGCGGCGCCGGCGGTGACGTTGACGGTCACCGCGGGCGGGGTGAAGCTGGTGCCGCCGGCGATCGGACCCGGCACGGTCAGCACCACGTTCCCGCCCGAGGTGGAGACGCTGCCCGCGACGGTGCCGCCGGATGCCGTCGCCGAGACCAATGTCGAATTCGCCGGCGTCGGAATGGTCATCTTGAGATTGCTGATGTTGTTCACGGTGAACCCGGAGGCCGAGCTGGGCACCGACGAGGCGCCCGGCGTGATGGTGATGGCCACCGCGGAACCCGAGGCCGCCGACGCCGGTGCGGTGCCGGTGACGGTGGTGTTCATGCTCGAGGTCTGGCCGATGCCGAGGACGGTGCCCCGGCAGCTCCAGTTCACACTGACGGGCGCCGCATTCACCGGCGCGGCCAGACAAAAGACGGTAGCGACGGCCACCGGCGCGAGAAAGCCGGCGCGGAACAGGGAAGAGGTCGATCTCATGGCGATCTCCAGAATTATCGAGCAGCGGTGTGACGGGTTGTCGAACCGCAAATTGGGGTGTTCAGAAAATATAGCCTGCCCGTATCTTTCCGTGGTCGAAATCGTAAATTGTCCAGGGTGAAAATATCACTAGTCACTATTAGTTGTTTATTCCGAATAGTTAATTCCGGAAAAATGTACGTCGCTATTGCCGGAACGGCGTCCCGCCGTGTCCGTGCCCGATCCGGGCCACCGCGCGGATCGGGGCGCCGTCCCCGCCGCGCAACGGCAGCGGGAACAGCGACACCTCGATCGGTTCGCCCGCCGCCTGCGCGGCGACCAGTTCGTCGAGCGCGGTGAGGTTCTCGGCGATCACCGCGTGCGCACCGCACAGGATCCGGTGTGCGGGCAGGGTGAGGTCGTCGGTCTCGGACGGGTCGATGCTCGGGGCGTCGACGCCGACGGTCCGAATGCCGTTGTCCACCAGCAGTTGTGCGGCATCCGGGTGGAGGTAGGGGTGGGCGAGGTATTCCGCCGTTCCCCACCTCGACGACCACCCGGTGGCGATCAGCACGATCGCGCCGGGTGTCAGGTCGATGTCGAACAGCGCGGGCCCGATCGCGGTCCGCGCCGGCACGGACCGGGCGTCCACGATCCGGGCCGGCCCGACGAAGCGGTCGAGCGGCAGTTCGTCGATCGCGGGCAGGCGGTCATCGAGGTGGGCCGGGGCGTCGACATGGGTTCCGGATTGTGAACCGAGATGCAGGCGCAGCACGTTCACGCCGTCCACCGCGACCCGCAGCGCCGGTTCCAGTCGCACCTCGGGATCACCCGGGAACACGGGCATGCCGGTGTGGATCGGCCGGGTCAGATCGATCAGGCGCACGCCGTCAGGATACGAGGCCTACCGAACCGGCCTGCGGACCGCGTTCGCGAGGATCACGCACGCGGGCCGAAGAACTCCGCGCGGGCGGCATCGACGCGAGCCTGGGCTTGGGCGGCGCCTTGGAAACTGACCGCCGCCGATCCGCCACCGGCCAGGCCGAGCGCGAGCAGACCACCGATCACCGACAGCAGCTTCGGCTCGGGGAGGATGCCGGTGTCGCTGGTGGGTGCGACCTCGTGCGCGGGCGCCGCGGGCCCGCCGCCGGATGCCGGTGCGGGCGCGGCCGGTGGCGCGCCGGGCGCGCCGGGCGCGGGCGAACCGGGGGAGTCGCCGGGAGCGGATCCGGCGGGAGGTGCGGAGCCGCCGCCGCCACCGGGCGCACCGCTACCCGGTCCGCCGCCGGGCCCCGCGGTGTCCGGCGGGCCGGTCTCCGGCTCAGGTTGGGCGGGTGCCGCCGGCGCCGGTTGCGGGGCAGGGGCCGTGCCGGGGTTCGGATTGCCGCCGGGGTCTCCTGGGTTGCTTTGGTTGCCGCCGCCGTTGCCTTGGTTGCCGTTCCCGTTGCCGGGGTTCTGGTTGCCGTTGTTGCTTTGGTTGCCGCCGCCGTTGCCTTGGTTGCCGTTCCCGCTGCCAGGGTTCTGGTTGCCGTTGTTGCTTTGGTTGCCGCCGCCGTTGCCTTG